>JBGAQA010000100.1:0-23688 GCA_044220955.1 Sandaracinaceae bacterium
CTCCTCGCGCAGCGCGCGCGCGAGCTCCGACAGAGCGCGCCGCTCGTGCGCCGCCGTGGCGGCGCGGCGTGCCGCCTCGGCGGCGCAGCGCCAGGCGTCACAGGCCTGCCCTGCGAGACCGCGCTTCTCGAGCGCCCGCCCGCGCGCGAGGAGCGCCTCGGTGACGACGAGCGGAGCGCCGACCCGTGCGCCGAGGCGCGCGGCGACGTCGAAGCGCACGTCCGCGTCGGCCGCGTCCCCGGCCTGCATCGACAGGTGTCCGGCCAGCATCGCGCCGCCGAGGACGACGCCCGTCGCTCCTGCCTCGACCGCGAGCGCGAGCCCCTGCGACACCCGCGCGCGGGCCTCGGCGAGATCACCGAGCGCGGCCAGCGCGTTGCCGATCAGGACGAAGCAGAGAGCGCGCGACGCGCTGTCGCCGCGCGCCTCGAACCCGTCCGCGAGCGTCGCGAGGACCGACAGCGCCTCCGCGCCGCGCCCCGCGGCGGCGTCCGCCATCGCGACCGAGAGCAGCGCCGCGGCGCGCACGTCGGGGTCGTTGGCCGGATCCACCGCTTCCTCCGCGAGGGCGTCGCGGACCGCCGCGCTCGAGACGTCGACGCATTCTTCGAGCGTGGGGAGCGCAGCGCGCCGGAGCCGGGCGCGAAGCGAGGGCTCACCGTCCGGCTCGCGCACGGCGATCCGCAGCGGCGGATCCACGCGCCGTGCCGCAGCGATCAGGGACATCGCTGCGTCGAGGTAGCCGGGGCCGTCCGCGATCGCGCGAGGACAGAGCCAGACCGCGACGCGGACGTCCCCGCGGGCGCGAGCGGCCGCCGCGAACGCGACGAGCGCGTCGAGCGCGCGTGTCTCGGACGCCGGACCTGGGCACGGTGCCGGCAGGTCGAGCCCGGCCTCCGCGGCGAACGCGTCGACGAAGGCCTGCAGCGCGACCTCGAACGGCGCGCGGCCCCGGAAGTCGTCGAAGAGCGGGATCGAGACGTCGATGCTGCCGCGCTGCTCGAGCAGATCGAGCGCCGCGCCGACCACGCCGGAGGCGCCGTCGCCCCGCAGATCGAGCACGAGCGCGTCGTGCGCGTCCTCGGACACGAACTCGTCGAGCCGGTCGGCCAGCGCCTCGATGCGGCGTCGCATGCGCCCTTCTCGGCGGCGGGTTCGGTGCGTTGCGTGTTAGCCTCGGCGCGAGATGTCGGAGACGCCGACCCGGATCGGGCCGTACGCCATCGAGCGTCGGCTCGGGGCAGGCGGGATGGCCGAGACGTTCGTCGCGGTGCGACGGATGCAGACCATCGAGCAGCGGGTCTGTCTGAAGCGGATCCTGCCCGCCTACGCCAAGGACGCGACCGCGCGACGCCTCTTCCACCGCGAGGCGAACATCAGCGCGCGCCTCCGGCACGCGAACCTCGTGCCGGTACTCGACGTCGCCGACTACCAAGGGACGCCCTACCTCGTGATGGAGCTCGTCGAGGGCGTCGACCTCGACCACGTGCTCGAGCGGCAGCCGGACCATCGCCTGCCACCGGAGCTCGTCGGCTACCTCTTGAGCGAGATCGCGCACGGGCTGCACGAGGCACACGGCGGCGACGGCGCGCACGAAGGTGTGGTGCACCGGGACCTCTCGCCGTCGAACGTGCTCCTCAGCACGCAGGGCGAGGTGAAAGTGGCCGACTTCGGCATCGCCAAGGCGCTGAGCGGCGGCGACAAGGCGACGGCGACCATGATGCGCGGCAAGTTCGCCTACATGGCGCCCGAGCAGCTCGACGGAGCGGCGCTCGATCCGCGCGCGGACATGTTCGCGCTGGGGGTGATCGGCTTCGAGATGCTCGCGGGCGTGCGCCCCTTCGACGCGGACGCCGACGCGCGGCTCGTGCTCCTGATCGCCAAGAACGAGCGCCGCCCGATCCACGAGCTGGCGCCCGATGCGCCGCAGGATCTGCGCGACACCATCGAGGCGCTGCTCTCGCACCGGAGAGAGGAGCGGCCGGCGACCGGGCACGAGGTCGTCGAGCGCCTCGCCCCGATGTTGCCCGCCGCGGTCGTCGCGCGCAGACAGCTCGGCAAGCTGGTGACGGCGGCCTACGAGGCGCGGCTCGAGGCGCTCTCGCGGGAGCCTGCGACACCGCCGCCGATGGCGCTCGACGAGGCGCTCGCGGCGACGCAGATGGCGAGCCCCCACCCGAGCACGACGCCCTCGACACGGCCGGCACCGATACGCGCGGCCGCGACGCCGATGGTCGTGACGGCGCTGCCCGAGGGCCCCGGCGCCGAGCCCGTCACCGAGCGCAGCAGCGGCCCCGTAGCGTCGGCCGCGCGCGCCGGGCGCTCGCCGTGGGTGCTCGTCGCCGGGGGGCTCGCCGTCGCGGCGCTGCTCGCCGTGACGGCGACGGGAGCGTACGTCGTCTTGGGCCGCGAGAGCGGCGAGGGGGGCGACGAGGTCGCGACTGCCGGCGGGGCCGGGAGCGAGACCGGGAGCGAGGGCGAGAGCGAGGGTGAGAGCGAGGCCAGGCGCGCGGCACCCGCGACCACGGCGGTGGTCGTGCCCGCCACGACGACGGTCGCGGCGCCTCCCGCTCCGACCCGCATCGCCGCCCGCCCGCCTCCGCCGTCGACGACGGTGCATCACGCACCGCCCGCGTCCGACGCTCCTGCCAGCCCGACCGGCGAGGGCGCCGATGCGCGCGAGGCGAGCGGCCGGGGCCGCGTGCACGTCGTCGTCAGCCCCTGGGGCCTGGTCTGGATCGACGGCCGCTACGTGGGGCGCGCGCCGGTCCACAGCGAGCTGCGCGCCGGCTCGCACCGCATCGCCGCCGGCTTCGTCGAGCCCACCACGACGCGCACCATCCGCGTCCACGCCGGCGGCGAGGAGCGCGTCGAGCTCGAGGTCGAGTCACACTGAGCCCGCGGGCCCTCCCCGCGGCAGGACCGTGAGCGTCGGCCGCGCGTCGGCGAGCGTCGCGGCGAAGAGCGAGGGCTGCATCGGGTCGTCGAACACGGCGGCGAACACCTCCGGCGCCAGGCTGCGCTCGAGGCGCGACGCGAACGAGTCCCGCAGCACGCGCTGGTAGGCGTCGGTGTCGTAGTCGCGCGGGTCGGCGCCCGCCTGGCCGTCCTCGTCGACGGGCAAGAGGGCCGCGCGACCGCCCGTCGCACGGTAGACGCGCACGCGCTCCCCGAGCGACCAGCGGTCGCGACCCGCGGCGAGCAGCGCCTCGCACGCGAGCTCGCGCCGCTCGCCGCGGGAAGCGAGGTACTCGCGCGACGTCTTGCGCAGTCGCACGAGCGTCGTCACCTCGAGCGTGGGGATCTCGCGACGCCGCAGCGCCAGCACGGTCCGCACGTACGCCTCTCGCACACGGGGCACGTCCGCGTCGAACAGGGCCGCGATCGCCTCGCGCAGGAACCGCTCGCCGAAGGGCTCCGCGCGGCTCGATCGGAACGCGACGCCCTTCAGCACGACCACTCCGTCGTAGGTCCGGAGCGCGTAGTTCTTCGGCTCGTGGGAGAGCATCGCCGCGTAGCGTCCGTCGTGCTCGAGCTTCACGCGCGCCGGAAGCTGGGCCGCCACCTCGGCCACGACGCGGCGCTCGTCCGCCTCCCCGAACGACGCCGGGACCGCGAAATACACGCCGTCCGTGTCCGCCTCGAGGAGCGTGACGCCGCGAGCCCGCAGCGCGTCGCAGATCCGCTCGAGCAGCTCGCGACCTCGCCGCGTGACCTCGTTCGCAGCGTGCACGTCGCTGAAGCGCGTCAGCCCGACGGCCCCGAGGTAGCCGTAGGCCGAGTTGATCACGAGCTTCATCGCCGCCGAGAGCGCCTCCTGCTCGTGACGCTGCGGCGAGCCGCGCGCCGCGGCGCGCCCGGCGGCCTTCGCCGCGAGGCGCAGCTCGAGCAGGCGATCGACGACGGCGAGCATCGCCCCGAGCCGGTCCCGCGCGGGCCCGATGCGGTGCTCTCGCATGAGCGAAGGGTAGAGGCTCGCGACGTCGGCCTTCACGATGCGCTCGGCGACGCCGAACGCGAAGAGGTGCAGCGCCGCGCCCTGGTGCTGCGTTCCGTCGCCGGGCTCGTGCGCGGGCAGCGCCGCACCCGACCGCAGGTAGGCGCGCACGAGCAAGGGGTCGAGGACGCCCGTCGCCGGACCTGCATCGGCCAGCCGCTCGTAGCGACGGGGCGCCATCTTGGCGAGCGCGAACGCCGCGCCGCCGAGCGTGCGCGCGAGCCCCTCGGCGTCGTCCACGTCGTCCATCGCGTAGCGCCGCACGCGCTCGGGGTCGGCCCGCCACACCGCGGCCACCTCGCGACCGGCGATCTCGACGCGGCCGGGCCGCGAGAGCCCGAGGTGGCGGGCCACGACCTTCAGGCCGTGCCCCGGGAGGTCACGCGCGGCGAAGTCGTGCCGGCGCACCGCGTCCATCGTGTCGATCAGCTCGCGGCCCGGGACCGTGAAGCGCGCCCGCCGCATCGGGTCGTCGTCGTCGTCGCGCTCGGTCTTGCCGGGGCCGATCGAGGCGCCGCGCGCAGCGGGCCGCCGACGCAGTCCCGGCGCACCCGCGCGGCCGAGCGCGAGCGGCACGCCGAGCCGCCGCGCGCGCTCGTGCAGGAACGGCAGGTCGAACCCGTGCAGGTTGTGGTTCTCGATCACGTCGGGATCCATCGCGCGCACGCGCTCGACCAGGCGCAGCAGCAGCGCCGCCTCCGCGCGATCCCCGTCCGCGTCGACCTCGAGGGTGCTCGTGACGCCTGCCGGATCTCGAAGCGCGATCAGGAACACCCGATCACGGGCTGGGTCGAGCCCGGTCGTCTCGAGGTCGATCTGTGCGCGACGCAGGTCCGCGAAGGTCAGACCCCGGAAGTAGGTGCGCCCCGTCGCGACGAGGTACTGCTCTTCCGGCGGGAGCGAGAGCACGACGTCCTCGCCGAGGGCACGCAGGCTCGCGACCGGACGCGCGAGCGTGGTGGAGGCGGCCCGGAGGATCGCCGCGGCGAGCGCGCGACCGTCGTCCCCGCTGGCGCGCCAGCGGAGCGCACCCGGTCCCTCGAGTTCCTCGACCTCCACGCCCCGCGGCAGCGGACCGGGAAGGAGCGCGCGCGAGGCGAGCAGCGCCCAGGGACGGAAGCGCGCGTCCTCGCGCACCAGCACCCCCGTCTCGGGCTGCCGCCGCCACACGAACGCACGCCCGTCCGGCTCGGCCCACACGGACACGATCCCCGGCGTCGGGTCCCAGCCCCAGAGCCACTCGTCCTCGATCGTCATGCGCTCTCGCTCTCGCCCTCGCCCTCGCCCTCGCCCTCGCCCTCGCCCTCGCCTCTCGCTCTCGCTCTCGCCCCTCGCTCTCGCCCCGGACCTGCTCGCTTTCGCGCATCGCCCGGGATCGCCCGCCCGCACGCCCCGGCGCGGGCGTCGCCAGCACCCGCTCGCATTGGGCTCCAGCCTCTCTACCATCTGGTAGGGTTTCCCCCATGAGCGAGCACTTCGACGTCGTGATCGTGGGCGCGGGCCTCTCGGGCATCGGCGCCGCGTGCACCCTCGCGACGCGCTGCCCGGGCAAGCGCTACACCGTCCTCGAGGGGCGCGCGCGTCTCGGCGGCACGTGGGACCTGTTCCGCTATCCGGGCATCCGCTCGGACTCGGACATGTACACGTTCGGCTACGACTTCAAGCCCTGGATCGGCGACACGACCCTCGCCGACGGCCCCTCGATCCGGGCGTACGTCGAGGAGACCGCGCGCGAGCACGGCGTCACCGACAAGATCCGCTACGGCCAGAGAGTGAAGCGGGCGTCGTGGTCGAGCGACGCGGCCAAGTGGACGCTCGACATCGAGAAGCGCGACGGCACGACCACGCAGCTCACGTGCAGCTTCCTCTATTCGTGCACGGGCTACTACGACTACGCGACCGGCCACGATCCGGTCTTCGAGGGCCGCGAGACGTTCCGCGGCACGATCGTGCACCCGCAGCACTGGCCGGAGGGGCTCGACTACGCCGGCAAGAAGGTCGTCGTGATCGGCAGCGGGGCGACCGCGGTGACGCTCGTGCCGGAGATGGCCAAGACCGCGGCGCACGTGACGATGCTCCAGCGCTCGCCGACCTACGTCGCCTCCGTGCCCTCGCGCGACAAGATCGCCGCCGCGCTCCGCAGGCGCCTCCCAGAGATGGCCGCCTACCAGATCACGCGCTGGAAGAACGTCGGCCTGGGCATGTTCTTCTTCCAGCTCTCCAAGCGCCGCCCCGCGGGCGTGAAGAAGTGGCTCGTCGGGCTCGCGCAGAAGGAGCTCGGGCCCGACTACGACATCTCGCACTTCACGCCGACCTACAACCCCTGGGATCAGCGGCTCTGCGCGGTTCCGGACGGCGACCTCTTCAAGTCGGTCCGCGAGGGCAAGAGCTCGGTCGTCACCGATCACATCGAGCGCTTCACCGAGAAGGGGATCCTGCTGAAGAGCGGCAAGGAGCTCGAGGCCGACGTCATCGTCACCGCGACCGGCCTCAAGATCCTCTTCCTCGGCGGCATCGAGCTCTGCGTGGACGGCCAGACCGTGAAGGTCCCCGAGAAGCTCCTCTACAAGGGAATGATGATCGAGGACGTGCCCAACCTCGCGCTGGCGTTCGGCTACACGAACGCGAGCTGGACGCTGAAGGCCGACCTGACGGCGGAGTACGTCTGCCGCCTGCTCCAGCACATGGACGCGACCGGGAGCGTGCAGGCCACCCCGCGCCCCGCGCCCGAGGTGAGGCCCGAGCCCTTCCTGACTTTCTCGTCGGGCTACGTGCAGCGCGCGATCGACGAGCTCCCGAAACAGGGCAACAAGCGCCCCTGGCGCCTCTACATGAACTACCTCCTCGACACGCTCGCGATCCGGCACGACAAGATCGACGACGGAACGCTGAAGTTCGACAAGGGCCCGCGCCGCACCGAGCGCGAGGCCGCCAGCGCGCCGATCGGCGCGGCGTTCGCGACGCGCTGACGCGCGCTCGCTCTCGCTCTCGCGATACCCTCACCACGTGGCGCCTCGGCCATCGCTGCTCGTCGTCTTCCTCGTGCTCGTCGCCAGCTGCGGCGGCCGCGCGAGGCCCGGGGACGTGCGCATCGACGAGGCGCCCGAGGGCGCGCAGCTCTACGTCGACGCTCAGACCGCCGGGCCCGCGGTCGCCGGCACGCGCATCCGCGTGACGCCCGGGATGCACGTCATCGAGGCGCGCAGCGGCGCGCTCGTGCTCTCGCACGTCGTGATCGACGTCGCGCCCGGGCAGACCGTCCCCGTGCGGCTCGCGCTGGACGTGCCGCCGCCCACGACGACGGCGGAGCCCGTCGACGCTCCACCGAGCCTCGGCGATCCGCCGCCCGGAGACCCGCTCGCCTCCGCCGGGCCCAGCGAGGCCGCCGCGGCCGTCGTCGCGCGCCACCGCGGCGAGATGCAGCATTGCTACGAGCGCGCGCTCCGCGACGACCCCTCGACGAACGACGTCCGCATCGACCTCGACCTGCACGTCGGCGCCGACGGGCGCGTGACCGACGCCGACGCGAGCGGCGGAGCGCGCCCGCTCGAGCAGTGCATCGAGCGCTCCGCGCGCCGCTGGACGTTCCCCGCCTCCGACGGTGCGACCGAGGTCGAGCTCCCGATCGTGTTCAGCCGCGGCTGAGCTCGCTCTCGCTCTCGCTCTCGCTCTCGCTCTCGCTCTCGCTCTCGCTCTCGCTCTCGCTCTCGCTCTCGACCTCGCTCTCGACCTCGCTCTCGACCTCGCTCTCGACCTCGACCTCGCGCCGCGGCCCTGGCTCGCCCTCGCTCAGGGCTCCCACACGAGATCCGCGCCCCAGCTCGTGGGCGGCACGTACGTCCCGCTGAGCACGCCGTTGAACGGGAGCTGCAGCTCGATGCTCGCCCCGCCGCCGACGCCGCCCGAGCCGCCGCCCAGCTGCTGCTGTTGCTGCGTGCTCGTGCTGCCGAAGAAGCCCTCGAGGTACGCGTCGAGCACGACCTCGCGCAGGAAGTCCGGGATGATCCAGTCCGCGTTGAAGCCGACGCGGACGCCGACGCTCCCGAGGCCACCCGTCTCGATGGCGACGTTCGGGACGAAGTCGCCGCCGAACTGCTGCTGCAGGCCCAGGGTCAGGATGCCGGCCGTGAGCCCCGCGACGAAATTCGCCGCCTGGTCGCCGGCCTGCTGCGCGCTCTGCGCGTCCTGCGGCCGGCTCGTACGGCCGCTGACGAGGAGCGCCAGGATCTCCCCGGTGTCGCTCGTCTCGGTGGACGAGAAGTCGACCGCGAGGCTCGAGAGGTGGCCGCTGACGGTGATCGTGATGGTCGCGCCGCGCCGACCCGGGAGCGCGTACACCGCGACGATGGAGATGTCGGGATCCATCTCCGGCGACGTGATGTCGAACTGGATCGCGCCGTGCTGCACCGTGAAGCGCTTGCCGAGCACCTCGAACGTGCCGTTCGTGATCTCGGCCAGGCCTCCGATGAACAGGTTGGGATCGTCGTACGTGACGTCGAGGTGCGAGGTCACGCTCGCCTCGAAGTCGTTGCGCGAGACCGTGAGCCCGGGAGCGTCCACCCGGATGTGATACGGAAAGCGCGTGCGCGCGATGTCCGCGATCTCCGGCGCGTCCTCGCCGACGATGAGGATGTCGCGGCGCCGATCGAGCGACTGGACGGCGCCGGCGATCGAGGGCGGGAGCCCGATCTCGAGCTCGTCCGTGCGGACCTGGATCTGGACGCCGTCTTCCTCGATGGAGGCATCCGCGTGGGCGATCCCCGTGAGCGACGCGAGCGTCGCGCCCTCGCGCCGCACCGGGAAGCTGTCCGTGTCGATCACGAACGACGCGTGCGCGGGCGAGAGCCCCTCGAGCTCGATCGCGCCGGTCACCCGCGTCGTCCCGTCCCCGTCGTAGACGACGAGCGGACGGTCGTCGGGCAAGACGACGCGCCCCGGCTCCATCCGCAGCACGCCCTCGATCCCGTGCAGGTGCTGGCCGACGCTCGCGATGCGCACGTGGCCGTCGCGCAGATCGAGCCCCCCCGAGAGCACCGCCGTGTCGAAGGGCCCGTCGGCGTAGATCGTCCCGTTCGCGACGATGTCCGCGTCGAGCGTGCCGGGCACGAACACGACGAGCGGCGCGAGGTGCGCGTTCTGGAAGTCCGCCCAGAGGAAGAGCGGGTTCTCCCAGGCGACGTGCGGAGCGGAGAGGCGCCCCTCGAATCCCAGGGGGATGCCGAGCACCAGCGCGACCTCGCCGTCCTCCGCGACGAGCGCGTGCCGATCGGCGGACAGGCGCGCGATGGAAGGGCACTGGGCCAAGGACGTGCGCGCCCGCGCCTCTTCGGAGACGAGCGTGCAGATCGACGCCCGCGCATCGTCCCCCTGCCCCTCGGTCGCGAAGGAGAACGCCGCGTGCACGAGCTCACCGCGCAGCATCCCGTCCTCGGGATCGCGCACGTGGAGGTTGGCGATGTCGAGCGTGCCGTCGAGCGCGGGCTCGTCCGTGCCGAGCGTGACGACGAGGTCGCCGTTCGCCGTGCCCAGCGCGTAGGGACAGGTCCAGGGCAGGCTCTCGAGGGGTAGCTCGCGCACGTGCACGTCGAGGCCCGTCGGCGGCAGCTGCGCGTACGCGGCGGCGAGCCACTCGTGGACGTGCGTGGGCACCTCCGCCGAGGCGCGCAGCACGTCGCGGCCGTCGAGGAAGCCGTCGAGGCGGACATGCGTCATCTCCCCGTCGGTGAGGGCGTGGATCTGGAGGTTCGGCCGGAGATCGGCCGCGCACGGTTCGCTCGTCGCGGGCTCGTCCCATCGCACGACGGCCTCGGCGCTCCCCGACGCGGTTCGGCCGTCGCTCATGAGCGTCACGCTGCCTCCCACGACGATGCCGCGCGGGAGCACCTTGCCGAGTGGCCGCGGCCACGCGTCCAGCCGGCGCGGCTCGACCCGCGCGGCGAACCACCAGGGCGCGTCCGCCAGCCGCGCCGACCACCCGGCGAGATCCGAGGGAGGATCGACGATCGAGAGGTGCGTCCCAGCCTCGGCGAGGAGCAGCTCGCCGAGAGGGTCGGCGACCCAGACGCGCTCGATCCGCAGCGCGTCGGCGAGGTACGACAGCTGCACCTTCGCGCGGATCGGCGTCCAGCCCTCGCGCCCGAAGTTGTCGAGGATCACGACCGCGCGCGGGACGTCGATGTCGGCGGCCGGGCCGCTCAGCACGACGACCGCGGTGATGCGACCGACGAGCTCGAGATCGACCACGCTCTGACCGAAGAAGGGCACGAGGAAAGCGACGTTCGCGCGATCGACGTCGATCTCGAGGCCGTCGAAGCGTGCCTCCTCGAAGAACCGGTCCGGATCGGTGAGCACGTCGAAGGGCGCGCGGATCGGACCTTCCACGTGTACCCCGCCGCGCGCGCCGAGGTCTCCGTCGAGCGAGACGCTCGTGGTGCCCGCCGCGTAGTGCAGCTCGTAGTGCGTGATCGCCAGGCCCCGTTGCCCGTCGAAGCTCGCGTCGTGCACGTTGCCGCTCACCTCGAGATCGGGATCGGCGAGGCGTCCGCGAAGCGTCCCGTCGGCGTCCAGGCGGCCGGTCAGGCGCGCGAAGGCGGGCGGCAGCAAGGGCGCGATGGTCGCGAGATCGAACTCGCGCAGGTGGATGAACAGATCCGAGTCGCCCGTGGGCGCGAGCACTCCGCCGACGGACACCTCCGCGCCCTCGGGGCTGCGGAGATCCAGATCCTCGATCTCGATCCGGCTGCCGTGGACGGTCACGCGCGGGTGCGTGCCGGGCGCCGCCGTGTAGTCCCCGAGCCCCACGTCCACCGTCGTCGAGTCGAGCGCGACGTCGATCGTGCCGTCGCGGCCGCGCGTGAGGGTCGCGTCCACCGACGCGGCGCGGATGTCGTGGCCCCCCGAGGAGCGGATCTGGAGGACCAGCGGGCGCGCTCCGCCGCCGTGGCCGCCGATGGTCGCGTGGCCGAGCGCGACACCCGAGACGCTGACGCCCTCGCCCGTGAGGCCGACCGAGAGCTCGGGGAGAGCATCGTCCGGGTCGGCGCGCGCCCACACACGCCCGCGGAGCGACTGTGCGCGGAGGGGCCCGTCGCGGAATCCTCGCGCATCGAGCGTGGCGTCGATCGTCAGGCTCGTCGCCGCAGGGCCGGAGTCGATGGCGACCTGCGCGCGCACGGCTCCGTGCACGCCGGGCGCGAGGCGCGCCACGTTCGGATCGGCGCCGATGTCGACGACGTCGAGGTCGGCGTTCAGGTCGAGCGCGCCGTCGAACCCGACGCGGCCGCTCACGTCCACCCGGCCCGCGAGGTGGTGCGCGTCCACCTGCTCGATCAGGAGCGCGTCCCGGGTGACCGCAGCGCGCGCGTCGAACCCCGGGACGGCCCAGCCGTCGACGGTGAACGCGTCGGACGAGAGCGTGACGAGGGCGCGGGTCGGGTCGGTGGGGTCGTCGACGAGCGCCACCGTCCCGCTGCCGGCGATGCGCACCTCCGGAGCCACGGGGATGAGCGTGCGGAGGTCGAGCCCGTCGGTACGCAGCGTGAACGACATGTGATCGTCCGTCGGGAGCGCGCCGGTCACGACCACGTCGCCTGCTTCCGTCGCGAGCGCCGCCGAGAGGCGGAGCGCCTCGGCCGGTCCCACGAGCTCCCCCCAGCCGCGAGCACAGCCCTCGAAGGCGTCGAGCCCCGGAAAACCCATCGAGCGCAGCGTCGCGGCGCAGACGGGGTCGGCGTGCACCACGATGGAGATGCGCGGCGAGCCGGCAACGCCCCAGCCCGGCGGGCGGTCGACGCGGACGTCCGCCGTCGCGCGCGCCTCGCCGCGATGCACGGCGAGGTACGCGGTGAGCCCCTCGTTCCAATCCGTCGAGAGGTGCACCACGGCGTTCTCGATCTCCGTGATCCCCGGATACGGCCCGATCATGTGACCGCTCGCCCGGTACGCATCGACGGTGACGACGTCGTCCACCTCGATGCGGAGCACGGTGTCGAGGCCGTCGACGTCGAGCCCGGGGTAGCGCGGGACGTCGCCGTGCGCGTGCACGTTCGTGAGGCGGAGATCGCCGATCACCAGGTGCAAGGGCTCGCCTCCGGGCGGCCCTGGATGCGCCGGCTCGAACGCCCGGATGAAGGACATCTCGAGCCCGTCGTCGCCGACGACGTAGAGGGTGAGATCCGCGTCGTCGATGCGAGCGGACCCGACCCGGATCGTCCCATCCTGCCAGAGTGCGCCGAAGTCGAAGCTCGCCGCCAGCGTCGGCGCGCTGATCACGGTGCGGCCCTCGGCGTCGACGAGGCGCACGCCGCGCGCGCGGATCCCGTCCATCGACACGTGGTCGAGCGCGTCGATCTCGAGATCGCCGCGCAGCGCATCGCTCGCGAGCGCGCACACGAGGTCCCTCAGCTGCGCTCGCGTCTCGGGGAGCTGCACGTGGTACGCGACGCTCACGAGCAGCGAGGCGAGGATCGCGAGGGACCACCCGATCCCGCGCAGCACGCCGAGGGCGACCTTCTTCATCAGAAGGCCTCCCCGATCGTGAGGTGGATCGCGCCGGGGATCTGCACGAACCCGAGGTTGATGTCCGAGGTGGGGCGGCAGCCCGTCTGCGCGCCGCTCTGGCACTGGACCGGCCGCGTGTCGGCGCCGAACGCGATCAACAGATCGGGGCGGAAGCCCCAGTCGAAGCGAATGGTCCCCACGACGGTGCGCAGGCGGAGGCCGAAGCCGGGCGAGATCTGCGGGATGTCGAAGCGGATCTCCCGTCGCCGCGTGACGTCGCCGGCGTCGGCGAAGAGCACGAGACCGATGTCGGGCGTGATCGGGATGCGCAGCTCGAGCGAGGCCTCCCAGCGGCGGATGCCGCCGCTGATCAGGACCGGCGCGTGCACCGCCTCGCTTCCGTCGGGCAGCGGGCGCGACTCGATCGCTCGCCGCTCGATGTCACCGAGGTAGCCCGCGGGATAGCCCCGGTTCGAGACCGCGCCGCCGCCGACGAGCTGCTCGGAGAAGGGGCCGAGGAGCGCGAGGTCGTACACGTTGTCGGGATCGAGCCCGTACGCGCCGAGCACCTCGGTCACGCCGATGGCGAAGCGGGCCGCGAGCACGATCCCGAGACCGAGAGGGACGTAGCCGCGCGCATCGCCGGTGACGCGCAGGTAGTCCCACGACGAGATCCCGCCGAACCCGCCTCCCTGGAAGTCGACCCCGAAGTAGGCGCCGCTCGTGGGCGAGCGCGAGTCGTCGCGCAGATCGAGGTAGCTCGTGGCCTGCAGGATGAGGGCCTGGGTGCGCTCGCGCTGCGACTGGACGCGGACGGCCTGGTCCTGGTCCGGGAAGAAGAAGTTCCCGCGCACGGCGCCCGACAGATAGAGGTGGCCGTCGAGGAACGTGCGCTCGAGCCCGAGCCTTCCGTCGAGCTCGTGGCGGAAGAAGTTCACGATCGGGGCGGGGCCGTAGTCGTGCTGGATCGACGCGAAGAGCACGGTCCGCGGCTCGATGAACCCCGGCCAGCGGAAGCCGAGGACGACCTGGTTGCCAGGGCGCGCGTCGCCTCCGGGGAACTGCTCGGTGAAGATGATGCGCGGGCGCTCCTCGAGGCGCGCACGGAGCATCTGCCCGAAGAGGTTGCGGTCCTCGAGCGCGAGCAGGCCATGGAAGTCCCACTGGTTGAGCGACTGGGTGTTCTGCGTGGTCGCGAGCGAGCCGCCGCCACCGAACTGGAGCGTGTTGCCGACCTGGATGCCGACGCCGACGCCGAGCCGCTGCAGGCGCCCGGGCGCGACGCGGATCTCGAGATCGACCGCGCGATGCCCCGGCGGAGGTGGGTGATCGGGCGCGACGCAGAGCGTGGGCTCGCTGGCGCTCGTGCTCGCGCGCTGGGCGTCGCTCGCCGGCTCGTCGTCGTCCTCGCCCTCGCCCTCCGTCTCGCTCGGGTCGACGATGGCGTCGGGGTTCGGCACGCCGGAGACGTCGCGGGTGATCTGCGCGCCGCTCTCGTCCGTGGACTCCTCGTGCGTGACGCGCGTGTCTTCGGGGTGGTGGTGCCGGATCTCGACCGACGAGAACGTCCCGAGCGCGTAGATCGCGCGCTGTGCCTCCTCGAGCGAGGCGAGGGAGAATTGCGCGCCGGGCTGGATGTACGTGGCCCCCACGATCGGCGCCGGCGGCAGCGGTCCGTTCCCGACGACGCAGACCGTGCCGACGACGCCGGGCTCCCCGATCTCCACGTTGAACGCCACGTAGGCCTCGTGGCGCGCGGCATCGACCTTCACCTCGCCGCGCACGACGGCGTCGACGTAGGACGCGTTGGCCAGCGTGCGCAGCAGCGCCCGGCGCGTCTCCTCGTAGAGCGCCTCGTCGAAGATGTCGCCGCGGCTCAGGCGCCGCGAGTGACGCAGCTGGTCGTGGAGCACCTCGCCCACGCCGTCGAGCCCGTGGAGCTCGACGCGCTGCACGCGCACGGGCTCGCCTTCCTCCACGGTGATGGTCGCGCGCACCTCGCACGAGCCCGTGCCGCTTCCGCACTCGCCCCCGCTCGTCGCCGTGTCGGCCGACGTCAGGGCGCCCTCCGGCTCGACCGCGGTGGAGACGACGCGTCCCTCGTAGTACCCGCGCGCGCGCAGCCAGCGCACGACGCGCGCCTCGTCGCGCTCCCAGACGCTGGGGTCGAAGAGCGGCCAGTCGGTCCAGGGCCAGGACCAGAGGTCGAGGCGCAGGCGGCTCCCGTCGAAGGGGCCCGCGCCGCAGTCCGGCGTCGACGTGGCGCCGAAGTCGAAGCCGAACTGCGAGCGACGGCGCGTGCCCAGGCAGGCCTCCGCGGCCGAGTGGTCGAGGTGGGTGAGCCCCTCCACGCGGACCTCCGAGACGCCGTAGCGGCGGGCCGGGATGGTGGCACAGCCGGGCGCTGCGCAGAGCGCCGCCAGGAGCGCCGCCGGGACGAGGCCCGCTCGCCTCACGGTACGAGCACGGCGCTCTCCGGCGCGTCGAGGGAGACCGACCCGACCGGCGCGCCCGCCAGGTGCACGCGCGCGCGCGCGTCCGTGTAGGTCACGAGCGCGCTGCCGTCCGCGAGCCGGACCGCGACGAGGCGCCCTGGCATGGGGCGCCCGTTCGCGTCGACCGCGATCAGATCGAGGTCGTCGGTCTCGGTGCCCAGCGCGGGCATCGAGCAGGCGCGCGCCAGCGCCGGCTGCAGCGGGTCCGCTCCGCAGGCGGCGAGGAGGGCGTCGACGCGCGCGGCGTCGAGCCCCTCGCGCGCGGCGAAGGCCCATCGCGCGGCGGCCGAGCGCACGAGCGGCGGTGCTCCCTCCCCGAGCCAGTCGAGCGCCGTCGTTCCTCCGTCGAGCCGCGCGAGCCCGAGGCGCGCGGCCGCGACGGCGACGTTCGCCCGAACGTGGGGATCGTGCGACGCGGCGAGCGTCGCGAGCGCGCCGGCGGCCGAGCGCGCGACGCCGCGCCGCGCCATCCGCGCGAGGGCGAACGCGGCCCCCGCGCTCGCCGGGAACCGAAGCCCGGCGGCACGTGCGGCGATCGCCTCGGACTCGCTCGCGCCACCGATCTCGGCGAGGGTGGCGTACGCGGCGAGCACCACCTCCGGATCCTGCGCATCGAGCTGCGCGAGGCCGAAGGCGCGGGCTTGGTCGAGGTCCGTGCCGGCGAGCGCCCGGAGCGCCCGCGCCGTCCGCGCCGGCCCACCCGCGATCGTCAGGGCCTCTCGCGCGAGAGCGGCGTCGCCGCTCGACGCGACGGCGATGGCCGCGGCGTCGGCGAGCTCGGGATCCTCGGCGTCGAGCGAAAGGGCGATCGAGGCGCGGACCACCTCGCGCGCGCTTCCCTCCGGCAGCGCGCGCAGCGTCGGACCGAGCGCGAGGAGGATCGCCTGCCGGTCCCTCGGGGCGTCGCTCGTCAGCTGCGCGGCGAGGTCGCGCGCGACGGTCTCGTCCACGTCGTCGTCGCTCGCGCGCGCTGCGAGCACCTCGGCGGCGCGCGTCCGGATCTCCGCGTCCGGGTCCCCCAAGAGAGGCGCGACGCGTGAGATCGCAACGCCGCCCCTTCGCCCGCGCAGCGCCCGGAGCGCCGCGATCCGCGCGCCGCGCGCGCCCTCGTCGATCCAGCGCGCGAGCCACTCCGACGCGCGCTCCGAGACCACGGCGCCCGCGACGGTCACGGCGCGTGCCTGCTCGCTCTCGTCGAGCCGTCCCATCGCGAGGGTGAGCGGATCGAGGACGCGCCCGTCGAGCGAGCGCACGGCGGCGAGCCCCTCGAGACCGGCGAGCGCCGCGGCCCGCGTCGAGGCCGCGTCGCTGGCGAGTCCGTCGAGGACCGGCACGAGCGCCTCCTCCGCGCCCGTGCGTCCGAGCGCCTCCAGCACCGGCGCGCCGGCCCCCGAGCGGAGCGCGCCGAGCAGCGCGCCCTCGAGACCGGCCGTGGACACGTGCGCTGCGAGGCGCGAGGCGCTCGCCGCGACGCGCGCGACGGGATCGGCACCGGGCGCGGTCTCGATCGCCCGCGCGAGCGCCCGGACGACCTCGGCGCGCGAGGCCTCGCTCTGCAGCATGCGCGCCTCGAGCGCATCCTCGGCGCTCCGCGCGACGGAGGGCCTCGCGAGCGCGCTCACGATCGCGTCCAGCGCCGCGTCACCCGGCGCGCGCGCCAGCGCGGCAAGCGCCGCGCGCCCCTCGCGGTCCTCGTCGAGGCTCGCCCGCACGAGGGCCGGCACCGCCACGACGCTCGGCGCGCGAGTGAGCGCGCGCATCGCGGCCAGACGAACCTCGACGACGTCGTCGTCGAGCGCTGCGGAAGCTGCCGCTCCCGCCCGGGGGTCGCCGAGAGCGCCGAGCGCATCGAGGGCCGTCGCGCGCACCTCCGGCGCCTCGTCGCGGACCCGCGCCAGCAGCGCCGTGCTCGCGGCGCCGCGCTCCCCTGCCTCCGCCGCGACCGCACCCAGCCCCAGCGCCGCCCGCTCGCGCACGATCGGATCGGCGTCGCCGAGCGCGGCGACCAGCGCATGCACCGCGGCGGCACCGCCGAGCGCACCGAGGCCCTGGGCCGCGGCACGTCGCACCTGCGGGCGGGCATCGCCCAGGACGCGGGCGAGCGCCGGCACGTCGGCGTCCGATCCGACGCGGCCCAGCGCGCGGGCGGCCGTCGCGCGGACCTCCGCGTCGGTGGAGCCGAGCCACTCGCTCAAGGGCGCCGCGCAGGCGGTGAGCGCGCGTGACTCGCACGCGAGCGCCGCCTCGAAGCGCACGTCCTCGGACGCGTCGGAGAGCGCGGCGACGATGGCCGCGTCGACCTCTGGCCCCAAGAGCGCGACGAGGCCCTGGATCGCTTCCACGCGGCGCGCCTCGTCGCCGTCCGCGAGCTGCCGCAGCCAGCGCGAGCGGGATCCTTCCCACTCGAGCCCGGCGAGGAGCACGAACAGGGCGACGCTCGCGTAGACGCCGGCCACCGGACGCACGAGCGCACGTTAGCCGACGCCCGGCCCGCGCCCAAGGAGCGAATGGAACGCGAGTTGATCGCAGCGACGGCCCCGAGCACGCTCGCGCGATGACGTCGATCGTCGAGTCGCTCGCGGCGTTTCCCCGTAAGGACGTGCGCGCGAACGGCCTGCGCTTCGCGGTCCACACCGCGGGCGGAGGCGACAAGCTCGCCCTCTGCCTCCACGGCTTCCCGGAAGCCTGGTTCAGCTGGCGCAACCAGATGCCCTTGCTCGCGAGGCTCGGCTACCAGGTCTGGGCGCCCGATCTGCGCGGCTACGGCGACACGGAGCGGCCCGGTCGCACGCGCGACTACGCGATCGACCGCCTCGTGGACGACGTGGCCGGCCTGATCGACGCGAGCGGCAAGAAGGACGTGACGCTCGTGGCCCACGACTGGGGCGGGCACATCGCCTGGGAGCTGGCCGCGCAGGGCGCACGCCCCCTCTCGCGCTTGGTGAACATGAACATCCCCCACCCCGCGGTGATGAACCGCGCGATCCGGCGCCCCGGCCGGCAGCTCCTGCGGAGCTACTACATCTTCCTCTTCCAGCTCCCCTTCGTCGCCGAGCGCTGGCTGAGCAAGGACGATCATGCGGCGATCGCGAAGGCGTTCCGCGGGATGGCCGTCGACCGAAGTCGCTTCCCCGACGAGCTGCTCGACCTGTACCGCGCGAGCGCTGCGCGGCCGGGCGCGATCCGGGCGATGCTGTCGTACTACCGCGCGGCGCTGCGCTTCCCGAGCAAGCGCGCGCGAGCGCGGGTCATCGAGACCCCGACGCTGCTGATCTGGGGCGAAGAGGACCAGGCGCTCGGCAAGGAGCTCGCGGAGGGGACGCGGCAGAAGGTCCGCGACCTGACGCTCGAGTACATCCCGCGGTGCTCGCACTGGGTGCAGCAGGAGCAGCCGGAGCAGGTGAACGCGATCCTGGAGCGGTGGCTGACGACGCCCCGGCCTTGATGGCGCAGAAACGCGGACGGGCGCGGCCGCTCTCGCAGCACGCGCCCGCTTCGGGGGTCGCTGGCTGGCCTCAGCCGAGGATCTGCTGGAGCTTCGTCGCGAGCATCGCGTTCCCGCTCACCTTGAGCTTGCCGGTGAAGTAGAGCTGCATCGCCGCGCCGGCGTTCTCGCTGATCGTCTTCCAGTCCTCCGACGCGAGCTCGAGCGTGCAGTCCGCGCCGTCCTCCGCGCCTGGGCGAACCCCCGGGTTGTTCTTGCAGTCGATCGTCCAGGTGCCGCCGCCGTCGCCGTTGATCTTGAACACGAAGACCGCACCGATGGCCTTCGCCTTCTCGGGGTCCCCGGAGATCTTGTTGGGAAGGCGCGTCGTGAAGTCGGTCTGTGCGTCGGCCATGGATCGTCCTCCAGAGAACAGTGAACCGCGATTCAGTGCGGCGGATCTAGCTGCGCGCTCCGCGTGGTGTCAAGGCGTGATAGCGTCGTGGAGAGGAGAGGCCGATGTCGCTGAAGGACCGTCTGATCGCGCGCGGGATGAAGGTGATGCAGGATCCGCGGGTCGCGAAGCTGGCCCAGGACGAGCGGGTGATGAAGGTCGCCATGCAGGCCTTCCAGCTACGCGGGAAGGTCCAGGAAGAGATCGACCAGCGTGTCGAGACCGCCGCGAAGTCGCTGGGCCTCGTGACCAAGGACGAGGTCCGCGAACTGAAGCGCACGATCAAGAAGCTCGAGACCGAGCTGAAGAAGACGCAGGCCGCCACGGACGCTTTGAAGAAGGCCTGAGGGCCGGACGTCGAAACGTCACTCGATGCGCACGTTCATCCTCGCACTCTCGCTCTTCTTGATCGCGGCGCCCGCCGCCGCGCAGGAGGACGGCGGCGTGGTCGGGCGCGCGCAGGCGCTCTTCACCCAGGGCGTCGCGGCGTACGACGCCGGCAACCTCGGCGAGGCCGCGCGCCTGCTGGGCGAGGCCGACCGGCTCGCGCCGAGCCCGGAGCTGGCGTTCAACATCGGACGCGTCTACGAGCGGATGGGAGAGGCGCCGCAGGCGATCCGCTACTTCGAGCGCTACCTCCACGACGGCCACCCCACCGACGCCGAGCGCGCGGACATCACGGCCCGCATCGAGGCGCTGCGCGCGCTCCAGACGCGTCAGCACGATCAGATCATGACGGCGCCGCCCTCGACGGACGACATGACCGCGGAGGCGCGCACGTTCTTCCTGCGCGGCGTCGCGATGTTCCGGCGCCACCGCTACGACGCGGCGCTGGCCGCGTTCACGGCGGCGTACCGCTTCGCGGCGCTGCCCGAGGTCATCTACAACCTCGCGGTCGCGAGCGAACGCACCGGCCACACGCAGGACGCGATCGACTACTACCGCGAGTACCTCCGCGCGCGCCCGACGGATCCGGGGCGCGCAGAGATCGAGCGGCACGTCGAGGAGCTCCGCGCGGGACACTGAAGCACCCGTGTCGAGCTGCCCCTCGCTGGCGCGCCCGCCTCCGGTGCCTAGGACGGAGCCGAGGTCGTCATGGAAGGACCGGAACCGAACGGCGTCGTCGCGGTGCTCGCGACGCGCGAGCAGGTGGACACGGCGCTCGAGTGGCTCACGGCGGAGGGCGTGGAGCGCTCGGCCATCTCCATCCTCGGCCCGGGCACGCACGAGGACGTGCCGCCCGAGCTGGACCGCACGTCCGGGCATCGTCGCGAGGTCGCGAGCTACTGGGCCAAGTGGGGCGCGGCGCTCGGCGCCGTCGCGGGCGCGGGGCCGATCGCCGTCGTGATCGCCGCGATCGCGGTGGGTCCGGTCGCCACGTTGCTCGCGGCTGCGGTCGGCACGGTGGCCGCGACGGCAGGGGTCGGCGCGCTCGCGTCCGGCCTCGTCGGGCTCGGAATCCACGAGCAGCACGCGCGCGACTACGAGCGCGCCATCGCGGCGGGCAAGTTCGTGGTCGTCGTGCACAGCGACGACCCCGCCACGCTCCGCACCGCGCTCGCCGAGATCGGGCGGCTCAACCCCGAGTCGATCGACACCCACGGCATCGCCACCGCCCAGCGGCGCTAAATGACCGATCACGATTCTGGGACAGAATCGTTGACGGGCAGTTAGCGTCGCGACGGACGTCGCGACGGACAGGTGGGTGAGGCAGGCCGATTCACTCGGACTGCCGAGGGAGGACGGGGACGTCCTCCCTTCGCGATTCTCCGAATCGCGACCGGCTATCTTAGCCGTCGAGGACGGGGACGGGTGGCCCCGTCTCGCGGCGTGCGTCCGCGCCCGAGGATGGGAGCGCGGGCCCCGCCCCGATGCTGCCCCAGGTCGGCATACGACACGAACCTACCGGCGAAAACATCGTGTTCTCGACGGCATCGGCCTTGCGAAGGCGAGATGCCGGAGGCTCTCATGCACGCTCGCCGCCTGGTCCGTGGTCTCTGCCTCGCCGCCTCGTGCCTGACCCTGGCCGCCTGCGCCTCCCGCCTGGGCGCGCGCCGGCCCGGCCAGGACGGCGTGCTGCCGGTGGACGTGACCCTCTCGACGGCCGAGATCCTCGGCGGCTGGCAGCGCGACGGCGAGTACCTGGTCTCCCCGCCGCTCGAGGAGGAAGCCGCCGCCTCGCGCGTCGGCGTGCTCGTGCACCTCGCCGCCGACGGCGGGTTCCCCGCCTTCGAGGCGCGGCCCACCGAGCAGGGCGAGGCGACGGGCGACTGGGTACCGCTCGGCACGACGTTCAGCGAGGGCGATCACCACGTCGGCATGGCCGAGCTCGGCACGATCGCGACGGGCGCGCAGCTGCGGATCCCGGTGGACGCGGTCGACAACATCTCGAGCCTGGTCTGGAACGCGACCATCCCCGAGGAGCTCGACGCCGCCGAGGCGCCGCCCCCCGACGTGACCGCCGAGGCGGCGCCGCTCTCGAGCGATCTGATGGGCCTGGGGATCGTCACGCGCTCGGCGTGGGGCGCCGCCCCGACGCGCTGCACGAGCCGCGACTCGCGCCACTACCGCATGGCCGTCCACTACACCGAC
The DNA here is from genome assembly GCA_044220955.1 of Sandaracinaceae bacterium. Taxonomy (GTDB): domain Bacteria; phylum Myxococcota_A; class Polyangia; order Polyangiales; family Sandaracinaceae; genus JBBSAT01. Next base: position 21,462 of record JBGAQA010000100.1, read on the forward strand.
ACGCCCTCGGCCAACCCCGACCGCCAGATCCGCAGCATCCAGCGCTATCACATGGACACCCGCGGCTGGTGCGACATCGGGTACCACTTCCTGGTCGGCATCGACGGACGGATCTTCGAGGGCCGCCCCGTCGAGCTGCTCGGCGCCCACGTCGGGGGCAACAACAGCGGCAACATCGGCGTGTCGTTCATCGGCTGCTTCCACTCGACGGGCTGCGCGTCCATGGGCCCGACCACGCCGCCCGACGTGATGCTGGAGGCGGGCGGGCGCCTGCTCGGCACGCTCTCGCGCCTCTACGGCATCTCCCTGGACCGTAGCGCGGTGAAGGGGCATCGCGACCACGCGGGCGCGAGCACCGACTGCCCGGGCGACCACCTGTATGCGCGCATCGATCGCCTGCTCTCGATCGGCCACGACCGCACCCTGAGCGACTCGGCGTCGATGCCGCCGCCGATGGATCCGCCGCCCCCGCCGGCGAGCTGCGGCGGCCTCACCTGCGGCCCCTGCTCGGCCGCAGCTGGCTGCGGCTTCTGCGCGTCGCAGGGCGCGTGCCTCGACGCGGGCAGCGCATGCACGTGGACGGGCGCCGTGGGCGCGAGCGCCTGCACCGACACGCTCTACCCGTGCTCGACGGGAGCGTGCTGGAACCCCACCGCCGCCTTCGCTTCCTGCGGCAGCTGGTCCACGAGCGAGGACTTCTCGAGCGGCGCGTACGGCGTGCACCGTTACTGGGCGCACCTCTATCCAGGCGGCGTCACGACCCTCACGCTCGCGCGCACCGGCGGCACCTTCGCGCCGGCGATCCTCGTGTCGGACCGCAGCGGCCACGTCGCCTATGGCGGCGAGGTCGCGGCGCTGCACCCGGCGGTACAGGTCGTCTCGGCGCGCTCGGGGCGCGGCGACACCACCGCCTCGGTCTCGCTGCAGGCGAGCAGCGACCTCGACGTGTACGTGTACGTGACCGACTGGTCGATCCTCGACCACGGCTTCGCCGGGCGCGTCGCGACGAGCGCGCGCTACACGCTCACGGCCAGCGAGAGCTGCGGGGGCGCGACGCCGCCGCCCACGACGAGCACCGATCCCTACGCGGGCCTGACGCAGAGCGGCGCCGAGGTGCCGCGCGCAGGCCTCACGAACCCGACGCTGCGCTCGACGCTCGGGATGTCGACGGAGCCTTACGGTACCGTCGTCGACTACCATGGCCAGAGCTGGGTCTCGGGCCGCGTGAGCTGGTTCGGCGGGCCGAGCGACACCGGCGTCGGACCGAGCGAGACCGTCGCCATCAGCGGCGAGGTCGCGCGCTCGCTCAACTCGCCGCTGCACCCCGACGCGGCGACGCTCGCGGCGCACCCGGAGCGCTACTACTACGTCGCGATGCGCTTCTCGTACTCGCCCATGGGCACGAGCTTCTGGCGCAGCGCGCGGCTGATCATCGCCAACCCGCGCACGGGCGTGCGCGTGGTCGTCCGCCCGGCGGACTGGGGCCCGAACACGAGCACCGGGCGGGTCATGGATCTCTCCCCGCAGGTGATCGCGGACCTCGGGCTCACGACCGACGACACGGCCATCGTGGCGTTCGCACAGCCCGGAACGGCGCTGGGCGTCGTGCGCTGAGCGCGCGGCCGGCACTCGCGGCGGGGGCCGCGCGAGGCATGGATCGCCTCCGATCGCGTATGTTCGGCGCGTGACCCGACTCGCCATGCTCCCCGCCGCGCTCGCCCTCGCCGCGTGCGGCGGCGCACCCACGCCGTCTCCCGCCCCCCCGTCCGCGCCCGAGCCCGCGTGGCTCGCCGCGGTCCGCGAGGCGCAGCACCGGGCCGAGACCGGCGCGCTCACCTACGAGCACGTCGAGGGCCTCACCGACGCGGCGGGGCCGCGCCTCGCGGGCTCGCCTGGCGATCCGCTCGCCGTCGCGTGGGGCATCGCGCGCATGCAGGAGATCGGCCTCGCGAACGTGCACGCGGAGCCCGTCACGGTGCACGTGTGGGAGCGGGGCGAGGAGCGCGTGGACGTGATCTCGCCCGTGCCGCAGCGGCTCGCCGCCGCCGCGCTCGGCGGCTCCGTCGGCACGCCCGAGGGAGGCATCGAGGCGGACGTCGTGCGGGTGGAGTCGCTGGACGCGCTGCGCACGCTGCCGGAGGAGCAGGCCCGCGAGGTGCTCGAGCTCATCGACAAGCTCGAGCAGGACGACGACGTGCAGAAGGTCTTCCACACGCTCGTCTGAAGT
>JBGAQA010000101.1:0-23419 GCA_044220955.1 Sandaracinaceae bacterium
AGGACGGCAGCCCGATCCGGAAGTAGACGGCCCGGACGGTGGCGCAGCGGGGACCGGTCAGGCGCGCCACGCGGAGGCGCTGCTCGCCGTGGGTCTCGGCGACGGGCTCGACGCGGCGCAGGGGGATGTCGCAGCGCGGGCAGCGCTTGGCGGCCGCCTCGGCCTCGACCACCGAAGGCGTGGGCACCAGGATCGGGTCCTCGGGGGAGCCGCCGTGCTCACGGTCCGCCGCGCGCTCGCGCGCCCGCAGGAGTCGTACGGACCGGAGAAGCCGCTGCCGCCGCGCGTGCGGCTCACCAAGGAGATCGCCGACCTCGCCGAGCATCGCGACCAGGACCCGGGGCTGCGCCGCGACCCCTTCGACCGCGACGCGGAGATCGAGGCGATCCTCGAGGCCATCCGTTCGCTCGCGCGCGAGGGCGGCCGCGGGCCCGAGCGCCCGCTGCGCGCGTGGCTCGGCGACCTCGACGCGTACGAGCGCACGCGCCCGCGCGATCACGACGGCATCGAGCGCGAGCTGACGAGCACGCTCCTCGCGAAGGACTTCGGCTGGGGGGAGCACCCGCTGCGCGCGCGCCTCGAGCGCTTCCGCGCGCGAGCCGACGCCGACCTCGCGTTCTGTCTCGCGCGCGACCTCGCGCCCGCGCTGCGCGACTACGAGGCGCGCAAGCACGCGCTCGGCGTGCTCGACCACCTCGACGCGCTGCTCAGGGCCCGCGCGCTGCTCGCGTCGAGCCGGCCCGCCCGGCTGGCGCTCCGCAAGCGCTACCGCTTCCTCTTCGTCGACGAGGTGCAGGACGTCGACCCCGTGCAGAAGGACATCGTCCTGCTCCTCGCCGGGAGCGACCCCGACGACACGGACCCCGCACGCGCGCGGCCTCGCCCTGGCTCGCTCTACCTCGTCGGCGACCCCAAGCAGGCGATCTACGGCTTCCGCCGCGCGGACCTGCGCACCTACGTGGCGCTGAAAGAGGCGCTCGTCCCCGCCCACGCCGACATGCTGGAGCTCGGCGCGAGCTTCCGGCCCCGCCCGGCGATCGCGGCGCTCGTGAACCGCGCGTTCGCCGGCGTGTTCGACGGCGCGCCCGGCCAGGCGCGCTACGTCGCGCTCGAGCCGCAGCGCCCCGCGATGGGCGACTTCCCGTCCGTCATCGCCTTGCCCTCGCCGGTCGCCACGATCTGGAAGGGCTCGATCACCAAGAAGTCGGTCCGGCCCGCGATACCCGACGCGATCGCCTCGTTCCTGCGCTGGCTCCTCGACGAGAGCGGCCTCGAGGTCGAGGACCCCGTCACGCGCGAGCGCGTGCCCGTGGCGCCCCGGCACGTCGGCATCCTCTTCAAGACGCTGCACGGGTACGAGGCGAACGGCGCACGCCAGGCGGAGGCGCTCGAGCGTCACGGCGTTCCGCACGCGTTCCTGGCCCCCGAGGCGTTCTTCGCGCGCGAGGTCGTGCTCGCCGCGAGCGCGCTCCTCTCCGCGATCGAGTGGCCCGACGACGCGCTCTCGGTGTACGCGACGCTCCGCGGGCCCTTGCTCGGCGTGCCGGACGCCGATCTGCTCGCGTTCCGCGACATCGCCGGCCACCTCCATCCGCTGGCCGACACGGTGGCCACGGGTCTGTCGGCCGATCTGCTCGTCGTACGCGACGCCCTGGCGCTCCTCGGCGCGCTCCATCGCGGGCGGCACGGGCGCGCCATCGAGGCGACGCTCGGGGCCTTCCTCGAGCGATGCGAGGCCGAGGTGTACTTCGCGCTGACCGAGCGACCGGGCGAGGCCCGCGCGCTCGAGCAGCTACGCCGGATCGCGCGCCGCTTCGACGTGCGCGGCGCCTCGTTCCGCGATCTGGCTCGCTGGATCGGCGACCGGGTCGAGGACCCGCGCCTCGGCGGGGTGGAGGTTCCGAGCGACCCGGACGATCCGGACACGGTCTCCGTGCTCACCGTGCATCGCGCCAAGGGCCTCGAGTTCCCCGTGGTCGTCCTGGGCGATCCGGCGACGCGGCCTCTTCGCGAGCGAGGCGCGGGCCGCTACGTCGACCCCGCCCGAAGCGTGGCGATCCGCGAGCTAGCGGGCTTCGCGCCGATCGAGCTGCGCGAGCACCTCGACACCGCGACCGCGCTGGAGCGGGCCGAGGCGATGCGCCTGCTCTACGTCGGGGCGACGCGCGCGCGCGACGTGCTGGTGGTCCCCACGGTCGGGCACCTCGAGATCGAGAGCTCGTGGATGACGCCGCTCGCGCGCGCGCTGGTGCCGGACGATCCGCGCGGCGTGACCGGTTCCTTCGCGCGGCTGCCCCCCTTCGGAGAGCGGACGATGCTCGAGGGTGGGCCCAAGACGATGGGCGTGCGCCCCGGGCACCACGCCGCGCACCTCGAGGGGCACGGGGTGACGTACTGGGACCCGCAGCACCTCTTGCGTCCGACGCCCGCGCGCGACCCTCGCGGCGTGACGCATCTGGTCGACCAGGTCGAAGGGCGCTCGGCGCTCGAGGTGGAGCGCGCCTGGGAGGCCGAGCGAACGCGCGTGCTCGAGACGGCCGCGCTCGGCAGCCTCGAGGTGCGCTCGGCGCGCGCGCTCGCGCGTACGCCCGCGGGCGCCATGGCCGGCACCGTCGACGTGACCGAGATCGACCTCGGTCCGGCGGGCGCGGAGGGCGCACGCTTCGCCCGGCTCGTCGCGCAGCTCGCGAGCGAGCCGGGGCCCGACCTCGAGGCCGCTGCACGGGCTCGCGCGCGCGCCCTCGGCGCGACGGGGAGCGAGCGGGAGGCCGCGCTCGCCGCGATCGCTGCCCTGCGCCTGGAGCCGACGCTCGCCGCGCTCCTCACTCACCCCGACGCCCGGCCCGACGTCCCCTACACGCTCGCGACGGACGCGGGCCCCGTCGCCTGGGGCCGGATCGCGTGGGTCGCGCCGGCCGACGCCGGCCTCGCCGTCGTGGGTGTGTGCGTCGGCGCCAGCGCCGAGGTCGCGCGGACGGAGCTGTCGATCGCCGCCACGGCGCTGGAACGCGCGCGGAATCAGCCGGTTCGCGCCTACCTCGCGCGGCTGCGCTGACGTACGAGCGCCCGCTCGATCCAGCAGGCGGGGTCGGTCGTACTTGCTTCCGTGGCCCCCACCCCGCACCATCGAACGGAGCCTCGAGAGTGGGCTTCTCGAGCCGGGCGCGGGGTCGTTCCCGGCCTCGGCATGGTGCGGCGCTCCACGATGTGGGCCGCCGCGCGACATCGCTTCTCGCGACGCCCGGACATCGTGAACGAAGAAAGCGCCGAGACAGCCGCGAAGCCCGAGGACGCGAACGCGGCAGACGCCGCGCTCGTGCTGGCCGTCGCGGCCGGCGACCGCCAGGCCCTCGCCGCCCTCTACGATCGACACGGCTCCGCGATGCTCGGGCTCGGCGTGCGCGTGCTGCGCAACCGGCGCGACGCCGAGGACGTGCTGCACGACGTGTTCCTCGAGGTCTGGCGCCGCGCGCACACCTACGATCGCACGCGCGCTTCGGTGCGCGGCTGGCTCTTCCTGATGATGCGCTGCCGCTCGCTCGACCGCCGGAAGTCGGCGGCCGTCGCCCTCTCGACGTCGCTCGAGGTGACCGGGCTCGACGCCGTGGCCGGAAAGGTCTCGTCGCTGGCCGCCGCGACCGGCGCGAGCGGCGAAGCTGCCGCGCTGGCGCTCGACCACAAGCGCGCCGTCGAGGCGCTCGCCCGGCTGCCCGATTCCCAGCGCGCCGTGCTCGTCCTCGGCTACTTCGAGGGCCTCAGCTCGAGCGAGATCGCGACCGAGCTCGGCCTGCCCATCGGGACGGTGAAGTCGCGCGTCGCCGCCGCGATGCGCGCGCTGAGGGTCAACCTCGGGGTCGACCCGAGCGTCGACCGCGGATCGGCAGAGGAGACGCAGCGATGACCACCCGAGCCGAGCCCACGCTGCTCGAGCGGTTCCTCTCGGAGGCGCTGGCCGAGGGCGCGCCGATCGAGAGCACCGAGGCGCTCGGCCTCGCGGTCGACGCGGTGCCGCTGCCGCCCGCGCTGCGCTCGCGGCTGGAAGAGTCGCTCGATCGCACGCACCGCTTCGACGACCTCGAGGACATCGTGGCCGAGCTCGCGGACCTGCCGATCGACCAGGCGCGCGCGCTGCTCTTGCGCGTGGACGCGCCGGCGGCGCGCTGGGATCCGGGCCCCGCGCCCGGGATCGATCTGCTGCACTTCGACGGGGGCCCGCGCGTGAAGGACGCCGTGACCGGCTTCGTGCGGCACGCGCCGGGGACGACGTTCCCGGAGCACGACCACGTCGGCGGCGAGCGCGTGCTCGTGCTGCAGGGCGCCTTCGAGGACGCGGACGGCGTCGTGTATCGCAGCGGCGAGGTCGCCGTGCGTGGACCTTGCTCGCCTCACTCGTATCGGGCCGTCGGACCGCTGCCGCTCGTGACCATGGCGGTGGTGCACGGCGGCGTCATCCTGGGCGGGATCACCATTCCCCCGGGCGATCCGCGCGCGTAGCGGCGGGGCGGAGAGCGCTATGATGCGCGCCATGTCGCGCGCCGCGTGGATAGCGCTCGGGGTCCTCTCCCTCTCCCTCTCGCTCCCGGCGCGCGCGCAGGACGTGCCACCCCCTCCCGCGGCCTACGCATCGGCGTCGATCGGCGTCGATCTCGTCGTCGAGCCGCTCGTCGCGGCCGCCGAGGCCGATCTCGCGCGTGGCGAGCTGGTGATGGCGCTCGCGCGCGCCCAGGTGGTGATCGCGGAGACCGCCGCGTCGAGCTCGGTGCGCGTGCGCGCGGAGGGGCTGACGCTGCTCGCGCGGCAGCGCCTCGGAGCCCAGGTTCCCGGCACCGTCTCGACCGACGACGCGTACGCCCCGCTGCTGAGCGCGGCGACGGACGACGTGACGGCGGGGCGCTTCGATCTCGGGCGCGCGCGCCTCGCGTGGATCGCGGCGCACGCGCCCGCCGAGAGCGCGCTCGCGCTGCGGGGCAGGTCGGTGCTCGCCGCGCTCGAGGCCCGCGCCGCGAGCGCGCCGCCCACCGCGCCGGCGGCGAGCGTCCTGCCTGCGCCCGTCGCGCCCGCGCCGGCCCCGACGTGGGTCGTTCCGCCGCCGGTCACGACCGGCGCGCGCGCCTCGACCTCCGTCCCGACCGGCCCTCCCGAGGATCCCCGGCGGCGCGCGGACGCGGAGATCATCGACCTCTACGTCACCGCCGGCCTGATGGGCGCGTACTTCGGCGCATGGATCCCCGAGAGCGCCGGGCTGATCGAGCACAGCCCGAGCGACGAGGCGAGCCGGACGCTGGCGTTCGCGATGATCGGCGGCGCCGGCGTCCTCACGCTGAGCGTGTTCGGGCTCGACCAGATCGATCACGGACCGCGCAGCGGACAGCCGACCGCGATCGCGACGGGGATCCGCTTCGGCTTCGTGCTCTCCGGGCTCTCGCTCGGCGTCCTGTCGGCGCGCTCGTCGTACTCGACGGGCGAGGCGTTCGACGCGATGGGGATCGGCCTCGTGGGCGGCGCCCTGCTCGGGACGATCTTCGCGTACGCCGCCGAGCCTCACCCCTCCCAGGTGCAGTTCACGCAGACGTCGGGGATCTGGGGCGGCGTCCTCGGCGCGCAGCTCGCCGCCCTGATCGCGCCGCTCGCGTTCCCCAACCTCGGCGCGGGCGACGATCGGATGGAGGCAGGCTTCGGGATCACCCTCGGCGGCATGTCCGCCGGCCTCCTGACCGGCATGGTGCTGAGCGCGGCGCACGAGCACTTCTCCTCGCGCCGCGCGTGGCTCGCGACGCTGGGTCAGCTCGCGGGCACCGGCGCCGGAACGCTGATCTGGCTCCTCGTGAGCGCGGCGACCGACACGTTCGACGCCCCGACGTGGGGCGGCATCTCCGCGGCGACGGGACTCGGCGGCCTGATCCTCGTGACCGCGCTGACCGGCAACGATCACGGGCCGCGCGAGTGGGACGAGACGCCCGAGGTGCAGCTGAGCGTGTCGCCGACGATGGGCGGCGCGACGGTGGGGCTCGGCGGCGCGTTCTGATCCGATCAGCGCGCGTAGAGGCCCGCGTACGGATCGACCGCGCCCCTGGCGCTCGCGACGATCTCGGCCGCGCCCTCCGCGAGCAGGCGATCGGCCGCGGCGACGCCGAGCGCGCGCGCGCTCGCGATCGCGTCGCGCCCATCGAGCGAGACGTCGTCGCCGGTCACGAGCACCCGCGATCCGTCGAGCGCACCGACCATCGCGTCGAGGCGGAAGCGACCGTCGACCGCGCGCGCGTGCGCCGCGACGGGCGTCGTGCAGCTGCCGTGCAGGCGCGCGAGGAACGCCCGCTCGCACTCCACGGCGATGCGCGTCTGCGCGTGCTCGAGCGGCGCGAGCAGCGCGCGCACCTCGGCGTCGTCCTCCCTCGTCTCGATCCCGAGGGCGCCCTGCCCCACGGCGGGGATCGACTGCTCGATCGGGATCGGGACGAACCTGCGATCGCGGTCGAGGCCGAGGCGCTTCAGGCCCGCGAGCGCCAGGACGGCCGCGTCGACCTCGCCCTCGTCGAGCTTGCGCAGCCGGGTGCCGACGTTGCCCCGAAGCGCGGCGAACGCGAGATCGTTGCGCTCGCGGTGGAGCTGGACCGCGCGTCGCAAGGACGACGTGCCGACGCGCGCGCCCGCCTCCAGAGAGAAGAGGTCGCCGCCGTGCGGGGTGACCAGCACGTCGCGCGGGTCCTCTCGCTCGGGGATGGCCGCCAGCACCATCCCCCGCGCGAGCGCCTCCGGCACGTCCTTCATCGAGTGCACGGCGATCTGCGCGCGGCCATCGGCGAGCGCGGCCTCGACCTCCGACACGAAGAGCCCCTTGCCACCGACCTTCGCGAGCGGCTTGTCGAGCACGCGATCGCCCTCGGTGACGAGCTGCACCTCCTCGATCACGACCTCGGGCCCGCCCCGCTCTCGGGCGTGCGCGCGGATGCGCTCGGCGACCCAGCGCGTCTGTGCGAGGGCGAGCGGGCTCTTGCGGGTGGCGATGCGGACGAGCACGCGCGCAGCCTATCGCATCTGCGTCGGCCCGCGTCAGCGCCCGTGGCAGTGGACGCTGAGGGCGTCGGCGATCGGATCGCACTCGCCGGCGTCCGAGGCCCAGCCGCGACGCTGGCAGACCGTGTCCGCGAAGTCCCAGTCCGCCATCGCGCTCGGGGCGGGGACGCCGTCGCAGAGCGTGGGGTCGGGGCTCGGCACGGCGCGCAGGCACGCCTGCAGGAACCCCTGCGCGCCGAGCGTGCAGTCGGGATCGATGACCCCGCAGGCGAGCGTCCGGTCGTGCGCGAGCACGATGCAATGCTCCGAGGTGCCCCGCCGGCCTTCGTCCATCCCCTCGCGCTCGGCGCGCTCGTCCTCGATCTGCGCGTCCGGGGCGCTCACCACGGCGTAGCCGAGCCCGCCACAGACGCAGACGGCGAGAGAGAGCAGCACGAGCGCGACCGAGCCCGCCGCGAGGAGCCACCCGCGTCCTTCCATGCCGCCGCGCCTAGCACGTGACCGGCGTCACGGAAACCATCGCGCGTCACGAGGGCACGGCCCTATGCTCCCGCCCGCATGGCGAAGATGCGGGCGCTCGTGAAGTCCAAGAAGGAAGTCGGCATCTGGATGGGCGAGGCCGAGGTGCCCGACGTGGGCCCCAACGACGTCCGCATCCGGATCAAGAAGACGGCCATCTGCGGCACGGACGTCCACATCTACAACTGGGACGACTGGGCCAAGAAGACGATCCCGGTGCCGATGCACGTCGGGCACGAGTACGTCGGCGAGATCGTCGACGTCGGCTCGCACGTGCGCGGCTTCAAGGAGGGCGACCGCGTCAGCGGCGAGGGACACCTCACGTGCGGCCACTGCCGCAACTGCCGCGCCGGCAAGCGCCACCTCTGCCGCAACACGGTGGGCGTCGGCGTGAACCGTCCCGGCTGCTTCGCGGACTACCTCGTCATCCCCGCGGAGAACGCGTTCAAGCTGCCCGGGACGATCCCCGACGACATCGCGTCGTTCATGGACCCCTACGGCAACGCCACGCACACCGCGCTCTCGTTCGACCTCGTCGGCGAGGACGTGCTGATCACCGGCGCGGGGCCGATCGGCGTGATGGCCGTGGCGATCGCCAGGCACGTCGGGGCGCGGCACGTGGTGATCACCGACGTGAACGACTACCGCCTCGATCTCGCCCGCAAGATGGGCGCGACGCGCGCCGTCAACGTCACCAACGAGAAGCTCAGCGGCGTGATGGAGGAGCTCGGCATGCTCGAGGGCTTCGACGTCGGCCTCGAGATGAGCGGCAACCCGCAGGCGTTCCGCGACATGCTGTCCACGATGAACCACGGCGGTCGCGTCGCGATCCTCGGGATTCCGCCGGAGAGCGCGGCGATCGACTGGAACCAGGTGATCTTCAAGGGCCTCGTGCTCAAGGGCGTGTACGGCCGGGAGATGTACGAGACCTGGTACAAGATGGTCGCGATGCTCGAGAGCGGCCTCGACATCTCGCCCGTGCTGACCCATCGCTTCCCGATCTCGAGCTTCCAGGAGGGGTTCGACGTGATGCGGAGCGGCCACTCCGGCAAGGTCGTCCTCGACTGGACGGAGGGCGCGGCGCGCTGAACACTCGCCGGGCATGCCGAAACGCGCCCTCGCCCACGCTTGCTTCACCGGGACCGCCGTCGTGCTCGGGCTGAGCGCCTCGGGCTGCACCACGCGAGGCGTCGTCGAGCAGCCGGACGCGTACGTCGTCATCCCGATCCCGGACGCGGCGGGCCTCGACGCGGGGCCGAGGTCCGACGCTCCGGTCGTGGACGCGCGCGGCGACGGCGGCGGCTCGGCCGACGTCGGAGGCGCGTGCGGCGCGCGCGATCTGCACTCGGACGTGGGCGCCTCGGTCGCGACGGGATCGACGGCGACGGGCACCGATCGCCACGCGCCCGCCTGCGGCTCCGGCAGCGCGCCGGACGCCTGGTTCACCTGGACCTCGCCCGCGGGTGGGATGTACGCGTTCGACACGTCCGGCTCGAGCTTCGACACCGTCCTGGACGTGCTGAGCGGCTGCAGCGGCGGCTCGCTCGCGTGCAACGACGACGGCCCCGCCGGCCTCACCTCGCTCGCGACCGTGACGCTCGGGCCGCGGCAGACCGTCGTGATCGTGATCGACGGGCTACGCGGAGAGTCGGGCGACTTCGTCCTCGGGATCCACGCGGTGGTGCCCGAGATCTGCACCGATAGCATCGACAACGACGGTGACGGCGACGCCGACTGCGCCGACTACGCCGACTGCGGCAGCCTGCCCGCGTGCATGGAGAGCGGCGCGCGCTGCGCGGACGGCCTCGACAACGACGGCGACCTCGACGTCGACTGCTCCGACTTCGACTGCTGGGGCGAGCCGGCGTGCACCGAGACGATCTGCGACGACGGCCTGGACAACGACTCCGACCTCTCCGCCGACTGTGAGGACTACGACTGCCGCACGTTCCCGGCCTGCGACGAGTCGATGCACTGCGACGACGGCCTCGACAACGACGCCGACTTCGACACCGACTGCGCCGACTACGACTGCAGCGCGTTCCCCGCCTGCGACGAGTCGACGCACTGCGCCGACGGCCTCGACAACGACGCCGACTCCGACGTCGACTGCGCCGACTACGACTGCCGCACGTTCGCCACTTGTGACGAGTCGACGCAGTGCGCGGACAACGTCGACAACGACCACGACGACGACGTCGACTGCGCCGACGCCGACTGCTCGACGGCGGCGGGCTGCGCCACGCCCGAGGCCAACTGCGACGACGGCCTCGACGACGACCGCGACGGCGCGATCGACTGCACGGACACCGACTGCGACGCGCGCTGCACGGAGAGCACCGTGCCGCTGTGCATGAACTCGATGGACGACGACGGCGACGCGCTGGTCGACTGCGCCGATCGCCAGTGCTCCTGCTCGGCGGCCTGCCCGCCGGCGGTGCCCCCGCCGACGACGTGCCCCGACGCCGACCTCGGCAGCGCGCTCGGTGACGGAGTGTTCCACGGGACGATCACCCCCTACGCGTGCGGCGCGCGCGCCGACTCGGGCTGCGGCAGCGGCGGCAACGGCGGCGAGATCGAGCTCGCCTGGAAGGCGCCGGCGGCGGGCTCGTACACGTTCGACACCAACGACACGTCCCGCGCGGGCGGAACGTTCGACACGGTCATCTCGCTCCGTACGGACTGCACCGCCGGGGCGACCGAGCTCGACTGCAACGACGACGGCGGCACCGGCCGCCTCTCGTCCATGTCGACGACCCTGACGGCGAACCAGACGGTGGTGATCGTGATCGACGCGTACGCGATCGGCGACGGCGGCAACGTCACGCTCAACATCCACGCGGACTGATCGGCCGCGACCGATCGCCGGCGACCGATCGGCGACCGATCGGCGGCGATCGCGGGCGCCGTGAGCCTCCCCAACGAGCGGGTAGACCGCCGGGCGCACGTCTCTATACTGCGCGGCTCACGGAGGTCCCGATGATCGAAGAGCACCCGCGGATGGCGTTGACGTTCGACGACGTGCTGCTCCAGCCGGGCTACTCCGACTTCCTGCCGGCCGACGCGGACGTCCGGACGCGCCTGACGCGCGAGCTGCGGCTGAACGTGCCGATCCTGTCGAGCGCGATGGACACCGTCACCGAGTGGCGCACCGCGGTCACGATGGCGCGCGAGGGCGCGATCGGCGTCGTGCACAAGAACTTCTCGCCCGAGGACCAGGCACGCGAGGTGCTCAAGGTGAAGCGCGCCGAGAGCGGGATGATCCTCGACCCGGTGACCATCCAGCCGGGCAGCTCGCTGCGCGACGCGTTCGAGACGATGCGCCGGCACGACATCTCCGGCCTGCCGGTCGTCCAGGAGGGGAAGCTCGTCGGCATCCTCACCTCGCGCGACGTGCGCTTCGAGAAGAACCTCGCGCAGCCGGTCGAGAAGCTGATGACGCGCAAGCTGGTGACGGTGCCGCTCGGCGTCTCGCAGGAGCGCGCCAAGGAGCTGCTCCACGACCACCGCATCGAGAAGCTGCTCGTGACGGACGAGCAGGGCGCGCTGGTCGGGCTCATCACCATCAAGGATCTGCTCCAGGCGGAGCGCTATCCCGGCGCGAACAAGGACGGAAAGGGCCGGCTCCGCGTCGCCGCGGCGCTCGGGGTCGGACCGGACCGCGCCGTGCGCGCCGCCGCGCTCGTCGCGGCGGGCGTGGACGTGCTGGTGATCGACACGGCGCACGGACACAGCAAGGGCGTGATCGACGCCGTGAAGGCGACGAAGGCCGAGCACCCGCACACGCAGCTCATCGCGGGCAACATCGCCACGGCCGAGGCCACCGAGGCTCTGATCCACGCGGGCGTCGACGGCGTGAAGGTCGGCATCGGCCCGGGCTCGATCTGCACGACGCGCATCGTCGCCGGGATCGGCGTGCCCCAGATCACGGCGATCGCCGACTGCGCGCGGGCGGCCGCCAAGTACGACGTGCCCATCGTGGCCGACGGCGGCATCAAGTACTCGGGCGACGTCGTGAAGGCCATCGCGGCCGGCGCCGAGACCGTGATGATCGGCTCGCTCTTCGCCGGCACCGACGAGACGCCCGGCCAGGTCGTGCTCTACCAGGGCCGCAGCTACAAGCAGTACCGCGGCATGGGCTCGCTCGGCGCGATGCGCAAGGGCAGCAAGGACCGCTACTCGCAGGGCGACGTCGAGGACGCGGGCAAGCTCGTGCCCGAGGGAATCGAGGGCCGGGTGCCCGCGCGCGGTCCCCTCTCGAACGTCGTCTACCAGCTCGTCGGGGGCCTGCGCGCCGGCATGGGCTACACGGGCTGCCGGACGATCGCGGAGCTGCGCACGAAGGCCAAGTTCGTGCGGCAGAGCGCGCAGGGCCTCAAGGAGAGCCACGTGCACGACGTGGTGGTCACCGAAGAGGCGCCGAACTACCGGGTCTGACGAGGTCCTCGGTGGTGTCGCCCGCGTCCGCCGAACCGGCGACCGGCGGCGCATTCGACGACGGCGACGGACGCCGCATGGCGGGGTCATGCCCGCGTTCCGCGACCCGGTGTAGGGTGCCGTGCATGACCCGAGCCCTCGCCGCCGTGCTGCACGCCCCTGGTGGTCCCGACGCGATCGCGATCGAGACGATCGAGCTGCCTCCTCCGAAGGCCGGCGAAGCGCGCGTGCGGCACACGGCGATCGGCGTGAACTTCGTCGACACCTACCACCGCAGCGGGCTCTACGCGCTGCCGCTCCCGATGGTGCTCGGCGTCGAGGCTGCCGGCGTGGTCGAGGAGGTCGGCAGCGAGGTGACGCGGGTGAGGCCGGGCGACCGTGTCGGGTACGCGTCCTCCGCGGGGCCGGGCGCCTACGCCGAGGCGCGCAACGCGCCGGCCGAGCGGCTCATCCCCCTGCCCGAGGGGATCTCCGACGAGCTCGCCGCGGCGGCACTGCTCAAGGGGATGACGACCGAGTACCTCGTGCGCCGTTGCTACCCCGTGAAGCCGGGGGACACGGTGCTCTTCCACGCGGCGGCCGGCGGCGTCGGGCTGATCGCCTGCCAGTGGCTCGCGCACCTCGGGGCGACGACGATCGCGACCGTCGGGAGCGAGGAGAAGGCCGCCCTCGCCCGCGCGAACGGCGCGCACCACACCATCCTCTACCGCTCGGAGGACTTCGTCTCGCGCGTGCGCGAGATCACCGGAGGTCGCGGCGTGCCGATCGCCTACGACTCGGTCGGCAAGGACACGTTTCACCGGACGCTCGACTGCCTCTCGCCGCGCGGGCTCGCCGTCAGCTTCGGCAACGCCTCCGGCCCGCCGGCACCCCTCGATCTGCTGACGCTCTCGGCGAAGGGATCGCTCTACGTCACGCGCCCGACGACGGCGACCTACCTCAAGAGCGTCGAGGACCAGGACGCGAGCGCCGCCGCGCTCTTCGACGTGATGCTCCGCGGGGTGGTGAAGGTGCAGGCGCGCCGACGCTTCCCGCTCCGAGAGGCGGCCGCCGCGCACCGCGCCCTCGAGGCACGCGAGACCAGCGGCTCGGTGTTGCTCGTCCCCTGACCCATCAGGTCAAGCCCGAGCTGGCGACCTCGCGCGCCGTCGCCAAGTTCACCGTCTCGCTGGCGAGATCGAAGAGCACGACCACCTCGCCCCTCTCGAGCTGGCGGCGCACCTGCCGCACCTTGTCTTCGAGCGACACGTCGGCCGGGCCGTACTCGGTTCCCTCCCGCGTGACGTACTCCTCGATGACGCTCGTGAGCGCCGACGCGCTCAGCCGGTCCCAGGGCACGAGCACCCGCGGCGGCAGGCCCTCGTCCGGCGGCCGCGGTGCGTCGCGCTCGAGGCGTGTCTCGTCTTCGTCGCGCGGCATTTGGCTCACCTTACGCTGGGGACGTGAGCGCGCGAGCCGACTGACGGGCGTTGCGGGAGCGGGACGCGTCGTTGCCGCGTTGGCACCTTGTGCCCTGCCCCCGAGGGCCGACACTGTTGCAAATGGACGACGACCCGAAGCTCACCCGCCGGCAGGTCCTCGCGGGCGCCACGGCCGCGCTGATGCTGGGGAGCGCCGCCGGCACCCCCGCGCCGATCCGCGCCCAGAGCGCCGCGTCGTCGTCGTCACCCGAGGAGACCCCCATGGCCAGCACGCGTCTGCCCGTCGTCTACCTGCCCCACGGGGGCGGACCGTGGCCCTTCGTCGACGTGGGCTTCGGCGACCCCGCCGAGTACGCCCGGCTCGCCACCTACCTGCGCGGCCTGTCCTCGCTCGCTCGCCCGCGCGCGGTGCTGGCCGTCTCGGCGCACTGGGAGGAGGCGGTCCCGACCGTGATGACGTCCGCGCGCCCGCCGATGCTCTACGACTACTACGGGTTCCCACCCGAGTCGTACGCGATCGAGTGGCCCGCACCCGGAGCCCCCGAGCTCGCGGCGCGCGTGCGCGAACTGCTCTCGGCCGCCGGCATCGAGTCGGCCGCCGACGGCGCGCGTGGCTTCGATCACGGCACGTTCGTTCCGCTCAAGCTCACCTACCCCGACGCCGACGTGCCCACGATCCAGCTCTCGCTGATGCGCGGGCTCGACCCCGCCACGCACCTCGCGATCGGCCGCGCGCTCTCGCCGCTGCGCGACCAGGGTGTGCTCATCGTCGGTAGCGGCATGAGCTACCACAACATGCGCGGCTTCGGCCGTGGGGCCGCCGCGGCGGACGCGCTCGCGTTCGACACCTGGCTGGGCGAGACGGTCGCGCGCCCCGCCGCCGAGCGCGACGCGCGCCTCGCGGCATGGGCCAGCGCGCCCAGCGCCCGCGCCTGTCACCCGCGCGAGGAGCACCTCTTGCCCCTGATGGTGGTCGCCGGAGCGGCGCAGGACGATCGCGGCTCGCTCCCCTACCGCGACACGCTGCTCGGCGTGCGCGTCTCCGCCGTACACTTCGGCTGAGGCGCTCGCGACGCGTCCCCGTGTCGCCGAGCACGGCGCCGGAGTCGCCCCGAGCGCCGGCGTCCGGGATCGATGCGTCCGAGCCCCGCGCGCTCGCGATCAGCAGATCCCGACGCACATGAAGTCTGCGGTCACGTGCGTGACGGCACCACCGACGAGCCAGAGATCGAATTCCGGCGAGCAGATGCTCGAGCACCCGCCGCCGAGGTCCCTGCGACCGCCGAGCTGCATGCGGCCCGGCTGCGCGCCCATGAACACCGTGCCGTCCCCCCCGACGAAGGGCGAGAGGTCCGATCCCGAGTAGCCGTTCCCCGGACCGGGCGTGCCGTGAAACACGTCCGTCGTGACGGGCGCGCCCTCGACCACCAGGATGGCGCGCGTCGGTCCGGGCGGCGTCGCGGCGTCGGCGTCGGCGCGCCACGCGTCCACGATGGCGCTCGTGAAGAGGTACGCATCGCCCCCGACGGGCTGGACGTGCGGCGGGTAGCCGGGCGCCTCGATGCGGACCCAGCGCGGCCGGAAGTGATCGCGCACCTGCAGGGTGTAGGTCCCGTCCGGGTTGCTCGTGGCGGTGGCGACCGGGCAGACGTCGATCGTGGTGATCGTCGCGCCCCCGATGCCGGCGTGCGTCGTCGCGTCGTGGACGATGCCGGGGATGTCCACGAGCAGGTCGGCCGTGAGCACGCACTGGCCGCTGTCGCAGAGCCGCGCGCTGGTGCCGCAGCTCACACCGCAGACGCCGCAGCGGTCCGACTGATCACAGAGCGAGGCCTCGCAGCCGTCGCCGGCGGCGCCGTTGCAGTCGAAGTGGAGCGGATCGCAGCCCGTCACGACACACGCGCCGCGGATGCACTCCATCGTCGAGCCCGCGGCCGCGCAGGCGACGCTGGCGCCCTCGTCGGTCGTGCCGTCGCAGTCGTCGTCGACGCCGTTGCAGAGCTCCGTCGCCAGCGGATGCACGCCGATCGCGTGGTCGTCGCAGTCGCCGCCCTGGTTCGCGCGCGAGCTGGGCACGACGCAGACGATGTCGGGGGTCGCGGCCACGTCGCCGTAGCCGTCGAGATCCACGTCCGGCCACGACGAGAGCTGCACGTACTCGTCCACCATCGAGTCGCAGTCGTTGTCGACCATGTCGCAGATCTCGGTCGCGAGCTGGCTGATGTTCGGCCGCGTGTCGTCGCAGTCGCGGCCGCAGAGCGTCGTGCCGCCTGCCTGCGGATTGCAGCACGTGGTGGGCACCGCGCCGTCGTGATCGTTGTCGCCGCCACCGAGCGTCGTGGGATCGCAGTCCTGGTCGACGGCGTCGCAGATCTCGGGGTTGCCGGGGTAGATCCTCGGGTCGTCGTCGTCGCAGTCCGACCCGAGCGGGACGCCCGCGCCGTCGACGCATCGCACGTCACCGAACCCGTCCCCGTCGACGTCCGGCGCGTGCGAGACGCAGGCGTGCGTGAGCTCGATGCAGAGATCGCTCGTGCAGGCGACGTGGTCGTCGCAGACGATCGCCGTGCGCGCGCAGTAGCCGTCGACGCACGCCTCGGTGCCGTTGCAGTAGAAGCCGTCGTCGCAGTCCGCGTCGACGAAGCACGGGCGCGCCGCTGCGTCGCGGCGCGCTCCGTCGAGCGTGGCGCCCGCGTCGAAGCCGCCCGTGTCGGGCGCGTCGACGGGCTGCCCGCTGCAGGCCGGGACGAGGGCGAGGGCGAGGACGGGGACCAAGCGAAGCGCCTTACTGCACACCCGCCCAGGGTAGCGCGCCCAGGGGATCGCGTCAGCGGCCCCCGAGAATCACTCGAGCTTCTTCAGCTCGTCGTCGAGCCGGTCGTCGAGCTCGGTCCGCGCGGCCGCGGGCGCCTCGGCGCGGGCGACCGAGGCCTGCCGCCCGCGGTCGCGCCAGCGCGCGGCCACCACCCAGAGGCCGACGAAGGCCGCACCGATCGCGAAGAGCGGCGCCGCCCAGAGCGCGCGGTCGAGGCCCTCGTCGCTCGGCACCGAGATGGCCTGCGCGCCGAAGCGGTCGCGGTAGCTCGACTGGATCTGCACGACGCTCATGCCCGACGCGAGCTGGCCGCGCAGCTCGGCGCGCATGTTCTCGGCCCACGAGCACCCACACGTCGAGAGGGGCAGCCGCTGGCAGTCGCCGCACTCGCAGAGCAGACGCTCGAAGAGCTGCCGCTCGACCGGATCGTGGATCTCGACGGTCCCCGCGTGCAGCGAGCTCGTCCCGTCCGACTGGGCCGAGGCGGTGCTCGCGAAGAGCGCGACGCCCGCCGCGCCCGCGAGCGCGAGCAGGAGCGCCGCCACCGCGAGGCCCGGGCGCACGGCCGGCGCCGGCGCGCGCTTCTCCTCACCGAGGAGCTCGCGGACGCTCGGCGCCGCCGCGAGGAACACGCCGAGGAGCACGATGAACCCGCCGAACCAGATCCACCACACGAGCGGGCGGTTCAGCACGCGGAAGGTCGCCCGCCCCGTCTCGGGGTCGACCGTGCTCAGGATCGCGTAGAGGTCCGAGCTCGGGGTCGAGCGGATCGCGACCTCCGTGGTCGGCATCTCGGGGTGCGAGCGGTAGACGAACTTCGCGGGGGAGACCCGCGCGACGGTCGCGCCGCCGCTCTCCACGGTGAGGTCCGCGAAGAGCATGTCGGCGCTCGAGTCGACCTCCGTGCGCGCGTGCTCGAAGCGCAGCGTGAAGCCCGCGACCTGCATGGTCTCGCCGGAGCCGAGGGTGTCCTCGCGCTCGACGTCGTAGGCGGCGCCGAGGAAGCCGAGGAACATCAGGACGACACCGAGGTGCACGACGTAGCCGCCGTAGCGGCGGCGCGCGCGAACGAACATCGTCACGAGCGCCATCGGCGCCGACTCCTTGGTCGAGCGCATGCGGGCGGCGGTTCCGCGCGCGAACTCCTGCACCACGGTGGCGATCACGAACGCGCCGATGACCGTGCAGAGCAGGGGCTCGACGCTCGAGACGCGCGCGAGCGCGGTGCCGACCCAGGTCTCGTAGATCTCGGTCGAGCTCACGAAGGGCGGGAGCCCGACGAGGCCGCCGAACAGGAAGTGCAGGCCGCCGACGGTGACGCCGACGATGCCCGGCTTCACGAACGCGTCGCGCAGGTTCCTGCCGCTCGCGCGCCGCCACGCGATGAGGGGCCCGACGCCCATCAGGAACAAGAGACAGAGCGCGAGCGGGACCATCCAGCGGTTGTAGTAGGCGGGCCCTACCGTCACCGTCTCGCCGCGGGTGGCCTCGCTGATGAGCGGGAACGTGGTCGCGACGAGCACGAACACGAACATCCCGACGAGGATCCAGTTGTTCAGCAGGAACATGAACTCGCGCGAGAGCAGGGAGTCGATCTCGCCGGTCGCGCGCGCCTCGACCTTCGGCTTGCGGACGACCTCGACGAGCTTCGCGTAGCCGACGAGCGGGATCATCAGCACCATGCCGATGCGCGGGATGCCGCGGGTGTTGATCAGGTCGTCCATGCCGATGAGGCGGCCGCGCAGCTCGGGCAGGCGAAAGGAGATGAGCGTGATGATGAACACGCCGAGCACGAGCATGTACCAGGCGAAGTACTGGCCGATGTCGGAGCGGGCGAAGCTGTGGACGCTGGCGATCAGGCCCGATCGCGTGAGGAACGTGCCGAAGATCGTGAAGAAGAACGTCGCGCAGAGCAGCGACACGTTCCAGACGCGCAGCATCCCGCGGCGCTCCTGGATCATCACCGAGTGCATGTAGGCGGTGCCGAGGAGCAGGGGCATGAACGAGGCGTTCTCGACCGGATCCCACGCCCAGTAGCCGCCCCAGCCGAGCTCCTCGTAGCTCCAGAACATGCCGAGCATGTTGCCGAGCGCCAGGAAGCCCCAGGCGAGCAGCATCCAGCGCCGGGTGGCGATCATCCACTCGTCGCCGAGGCGGCCGGTCCAGAGCGCCGCGACGCACATCGCGAACGGGATCGACCAGCCGGTGAGGCCCATGTAGAGGGCGGGGGGATGGATGGCCATCCAGTAGTTCTGGAGCAGCGGGTTGAGGCCCTCGCCGTCGGCGGGGGACATCGTCGCACCCGCGGTGCCGAAGGGATTGGCGGCGAAGAGCATGAGCCCGGCGAAGAAGGCGAAGATGCTCGCGAGGGTCGCGAACGCGACCGACTGCAGCTCGCGGTACTTGTCGCGGATCCAGACCGTGAACGCGAGCGAGTAGCCGGCGAGCAGGAACGACCACCAGAGCAGCGATCCGTCCTGGCCGCCCCAGAGCGCGGTCCAGAGGTAGCCGGCGGTCATCGAGCGGTCGCTGTAGCGCTCGACGTAGCGGATGCGGAAGTCGTGCGCCTGGAACGCGTAGGCCAGCAGGAACACCGCGCTCGCCACGAGCGCGATCGTCGCGAACATGCCGGCCCGCGACGCAGGGAGCAGGTGCGGTCGGCCGCGCGCCGCGGCGATCGAGACGGCGAAGGTGTACGACGCTGCCACCAGGATCGCGGCGAGGAGCAGGCTACCGAGCGCGGGAACGTCCACCATCGCCCGGGAGCGTAGGCTCCTCCTCTTGTCGCGTCCATGCGCGCCGAGCGGGTATCCTCGCCGTTCGTGCTGGCGCGACCCTCGGTCCTCGTGCTCGTCCTGGCGCTCGTGGCGTGTCAGAGCGGAGCGACGCCTGGCGCGAGCTGCGCGCGCCAGTCCGACTGCGCCTCGCCGCTGGTGTGCGCGTACGGACGCTGCCGCGCCGAGTGCCAGCAGAACCGCGACTGCCCGGCCGGCGCGAGCTGCCTGCTCGTCGACGGCGTCGGCGGCGCCTGCTCGCTCGAGGTCGACACCGGGTGCGAGACGGGCGTCGGGCGCGCGTGCGCGACGGGGCTCGTGTGCGCGGCCGATCGCTGCGAGGGCGGGTGCGCGACCGACGCCGAGTGCCCGAGCGACGCGACGTGCCTGCGCCTCGCCACGGGCGCGGGCTTCTGCTTCGACACCCGGACCGGCGCCGACGCGGGCCTCGGGCCGCCGGACGGGGGAAGAGATGCCGCGGGGGACGCGGGCCGCGACGCGGGCTCGCTGCAGACCGACGCGGGCCCCGCGCTCGACGCGTTCGTGGTCCCGCCGATCGGCGTGCTCGACGTCTGTCTCGGGACCACGGGCGGCTGCGCGATCGGGCACGACCGCAACGTCTACTGCTGGGGCTCGGGCGCGGACGGCCGGCTCGGCACGGGCACGTGCACGACGCCGGGCCCCGACGCCAGCGTCCCGATGCGCATCCCGGGGCTCGCCGACGTCGACGCGATCGCTTGCGGGGACCGCTTCCAGTGCGCGCACGTCGCGACCGACGGCAGCTTCCTGTGCTGGGGCCTCGGCGATCGGCAGCAGCTCGGGCAGCCGGCGCCCGGGGGCTGCTCGACGAGCCCGGTGAACGTCCTCGACCCGCTCACGACGCCGCCGCGGATGCCGCTCACGGAGCACGACCTCTCGAGCCTCTCGGCCGCCGGGGGACACGCGTGCGCCCTCGCTCCGAGACCCGTGGGCGGCTCGGGCAGCAACTACGTCGACTGCTGGGGAGACAACGCCGGCGGGATCATCGATCCGATGATGCCGCCGACCGCGCTCTTCGAGGCCGTACAGCCGACCTTCTGGGCCGTCTTCCCCCCCACGTTCGCCTCGATCGCGCTCGCCCCCGGAGGGCTCTGCGCGCGCAACGAGAGCTCCGGGGTGTCGCCGGCCCAGATCGACGTCGTCTGCACCGGCGACGACGCTCACATGGAGCGCGGCGGCGTCTCGGTCGACACGACGCCGATCCCGGCCGCGACGCTCAGCCGCGCGCTCGTGGCCGGTCGCGCGCACCGCTGCATCCTCGATCTGCACCGCGACGTGCGCTGCTGGGGCGACGGACACCTCGGGCAGCTCGGCGTCGACCCCGCCACGCTGCCCTCGCTCTGCGGCGCGGATCGCTGCGACTCGAGCCTGCACACGATCACCGCGAGCGCGGTCTCGTTCGTGAGCGTCGCCGCGAGCGGC
Source organism: Sandaracinaceae bacterium (assembly GCA_044220955.1). Classification (GTDB taxonomy): domain Bacteria; phylum Myxococcota_A; class Polyangia; order Polyangiales; family Sandaracinaceae; genus JBBSAT01. Next base: position 20,442 of record JBGAQA010000101.1, read on the forward strand.
GACGGCGACACGACGTGCGGCGTGATCGCGGGGCAGCCCCTCCCCGACGAGGTGCTCTGCTGGGGCGCGAACGATCGCGCGCAGGCGGGGCGCGCTCCGAGCGCCCTCGCGCTGCCGGCCACGACGGGGGGCATGGCGGCGCCGGTGACGGTCGACGGGACGCGGCCGCTCTCGCGCGTTCGGCGCGTCGCGGTCGGGCCCGGCGCCGCGTGCGCGATCGACGACCAGGAGACGCTCTACTGCTGGGGCGACTATCTCTTCGGGGCGGCGAGCCCGACCCCGAGCGCCACGGTGCTGTCCATCCCCGGAGGCCCCTGATGAGAGCGCTCTCGCTCGCGCTCGCGCTCGCGCTCGCCGCATGCCAGGCGGCGCCGAGCCCCGGCGCGTCGTGCGCGCGCACCAGCGAGTGCCAGGCGGGGCTCGTCTGCCGCTACGGCCGCTGCCGCGCCGAGTGCAGCGCGAACGCCGACTGCCCGATCGGCGCGGCGTGCCTGCTCGGGAGCGACGGACGCGGCGTGTGCGGGCTGGACGCGGATCTCGGCTGCACCGACACGGGCACCGGGCGCCGCTGCGCGAGCGGCCTGGTGTGCGTCGCCGAGCGCTGCGAGCGCCCCTGCACGGGCGCCGCCGATTGCCCCGTCGACGGCCTCTGCTTGCCGGTGGGCGACGGCACCCGCTTCTGCTTCGACGGGCGTGCCTCCGCCGACGCGGGCCTGCCGCCGATCGACGCGGGGCCAGAGGACGCCGGCGCGCGCGACGGGGGGCCGGTCGACGCCGGACCGCAGGCGCCGGACACGGGACCGATGGACGCGGCCACGAACGACGCGGCGCTGCTGCGCACGGGCGCGCTCGACGTGTGCGTCGGTCCGCGCTCGGCGTGCCTGGTGGCGGCCGACCGCAGCGTGTGGTGCTGGGGCTCGAGCGCGCGCGGCCAGCTCGGCACGGGCGGCGACTGCAACGCGGCCGCCACGCACGTCGCCGCCCCGCTCGTGCCCGTCCCCGGCGTCGCGGGCGCGGACGCGATCACGTGCGGCGAGGACTTCGCGTGCGCGCACACGATCGACGGACGCGTGTGGTGCTGGGGCGCGAACGACCGCGCGCAGCTCGGCCGAGCGACGACGGGCACGTGCGACGCGAGCGCGGCGCCGATCCCTTCGCTCACGACCACCGACACCGGCGCCGGCCACGGCGCGGGCGCGACGGTGGAGCTCCGCGCGTCGGGCGCGCACGCCTGCGTGCTCGATCCGGGACGGGACACGCTCGTCTGTTGGGGCGCGAACGACGGCGTCTTCGACGGAACGACGGCGAGCACCACGAGCACGACCCCGGTCGACGCGACCCTGCCGCTCACGCGACAGCCGACGTGGACCGCGATGGCCAGCCTCTCGACGTTCGCGCTCGCGCCGCGCGGCATCTGCGTCCTCACCAATCTGGGCGACGCGTTCTGCTGGGGTGACGACACGTTCGGCCAGCTCGGGACACGGGCGCCCGCGAGTGGCGTCGCACAGCGCGTGTCGGGAATCGCGTCGGCCGTCCAGCTGACGGCGGGAGACACGTTCTTCTGCGCGCTCGACTACGTCGGCGCCGCGTACTGCTGGGGAGACTGCCGGAGCGGCGCGCTCAGCCAGGATCTCGCGCTGCTCGCCTGCGACACCACCTGCGGCCCGGGCGGCACCGACCCCTGCCTGGTGATGCCGTACCCCGTCGCGACGACGTCGGTCCGCTTCTCCGACGTCGCGAGCGCCGGTCGGACGACCTGCGGCGTGGTGACGATGCGCGAGGGCGACGGCCGCGCGCTCTGCTGGGGCGACGACGCGAGCCTGCAGGCCGGCGATCCGAGCGGCGGATACCTCACGTTCACGGACGAGGCGGCGTCGGGCTACCCGCTCGTCTCGGACGGCCCCCGGATGCTCGACCGCCTGGCGCACGTCGCGATGGGCCCGACGGCCGCGTGCGCGATCGACGCGCGCGGCGTGCTCGCGTGCTGGGGCGACGTCGACCTCGACCCGGCGACCGCGCCGTCGGCCACGACCTCGGTCGTCCCCCTGCCGTTCTGACCTTCAGCGCTCTGGAGTAAGAATCGACCCATGCAACGAGATCGCATCGCGTCGGCGACCTTTCAGGAGATCTGGGCCGAGGTCGTCGATCCGCTCTACATCGAGGCGGCGAGCCGCCCCGCAGAGGTACCCGCGCGGCCCGAGGTCGTGCTCGACGTCCTCGCCCTCTGGCTGCTGCATTCGGTGGCCGCGCGGAGCGGCCTCGCCTCGCTGGTGGCCGAGGAGCCCCCTTGGATGGGCGCGCGCGTCGCCGCCGCGGCGCGTCGCCTCGGTCTCGACGACGTCGCCGACCTCTGGGAACGCGCTGCGCTCGACACGCTCGAGCGTCTGCTCGTGTCCGGCCGCCACGCCGCGCTGAACGAGTGGCTCGTCGAGAAGATCCGGCAGCACCCCGACGCGTTCGGCGCGTGATGCCGCGGGGTCGTCGCCGAAGAGGGCGCCGCGGGGACACGAGCGGCGCTCGGGCGCACGAGATGCGCAGGATCCCGGCCGTCCGTCACCCCACGCGCGTGGCGTCGTCGTCGTCGAACGGGCTCGGCTGCACCTGCGTCGCCTCGCTCTCCAGCTCACCCGAGTCGAGCGAAGGGTGGGCCGTGGCGTCGAAGCTCGGCGTCGACGCAGGCGCGAACGGGAGGGGCTGCGACTGCGGGAGGGGCCGCGGCGCAGGGGCCGACGCGTAGGGCTGCGGCTGCGGAAACGGCCGCGGCGCCGGGGCGGACGCCTGCGGATGCGGCGGCGGGAGGGGACCCGGCGCGGGGGCCGACGCGTAGGGTTGCGGGGCGGGCGCGGGCGCAGACGCGTAGGGCCGCGGCTGCGGCGCGGGCGCGTAGGGCTGTGGCGCGGGCGCGTGGGCCTGCGGCGCGGGCGCGAACGCCTGCGGCGCCGGTGCGTAGGGCTGCGGCGCGGGCGCGTAGGGCTGGG
>JBGAQA010000102.1:0-22514 GCA_044220955.1 Sandaracinaceae bacterium
GGCGGCGCGCTGCGCTGCGGGGGGCCTGCGGCCGCTTACCCCCGAGGCGGTCGCTTCCATCGCGGCCCCGGCCCGGCCGCGTATCGACGCCCCTCGGCCCGCGGGGGTGCCCGCCGGGCTCGGGTGCGCGCGCACCGAAGCGTCCCCGCCTCCTTGAGCGTCGGCGCGGCTTGCGCTAAGGCGGCCGCCTCGTTCGCGGGACCGGCCCCGCGCCCAGGGGAAGAGCCGGATGATGGAGAGAGCGATGCGAAACGCTTGGCTGTTGATCCTCGCCCTGACGGGGCTGACCGCGTGCTCGACGCCGACGCCGGCGAACGACGCCGCCGCGCCGGACGGCTTCATCCCGCTGAACGACAGCGGCGTCTTGACGGACACCGGTCCCGCCCGGGACACCAACCCGCCGATCGACGGCAACGTGCCTCCCTACGACGGCGGGACGCCGGCCACGTGCACCGGCCTGACGCCGGTCACGCCCGCGGGCTACTGCGCGGCCCTCGCCGACGCCTACGTCGCGGAGTACACGCGCTGCGGCCTCATCGGCAGCGCGGGCGCCACGGAGCTGCGGGCCGCGTTCCTCTCCGGCTGCGACACCTCCGAGATCGAGGCCTCCGTCACGGCGGGCCGCTCCACGTGGGACGCCGCGAGCGCGGCGTGCTGCCTGGCCCACTCGGCGATGGACACGAGCTGCTTCCTCAACCCCGGCGCGGGCCCCGCGGAGTGCGACTTCCTGCAAGGCACGGTCGCCAACGGCGGGACCTGCTCCTCGAGCGTCGACTGCACGAACGGCTACTGCCACTTCTCGGACACGTGCGCGGGAACCTGCACCGCGTACGCGACCACGGGCACGGAGTGCGACCTCGGCGACGTGGTCTGCGCCCCCGACGCCACCTGCGACAACCGCACCCACGTCTGCACGACGCAGACCGGTACCGCGGGGTCGGCGTGCTCCGACACCGCGCACACCGGCTGCGAGCCGACGCTCACCTGCCTCGACCCGGACGGCGACGGCAACGGGACCTGCACCGAGCTGCCCTCGCGCGGCGAGCGCTGCGACGAGAACACGATCGTCTGTGACTTCAACAGCGGCATCTGCGACTACGACTTCGCGACGATGACGGGCATCTGCGCGCCGGCGTTCGCGATCGGCAGCATGCGCTGCATCATCGACGCCCAGTGCGCGGGCGACGCCTACTGTCGAGGCGCGAGCTTCGGCACGATGACGTACGGGACCTGCACCGCGCGCGCGACGCGCGGTCAGAGCTGCGCGACGGACAAGTGCGTCGACGGCCTCGTCTGCCGTCCCGACCGGACGTGCGGCGACCAGCCAGCGCTGGGCGATGCGTGCACGCCGGCGTCGGGCTGCGACGGCGCACGCTGCTCGGGCGGCGGCACCTGCATCGCGCTGCTCGGCGCGGGCGAGCACTGCGCGGCGAACAACACGTGCGCGTCGCGGGTCTGCAACCCGACCACGATGACGTGCGCGCCCGTCTGCCCCTGAGGGCGCCCGTCTGCCCTGAGGGTGAGGTCACTCTTCGCGCGTGAGCGTCCGGCTCCGCGCGAAGAGATCGCTCACCTCGGTCGGATCGTCGTTCGGATCGTCCTCGAGATCGAGCGGGACGGCCGACTCGGGGACCGAGACGTCGTCCATCGCGGCGAGCGGCGGTGGGCGGTAGCTGGGCACCGGCTGGCGCCCGCGCGCGCTCCGCAGCGCCTGCAACATCGCCTTGCCGCTCGCGTACCGGTCGGCGGGGTCGTGGGACATCGCGGTGAGGATGACCTGCTCGATCGCCTCCGGGATCGCCGGTCGGAGCTCGCGCGCGGGGACCGGGCGCGTCGTGAGGATCGAGACGAGGAGCTTGTTGTAGTTGTCGGCGCGGTAGGGCAGGCGCCCGGTGAGGGCTTCGTAGAGCAGCACGCCCATCGCCCAGACGTCGCAGCGCGCGTCGACTCCGTCGCCGCGCGCCTGCTCCGGCGCGAGGTAGTAGGGCGTGCCGACGACCATGCCCGTCTTGGTCAGCGAGAGCGTCTCGTCGTTCAGCGTCTTGCTGATGCCGAAGTCGAGCAGCTTCGCGATGGTCGTCTCCCCGCGCCGCGCGAGGAAGACGTTCTCCGGCTTCAGATCACGGTGGATGACGTTGCGGGCGTGCGCGACGTCGAGCGCGCCGAGCACCTGTTCGGCGACGTCGAGCGTCTCGTCGATGGGGAGCGCGCCCTCGTGCTTGATGCGCTCCGCGAGCGTCTCCCCCTCGAGCAGCTCCATCACCTGGAAGGGCACGCCGTTCTCGAGCGTGCCGAGGTCGTAGATCTCGACGATGCCCGGGTGCCCGAGCGAGCCGGCGATGCGCGCCTCGCGGATGAAACGGCGCTCGGCGTCACTGCCCTTGCGGTGGCCGCGCAGCAGCACCTTGATGGCGACGGGCTTGCCGATGCGCGTGTTCTCCGCGCGGTAGACCGCGCCCATGCCGCCCCGCCCGAGCAGCCCCTTCACGGCGTACTTGCCGTCGATGACGCTGCCCACGTAGGAGCGCTCGTCCATCTCCTCGTCCGCGTGGGGTCGCGAGTGCGGGTGCAGGCTCTTGACCCACTGGTACTCCTTGCGCTCCTCGCTGGGCGTCGGCTGGCGCCTCGGACGATCGCTCGAGATGGGCTTGCCCGTCACCGGGCAGCTCGCCAGTCCCGCCTCGTGCGGCAGGCCGCAGTGCTTGCACCGGATGAAGCGCTCGCGGCTCGACATGGCCCCGGAGAACCTATCCCCGGCGTGGTCCTCCGCACAAGCCGAACGGTTCAGGGCGCGGGCGGGTTGCGTGAGAGAACATCGTCGACGAGCGCTCGGGGCAGCTTCTTCTCCGCGCCGAACGCGCGCATGTGGAGGATGGGCACGCCGCCCAGCTCGGCGATCGTCCGCCCGTCGATGCGCTCGGGCCGCACGCGCGGGTGGAACGCCGCGAGCGCGTCTTGGTCCTCGCGGCCCATGCGGGTCAGGAGCGCGAAGAGCGCGTCCAGCGAGCTCATCTTCATGTAGGGGCACGTCGCGCAGCCGCCGGCGCTCGTGCAGCCCTCGCCACCGGCCGCGCCGGGGACCAGCACGAGCGGCGAGTCCGGCGCCGGCGTGATGGCCTCGCTCGCCACCGGGAACACGATCTCGCACCGGATGTCGGGCCGGCCGATCTCGGCGAGCACGGCCTCGACGCGCCGCACGATCGACGTGATCATCCCGGACTCGGTGCCCAGCACGAACCTGAGGTGCCGCGGCCCGGCGTGAGACGCCGCGTGCCGCGTCTTCTGCTCGATGAAGGTCAGGATGTCGCTCGTCGATCCGACGCAGCCCCGCCCCTCGGCGCGTGCCTCGAGGGCGAGCTCGAACATCTCGCCCGGGACCTCGAGGTGCGCCGTGACGAAGTCCCCGGCGTGCTCCTCGCGCACGCGGCGCGCGACGTCGCTCCCGAACAGCTCGTGCACGACGCAGCTGCCCTGCTCGAAGTAGTGGAAGCGCGAGAGCAAGGAGCGCATCGAGGCGTGGTCGTGCGCAGGATGCAGGGCCCGGATCGCGCTCTCGGGCCCGTCGGCGAGCTGCGTGAAGAGCTTGGCGAGGTTGCGCCCCATGTACGTGTCCGGCCCGAACCAGACGTGGCCGTTCTCGATCTGCGCGAACGCCGCGAGGACCGTCTGCACCACGTTCGACGACGTGCACGTGATGGTCGGAAGAACGCTCTGCGCGCGCGCCTTCGTGACGAGGGCGGTGTTGATGTACACGACGTGGACGCTGCGCGGCGTCCGGCTCGCGCGGGTGAGGTACGCCGAGTACGCGAGGCTGTCGGCGGCGGCGGCGAGCGAGCAGCCGATCGGGTCGGCGACGACGCGATAGACGGGGACGTGCGCAAAGCCCGCGGCGTCGAGCATCGCGCGCGCGTTCTCGCTCATGAAGTCGACGCCGAGCACGATCACGGCCTTCGCCCCGCCCCGCGCCATCTCGACCGCCTTGTCGGCCATGAGCAGGGAGTCCGACACGTGGACGAAGGGCCAGTCGAGCCGGGAGAGGACGCCCTGCAGCTCCGGGTCCATGTAGAAGTGCGCGACGATCCCCACGTGCCGCGCGCGCACGAGCCCCTCGAGCTCGGAGACGGTCCGCGGATCGGGCCGCAGGTACGCGGCCTGCGCCTCGGCGAACGCGCCGCGGGGCACGAGCAGGTTCGGCTCGATCAGGAGCGAGGGAAACGGCGTGGAGCTCATGGCCGGGACTCTACGGCCGGAGCGCCGCGATCCAAGTCCCGAGGGGCATCGCGCTCGATGTCGATTGTGCGAGCAACCTTTGACTCGCCATTGATTGCCCGCGCAACTATTGGAAAACGCTGGGGATTCGGTTGACGCCCGTGGATCGCGTCCTTCACCATGAGCGCCGCATGACCCGGCTGTACCTGCCCCTCTCGCGCCGCACGTTCGTCCGTCTCTCCGCGTACGGCGGCGCCGCCGCCGCGCTCGGCGCGTGCTCGACCAGCCCCTCGATGCCGTTCGACTCGGGTCCGAGCTTCGACGCCACGGCGCCGGAGCAGGTCGAGAACCTCATCGTCGGCAGCGGGTTCGGCGGCTCGATCACGGCCTACCGCCTGGCCGAGGCCGGCCACAGCAGCGTGCTCCTCGAGCGCGGCAAGCGCTGGGACATCCACACGCCGGGCGAGAACGTCTTCTGCAACATGGGCATCGGCGAGGCGGACAACCGCTCCGCGTGGCTCGCCGACCAGCAGCCGCTGCCGGGCATCCCGCGCGCGCCGCGCCCCTTCGAGCACTTCACCGGCGTGCTCGAGAAGATCATCGGCGACGGCATCGACATCGTCTGTCCGGCCGGCGTCGGCGGCGGCTCGCTCGTGTACAGCGGCATGACGGTCCAGCCCCCTCAGGATCTCTTCGACGAGGTCTTCGCCGGCACGGGCGTCACGTGGGCCGAGATGGACGCGACCTATTACCCGCGGGCGCGCACGATGATGCAGATGCCGTCGCAGATGCCCGACGACATCTTCGACCACCCGCGATGGATCGCCACCCGCACGTTCATCGAGCAGGCCGATCACGCGGGCTACACGGCCGGCGGGACGGGCCGCAAGCTCAGCGATCGCCTCTTCTGCGCGTTCGACTGGGAGGGCGCGCGCCGCGAGATGCGCGGCGAGATCCCCGAGCAGCTGATGATCGGCAGCTACATCTTCGGCCTCAACAGCGGCGCGAAGGGCTCGCTCAACAAGACGGGCTTCTACCTCGATCTCGCGGAGGCCAGCGGCCGCTGCGAGGTGCGCCCGCTGCACTGGGCCCAGCGCATCATCCAGCGCGCGGACGGCTGGCTCGTCGAGCTGGACGTGATCGACACGGGGGGCAACGTCCTCGAGCAGCGCCAGATCCTCGCGCGCCGCCTCTTCGTGTGCGCGGGCACCGCCAACACGACCGGACTGCTCGCGCGCGCCAAGGCCGAGCACACGATCGAGGGCCTGCCCGACTCGATCGGCGAGTACTTCGGCAACAACGGCCAGCACATCATGGCGCGCAAGGGCGTGGGCGTGAACACGCTGAGCGCGCAGGCTGGCCCCGCGTGCGCGATGATCTTCGACTACGACAACCGCATCGGCATGGAGAACGGCCCGGCGCCGCTGCCCTACATGACCGACCAGCAGATCCTGATCTCCACGGGCCAGGGGATCCCCGACACGCTGGGCTCGATCAGCTGGGACAGCGCGGCCGGCAAGGTGGTCCCGCACTGGAGCGCGAGCAACGACGCGACGGCGCACGCCGCGGCGACGAACATCCTGCAGACGCTCAACACGATGAACGCCGGGACGGACGCGACGATGGAGCTGCTCCTCGGCGGCTCGATCACCTTCCACCCGCTCGGCGGCTGCGTGATGGGCCACGCGACCGACGCGTTCGGGCGCGTGATGGGGGTGACCAACCTCTACGTCATGGACGGCGCGCTCATCCCGGGCTCGACGCCCTGCTCGAACCCCTACTGGACCATCGCCGCCAACGCGGAGCGCTGCATCGAGCGGGTCCTGCGAGACGACTTCACGTGAGGAGCTCCACCATGCGCGCACGTTCCATCCTCGGGCTCGCGCTGGCGTGCGGAGCGCTCGCGCCGGGCTGCTACGACAACGTCGGCACTCGGTTCGACGACACCGGCACGACGATCCTCCCCGACGGCGGGGCCGCCGTGAACCTCGCGCCCTGGGAGATGCCGAACGTCGCCTCGCTCCCCGCCGCGACGGCGACCGATCCCTGCCCGGAGATGCTCCACGAGGTCGAGGTGCACACGTGGATGGGCGGCCGCGTGGCCGCCGTGCACGCGGCCGGCTGCATCCACGCGACCCCCGCCGCCGTCTGGGAGGCCATCCAGGATCCGGAGACCGCGCACGACCCGAGCTCGACGAACTCGTTCGCGGTGATCCGCCCCGCGATGACGTCGGAGTGCGACGGCCCCTACCAGACGCAGCTCAACGCGGGGCCCGCGGGGTTCACGATCGACTTCCGGCTCTGCTGGCGGCACGCGATCATCGAGGGCAGCGAGACGGACCCGATGCTCACGCACACGCGCTGGCAGAAGGTCTGGGGCTCGAACGCGATCCGGACGCTCGAGGGCTCGCTCGTCTCGCAGCCACACCCGGGCAGCCCCGACATCACAGAGGTCTACTACCAGTACCACCTCGACTCCGCGTCGCTCGGGCCGTCCAACTACGAGACCATCAACACCTACCTGAACATGATCTACGCGCGCCTGGTGACGCGCTCGCACGGCACGATGCTGTGACGCGCGCGGCGGCGCGCGCGTGGTCCCTCTCGGCCGCGTGCGCGGTCCTCGCCCCAGGCTGCTACGAGAACGTCGTCTCGCCCTTCCCGCCCGGCACCGAGCCCTTCGAGGCCGTCAACGTGGCGAGCCTGCCCGAGCCCACCGCCACGGACGAGTGCCCCGAGGCGCTCCACGAGGTCGACGTCCATACCTGGATGAACGGCCACGTCGCCGCCGTGCACGCGTCGGGCTGCGTGCACGCCGCGCCCGCCGCCGTGTGGGAGGCGATCCAGGACCCGGAGGTGTCGCACGACCCGCCGAACGTCAACGCGTGGTGGGTGATCGAGCCGCCCACCGACGCCGAGTGCACCGACGGCGTCTACGAGACCGCGATCAACGCCGGCCCGGCGGGCTTCACGGTGGAGTTCCGCCAGTGCTGGCGCCACACGCTGGTGATGGGCACGGGCGAGGCGCCGATGCTCACGGCGACGCGCTGGCAGAAGGTCTGGGGCACGACGGCGGTCCGCACGATGGAGGGCTCGCTCGTCTCGCAGCCTCACCCCGCCGACCCGGAGAACGTCACCGAGGTGTACATGCAGTACCACCTGGACGCGGCCTCGCTCGGCCCGACGAACTACGAGACGATCGAGGGCTACCTGAACCTCGTCTTCTCGCGCCTCGTGACGCGCGCGCACGGCAGCACGCTCTGAGCACCCGCCGCTCTGCCCGGAGCCGCGAGGAGCGCCTCGCGGGCGGTCCGCGCGGACCGTATGCTCCGCGCCGTGGCGGAACCCGGCGCGCAGGCGAGTCGACCGCGAGCCTTCGGCGACGAGTCGTCGCTGCTCGTGATCAAGGGCGGCCGGGCGCGCCCCGGGCGGGACCTCTACCACTGGCTGATCCGCAAGCCGTGGTGGGCGGCGCTCGGGATCATCGTGCTGAATTTCCTGGTGGCGAACCTGGTGTTCGCCGTGGGCTACGCGCTCGTCGGCGGCGTGCACGGCATGCGTGAGGGCTCGGTCCTCGACGGCTTCTTCTTCAGCGTGCAGACCATCGGCACGCTCGGCTACGGGGCGATGTACCCCGAGTCGATCGCGGCGCACTCGCTCGTCGTGATCGAGGTCGTCGTGGGCATCCTCTCCACGGCGCTCGCGACGGGCCTCGTGTTCACGAAGTTCTCGACGCCGCGGCCGCGCGTGTTCTTCACCAAGACCGCCGTCGTCTGCCTCTACGACGGAGTGCCGACGCTGATGATCCGGGTCGGCAACGAGCGGAGCGACCACGTGATCGACGCGCGGATGCGCATGGTGCTCACGCGGAGCGAGAAGACGAAGGAAGGCCAGACGTTCTACCGGAACCGCGATCTCCGGCTCGCGCGCGAGCACGCGCCCACGTTCCGGCGCGGCGCGACGATGATGCACGCGATCGACGAGACGAGCCCCCTCCACGGCGAGACGCCGGAGTCGCTCGCGGAGAGCGACGCGGAGATCACCGCGACGATCATCGGGCTCGACGGCACCACGTCGCAGACCGTCTACGCCGGGACCTCGTACTTCGCCGACGAGATCCTCTTCGGGCGGCGCATGGCCGACACCGTGACCGAGCTGCCCGACGGCCGCGTCCAGATCGACCTCACCAAGTTCGACGAGACCCTCCCGATCGAGCCGACGGACGCGTTCCCGTATCCAAAGAAGTAGGCGCGTCACGCGTTTGCTCGCTCGCGTCCGCCGAGTAATATCCGCGTATGACGGTCGCGCGACTCGCCATCTCCCTGGACGCCGATCTCGCGCGTGCCGTGCGACGTGCGGCACGGGGAACCGCGACCTCGACGTGGCTCGCCGAGGCGGCTCGTCAGAGGCTCCGGAGCGAGGGCCTCGGCCGGGCGATCGACGCCTGGGAGCGGGCACACGGGGCATTGAGCGACGACGAAGTCCGCGCCGCCGCGCGAAAGCAGGCCCGTGCCGTCGCCGCCGCGCGCAGGCGGGCTCGCAGGCGCGGCGCTTCGCGGTGATCCGCGTCGTGCTCGACGCGGGTGCGTTGATCGCCCTCGATCGCGGGGACCGCGCCCTGTGGGCGGCGTTGCGGGCGGCACAGCTCTCGCGAGCCCCGGTCAGCGTGCCGACGACGGCGCTGGCCCAGGCGTGGCGGGACGGCGCACGGCAGGCGCTCCTCGCCCGGGCGCTCGAGCACTGCGACCTCGTCGCGTTCGACCCTCTCGCGCGCGACGTGGGAGCGCTCTGCGGTCGCGCCCGCACGGCCGACGTGTGCGACGCGCACGTCGCGCTCGTGGCTGCGGCGCGCGCCGACCTGCTCTACACGAGCGATGCGCTCGACCTGCGCCGCCTGCTCCGGGTGCTCCGCGCCGACGTCGCCGTCATCGCGTGCTGAACAGCCGTGGCGAGATCGGAGGACTCTCTTCCCGCCGCGAGACGTCGCCGCTCGGAGGCTCCGTTTCGCGGGACTCGCTCGAGATGGAGGAGGCCGCGTGTCCGCCCGGCAGAGCGAGCTCTTCCCCCTCAGCCCGGGTCCCCGAGCCCCGTCTGCTCGATGGACGCGTCCTCGAGCGCCGCGGCGACGAGCGCGATGCGGAGCTCGAGGATGGCGAGCACGATGCCCGTCGCCTCGACGACGACGCCCGCCAGGAACACCGCGAGCGCGACGTAGGCGGCCTCGCCCCACACGAGCGAGGCGCCGATCGCGAGGGAGCACAGCAGCATCGAGAGCACCGTGACGAGCAGGCAGACGAGGGCGGCGCGGAGGAGCCGCGCGCGCGCCATGAGGTGATCGACCTGCGCCTCGAGCGTGACGACACGCCCCCGCACGCGCGGGCTCGGTGGTGGGCTCGGGGCGAGCGAGAGCCGCGCGAGCGCGTCGTACTCCTCCTTGTGGATCGCGCGGATGCGCCCGACGATCGCGGCCAGCCGGTTGTAGAGCGCCAGACAGACGAGCCCCGCGGCCGAGATCATCACGACCGGCGCGACCAGGAGCTGGATGGTGTGAACGACGTCCGGCATGCCGGCCCGCGGAGCGGCTCTCGCGGTGACATCTAGGCGCCGCGGCCGCGCCCACCATCCCGCGCCGCGCGGGTCAGCGACGACGCGGGCACCGAACACCTCAGGCCGGCGCCGTGCGCGCGCCGGGCAGGAGCGACCGCAGGCGGGGCGCGAGGTCGGCCCAGATCAGCACCGCGAGGACCCACCAGAGCGCGATCCAGAGGGGGACGCCGAAGAGCCATCCGAGCGCGTAGTGGTGCAGGCCGCCGACGCCGATCAGCAGCGCCTCGGCGACCGGTCCGACGATCGCGAACGTGAGCGCCAGAGCCCGCTCGCGCCGGCCGGGACGGAGCAGCAGCGCGTAGAGCGCCAGCGCCGCGGCGAAGGGCAGCCACGAGAGCAGCGGGTGGTCCCAGAGGCGATAGATGGCCTGCCGGGTGGCCAGCACGAGCGCGAGCTCGACCGCGACGCGCCAGCGCGCCCCGTGCAGGACGAGCCCGGGCAGGTGCACCTCGTCGCGCGCCGTCGGCTCCCCGAGCCCGCGCCACGACGCGAGCGTGGCCACCGATCGCAGGATCAGGCCCCAGTAGAGGAGCATCCAGGCCGGGATCGTCGAGAGCCCGGGCAGGTCCGTCGGGACGCCGTAGCCGTAGACCCCGTGTCGATCGACCGTGTTCCAGTCGTTGGCCGCGCCGAGGAGCGTCGAGAGCGCGAGGAACGCGAGCTCGCGCCCGAGGGCGCCGGGGGCGCGCGCCTCCGGGACCACGGCGCGCCACGCGAGGGTCCGCGCGACGAAGGCGCCGAGGACGACGCCGAGCATCACGCGCGGCTCGGCCGCGAGCGCGCACGCCGCGACCGCGACCGCGACGGTCGTCGCGACGTCGAGGGCCAGCGCGCGGTCGGAGCTCGCCACGTCAGCGCCTCCCGAGCAGCTCGCCGACCTCGCCGAGGAGCGAGAGCGGGTGCTCGAGCCCATGGGCGTAGGCGTCGGTCGAGTAGTTCTGCGCCCAGTTGCAGCGCGCGCCGCAGCGCGCGGAGAAGCCGCGCGGATCCTGGCGCGCCGAGCAGTGGGCCCAGAGGTCGTCCACGTGCGCGAAGTCGAGGACGCGCGCGCGCACGGGCTCGACCGCGACCGAGGCCTTGCACGGCCAGAAGAGCGTGCCGTCCGCGTCGACGTGCGGCTTGAGCGTGTTGCGGCACGCGAGCGGCTCGGAGAAGAGCAGGCGGTGGTTGAGGCGCTCGCTGCCCGTGATGCGATGGCCCGCACGCTTGCGCGCGAGCACGAGGTTCGCGAACGCGACGTAGGCGGGGTCGTCCGAGAGGCCCGTCGCGACCGTCGGACCGACGTTCATCGGCACAGGCGTGAACCAGATCCCGAGGTCGTTGGCGAGGTCGAGGACGTCGCGCGCGTGCTCGACCTGTCCGGGCTGGACGACGGCGTTCACCGCGAGCTTGAAGCGGAGCGGACCGGAGAGCTCCCGGAGCAGGAGCAGGTTGCGCAGCACGTCCTCGGGGCGCTGGGTGCCCCAGGTCTGAGCGAGCCACGGCAGCTCGAGCCCGTCGAGGCTCACGATCACCACGTCGAGGTCGGCGAGCCAGGTGCGGTACGCCGGGAGCCCGAGCAGCCGGTCGATCGCGCTCCCGTTGGTGTTGACGAAGAGCGGGTAGTAGTCGAGGTCGCGCGCCGCGCGCGTGAGGGCGGGCAGATCCTTGCGCAGCGTGGGCTCGCCTCCGGCGAAGTACACGGCCGTCGCGCGCGTCCGCATCACCTCGAGCAGGCGCACGCCCTCGGCGGTGTCGAGCGTCCCTTCCTCCGGCAGCTCGGGGTAGCGCCCACCACGGTGGTCGTCGCAGTACGTGCAGAGGAAGTTGCACGTGCGGTGCGTCGTCCAGATGAAGTAGAGCGGCAGCAGATCCTCGCGGCCCGAGGCGGCGCGTCGCCGGTTCTCGAGGAAGCTACGCGCGGAGTCGGCGAGGCTGTGCGCGCGTCGCCTCGCGTCCTCGGGCAGCGTCCTGGGTCGCTCGAGGCGCGGCAGGAGCTCGGCGGCGAGCGCCTTCGCCTCGCGCGCGAGGCGCGGCCAGTCGGGATGGTGGGCGCGGGGCTGGTAGAGCGAGAACTCGGGCAGCGAGCGCGGCGCGCGCGGTCGGTCCTCGAGCACGGGCAGGGGACGGCGCGCACGACCGAGCGCGGCGGAGGCGGACGTGGGGCTCATACCTCTCTCTTTCTCTCTGCGCCGACGCGGTCGACGCGGTTCGGGTCCGGGGCGAGCAGAGCGCCGAGCGCTCCGACCGTCATCGTCACCAGCACGTCCTCGGCCTCGTCGCGGCTCACGCCCGGCCCGGAGACGCGCTGCAGCCCGACGCGGATCCAGAGGGCGAGGAGCGCCTGGGCGGCCAGCGTGAGGCGCGAGGCGGGCAGGCTCCCTGCCGCCTCCGCGGAGAGAGCGCCGACGAGCAGCTGCAGCGCGGGCGGGTTCACGCCGTCGCGCAGGGCTTCCGAAGGGAGGCCGGCGGCCATGCGCTCGACGACCCACGACACGAACGAGGGATCCGACTCGAGCTGATCGAGGAAGGCGCGCGCGGCCCCCCGGACGAGCTCCTCTCGCCCCCGGCCGCTCGGCCCCGAGACCAGCACGGGCGCGAGGCGCGCGGCGAGGGCCGCGTTGAACTCCGCGAGGAGCGCGTCCACGAGAGCCTCCTTTCCCGCGAAGTGGACGTAGAACGTCCCGTGCGCGACCCCCGCCTCGCGCACGATCTCGGGGATGGTCGTCGCCGAATAGCCGCGTCGCGTGAGCACGCGCCGCGCCGCGGCGACGAGCGCCCGACGGGTCGTCTGCTTCTGTTCCTGGCGGGTCTGCGCGCTCGGTGACGGCATGTCACTGACATTGAATCATCCAATCCGCACCTGGTTGCGCGGGAGCAACCGGCGCCCGCGGGGAGACGCGATCCGAGGCCCTGGCGCGGCGCCCCCCACCCGTGCGTATCTTCGCGCCACCTCCCGATGCTCACCATCCCGCCCCCTCGCGAAGACGTCCGCACGGGCATGAACGCGGCCGCCCTGCGCCAGGATCTCGTCGACAACCTCTTCTACGTGCAGGCGCGCTTCCCCGAGGTCGCGACGCGCAACGACTGGTACCTCGCGCTCGCGTACACCGTCCGGGACCGGATCCTCTCGCGCTGGCTGCGGACCGCGCGCACGTACATGAAGCGGGAGAGCCGGACGGTCGGCTACCTCTCGGCCGAGTACCTGCTCGGGCCGCACCTCGGCAACGCGCTGCTCGAGCTCGGCATCGAGCAGCCCGTGCGCGAGGCGGTAACCACGCTCGGCCTCGATCTCGACGTCCTGCTCGAGCAAGAGGAGGAGCCCGGCCTCGGCAACGGGGGCCTGGGGCGCCTCGCCGCGTGCTTCATGGAGTCGCTCGCGACGCTCGACATCCCGGCGATCGGCTACGGGATCCGGTACGAGTTCGGCATCTTCGATCAGGCGATCGAGGACGGCTGGCAGGTCGAGGTGTCCGACACCTGGCTGCGGCTCGGCAACCCCTGGGAGATCGCGCGTCCCGAGATCTCGTTCTCGGTGCCGCTCGGCGGGCACGCCGAGACGGTCCGGCAGAACGACGGCACGTTCCACGTGCGCTGGGTCCCGGAGCGCATCGTGCGCGGCGTGGCATACGACACGCCCATCCTCGGCTACCGCACCGAGACGGCGAGCCTGCTCCGCCTCTGGAAGAGCGAGGCGCAGCAGGCCTTCCACCTGCAGAGCTTCCAGGCCGGCGACTACGTCGGCGCCGTGCGCGACAAGACGTCGTCGGAGAACGTCACCAAGATCCTGTATCCGAACGACGACAACATGCTCGGCAAGGAGCTGCGGCTGACGCAGCAGTACTTCTTCGTGAGCTGCTCGCTCCAGGACATGATCCGCGTCCACCTTCAGCGCGCGCCGAGCGTGGACACGTTCCACGAGAAGTACGCCGTCCAGCTCAACGACACGCACCCGGCGATCGCGGTGCCCGAGCTCATGCGCCTGCTCGTCGACGAGCACCGCATCGGCTGGGATCGCGCGTGGGAGATCACCACCCGGACGTTCTCGTACACGAACCACACGCTCCTGCCCGAGGCGCTCGAGCGCTGGTCACTCCCCCTCTTCGGCAAGCTCCTGCCGAGGCACCTCGAGATCGTCTTCGAGATCAACCGGCGCTTCCTCGACGACGTCCGCGCTCATTTCCCCGGCGACGAAGGGCTCGTCGCGCGCCTCTCGCTCATCGACGAGGCCGAGCCCCGCTGGGTGCGCATGGCCAACCTCGCGTCGGTCGGCAGCCACAAGATCAACGGCGTCGCCGCGCTGCACACCGAGCTCTTGAAGCGCTCCGTGCTCGCCGACTGGCACCGCATCCGTCCAGACACGATCCGCAACGTCACCAACGGGGTCACGCCGCGCCGCTTCGTGGCGCTCGCGAACCCGGGTCTCGGCAGGCTCGTGAGCGAGGCGATCGGGCAGGACTGGATCAAGGACGCCGAGCACCTGCGCGAGCTGGAGAAGCACGCGGACGATGCGGCGTTCCAGGACGCGTGGCTCGACGTGAAGCAGGCGAACAAGCTGCGCCTCGCCAAGGAGATCGCGGAGCGCGCCGACGTGGTGAGCGACCCCGGCTCGCTCTTCGACGCACAGGTCAAGCGCATCCACGAGTACAAGCGGCAGCACCTCAACGTCCTGCACGCGCTCACGCTCTGGCTGAGGATCCGAGAGGGCCGCGACGAGGGTGTCGTGCCGCGCACCGTCCTGCTCGCGGGCAAGGCCGCCCCCGGCTACGCGATGGCCAAGCGGATCGTGAGGCTCGTCCACGCGGCCGCGGATCTGGTGAACAAGGACCCCCGCACGCACGGCAAGCTGCGCGTCGCCTTCTATCCGGACTTCAACGTGAAGAACGCCCAGCGCATCTATCCTGCCGTCGATCTCAGCGAGCAGATCAGCACCGCCGGCAAGGAGGCCTCCGGAACGGGCAACATGAAGATGGCGCTCAACGGGGCGCTCACCATCGGCACGCTCGACGGCGCGAACGTCGAGATCCGCGACGCCGTCGGCGCCGAGAACTTCTTCCTCTTCGGCCTCACCGAGGAGGAGGTGCGTGCGCGCAAGGCCGCGGGCTATCGGCCCGGCGAGCTCCGGGATCGCGATCCCGAGCTGCGGGCGGTGCTGGAGCTCGTCGCGAGCGGCGTCGGGACCGGAGACGCCGAGCTGTTTCGCCCGATCGTCGACGCGCTGCTCGGGCGGGACGACTACATGCTGCTCGCGGACTACCGCGCGTACGTCGAGTGCCAGGAGCGCGTCGCATCGCTCTACGAGGACCGCCGCGCGTGGGCGCGCACGTCGATCCTCAACGTCGCGCGGATGGGGACCTTCTCGTCCGACCGCGCGATCGCCGACTACGCGCGCGACATCTGGAACGTGCAACCCGTGCGCCTCGGGTGATGCTGCGCACGGTCGCGCCCCCGACGTCCGTCCCCGGCAATCGACGACGGCCTCCGGACCGACGACCCCGGCGCGCGCGACGAGCGATGTGCCTCGCGGGGCGAGCGGTCGCGAGCCGAGGGGGTGAGACGCGTCCGGCTCCGCCTGTACGTCGAGGGGCCCACCCAGGGCCCCCGGAACTCAGGGGCGCGTCCACGCCGTGGGCCGGTCCTGGCTGCCGATGACGAGCGAGCCCGTGTAGTCGGCGTCGGCGTAGACGCGCTCGATCTGCGCGGCGGCCGCCTCGAGGTCGGCCTCGCTCACCACTCCGTTCGAGGTCGCCCGGTAGAACTGGATCGTCACCCGCACCGGGAAGTGCGGGTCGCGACGGATGCGCGTGCGCCCGACCTCCCGGACGGGGCCCGAGTCGAGGCCGTGGCCGATGACGGCCGTCTCGACGTCGCTCGAGGGCGACCCCGCGGACCGCCCCGCGCCCGAGCCCGCGCCCGCGCCCAGCGCGCCCGCGAGCAGGTCGTCCATCCCGCCGGCGCCCGACATGCTGCGCCGCGGCGAGTAGGGCAGGCGCAGCGGGACCTGGATGATCATCACGAGGTCGGCGCCCGTCTCGAGCGCGGTCGCGTCCTCGGCGGTCGCGGCCCCCGCCTCGATGCGCGCCTGCACGTCGCTGCGGCGCTCGGCGGTGAACGTCGTGCGCTGGCCGAGGTGGTTGAAGTAGAGGTGCTGGCCCCACCCGCCCGGGATGAGGGCGTCGGGGCGGTTCTCGATGACCTGGATGCTCAGCCCCTCCCGCGTGGCGACGAGCACGAGATCGGCCGGCGTGCCCGGCTCGCTCTGGTAGTTGAAGAGCACGGGCGTGAACTCGACGCGGGAGGCGTCGGGCACGGGGACGAAGACGAACTGGGCGCTGACGAGGAAGTGCGAGTCGCGCGCCGCGGTGAAGTCGTCGCTCGTGCTGCGCAGCTCGTCCGGCGACGAGAGGTAGTCTCGCAGGTGCGAGAGCACCTCCATCAGCGCGACCGCCTGGAGCGGACGCCCCTCGGCCTCGTTGCCGACGCGGACGAACATGCGCTCGACCGGGACGTCCGCGGTCCGATCCGTGAAGTTCGGATAGCGCAGCACCGGCAGGAGCGAGGTGCGCGGCCGTCGGCCGCTCCGATCGATCACCTCGAGGGTGAGATCGGAGATGTTCGGTCCGACGCTCGAGCCGAGGTAGCGACCGGTGTCCTCCCAGGTCAGGTTGACGACCGTCATGTGGTGCGCGCGCGCGGCGCGCCGGAGCGCGGCCTGCCCGGGCATCCGGCGCACGGCCCTGATCGCGGCGCGGAGGGCCTCGGGGTCGCCGACGGTGGCGGGCGCGTCGCTGGGCGCCGCCGTGGCGCTCGCCACGCGGGGCTCGGGCGGGGCGCTACCGGAACCGAGCCCCGAGCTCGGGGGCGCGGAAGCCTCGCGCGCGTCGTCGGTCGCCGCCGGCACGGGGGGGGCCGTGGGTGGAGCCTCACGGACGACAGGCGTCGCCGGAGTCTCCGGCACGACGTGCGGCGCGTCGGCCGGGCCGCCGCACCCGAGCGCGAGCACCCCGAGTAGCAGACCCAGCCTCGATCGAGCTCCGCGCATCGTGGATCCTTCCTCTCCGACACCGGCCGCACCCGGAGGTTCGCCAGCTTCGAGAGCCCCCGGCCCCCTCCCCTTGGCTCGGGCCTGCGGCGGCCCATGTAGAGTGCACGGGTGCACCCTCCGTCCGCCACGCACTTCGATCCCGGCAGCCGCTCGAGGCTCGGCCCGCGCGATCTGCCGCGCTTCCCGGCGGAGACGCTCTTCGATCGCGTCGGGCGCGCCGTGTGCGAGGCGGACTGCCTGCCGCGCAAGGAGCTCTACGAGGCGTGGGAGGTCGCCCGCCGCGCGCGGCGCCGGTATCGGGGCGGGCGCGTGCTCGATCTCGCGTGCGGGCACGGCCTGCTCGCGCACCTCTTGCTCTTGCTCGACGACGGCTCGCCCGACGCGCTCGCCGTCGACGTGCGCCTGCCGCCGAGCGCCGCGAAGATCCGCGACGTGCTCGCGGCGCGCTGGCCGCGCCTCGCCGGGCGCGTGGAGCTGCGGGCCGCTCGTGTCGAGGACGTGCGCGCGAGCGTCGGGGACCTCGTGGTCTCGGCCCACGCATGCGGCGCGCTGACCGATCGCGTGCTCGACGTCGCGATCGCGGCGCGCGCGCGCGTCGCCGTGCTGCCCTGCTGTCACGACGCGGCGACCTCGGACACGGGCGCGCTCGGCGGCTGGCTCGAGGACGCCATGGCGATCGACACCACGCGCGCGCTGCGGCTCGGCGCGCAAGGATACGTCGTCCACACGCAGACGATCCCCGCGGCGATCACGCCCAAGAACCGCCTCCTGCTCGGCGCGCCGGCGAGCGGTGGCGAGGGCTCAGCGCGCGAGGACCAGGAAGGCGGCGGCGCCGACGGCGAGCGCCAGCCCGGCCACGGCGAGGACCAGGAACACGGGCGCGGCGGGTGACGACACGACCTCGCGCCTCGGTACGGGCGGGTGCGCCGTCGCGCCCGGGCCCGACGCGATCGGGAGACCGGTCCACGTGGCCCCGAAGCTCGCGTACATCGCGCAGGCCGCGTCTTCGAAGACCCCGTGGTGCGGCGGGCTGACGCGCGAGACGAAGAGCCCGTAGCCCTCGGCGACGGGGTCGGCCAGGATCCGCGCGCGCTCGGCAGCAGCGACGGCGAGCAGGGCCGTCTCGTTGTAGAGCTTGATGTCGGAGCAGATCGCCCGGGCGAGCCGCCGCGCCTGATCGGGGTCGTCGATCACCGATGCAGCGTACACACAATTGCGTCGGCCCGGCGCCGCCGGGCACTCGGGCCGTGCTCAGCGCGCCCGGAGGGTGAACGCGTGCGACGCCACCGTCTCGCTCGTGGTCAGCGAGAGCACGCGGCGGCCCGCGTCGAACGACTGCGTCCAGGTCCCGCTCGGATCGGTCGACGTCACGTCGAAGCCGCCGGGGAAGAAGCGCTCGGCCGGGACGAAGATCTCGGTCGGGCCCGTGACGCCGGCTCGGGTGTCGAACGCGAGCGTGAAGACGCGGGTGGTGCGGTCCCACGACCACGCCGTCGGCGTGCCCGCGACGCGCTGCGGGTAGACGCGCACGAGCTGATCGATGTTCGACTGCTCGGTCATCGCGATCGGATCCCAGAAGCCCCACGTGCCCGGGCTGTAGGCCCAGTAGGCCCAGGAGATCATCTGCCGGTCGGCCATCTCGAGGACGTCGTCGAGGTACTGCGCCGCGCCCGGGAAGGTGCGATCCATGCCGAACTCGCCCATCAGGATCGGGAAGTTCTGCGCGCGGCTCTCCTCGATGCGCGCCGCCTCCCAGCGCGCGACGGTGCGATCGCTCGGCGCGTAGCTGCTCGAGGCCTCGTAGTTGAACGAGTAGAGGTGCGGCGCGTAGACGACGCGGCTCTCACCCGGGCGCGGATCGGTGAGCGGCGCGAAGTACTGCACGGCGCCGCTGCCGGCTGCGCCGAAGCGGGGCTCGAAGAAGATCCAGTGGTCCGGGTCCACCGCGCGGATGCGATCGATCAGCCGCTGGTAGAACGGGATGAGGAGCGTCTGATCGAACACGCTCGTCACCGAGGTCGGGCCGGCGGCGACACCGCGCGTGATCTCCGCGAGGTCGATCGCCGAGCCGCCCGAGGGCTCGTTGATGAGGTCGAAGCCGAGCAGCGCCGGATGATCGCGGAAGCGCGTCGCGAGCGCGACCCAGACGTCGCCGTAGTGGTCCTGCAGGTCGCGGTCGGCGGCGTCGTAGCTGAAGAAGTGATCGAACGCGCGCTCCACCGCGGGCTGCAGGTAGTTCAGCGACCAGACCGACTGCAGCGCGAAGGGGAGGCCATCGTCGCGGATCGCCCAGGCGGGCGCGCCGTCGCAGCAGAAGCGCCGCGCGTACACGTCCTGGTGCATGTCGAGCATCACCAACATCCCGTGCGCGGCGGCCCAGTCGAGGCGCTGCTCGATGCGGTCGAAGTAGGCCTGGTCGATCATCCCGGGCATGGGCTCGGCGGCCTCCCAGAACACGAGGTAGCGATCGAAGTCGAAGCCCCACGTCTCGGTCATCCGCTGGACGTCCGCTTCGTCGAACGAGGGCGAGAAGAGCGGGTCGTCCTTCGCCGTCCCGTCGTTGATGCCGTGGAGGATCAGCGCGCGCCCCTGGGTGTCCGTGATGAACCGGCGCGGCGGCGGCGGTCCGGCGTCCATCCCGGCGTCGACCCCCACGTCGGGGCGCCCCGCCTCGACCCGCGCGCCGTCGACGCCGGCGTCGCCCGCGGCGGGGGGCAGGTCACCGCCGCAGCCGCTGCCGGCGAGCGCGAGGACCAGCGCGGCGAGGATGGAGGCGGTGCGCAGCATGTCGACGAGCGAGTCTACGGTCTTCCAGCTCCGCTCAGAAGACCATGAGCGACACGCCCGCCGTGACCGACACGAACGTCTCGAACGCGCTCGGCAGCGCCGTGTCGAAGAGCGCGGACACCGTCGGCCGCAGGTGAAAGCCCACGCGCAGGTGCGAGTCGCTCGGCAGCCAGATCCCGAGGACCGGGACGAGGTGCGCGCCGACACCACCGGCTCCGTAGTTCGGCGGGCCGGTGCCGACCGTGTATCCGCCGCCGAGGGCGAGCGCGATCTCGAAGCTGACGACGTCGCCGACGAACGCGAGCATCGGGCCGATGACGCCGTTGACCGCGAGGTCGGCCGAGAAGGGCCCGCCGCTGGCCGCGTGCCCGGTCACCGCGAAGATCGGATCGAAGGACACCGTACCTCCGAACACGATCCCATCGCCGAGGTGTGCGCCGAACGATGCGCTCAGGCTGGCCATGCCGCCGCCACCGTTGCGGCCGTTCGTGTAGACGTAGTGCCCGTAGCCGCCCCCCAGCGAGACGCGGAGATAGAAGGGGTGGTTCCCCGAGTACGCGTCCGTCCCCTCCTCCACGGCGTCCTCGCCGGGAGCCTGTGCCCGCGAGCGGCCGGCGGGGCCGAGCGCGCTCAGAGCGACCACGAAGACGACGACGACGACGAGCGACCTCCAGGCTCTGCGCAGCATCAGCTCCTCCCCCGGCAGCCCACGTACGCACGGCGGCGCGCGCAGCCACCGCTGCTCAGAACCCGTCCAGGCTCTCGGGAGCCGCCGGCGGCTCTCCGAGCGCGAGGCGTCGCACGTACACCGGCCCGGCGGGAGCGCGGGGATCCTCCTGCGTGAGGACCACGCCCGATGCCGTCACGGCGTGGACCCGGAACGACACGGTGACCGGCATCTCGGCCGGCGCCTCGCCGAGCGTGACCTCGCCGCGGCCGACGAAGTCGCCCTGACGGACCACCGCCGAGCCGCTCGCGCCGACGAGCAACACGAAAGCCTGCCCGTGAGCGGCGGCGCTCGCGCCGACCCAGAACCGCCACGGTGACGCGCAGGGCAGCGCCGTCGATCCCATCCCGGCCTCGGG
This sequence comes from Sandaracinaceae bacterium, assembly GCA_044220955.1. Classification (GTDB taxonomy): domain Bacteria; phylum Myxococcota_A; class Polyangia; order Polyangiales; family Sandaracinaceae; genus JBBSAT01. Next base: position 20,713 of record JBGAQA010000102.1, read on the forward strand.
CACGCAGGGCGGGGGCGGCTCGAAGCCCGCGTCGTGCGGGAGGTCCCCGCCGGTGAGCGCGACCTCGCTGCCACGCACGACCGCCGTCGCACCCGCGAGGCGAACGAGCGCCGCGCCGACGTCTCGGACCAGCGCCCCGCGCGCCGTGATCGTCACCTCGCCGTCGAGCGCGCCCGTGAGCGCCCACTCGCCCGACGCGCTCAGCAGGGCGAGGACCTGCGCGGCGCTCGCCCGCTCGAAGTCGACGTCGAGACGCCGCGACGAGGGCAGCGCCGGCACGCGCACGTCGCGCGCACGCGCGAGACGCTCCGTGCTCGCGATCACGTAGATCGCCGCCGGGCCGCTGCCCCAGCGCTCGACCCCGAGGCCCGCGGCGGTCGCGATCGCGCCCAGCGCGGCCTCGGCCGAGCCCGCCTCGAGCGCGAGCTCGACCGAGGGCACGCTCGCGTCCGCCGCGACGAGCACGCTCGCGTGCCGCACCTGCGCGACGAAGCGTGCCGCCTGGTGCACGCTCAGCCCGCGCACGCGGAGCGAGTCCGAGCCGGGCGCCTCGCTCGCGGGGAGCTCCGCGAGCGCCACACGCTCGATCGGCACGCCGGCGGCCGGCGCCGCGTGGCCCAGGAGCGCGAGGCCAGCGAGAGGCCGCGGCACCGGGCGGAACGCCGGCATCGTCCGGAACGCCTCGGGCATGCGGCCCCAGCAGGACACGGCGTCGCCCACGAGCGCGCACGACGTCCCGCCCGAGACCGCGAGGGCCGTGACCCCGGAGAGCTGTGCCACGTCGACGGCACCGCCGCGCACCACGTCGCGTCCGTCGCCGAGCTCGCCCGCGTCGGCGTCGCCCACGCAGCGCACCGTCCCGCCCCGACGGCGTACGCACGTGTGGTGCGCGCCGACACCGATCGACTCGCCGCCCTCCACGCGGAACGAGGCCGGCGCCCGCTGCCCCCAGCACGTGACCGCGCCGGAGCGCGCGAGCGCGCACGCGTGCCGCCACTCGGCGTCGAGCGAGATCGCGTCGGCGACGCCGTCGATCGCGAACGGCGCCACGACGCTCGCGACGTCCCCACGCCCGAGCGCACCGAGCCCGTCGTCGCCCCAGCACCACACGGTCCCGTCGTCGCGACGTGCGCAGCCGTGGTGACCACCCGCCGCGATCTCGACGACGCCGGACAGACCGGCCAGCAGGGTGGCGCGCCACGCGCCCTCGCTGCGCCCCCAGCACCGCACCTGCCCGGTGCGCGTGCGCGCGCACGCCTCGAGGTCGCCGACCGCCACGGCCACCGCATCGCCCACGTCGGCCACTGGCGCGGGCGCCTGCGTCTCCGCCTCGCCGATGCGGCCCCAGCACGAGACTCCACCAGCGGCGTGCACGACGCACGTCGCGCTCGACCCGGCGTCGACGGTGACGGCGTCCGCGATCCCGGGGACGCGCGCGAACAGGCCGCTCGCGGCGCCGGGGCCCTGCCCGCGGCACCACACCTCGCCCGCGCTGCGACCGCAGATCCGTCCGCCGACCGAGAGCTCGAGCGGGCTCGCCGGCACGCTCGTGGTGGGCGGCGGCGCCGTCGTGGGCGGTGCCGGCGCGCCGCTGCCACACGCGCTCGCGAACAGCACCGCCGAAGCGACCCGAGCCAGCGTCCGCATACACACCCCCGTCCGCCGCGAGTCTACGCGAGGCGCGGAGCGGCGCGTCGGGTCCGTTCGCCAGGGCCGTTCTCGCTCGCGTTCTCGCTCTCGCTCTCGCTGTCGCCCTCGCCCTCGCCCTCGCCCTCGCCCTCGCCCGCGCCCGCGCCCGCGCC
>JBGAQA010000103.1:0-22368 GCA_044220955.1 Sandaracinaceae bacterium
TCGAGTTCGAGTTCGAGTTCGAGTTCGAGTTCGAGTTCGAGTTCGAGTTCGAGTTCGAGTTCGAGTTCGAGTTCGAGAGCTCACCCCTCGCTCGCCCGCCTCTCGATCAGCGTCCGGGGCACCGCGAACGAGACGCCCTGCTCGTCCAGCATCCTGCGCAGCCCGAGGATCACCGCCTGCTTCCGGTCGAGCATCGTCTCGTACTCGGTCGTGGTGCACCAGAAGACCGCGTCGAACACCAGCGCCGTGTCGCCGACGTCGACGAGGTGCGCGCGCTCGAAGCGCACGTCCTTCTGGGCGTCGACGATCGCCTTCATCCGGCCGGGGATCGCCTCGAGCGTCGTCACCGGCGTGTCGAGGGGCAGCCGGAACGTGAGCATCACCCGCCGCTCGCTGAGCCGGCGGAAGTTCTGGACCCGCGCCCGCCCCAGGTCGCCGTTGCCGAACACGATCTGCTCGCCCGACGCGCTCCGCAGCCGCGTGCTCCGCCAGGTGATGCTCTCCACCACCCCGCTGAGCTGATCGACCTGGATCGCGTCCCCGATGTCGAAGGGCCGGTCGAGGTAGATCGAGAGGGACGCGAAGAGATCGCCGAGCACGTTCTGCACGGCGAACGCGGCCGCGAGGCCGCCGACGCCGAGCGTCGCGGCCAGCGCGGAGACCTGCACGCCGAGGTTCGAGAGCCCGAGGATCGCGACGGCGCTCCACACGAGCAGGCGGCCCATGGCGTTGACCGCGGCGAGCGTCGTCGCCGCCCCCGGTCGTCCCTCGCGCTCGCGACGCTTCTCGACGGCGACCGCGATCACCGACTGGAGCGAGAGGCCGAGCTGCACGGCGAACAGGACGACGAAGAGGTTGTGGACCAGGCGCTCCTGGGTCGCCGTGAGGCTCAGCGTCGAGATGCCGCACGCCAGCGCGATCGCGCTCCAGCCCCAGCCCCGGATGCTCTGGAGGAAGTGCACGACAAGGTCGTCGACCACCGTCGCCGTCCTCGTGGCGAGCTTGGCGAGCCGGCCCAGCACCGAGCGGCGCAGCGCGATCGAGATCGCCATGACGATCAGCGCCACGCTCGACGCGAAGATCAGGTCGTCGGCGTCGTTGCGAACGAGGAAGCCGTGCATGCCCGTCGGACTAGCCCTGGCGCGAGCGCGGGACGTACGCCTCGGCGATCGTCCCCATGAACTGGGCGAGGATGCCATCGGCGACGCGCAGGCGCCGCGAGAGCTCTCGCGCGATGTTCATCACGAAGAGCGAGTACGCCTTGAGGTCGCGCCGGTAGAGGAGCTTGTCCACGCTCTCGGCGCTGATGCGCAGGAGGCGGCTCGGGGCGAGGGCTCGCACGGTCGCCGAGCGCGGTTGAACGTCCAGGATCGACATCTCGCCGAACCATCCGGAGGGGCCGAGCATCGCGACGCGCACGTCGCCGCCCGAGCCGGGGCTGCGCTTGAGCACCTCGAGCTCGCCGTCGAGGACGACGAACATCTCGCGCGCCGGATCGCCCTCGGTCACCACGCGCTCGGCGACCTGCACCCGCAGCTGCGGGAGCTCGCGCGCGAGGATGACCAGCGTCTCGTCGTCGAGGCCGCCGAAGAGGCCGACCTCGCGCAGCCGCTGCGGGTCGACGACGTCGAGGGGGTTCACGCGCGGTCGCTCGGAAGTCATGCGCCGGATCTGCGCCCAACCCTCGTCGAGAGCAAGCGCGGAGCGGGGCGGCTGGGGTATGCTGGCGGTTTGGTGGGGCGGTAAATCCGTCCGCATCGGCCCTCCCTTTGGCCATCGACGAAAACCTCGACCTCCCGCGGCCTTTCGGGCCCTACACGCTCTTGCGCCGTGTCGCGGTCGGCGGGATGGCCGAGGTGTACGTCGGCAAGACCAAGGGCATCGGCGGCTTCGAGAAGCTCGTCGCGATCAAGGTCATCCATCCGCGCTACTCGGAGGACGACCACTTCGTGAACATGCTCGTCGAGGAGGCCAAGATCGCGGTCCTGCTCACGCACGTGAACATCGCGCAGACGTTCGACCTCGGGCGCGTCGAGGACACGTACTACATCGCGATGGAGCTCGTCGAAGGGGCCGACGGCTACCGCGTCATGCGCAAGTGCGCGGACGCCAAGAAGGCGCTGCCGCTCGACGTCTGCGCCTTCGTCGTCAGCGAGATGTGCAACGGCCTGGACTACGCGCACCGGAAGCGCGACCCGCAGACGCAGCAACCGCTCGGCATCGTGCACCGCGACATCTCGCCTCAGAACGTGCTGATCAGCTTCGCCGGCGAGGTGAAGATCGTCGACTTCGGCATCGCCAAGGCCGCCTCGCGCAGCGAGCACACCGAGGCCGGCGTCATCAAGGGCAAGTACTACTACATGAGCCCGGAGCAGGCGTGGGGCGATCCCATGGACCACCGCTCCGACATCTTCTCGACCGGCGTCGTGCTCTACGAGCTGCTCACCGGCCGCATGCTCTACAACGACGACAACATCCCCTTGCTCCTCGACAAGGTGCGCAAGGCCGAGATCGCGCCGCCCGAGAAGCGCCGCCCGAACATCCCCAGGAGCCTGAGCGACATCGTGATGCGCGCGCTGCGTCGCGATCCGGGGGATCGCTACCAGTCCGCGCAGGAGATGGGGCACGCGCTGACGCAGTGGCTCTACACGAACAGCCCGACGTTCAGCGCGACCCGCCTGGGCGACCTGATGGTCGCGCTGTTCCCGACCGAGAACGCGCGCGCGAGTGGGATGATCGAGCTCTCGTCGTCGGGCATCAACCTGCCGCCGGTCTCGATGCCGGAGCCGCAGATCGCGCCGAAGGCGCCCATGCAGCTCTCGTCGCTCGCGGATCTCGCCGAGGACGGAGACGACGTCACGCGGCACGACGTGCTCCCGTTCCGCAAGCTCCGCGAGGGCGCCGCGGCAGCCGCCCAGCCGCCGCCTCCCGCGGCCGCACCCGCTCCCGACCGGCCGACGCTGCGTCCGGCGAAGAACGTCGCCGCGCGCGAGACCGCCAACCTCCCGCAGGTCGCGATGGTCGCGCCGGGACGCTCCGTCGAGGCCGTGACGACGAACCCGATCACGCCCAAGCACGAGCCCACCGATCAGACACCGAGCGTCGAGCAGTGGGAGGACCCGACGAACCTTCGCGACGACAAGCGCGCGCGGCCGGCGGACGACGACTTCGAGGATTCCACGCTGGTGGACTCGCAGGGGATGTACAAGCAGGTCCAGCAGGCGATGAGCAGCCGGGGCGGCCCGGCGCTCGCTCCCCAGGTCGTCGAGAGCGCGCGCGGCCGGGTGAACCTCGCCCGCCCCGCCGCGGTCGGGCGGCCGGGCTCGGTGCCGCCGCCCCCCAGCCGCGCCGCGTGGTCGGGCGCGCCCAAGCAAGCGCCGCCCTCGCGCGCCGCCGCCCCCGTGCGCGAAGAGGTCCTCGAGACCTACAACTCGCCCGAACCGCCGACGAGCCCCGTCGGGCAGGATCTCCCGCCGCCCAGCGAGGACCGCACGATCCCGATCTCGGCGGCCGACGCGGAGCCCATCGCGCGCTCGCTCGGGCTCGTGGGACCACGGCCGGTACAGGCGCCTGCGGCCGCGCACGCGCCGCGCACGAGCGGGGGCTTCGCGCAGCCGCCGTCGGGCTGGCAGCAGGGGCCGTGGCCCGCCGCGCTGCCGACCTACGCGCAGCCCACGCGCCCGATCACCGATCCCTTCCACGCGCCGGAGCAGCCGACGGTGCCGCTCGGCGCAGACCCGTTCGCGCCGCCGCCGCCCGCCGTGCCGCTGCCGGCGGAGCTGGGTGGTCCGCGCCCGAGCCGCGCGCCCATCGTGATGCTCGCCTTGCTCGGGCTGGTCGCGGTGGCAGCCGTCGTCGCCTTCGTCGTCCTTCCCGGCGCCCCGACGCCCGAGATCATGATCGTGTCGACCCCCGAGGGCGCGATCGTCTCGATGAACGGCCAGAGCCTCGGGCCGACGCCTGTCACGATCTCCGAGGGGCTCGAGGTCGGGCACGCGTACGAGCTCGACGTCGTGCACCCGGGCTATCAGGCGTGGCACGCGGTGATCCAGGCGCAGAACGGGCTCGTCCAGCAGTCGGCGATCCTCGCCGCGCTCCCGGCCTCGCTCCACGTCGAGACGGTGCCGCCAGGCGGGCAGGTGCTCGTCGGCGGCAGCCCGCGCGGCGCCGCGCCGGTCGATGTCTCCGGGTTCCTCGTCGGTCAGACCGTCGAGGTGCGCGCGAGCCGCCCCGGCCACGGCGTCCCGGTGGTGCAGGCCGTGGTGCTCGAGACCGAGTCGACGTCGGTGACGATCACCACGCCCTGACTCGGCGCGAGCGGCGAGCCCTCACATCGCCATCTCGGCCGCGTACTTCTTCTCTTCGCGGTCCTTGATCGCCTCGAGGATCATGGTCGCGGTCTCCTCGATCGCGCGGCCGCTGACGTCGATGACCATCCAGCTCGGGTGCGCGCTGAAGATCTGATCGGCGAAGTCGAGCTCGGCACGGACGTGGTCCCGCAGGCCGTACGAGGCATCGGCAGGCATGCCGAGCTGAAGCAGGCGCGAGCGGCGGATCTCGAGGAGCTGGTCGACCCCGATCGTCAGCGCCACGACCTTCTCGGGCGGCAGGTCGTCGATCTCGGACGGAGGCGGGACGCCGAGCACGAGCGGGACGTTGGCCACGCGCAGCCCGCGGCCGGCGAGGTACGTCGAGAGCGGCGTCTTGCTCGTCCGGCTCACGCCGACCAGCACGAGGTCGGCCTTGCGCAGGTTCCGCGGCTCCTTGCCGTCGTCGCTCTTCACCGCGAACTCGATCGCCTCGACGCGTCGGAAGTACTCCTCCGAGAGGGGCATCGTCGCCGAGGGCTGGTTCAGCGGCTGGGCCTCGATGTAGCCGCCGACCTTGTGGATCAGCGTGCCGATCACGTCGACGGCCTCGACCTTCTCGCGCGCGGCGATCTCGTGGAACTTCTCCCGCATCTCCGGGGCGACGAGCGTGAAGACGACCATCGCCCCGGCCTCGCCGGCCTTGCGCAGGACGTCGGTCGCGGCGACCTCGTCGCGCACGCGCGTGAAGAGGCGCAGGCGCACGCGGTGGTGCGGGAACTGGAGCAGCGCGGCGCGGACCACGCGCTCGGCCGTCTCGCCCGTCGAGTCGCTCACCACGAAGATCTGCGGATCCATATCCCGACTTGGTACCACGAAAAACGAAGAGCCCGCGCTCGGCGTACGAGCACGGGCTCCCTCTCGGAAAACGGTCCTGCGCTCAGACGCGCGAGACGGATCCGCTGCGGCCCAGCTTGCGGTTGGCCATGCGGTTCACGCGGCGGCGGTTCTTGGCCTTGTGCTTGGCCGTCTTGCGCTTGCCGCGCGAGCGGTCCTTCTTTCGCGGGTTCTTCGAGATGACGAGGTACATGCGTTCTTCTCCGAAATCGAGGCGCCTTCATAAACGACGACGCCCGGAGCGGCAAGCGCTCCGGGCGTCGGTCGTGGCTCCTTTCGAGCCTGGGGGTCTACGTCAGGGCGCCGCGGCGGGCATGTTGATCTCGACGCAGTAGTGCAGCGCCGTGTCGCAGATCTGGTTCGACGGGCACTCGCGGGGGCCCGCGTCGCCCATGCCGCCAGCGTCGGGGGCCGACGCCATCGTGCAGGGGAGGCGGCAGAGGCCGGCGAGCGGACCGGTCGCGACGCACTCCGAGCCGGCCGGGTAGCCGTTGGCGGTGCAGCTGGCCGCGTCCGTGCAGGGGGCCGTGCAGTGGCCGTCGCCCGCGAACTCGCGGTCGACGTTGCCCATCGCGTCGTGCGGCGTCGCGAGCGTCTCGTCGCAGACCTGGCCCATCGCGCAGTCGGCCTGGACGGCCGGGAGGCTGTTGGTGTTCGACGCGCCGCAGAACGCGCCGAGGGGCGAGCACTGACCGAACGTCGGCGCCGACGAGCGGCACACACCGAAGCTGCACATCGTGTACGGCGCCATCGTGCAGTCCGCCGCGCTCGAGCACGCGTGGCCGTTGCTGTTCGTCGCGTCGGGCGAGCAGAACTCGTCCACCGCGCAGTCGCCCGTGGTGCCGTCGCCGATCATGCCGACGCGGGTGCAGCGCGGCTGGCAGCGGCCGTTGTTCGACACCACGGCGCCGCTCGTGTCGACCGTGTTGTAGTCCGTGCACGACTCGGTCGCGATGCACTCGTCGTCCGCGCCGCACACGCCGATGCAGTAGCCGGTGTACGGGCCGATCGTGAACACGCCGCCCATGCCGTCCGAGAGCGTGTTGCAGATGTTGCCCGGGCCACAGTCCGTCGCCGTGGTGCAGCCCATGAGGCAGAGCGTCGAGCTGTGCGCCGTTCCGTTGGCCGTGAGACAGATGCCCGGGGGCGTCGTGCCGCCGCCGCAGGTGCTGGTCGCGGTGTTCGGGTTGGTGCAGTCGAACTCGGCGCAGTGGCCGCCGTTGAGGCAGATGCCGCCGACCGGGCAGTCCGCCGCGCTGGTGCAGGGCGTGCCGACGTGCGCGCTCGCCGTGCCGGTGCCCGCAGGCTGCTCGCAGCGGCCGGTCGTCATGTTGCACACGTCCGGGTGGTCGTGGTTCACGATCGTGACGAGCTCACCCGCGTAGGTGATGCCGTACACCGTGTTGCACTCGTTGTCCGTCGTGCAGGCCTCGACGCAGGAGTTGCCGAAGCGGTCGCAGGCGAACGCGTCGTCCGGGCACTCGGCGCTGCGCGCCGTCGCGTTGTAGGTGCAGTCGAGGCGGCAGATGCCGGTGTTCCCGCCGTAGGGGCGGTTCGCGGCGTCGTTGCGCAGGACGGCGAGGATGCCGCCGAACGCCGCGACGAGCGGCATCTGGGTCAGCGTCTGGCTGCAGGTCGAGCACGTGCCGCACGTGTCCGCGACCGAGCTGTCGCAGAGCTGCGCGCAGATGGTGCCCGCGGCGCCGTTGAAGGGGGCCGTCTCGGGCGACGTACCGCGGTCGATCATCTGGTAGTCCGGGTGCGCCGGGTCCATCAGCACGCCGGCCGGAATGCCGAACGCCGTCTGGACGTCCATGACGGCCGTGAACGCGAAGCACATGGCGCCGTTGACGCACTGGTTGGTGCTGCCGCTGCGGCAGTGGGCGCCGACGCGGCCCGTGCCGTTGCACGTGTCGCCGGTGTCCATGCCCGTCATGTTCCGATCGGGCATCATCACGTTCATGTCGACGGCGCCGCCCATGTCCATGAGGACGATCGGGGCGTCCGGCGCCGCGTTGGTGTTGTTGCAGCCGAAGAGCGCGGCAGCCGCGAGAAGCACGTACGAAAGGCGATTCCTCATCGATTCCTCCTGCGCTTCCGCGCAATCACCCACCAACCCGAAGCCTTGCTGAAACACGACCGGGCCGACTTCGGCCCGGAAAAACGGCGTGCTGTAACTGCCCGACGCAAACGAGTCAAGGCTGCAGCGTGACGGTGCCCGTCACGGGGCGCACCCTCGAGCTCCGAGGGAACACGGTCCGCCCGGCACGGTGCACCATTCGCGCCACCGCAGATTCCCCGGCCGCGCGCGGGATCGGGTGGGTCGCCGCGACATCCCCGCCGCGGGTGTCAGGTCCCTAACGGCCGAGCAGGCGCTTGAGGGCCGCCACGTAGTCGGCGCGCGTCAGCGCGCCGCGATCGATCAGCGCCAGGAGCAGCGCTTCGTGCCGCTGCGCCGCGCTGGCCTCCTGCTCCAGCAGGTGCAGTGGCTGCGTGGTCGCCGCGCGCAGCTGCTGGGTGCTCTCGGGCGCGATGGGCGCCGGGTCCGCGGAGGGAGCATCGCGCTCCAGCTCCTCGCTCGGCGGGGCATCGGAGCGGCGCCGCTGTCCGGGGAGCACCTGCGTCGGCGGCCCGCTGACCTCGCCCGGCTTTCCGTACTCGCGGTCCAGCGCGCGCCGCACGGACGAGAGGGTCCCGACCAGCGCTCGAACGGCCCGCCCCGTCGCCTCGGCGATCGCGGTCGCCCCGGCCCGGTCCAGCGGATCGGCGAACGCGATCGAGAGCGTGCGGTTCGCGTCGACGGCGACCGGCACCGCGAGGTGCGCGCGCGCGAGGCTCTCGGGCACCAGCCAGATGGCCTCGCGCTCCACGGTGCCGCGGTCGAGATCGATGACGACCGAGCCCGCCTCGCGCGCCAGCAGATCGGCGAGCGCCTCCTCGCCGAGCAGGCCCCGCTCGACGGCGCGCGCGACGGTCGCGTCGTCGCCCTCGGAGAGCAGGCCCTCGCGTCGCAGGATCTCCGAGAGCGCCGAGACCATCCGGACAGAGACTACGGCGGCGAGGGCGGCGCTGTGAAGGCTCCGATGGGGATGGCCTGTGGCGGCACCTGCCAGTCGGGAGCGTCCGGATCGACGCGATCGACGGCGAGCGCGTGCGCCAGGCCGTCGGGGTAGCCCAGCTCGAGCACGAGCGAGTAGCGGTGTCCGGCCTTGAGGACCAGCCCAGCGCGGCGATCGGCCGAGAGCGGGATGCACGCGGCCGTGCGGCGGCCGTCGCCGACGACGAGGATGCCGGGCGCGTCGGTGGTGATCGCGTAGAACGCCTCGGCGCGCGGGGTGAAGGTGAAGGTCCGGTCGACCGAGCCAGGGCTCGCGCCGCAGAGGTCGGGCTCGCTGCTGGTGCTGCCGGTCGAGAACAAGAGCGGCTGGCCGAGGGTCAGCGCGCCGCCGCTCTGGAGCTGCACCGCGGTGAGCGAGTAGCTCCCGGACTGGCTCGAGAAGCCGCCGACGATCACGCGCACCACGGTGCCCTGGGCGAGGTCGACCGAGAGGCGCGCGTGCGTCGTGCCCTGGAAGTCGTCGTTGCAGCCGAGCGAGGTCCCGAGATCGTCGACGAGGCCGAGGTACGCGTCGTACCCGGCGTCGACCTGGAAGAGGTAGCTGCCCTCCGCGGGCGCGGTGAAGCGCCACTCCTGCATCGGGCTCGAGGGCGGACACGAGAGGCCACCGATCGCGCCGAGCCCGCTCGTGTCGCCCATCACGCTCCCGCCGAGCGGCAGCTGCTGCGGGGGTGCTGCCGGGGTGACCGGCACGACCGTCCCGTCGGCGAGGGTCAGCGAGCCGGTGGTCCCGCTCGCGGCGTTCCCCGTGACCCACACCTGGTAGGAGCCCGAGCCCCCGGCGTAGCCGCCCTGCACGACCGTCACCGCCTGCCCGGCGGCGAGGACCACGACCACCTCCGACGCGCGCGTGCTGCCGTGGTCGTCGTTGCAGCCGAGCTCGTTGCCGCTCGCGTCGTAGACGGCGAGCACGCCGTCGTAGTCGTTCGTGACCGAGTCGAACGTGAAGGTCCCAGCGCTCGGGGCGACGAACGCGTGCTCGTTCTGCGGCGAGCCGGACGCGGCGCCGCAGCTGATGGCGCGGCGGCTGCTGGCTCCGGTGGTGCGCCCCGAGACGCGCGCGCTCTCGGTGAGCGGTCCCGGCGGCCCGCGGGTGGCCGAGACGAGGGTGGTGAAGAGCAGGCCGCAGCCGGGGAGCAGCGCGAGGGCGAGGGCCAGGGGGATCGGCGAGGTGCGCATCGTCAGTCCCCCAGCCGGAAGCCGATGCCCAGCTCCAGCCAGAACGCGGGCATCCGGTTCTCCTGGTCCAGCCGGACGTGGCCCACGAGGTATGCGCTCAGCGCCCACGAGGCGTCCCAGTACCAGTCGGCCGCCGCGCCGAGCGTGACGAGCGCGCCGGGGACGAACGCGCCCGAGAAGTGCTGGCTCGCGGTCGCGCTCGAGCCGTCCAGCAGCACGACCTGCCGCGGCGGGGTCGTCTGGTCGTAGAACGATGCGACCCACATCCCGGCGCCGGCGACGATGGACAGGCGCGCTCCGTACTGCTGGACCATCGCCCAGCGCGCGCGCAGGAAGTCCGCGGCGAGGAGCCACTCCTGCCGGCGCCCCTGCTCGCTGCCGCCGTCCGAGCCGAACGCGAACGACGCGCTCGGGCCGAGGTAGATCCCCGTCGACGACGAGGTGACGAGGATGTCGAGATCGTACGCGACGAGCCAAGCTCCGTCGGGCTCGAGGCGTCCACCCACGAAGACCGCATCGCTCACCGAGTGCACCGCGCTGGCCTGCGCGCAGGCGTGGCGCGGGGCGGCCAGCGCGACGAGCGCGGCCACCGCCAGCGCGAGGGCGAGACGGCGAGGGAGCACGGAGGCCTGGGACGCGCGAGGGCGAGAGACGATCTCGCGCGCGACGTGCTACGCGCGCACCGGGGTCACTTCTTCCCGCGGATCTCGGCCACGCTGTGGCTCCCCGTGACCTCTTCCCACGTCGGCAGGAGCTGGTCCGGCGTCACCGTCAGCACGCGCAGGCGCATCACGACCCGCGTGACGCTCGAGGTCTGCGAGAAGCGCACGTGGCGGCCCTGCGCCTGCTCGAACACCGCCTCCGAGCCGGGGCGCGGGAAGGGGTGCGAGAGCTCCATCGCGTCCCCCTCGCGGATCTGCCCGCCGACCAGGCGCGCCCCGCGGAGGGGGTGATCGAGCAGGCTGCGCTTGGTCGCCTGATCGATGACGTCGACGCAGTGCAGGCGCGCGTCGAGCGCGTAGATCGTGTTGCGCGTCCAGATCTCGAGGAACGTCCAGGGCGCGTCCGGCAGCGGCGCCGAGCGCTTCTCGTACACCAGATCGATGTCGACGGCGGGCGTCGCGATGCGCTTGGGCGCATGCGCCGCGAGCGGCGCGAGGTGCGAGAGGTCGGCCATGCCCGACAGGGGCGCGTGCTCCATCGCGAGCACCTGCGGCGGGGCCGGCTCGTCGTCGATGCTCGCGTGTACGCGCGCGACCTGGATCGGCGGGAGCGGGTCGGACTGCCCGAAGCCAGGGGTGGTCTGGCTCTTCTTGTTGCGCTTGCTGTTCGGGTCTGCGGGGTCCGCCATCGCGACCGACCTTATCATGCGCCATAGTCGCGCATCGCGTGGACCTGCCTCCGTACTTCCCGACCCGCGGACACCTCCTGCTCTGCACGGGGCCACGCTGCGCGCGGGTGCAGAGCGCGCGCCTGTTCCGGGACGCCTCGGACGCGCTCGAGCGGCGGGGCCTCTCGTATTACAAGGAGGGCGGCTCGGTCCGGCTGAGCGAGGCGGGCTGCCTCGGCGCGTGCGGTCACGGGCCGACGCTCGCGTGCTACCGAGGCCTCTCGCCCGATCCCGGCGTGCGCCTCGAGCAGGCCTGGTACGCGGCGGCCGACCTAGCCCTCGTGCTCCGCGTCGCGGCGAGCATCCACGACGGCACGCCGCTGCCTCCCGAGCACCGGTACGATCTCTGACGGGGGCGCGGCGCTCTCCGCGCGGGCGCGTGATAGGTTGCCCGCTCGATCGATGGCGGACGCGGCGCAGTTCGGGCCCTACGCGCTGACGCGACGTCTCGGGCGCGGCGGCATGGCCGAGACGTTCGTCGCCACGCGCCAGGGGCCGGGAGGCTTCGCGCAGGACGTCTGCGTCAAGCGCATCCTGCCCACCCTGGAACAGGATCCGTCGTTCATCACGCAGTTCGAGCAGGAAGCGCGCGTGTCGGCCAGCCTCCGGCACGCGAACATCGTCTCCGTGCTCGACTTCGGCGTCGTCGACGGCCTGCCCTACCTCGCGCTCGAGCTCGTCGACGGGCTCGACCTGTACTCTCTGCTCGAGTGGCACGACGAACGGCACGAGCGCATCACGCCCGGCCTCGTCGTGTACCTCGCCGCCGAGATCGCGAGCGCGCTCGAGCACGCGCACGGCAAGAAGCCGCAGGCCGTCGTGCACCGCGACATCTCTCCTTCGAACGTCCTCGTGTCGCGTGCGGGCGAGGTGAAGCTCTCGGACTTCGGCATCGCCAAGGTGCTCCGCGGCTCGCGCAAGGCCACCACGACCCTGACCATCAAGGGCAAGGTGCCCTACATGGCGCCCGAGTACGCGATGGAGGGTCGCTTCGACCCGCGTGCCGATCTCTTCGCGCTCGGCGTGATGCTCTACGAGCTGCTCGCGGGGCGCCGTCCCTACGAGGGCCGCACGGATCTCGAGACGCTCACGCTCATCCAGGCGGGCAAGCGCACGCCGCTCGCGGAGCTCTGTCCCTCGACCGTGCCGGCCTTCGTCGCGATCGTCGAGCGCCTGATCGATCCGAGCCCGGACCTGCGCTTCCAGTCCGCGAGCGAGCTGCTCGACGCGATCGTCGAGGTCGCGCCGCCGCCGACCGCGCGCAAGATCCTCGGCGATCTCGTGAAGAAGGTCGCGCCCTCGCGCCGCAGCGATCCCTCGGTCCCCGCGCTCGCGCTGGCGGCCGACCGACCCTCCCCGGTCTCCGCGTCCGACCCCACGCGCACGCGTGATCCCGATCGGCTCGTGACGGATCGGACACCGGAGCTGCGCGGCGTCGCGCTGGAGTCGGATCCGGCGACCACGCGGACCGCGCTCGCGAGCGAGCTGCTCGACGCGCTCGGTCCCACGATCCCCGAGCAGACCTCGCCCGTGGGCGCCGACCCGACCGTGCGCGCGGCGTTCGAGGCCTCGCAGCGCATCCCCGAGACGCGCTCGCGCGAGCGTGCGGCGGGCGCCCTGCGCTTCATCGGGATCGGAGCGGCAGCGGCGGTGGCCGCGGCGATCGCCGCGCTGATCGCGTGGTGGGCGATGGGGTGAGCGCGAGGCGGGGGACCGGTGCGCGCCGCTCACTCCCACCGCACGTGGAGGTCCGCGTCCGCGAGGCTCCGCGGCTGCACGTCGATCGCGGCCGTCGCGCCGCAGTGCTTCACCGCGCCCTCGAGCACTCCGACCTGAAGCCACGCACGCTGGCGTCGCGCGGCAAGAGCGCGATGTGCGCCGCGATGTCCACCGAGCGCGGGACCGAGCTCATCCACCGTCTCCCACGTCCGCCTGGCCGGCGTCCATCGGTCCCGCGTCGGCGCGGGGCCCGGCATCGGCCGAAGCCGCGCCGGCGTCGAGTCTCCCCCGCGGAACCGTGATCCGGATGGTCCGCGCGACGAGCTCGGCGCCATCGCCGAGCAGCACGATCGTCACGCGGAACACCTGATCGTAGTCGGCCGGCGCGATCGTCCGGTTGGCGAGGTGGGCGCGGAAGAGCACGGTCGTCCCCGAGCGCACGCCCTCGAACGTGTCGATCACGCCGTCGCCGGCGGGACGCCGCCGGCGGCGGGCGTGGCCATCACGGCCTCGATCGACCGCACGAACGCGAGCCGGTCGTCCTCGGCCTCGCCCCAGACGGCGGCGTACGTGAGCGCGTCGGAGATGTCGCCGATCGCGTGGACGACGGCGGTGGAGAGGCCCAGGCCGCTCGGGTCGATGTCGAACACGAGCGGACAGCGACCGTCCGCGTCGGCAGCGCGATGCGCGCCGTCGATGCCCGTCGCGCACTGGCCGCCGACCGCCGGCGCCGTCGCGCCCGTCGCCCGGGCCAACGCCTCGAGCTCCGGCCGTGCCCGCGCGCTCGACGCGATCCCCATGACGCGGATCTGCCCGGCCACGAGCGCGCCCAGCGTCTCGGCCCGCGAGTGCGAGCCGGGCACCGTGTCCCCGTAGTCGGCGGCGTCGTGCGAGGGCGCGTCCGTCACGTGCACGACGACGCGGAACGCGCCCGCGCGGAAGCCGACCCCGGGGACCGTACCGCCGCCGCTCGCCGCCGCCCCCGACCACGCGGCCGCGAGCGTCGTCCCGCGCACGCTCAGGCCGGTGCCGCGCGCGATCTGGTAGAGGGCCTCGAGCCCGGCCTCCGGCTCGTCGCCCCCGTTGCCGAGCGGCATGTCGAGCTGCGCGACCGCGCCCGCGACGCGCCGGACGTCGGTCGTGACGCCGGTGAAGAGCGTGTACATGTGATCGGTCTCGACGCCGAAGGGCGCGAAGGGCGCGTCCTCGAAGCGCGCGACCGCGAACGCGACGTCCGGCACCTCGCTCACCAGGCCCGGGACCACCACCGACTCGAGCTCCGACTGCAGCGCGTCGATCTCGCCCGCGAAGCTTCCGGTCGCGTCCACCGAGAACACCACGTCGATCCGTCCCAGCGCCGCGCTGGCGTCGAGGTCGGTGGTCACCTCGGGGCCACCGAAGGGCAGCACCACCGCGAGATCCGCGGGGGGCAGGGCCGCGGCGTCGGGCCGCACGTACCCCGAGTCGCCCGAGGGCAGGGCGCCGTCGGCGATGGCGATCGCGTCACGCCGCACGTTTCCGTCGAGCGACGGCGCGCTCGGCACCGGGGGCGTGCAGCCGGCGATCAGCGACAGGGCGACGAGCCAGACCCGCACCCACGTCATCTTCGCACTCCTCGATCGGCTCGGCCAAGGCCCGCGCCGGCGCCGCGGTCCCATGCCCTGCGAGGCCCCGTCGGGAAAAAAGCGACGGGGCGGGCGCGCTGGAGCGCTACGACGTTGACACTCGGACCGCGGACCGACCATCCTCCGTCACGTTCTCCCGCTCGGGGAGAGGGCGCTATCGTGGCCGGAATGTTCAAGCTCCTGATCGCCGACGACGAAGGGAAGACGACCGTCGTTCCCCTCGTCCGAGACGAGATCACCATCGGTCGGAAGGAGGGCAACACCATCCGGCTGACGGAGCGGAACATCTCGCGCAAGCACGCGAAGCTCCGCCGCAGCAACGGCGCCTTCATGCTCGAGGATCTCAGCTCGTACAACGGGGTGAAGGTCAACGGGAAGAAGATCGCCAGCGAGATCGCGCTCAAGCCCGGCGACCAGGTGCTGATCGGCGACTACCAGCTCGCGCTCCAGCTCGAGGGCGACTCCACCGCCGCCACGCTGCCCGAGCAGACCGCGCCGACGGGCGCTCCGGTGACGAACGACGCGGTGACCGCGATGATCCCGACGCCGGGACCCTCGCTCGGTCCGCCAGCGCGCCTGGTGATGATGTCGCCCCCCGCCCCGGGCGCCGAGTACGCGCTCTCGCGCGACCGGATGCGCATCGGACGCGCGGAGGATCTCGAGATCTGGGTCAACCACCGCTCGATCTCCCGCGAGCACGCCGAGGTGGTCAACGAGAACGGCAAGCTCGTGATCAAGGATCTCGCGAGCGCCAACGGACTGCGCGTGAACGGCGCGGACACGCGCTACCACGAGCTCGCCCCCGGGGACGTGATCGAGCTGGGTCAGGTGCGCTTCCGGTACGTGCCGGTGGGCGAGGCGTTCACGTTCGACGAAGGTCGGACGATGCAGATGGACGCGGTCGCCCTGCCGCCGGAGCGCGAGGGACCGAACCGCACGACGCTCTACATCGCGGGCGGCATCCTCTGCATCGCGCTCATCGCCGGAGCCGCGATCGTGTTCTCGGGCGGCTCGTCCGACGACGGCCCGAGCGTCGTGCAGCTGCCCCCGACGTCGGTCGGCGTCGTGCCCATCCCGAGCAGCGCCGCGCCCCCGCCGGTGACCGCCGATCCGGAGGCGACGGCGAACGCGGAGATCGGGCTCTGCGCGACGGCGCTGAACTCGGGCCAGTTCGACGAGGCCATCGCCCACGCGACGGCGGCGCTGGCCCTGCGACCGGGCGACACCGGCGCGCTGGACTGCCAGGCCCGCGCGACCGCGCAGCGTGACGAAGGGACGACCTTCGCGGCGGGGCTCGCGCAGATGCAGAACGGCGACTACCAGGGCGCGTACCTGTCGTTCGAGTCGCTGCCGGTCGACAGCCCCTACCGCGCGCGGCCCGAGGTCGTCGAGACGATGACGCAGTTCGCCGCGCAGACGGTCGCGCAGGCCGAGGGGCTCGCGCAGGCGAACCCGACGGAGGCGAACCGCCTCGCGGCCACCGTCCTCGTCATGACGGGGCTCGACGCGGCGCTCGTCGCTCGCGCCGAGGCCGTCGAGCGCGCGACCCACCCCCGCGGGGTCGCGGTCCGCCCGCCGCACACCGGCCCGCGCCAGATCCCCATGCCGCCGCCCACGACGACGGCCCGCGTCGCGCCGCCGCCGCCCACGACGACGGCCCGCGTCGCGCCGCCGCCGACGACGACGGCCGCGCCCCCGCCGAGCACGGCCGCGGCCGCGCCGTCCGACGACCGGCTCAACCAGTGCGTGATCGCCGGCGACAACCACTGCGTCATCGACCTGCTCGGTCGCGGCCGGGCGCACGGCGCCGCGCAGCTGCGGATGCTCTTCAACGCGCAGCGCGCGCTGAACATGCGGACCGACGCGTGCGCGACGGCGCGCCAGCTCATCACGGCTCCCGGCGTGTCCGCCGCGCAGCAGGCGCAGATCCGGCAGTACCAGGCCGCGCAGTGTCAGTGAACGAGCCCCCTCGGCGTTGACAGGCTCGTAACCTCGGCGATAATCGCGGCCGCCCCGGCGAAATCGCGGCTCTTTTGCGCGAGGTCGGCTGCGGGCATTAGGGGAGTCTCTGCATGTCTCGGCTTTCGAACGCGGTCCGCGCGCTCCGCATCCTCCCTGGGGCGCTCCTCGCCCTCACGCTCGTCTTCTCTCTCGGGCTCGGTGGGCGCGCCGAAGCGCAGGCGGGCCGCCTCACGAACGGTGGCCTCGACCTTCACCTCTTCCGTCCGGCGATGGACTCGAAGGGCTACCTGTCGATCAACGGCACGGACATCCTCGGTCACCTCGACTTCGCGTTCGGTCTCGTCGTCGACATGGGCGGCGGCCTCTTGCCGTACAACGGCTTCGTCAACGACCCGAACCAGCCGATCCCGGCGGGCTACGGGCCCTCGGCGTTCTGTGGGCGCGACCTGCTCTGCGGCCGCGCGATCGACTACGTCGCGACGGGCACGCTGCAGTTCAACCTCGGCCTCTTCAACCTCCTCGAGATCGGTGCGCAGGTCCCCGTCGGCTTCGTCGGCGGCCGGAACGTGACCATCCAGGACACGATGGGTCACCCGATCTTCAACTCGCCGGCGATGGCCAACCCGGTGGCGGACAGCTACCAGGGCTTCGGCGGCATCATCCTGCACGCGAAGCTCCGCATCCTGCGCGCCGAGCGCAACGCCGGCCTCGGGCTCGGCGTCGGCCTGCAGGTCGAGTTCCCGAGCGGCTCGCCGAGCCACTTCGTCGGCGACAGCGACGTCGTGTTCTGGCCCACGCTGCTCGGCGAGTGGCGGCCCGACCGCCTGATCCGCATCGGCCTCAACGTGGGCGCCCGCCTCATGACGAGCGGCACGATGGGCATCCCGGCGGGCGCCTCGACGACGACGCCGATGGCGGGCGGTCCGCGCACGTGCGCGCAGGGCATGCAGACCTGCACGGCGGTCGGCGGCTCGAGCGTGAACTACGGCTCGTTCCTGACGTACGGCATCGGCGCCGGCTTCCGGCTCGGCGACTCCCCCATCGAGCTGACCGCCGAGGTCTACGGCGCGAGCATCTTCAACTCGTTCGCCACCCAGGGCGGGACCTCGCTCGAGGCGATGGGCGGCATCAAGATCTTCGTCGACCGCAACAGCTACCTCGTGCTCGCCGGCGGCGGTGGCCTCCCGGTCGGTGGCATCCAGCAGGCCGACGTCCGCGGCATGCTCGGGTTCATCTTCGAGCCCTCGATCGGCGACCGCGACGGCGACGGCTACCGCGACGACACCGACGAGTGCCCGAACGAGCCCGAGGACTTCGACAACTTCGCCGACGAGGACGGCTGCCCGGATCCGGACAACGACCGCGACGGCATCCTCGACGTCGACGACGAGTGCGACATGGTCCCCGAGGACCGCGACGGCGACGCCGACGAGGACGGCTGCCCCGAGGGCAACGAGGGCGACCGCGACGGCGACGGCATCCTCGACGCCGACGACCAGTGCCCCGACGATCCCGAGGATCGCGACGGCTTCGAGGACGAGGACGGCTGCCCCGACCCCGACAACGATCGCGACGGCATCCTCGACGTGGACGACCTCTGCCCGAACGATCCCGAGGATCGCGACGGCTTCCAGGACGAGGACGGCTGCCCGGACCCCGACAACGACGCGGACCGCATCCTCGACACGGACGACAGCTGTCCGAACGATCCCGAGACCTACAACGGCACCGAGGACGAGGACGGCTGTCCCGATCGCGGCCCGGTCATCGTCACGGAGACCGGCATCCAGATCCTGCAGCAGATCCTCTTCGAGACCGACAGCGCGGAGATCCTGCCGCAGTCGTTCCCGATCGTGGACGCCGTGGCGGCCACGCTGGTCGGCAACCCGCAGATCTTGTTCCTCGAGATCCAGGGCCACGCCGACGAGCGCTCGAGCGACGACTACAACATCCGCCTCACGACCGACCGCGCCGCGGCCGTGCTCGAGGCGATCGTCTCGCGCGGCATCGCCCGCGACCGCCTGCGCAGCGCCGGCTACGGTGAGCGCTGTCCGGTCGATCCGCGCCACAATGCGGAGGCGTGGGACCAGAACCGCCGCGTCGAATTCCGCATCCTGCGCACCACGGACGGCCAGACCATGACGCACGATCAGATCGCGTGCGCGGCGGGCCGCGAGCTCATCCCCGCCGGCACGTACTGAGAGGCCGTCGAAAGACCCGGAGCGCGAGCACGCCGCCGGCACGGCTTCGTGGTGGCGTCCGCCGAGATGCCGCCTCCGGGCTGGCGGAGATCCGCTCGTCGTTTCTTTGCGCTCCGCGCCGAGCAGCGCTTAGCGTCGGAGCGCGGTGCGTGTCCTCTTCGTCGCCCTCCTGCTCTTGCTCGTGGTCCCGGTGCGGGCGCTCGCGTGGGCCGACGCGACGGTGCGATCGGCGAGTGCGATCGGCGAGCGCGCGCGTCTCGATCGGAGAGGACGCGCGCGCGCACGTCGCGATCGACGCGACGCTCCGGATCGACGGCGGGTGGCTCGAGGCGCTCGAGCTCGACGGGCTCGACCCAGGGCTCGTCCTCGATCCGCTCGACCCCGTGACGATGGCGCCGGCGCCGAGCACGGACGGCGCGCTCGCCAGCGCGGGGAGCACCGAGCCGCTCGAGCCGCGCGTGACGCTCGGCGAGGACGGCGTGCTGGTCCTGGCGTTCACCCGCCGTCGCGCGCCGCGGCGCGGCGAGTACGTCGTGCACCTCGCGTACGACGCGGACCTCTCGAGCCGCGCCGTCGCCGACGAGGACGGCGTGCACGTGCTCTGGACGTTCCCCGCCTGGCGGCACGGGCTCGACTCGGTGCGCGTCGAGCTGGCGCTGCCGCCGCAGGCGAGCCCGGTGATCGGCCCCGACGACGAGATCGTGGTGGAGCAGCGCACCGAGGCAGAGCACACGGTCTGGACTCTCACCCGCGCGCACCTCGCTCGGACCCGCGAGTGGCCGATCGAGATCCGGGCGCCCGAGGGGGTGATCGCCGCCAGCCGCGCGGCGCCCCCCACGCCCGTCCCGGCGCCCGCCGACGGGCGCGCGCTCGAGGCGCCGAGGCCTCCCTGGCAGGGCGGGATCGCGCTCGCGCTCGCGAGCGTGCTGGTCGCCGTCCGGATCCTGAGGTCGCCGCGGCGCGAAGCGAGCGAGCGGGTCGTGCTCCGGCCCCTGGTCCCGCTGCCGCCCGTCGCGCGGGCGCTCGCCGCGCTCCTGCTGGGTGCGGCGTGGATGGGCGCCGCGCTCGTCGGCGTGCGCCCCGAGGCTCACGCCGTCCTCGCGGTCGCGCTCCTCGCGGTCGGGGTCAGCCGCGGCGCGCCCGTCCCGGTCGCGCCGAAGCTCGGCTCGTTCCGGCACGCGACGCTCACGATCCGCCGCGCCGCCCGCCGGGCGACGCGCTGGCACCGCCTCGGGATCGACGCCTGGCTCGACGCGACCACGCTGCCCGGGCTCGCGCTGCTCGGCGCGCTCGCGGCGACGGGCGCGGGGCTGCCCGTCGCGGCCCTCGGTCCGGTGTCGCTCGCGCTCGCGATCGTCGTCTTCCTCGCGGTCGACGGCGCGCGCGCCCTGCGCCCGGAGCCACCGCTCGTCGCGCTGACGCGCCTGGTCGCGCTCGCCGCTCGCTCGCGGGTCTCGCTCGAGGGACCTGCGCTCGCGCTGATGCCCGTCGTTCACCTCGACGTGGGCGGCGTCGCACAAGAGGCGCGCCTGCGCGTGATCGCGGCCATGCCCGAGGGCGTCCTGCGCACCGACGTCGTGATCGCACGGCGGGGCGTGCTCGGCGCGCGCTACGGGTTGCTCGTCGTCGTGGCGCGCGGCTCCGAGATCGACCTCGCGCTCGCCTCGGACGAGCGCTTCGAGACCGTCGCCGCCGGATCCGATCGCGTCGCTCGGCTCACACCGATCGCGCTGAGCGCGATCGATCGCGCCGTCGCCCGGGTCGTCGAGGCAGGAGCGCGATGCGCGCCCGTCGACGCGAGCCCAGCCCTCACATCCGCTGCTTGAGGAACCCGCGGATCTCGCCGGCGTTCTTGAGCGCGCGCACGACGGCGTCCTCGTCGAGCTCGAGGCGCTCGACGATCGCCTCGTGTACCGAGTCGTAGAGCCACGTCGCCGCCTCGGCGTCGCGCGCACACTCGGCCGCGCTGTGGCCCTCGTAGGCCGTCTTCGGAAGCGCGTCCACGGCGCGGTCGAGCACCGCCATCAGCTCGCCGAGGTGCGCGCGCACCTCCTTCATCTGCGGATCGAACGCCCCGATGGTGTCGGCGCTGTCCTCGCGGTGGCGCTTGATGACGTCCGGGGACGACTTGGCGAGGCGCTCGATGAGCAGCCGCAGCAGGATCACGTCGTCGGCGTAGGCCAGCACACCCTTCGTTCCCGGGATGGCGTTCTGCCCCGAGAGCACGTGCAGGATCGTCCCGCACGCCAGGACGCGACCGGCGTCATCCAGGTCGGGGTCCTCCACGACACGGAGAATCGCTTTCAGGTCGTGCGGTAGAGAGAGCATCCCCTCCCGCAATACGTCCGCGAACGTCGTCATCTCTCCGGACCCTCTTCGCCGGAATCTCGATTGTCTCAGCGTGCGCGCCGCGGATCAATGGCCTTCGCGCCGTTTCTCGGCGCGCGCGGCTGCTCAGGGCGAACGGATCCAGCTCGGCATGAAGAGCAGGACGAACAGGACGAGCGTCCCGATCGCGACGATCCGGCGTCTCGGCGAGAGCGGCCTGTGGCCCGCCGGCGGGTGATCGAGACCGCCCGAGAGCCGGCCGAGGACGAGGAGCATCCCGAACCACACCAGCCAGTGTGTGCCGGCCTCGAGCGCGTGGAAGAGGTGATCGCCCCGCTCTCCCGCCGCGTAGGCCCGGACGCCGTAGTACGCGCTCGTCGCGAGCGCCGCGAGGGGCAGCAGGCGGTGCACGAGCCTCCCGAGCCGGTTCTGGCGCTCGCCCAGCAGGGCGAACGCGACGTGGCCTCCGTCGAGCTGCCCGACCGGCAAGAGGTTCATCATCGTGACCAAGAGGCCCGCCCAGCCGGCGAACGCGGTCGGCGTCAGCCAGATGTCGGAGCCGGCCGGGATCGGACCCCACACCGCGTAGAGGACGATCTCGTAGAGAATGGAGTGACCCTCCATGATCACGTCGTCGCCGAACGACGAGACGAGGCCGATGCGCGAGGTCGCCACGCCGTAGACCAGGACGGGCAGGGCGACGCACATCCCCGCGAGCGGGCCCGACGCGCCCACGTCGAGGAGCTTGTCGTTGTCGTCGATGCGCCCGCGCTGTCGGATCACCGCGCCCATCGTGCCGAGCAGCGTGATCGGCATCGGGATGAAGTAGGGCGGTGAGATGTCCACGCCGTGGATGCGGCCCGCGACGTAGTGGCCGAGCTCGTGCGTCACGAGGATGGCGAGCAGCGGCAGCGCGAAGTCGGCGCCCGTCCAGAGCGAGGCGAGATCGCTCACCTCGACGCCGTGCATCTGCGCGCCCGCGAGCAGCGTGGTCCCGAGCGTCAGGATCAGCAGGAAGATCGACCACGCCCAGCCGCGCGCGTGGCGCGTCTTCCGGTCGTCCTCGGGCTCGTCCGTCTCGGGCGCCGCGTCGCTCACGTCGGTCCGTCGATCCCCATCGCGCGAGCGATCACCGCGAGGGCCGTCTCGATGCGCGCGTCGACCGTGACCAGCCCCCCGCGCACGTGGCAGCCGCCGCGCGCCATGGCCGGATCGTCCTCGAGCACGATCTCGTCCGGCAAGCGCCCGGCGAGGCGCGCCTCGAGGGCCTTGCGGTCGTCGGGGTGGAGCGAGACGCGGACCGCGCTGTCCGCGCGCGCCCTCGCGAGGGCGCGGTGCACGATGCGCTCGAGGAGCGCGGGATCGGCGCAGACCTGCTCGCCGACCAGCCGGGTCGCGACCTCGAGCGCCAGGCTGCCGATCTCGCGCGACGCGCCCTCGCGCAGGCGAGCGCGCTCGCGGGCGAGCTCCGCCAGGCCGCCCACGAGCTCGCGCTCCACGGCCGAGTCGAGCGCCGCGCGACGCACCACGCGCTCATCGGTGCGCTCCAGGCCGCGCACCAGAATCTTCCCCACGTGTACCTGCGGCCCCGGGACCACGCGGAAGGTCGCGGTGACCGCCGCGTCGGCGTCCACGTCCCAGC
>JBGAQA010000104.1:0-22186 GCA_044220955.1 Sandaracinaceae bacterium
GACGCGACGACCTCGTGTGCGCCCGGGACCGCCGCGCTGAAGGCGTAGTTGCCCGCGCCGTCGAGCGTGATGGGCGTGCCGTCGAGCGTGACGCCCACGAGCACCACGCCGGGCTCGTCGTCGGCGTAGGTCACGTGGATCGTGCTCGTCTCGCCCGGCGCCACGGTCGGCGGCGTCGCGGTCACGCTCACGGTCGGCGCCTCGATGTCGCCGGTGACGAGCAGCTCGTAGTGCTGCGGCGAGGACAAGAGGCCGAAGCCGTCCTGCACCACGATCTCGATCGGGTAGGTGTGCCCGATGGCCGAGAGCGGCGGCGTCCACGAGATCACGCCCGTGCTCGCGCCCATCGTCATCCCCGACGGCGGCGGCACCGAGAAGTAGTAGGTCGCGCTGTCCGGATGATCCGGGTCCACGCTCACCACCGAGTACGTGTACGCGTGCCCGGCGCGCGCGCGCACGACGGGCCGGCTCGTGATCACCGGCTCGTGCGGGACGAAGCCGAGCGTGATCCCGAACGTGAACAGCGTGCTCGCGCCGTGGCAGTCGGTCGCGCGGACCGTCACCGACGCGCTCGAGCCGATGGGCGCCGAGAGCCAGAAGATGTCGCCGTCGGGCTCGACGATCATGCCCGCCGGGCCGGAGACGAGGCTCCACGTGATCGCGCAGCCGCTCTCGCCGTCGATGTCGGTCGCGGTGCCGCCGAGGTGCACGAGCCCGTCGGTGAGCACGTTCACGAGCGGGTCCATCGTGACGGTCGGCGGGTGGTTGATCGCGTCCACGTCCACCGTGACGGTGGCCGGGTCGCTGCACAGCGAGGCGTCGCACACGCGATAGGTGAAGACGTCGAGGCCACTGAACGGGAGCGGCGGTGGCGTGTACGTGTACGTCTGCCCGCTGCCCGAGAGTGCGCCCGCGGGCGAGGAGAGCCGCTCGTAGGTGAGCGGGTCGAGGTTCGCGTCGAACCCGGCGAGCACGATCGAGACGGTCGCGCCCTGGCGCACGCCGACGCGGCGGTCGTACGCGATGGGCGAGAGGTTCACGGGAGCCGGGGGCACGAAGGCGAGGTCCTCGTCGACGAGGCCGTCCCCGTCGTCGTCGATGCCGTTGGCGAGCTCCTCGTCCACGCGGCCGTCGCACTCGTTGTCGGCGCCGTCGCCCGCGGTCATCGCGGACGGCGTGCAGTCGAGCGAGCGGAGCGCCATCTGCACCGGGAAGCCGTAGGCGTCGGTCGACTGCCAGCCGTACGCCATCAGGCCGAAGACCACCGCGGGGCTCGGGTGCGTCACGCGGTGCGTGCCGGGCGCGAGGTGCAGCTGCGCGTACGCATAGCCGCTCGACCCGAGCGCGCTGAACGACGCGCTGATCGGCGCGCCGTCGAGGCGGAGGCCGCCGATGTCGCTCGTGCGCGCGACGACGTTCACCCAGTCGTCGAAGTTGTGCGGGACGGTGCCGTCGCCGAGGGTCACGAAGTCGAAGCGATCGAGCGTGACGAAGTGCGCGTCGTAGCCGTACTGCTCGGTCGGCGGCACCACGAGCGCCGTCGGGTCGCCGAGATGGCCGTCGGTGTTGGTGCCCTTCGCGAACTGCATCACGAGCGCCGGGGCCGACGTCACGATCTCGTGCGCCGCCTGCGTGGACTCGTTCTGCTCGTACACGCCGCCGCGCGCGAGCGTGGCGACGAGCGCGCCATCGACGGTGACGGTCGTCCCGTCGGCCGTGGCGACCACGTCGTAGACGTACCCGGACGTGCGCGTCGCGAGCGGCGTGATGAAGAAGCGCGAGCCGAGCCGGTCGACCGGCGGCAGCTCCTCGGTGAGCGAGTTGCACGCGAACTGGCCGTCCGGGATCAGCGCGCACTGGTGGTTGCTGAACACCGCGACGGGGCGGCTCGCGTGCACGAGCGTGCCCGACATCGTCGGCACGGGGCCGATGCCGGTCGGGTTGGCCATCCGCAGCGCGATCGCCTCGCCGCGATCGAGCGTGACCGTGAACGGCACGCCCGCGGGCAGCCGGCCGGAGACGCCCGGCGGCGTGTCGATGCCGGGCACGAGGTCGGCCGACGGAGTGATCGTGACGCTCGTGCCGTCCACGGTGCCGGCCACCGCGAGGATCGGGTGGAACGTCTGGTGGCTCGTCGGCACGGCCGTGTGATGCCAGCCCGCGACCACGTAGTCCGTGCCCAGCCGCTCGGTCGGGATCGCGAGGAAGCCGTCGAGCGCGAAGATGACGTGGTCGTAGCCCTCGACGCAGATCTCACGCGCGGAGGTGACGTGGACACCGCGCGGGCGCACGACGCCGCTCTCGAAGAGTCCGATGGGGTGCGCGGCGGCGTGGATCGTGATGCGGCCCACGCCGTCGGCCGCGACGATGGCGCTCGCGTACACGCCCTCGCCGGGGACGTCGGCGTGGACGGTCGTGTGATCCTCGCCGGTGAAGAGCAGTTCGTACGTGAGCTCCTCGCCCGACGTGTCGGTCACGCAGTTGGTGGCACCCGCGTCGCAGAGGTCGGTGAACGCGACCCAGAAGTCGGTGCCGCAGTTCTCGCGGTGCCGGCGGCCGGGGTCGTCGCCCGACGGGATCGCGTCGCTCGACGCGTTGTAGAGGGCGTCGCCCGCGAACGAGGCGCGCACGGTCACGCTGCCGGCCGGGCCGAGATCGAGGCTCGCGGTCGCGCGGCCCGAAGCGTCGGTCGTCGCCGCAGCGCTCGCGCTCGGGCTCGAGAGCGCGATGGAGCGGCCTGCCATCGAGGTCGCGGCGTCGTAGGCGTCGGAGAGCGACGCCGTCACGTCGTGCGCGCCGCCGGAGGTGCCGCCCGCGATGGGATCGATCGCGATCGCGGTGTCGCGGCGGACGACCTCGACGAAGAAGCGGTCGGAAGCCGAGAGGCCGGTCGAGTCCGTGACGGTCACGACGACCTGGTACGAGCCCGGCGTGCTCCAGGCGTGGCTGCGATAGACCGACGACGGACGACAGCCCGCGACGTCGGCGGTCGCGCCGTCGCCGAAGTCGTAGTGGCACGCGAGCGTGAAGAAGTCGTTCGGGACGTCCGAGACGATCGGCGAAGCGATCGCGACCCACGGCTGGCCCCACACGAGCGTCTGGTCGGAGCCCACGTCGATCGAGGGTGCAAGGTCACCGATGGGGATCGAGCGCGTGACCGAGCCGCGGAGGAAGCGCGCATCGACGACGCTCAGGTCGACGACGAGCGTCCCGGCGGAGGGCGTTCCGAGGGCGGTCGTCCCACCGGGCGCGGTGCTGGTGTCGAGGGGGAAGCTGCCAGCGCCGCTCGCGCGCCAGTACGCGCGGAGCAGCGGCGCGTCACTGGCGATCGAGCGGTCGCGGAGCGCGACGAAATCGCCCTGCGAGGGGGCGGTCGGGCTCGTGCTGAAGTCGGCGATGGGCGGCGCGTCCGCGGTGTAGACGTAGTCCGTGCTGCTCGTGAGGCCCCACGCGTCGGTCACCTCCAGCGTGACGATGTACGTGCCCGGCGCGGGGAACGTGTGCGTGGGGTTCTCGAGCGTCGAGACGGTCCCGTCGCCGAAGTGCCACCGGTAGCCGAGGATCGGCGTGCCGCCCGGGATCGTGCGGCTCTCGAAGGGCACGGTGAGGCCGCCCTCGTGCGGCGTGAGGGTCTGGAAGTCGTAGACGCTGACGCCGCCGGGGTAGCCGCGGTTCGTCACCGCGCGCAGGCGCATGTACCGCGCCTCGATCTCGGGGAAGAAGAAGTAGTAGTCCCCGCTCACCGAGTCGGTCGGGAGCGTGCCGGTGGTGACGAGCGCGAAGTCCGAGTCGGCCGAGCCGGACGCGGACGCCCAGAGCTCGAAGTCCCTCACGACGGCGCTGCTGCCGCCGCTTCGCATGCGGACGCGGTCGACGCGCTCCCAGCCGGTCGTGAGCAGGTCCACCGTGAGCGACTGGCCCGCGACCGGGGTGGCGCTGCGCCAGCCGCTCGAGGGATCGGCGTCGATCGCGCGCGAAGGATCGGACGAGGGATCGGTGGAGCTCGCGGTCGCGCTGGCGCCAGCCTCGAACATCGAGACCGCACCGCCGTCGCGCGGACGTGTCCACACCGTCAGCTGCTGGACGCCGCCGGTCCCCGAGGAGCCGTTCCAGTTGTCGAGGATGCGGATCGCCAGCCAGCGGGCACTCACAGCGCCGAGCGGGATGGTGTACGAGCCGGTCGTGTTCGGCGCCTCGAACGTGACGGGCGTGCCGAAGCCGGACGTCGGGCTCGTCGAGGAGACCGACCACTGCACGTGGCGTGCGCCGAAGCCGGCCTGACCGACGGCGGCGAGGTGGTCGAGCGCGACTGCCTCGTTGCCGACGAGGTCCACGACCATCACCGCGCCCCCGGGCGTGCTCGTGGGGAACCAGTCGATGCCGAGATCCGAGAAGGTCGGGGCGCTGAAGCCGGTGTAGCTCGCGATGCTCGCCCCATCGGTGGCGCGCGTCACGTCGCGCTCTTCATCGATGAAGATGCGCGCGACGGGCGCCGCCGGGACGCAGGGGCCGCTGAGCGGGCGCGGACCGGGCAGGCACGCTCCCGTCGCGTCGCACGTCTCGATGCCGTTGCACGCATCGCCGTCGTCGCAGGAGGTGCCGTCGGGCAGCGGATCGTGCGTCACGCCGCGGAGCGGATCGCAGGCGTCGGCGGTGCAGGGGTTGTGGTCGTCGGTCGCGAGCGGCGTGCCGGGAGCGCACGCGCCCGAGGCGTCACAGCTCTCTTCTCCGTTGCACGGCGTGCCGTCCGCGCACGACGCGCCCGGCGTCGGCGTGTGCGAGACGCCGGTCGCGGGGCTGCAGCTGTCCGCCGTGCAGGGGTTGCCGTCGTCGACGGCCGGCGGCGTCCCGGCCTCGCAGGCCGCGGCGTGGCAGAGCTCGACGCCGTTACAAGCGTCCGCGTCGTCGCACTCGTGCGTGACCAGCGCGCCGCCGCCGCAGTGCACCGTCGTGCTGCCCGCGCAGTACGGCACGAACTCCTCGTCGATCAGGACGTCGCAGTCGTCGTCGACGCCGTCACAGGTGGTGTCGGCGCTGGTCGGCGCGCCGGGGATGCACGAGTCGAGGACGACGCCGCCCATGCAGGCGGTCGCGCCGACGGAGGTGCAGGCGCCGACGCCGCAGACGGTCGGCGAGCTCGCGAACTCCTCGTCGCTGAGCCCGTCGCAGTCGTCGTCGAGCGTGTCGCAGGTGGTGTCGGGGCCCGTGGGCGATCCGGGCGTGCAGACGATCGCCTCGCTCGGCGGTGCGCAGACCGAGCCGAAGCAGGGGCCCGGCAGGCACGCCGTGGTGCCGATGGCGGCGCACACGCCGACGCCACAGCCGACCGGGTGCGGCGCGTACGCCTCGTCGACGAGCGTGTCGCAGTCGTCGTCGATGCCGTCGCACGTGACGTCGTCGCCGATCGGCGCGCCGGCGACGCATGTGTCCTGCACCACGCCCGCGACGCACGTCGCTTCGCCCTTGGCGCCGCACGCGCCGACGCCGCACGCGGTGTCCCGGATGCCGAAGTCGTCGTCGGCGACGCCATCACAGTCGTCGTCGACGCCGTCGCAGGTGTCGTCGATGGGTGCCGCGTAGCCCGGGACGCAGGAGTCCGAGAGCACACCGCCGGCGCAGTGGGTGGCGCCGCTGCGCAGGCACGCGCCGACGCCGCAGCTCGTCGCGGTGGAGTCGAAGCCCTCGTCGGCGAAGCCGTCGCAGTCGTCGTCGATGCCGTCGCAGGTCGTGTCGGCGCCCGTGGGCGAGCCGCCGTGGCAGCTGTCGACGATCGCTCCGGCCACGCAGGTGGCCGTGCCCGTCGCCGCGCAGACGCCGAGGCCACAGCTCGAGGAGTACGGGACGAACGCCTCGTCGATCTGCCCGTCGCAGTCGTCGTCGAGCCCGTCGCAGACCACGTCGGTGCCGGTGGCGGCGTGCGGCGCGCACGAGTCGACGACCGCGCCCGCGACGCACGACGTCGCGCCGCTCGCCGTGCAGACGCCGAGGCCGCAGGAGGTCGCGTGCGGCAGGTACGCCTCGTCGATCAGGGCGTCACAGTCATCATCGATCCCGTCGCACGTCGTGTCGGTCCCGGTGGGTGAGCCGGCGTGACACGAGTCCACCACGTGGCCCGACACGCACGAGGTCGCGCCGCTCGCCGCGCACACGCCGACGCCGCAGCTCGTCGGGGCGGGCGCGTAGTGATCGTCGGCGACGCCGCTACAGTCCTGGTCGACGCCGTCGCAGTCCGCGTCGGTGCCCGTCGGCGAGCCCGCGTGGCACGAGTCGACGACGTGGCCCGACACGCACGACGTCGCGCCGCTCGCCGCGCACGCGCCAACGCCGCAGCTCGTGGGCGCGCCCACGAAGTCCTCGTCGACGTGCCCGTCGCAGTCGTCGTCGACTCCGTTGCACGAGGAGTCGGGGACCTGATCCGGGGCGACCGGCGTGTGCTGCACGCCTGCCACTGGATCGCACGAGTCGATCGTGCACGCGTTCCCGTCGTCGACGACAGGCGGAGTGCCCGCGGCGCAGGCTCCGTTGCTGCATGCCTCGTGACCGTCGCAGACCGTGGCGTCGTCGCACGCGGTTCCGTTCGCGACCGGCGCATGGTGGCATCCGGCGCCGTCGCAGGAGTCGGCGGTGCACGCGTTCCCGTCGTCGCAGGGCACGCCGCCGTCGCCGAGGCTCGCGTCCGGCAGGCTGCACACGCCGCCCCCGCAGAAGCTCGTCGACACGCAGAGCCCCAGCGTCGCGTTGCACGTGTTGCCCGCGCCGCACGTGGAAGAAGAGGTGCAGCTTGCAGGCGCCGCCAGCTCGCAGCTCGTCCCGCTGCATCGATCGGTGCCCGCGCCGCCATCGACGCCGTCCGGTGCGCGCCCGCCCGCGATCGCGTCGTCGCCGCCGCCGCCGTGGATCACCTCGGGCCCGTTGCCGCCGAAGATCAGATCGTTGCCGTCGCCGCCGTCGATGATGTCGCTGCCGTTGCGACCGTCGATCGCGTCGCAGCCCGCGCCGCCGCGCGCGCTGTCCTTGCCGTTCTCGCCATCGACGGTGTCGTTGCCACCCTCGCCATCGAGGTCGTCGAGGCCGTTACCTCCGCGGAGCACGTCGTCGCCGTCGCCGCCGCGCAGGACGTCGTCCTGCTGGTCACCGCTCAGCACGTCGTTGCCGTCGTCGCCGTAGAGCGCGTCGCCGTTCTGCGAGCCAGAGAGGGTGTCGTTGCCGGGACCGCCGAGGATCACGTCGTCGCCCTGCGCGCCGTCGATCGTGTCGTCGCCGCCGAGGCCGAGGATGCAGTCGTCGGCGTGCGTGCCGCTGATGGTGTCGTTGCCAGCCGTGCCCACGATCACGTTCATGGCCGCGCGGCAGCGAGGATCCGGCGGCGACGTGACGTAGCTCGTGCTGACGGACGCTTGCGGATCGCTCGCGCACGCGGCCGCGACGGAGGCGCCGACCAGAACGCTGGGAAGGCGGACCCAAGAGCGGCGCGTCGACCTGGACATCGCACCCCTCTCGCGACCGAGGATGCGTGGACGCCCAGCGCATGCCCCCGATGCTGCACGACGAGGTTCGAGCGCTCGCCGTCGAGTTTGCAACGCCCACGTGAGATCGGGATGTCGTTTCTTGCGGGAACGCACGCGCCGGTCGCTCCGAAGCCGGACGCCATCGACCCATTCCTGGTCACCCCTCGCCGATCAGGCCAACCGCGGGCCCCGCGCTCGCTCGCATCACTCCGTGACGCGCCCGAGCTCCACGTCCTCGCGCAGGAACACGGGGCTCCACGGTCCCTGCCACCCGTACGCGTACGCGTGCCCGTCCTCGGCCACCGCGAGCGCGAGCGAGCCGCGGCCGACGCCGCCGTCGAGGTCGAACGCCATCAGGCGCGAGTCCCACTGGTGGAACTCGTTCGTCGCGTCGGCGACGCGCACCGACCACGCCTCGTCCATCCCGGGCACGCGCACCGGCATGCCCACCACGATCGCTGCGTGCCCGGTGAGGCCGTCGTGCCGGTGATCGGGCGCCGTCGACCACGCGATCACGTCGCCCGGCCGGAGCGCGCTCGGGTGCGCCAGGCGCCGCCAGCCGCCGGCGTCCGCGTCGGTCGGTGCGTCGTGGATCACGCGCGCGAAGTCCTCCGCGACGGGCCGGTCGCGGCCGATCGCGGCGAACGCGACGGGCGCGGCGCGCTGCAGCACCCACCCGACGAGGCCCGAGCTGTCGAAGTCGTAGATGCCGAGCTCCTCGTTCACCTCGGTGACGTGGCGGAACTGCGTCGTGACGACGCGCGACTCCATCTGCTCGAGCGTCGCGATCATCGCCGCCCCCGCCGCCGTCGCCGGCTCGCCCTCGGGCGGGATGCCGAAGGGCGCGAGCCCGAGCGAGAGCCCCGGGATCACGTACGCCGTCTCGCGCTCCATCCGCGTGTACGCGAAGAGCACGCCCATGGAGAGCGCCACGATCGCCATGCCGCGCCGGTGATCCGGCCTCGGCCTGGACGGGTCGCGGTGGGAAGGGTCGCGATGGGGCTGGCGAGGGGGCATGCGAGGCGCGAGAGTCGGCAGCATCGCACGATGACCACCGATTTCACCCTCGTCGCGCTCCACGGCTTCGCCAGCAGCCCGCGCTCGCGCAAGAACGAGCACCTCCGGCCGCGCTTCGCGGCGCGCGGGATCGACCTCGTGACGCCCGACCTCAACCAGCCCTCCTTCTCCACGCTCTCGTTCGACGCGATGGTCCACGAGGTGACGCGCACCTGGCGCGCCCAGGGCGAGCGCCCGCTGCGAATGATCGGCTCGAGCCTCGGCGGCTACGTCGCCGCGCTCTTCGCGGCCACGCACCCCGAGCGCGTCGATCGGCTCGTGCTGCTCTGCCCGGCGTTCGATCTGTCGAGCCGCTGGCGTGACCTGATCGAGCCCGCGCGCATGGAGGAGTGGAGGCAGACCGGCGCCCTCGCGTTCGACGACGCGACCGGCCAGAGCGTGCGCGTGCACTACGGATTCTTCGTCGAGGGGCTCGACGTCCCGACGTTCCCGCGCGTGACCTGCCCGACCATCGTGATCCACGGCCGGACCGACGAGACCGTCCCCGTCGCGCAGTCGGCGCGCTACGCGCTCGAGACGCCGGCCGTGCGCGAGCTCGTGCTGGTGAACGACGGACACGATCTGCTCGGCTCGCTGCCGGTGATCGACGCGGTGGTCGATCGGTTCTTGCTGGAGGAGCCGCCTCGATGATCGAAGCCAAGTTCTGCCTGCGCTGCGGCGCGGCGCTCGTCCCGCACGAAGAGGAGGGCCGCCAGCGGCCGAAGTGCCCGACGTGCGGCTGGACGCACTACGGCAACCCGACGCCCGTCGTCGCCGCGATCGTGGAGCACAGGGAGAGCGACGGCGACGAGCCGCGCGTGATCCTCGTGCGCAACCACGGCTGGCCGGCGAAGTGGCTCGGCATCGTCACGGGCTTCCTCGAGGCGGGCGAGACGCCGGAGGAGGGGATCGTGCGCGAGGTGAAGGAGGAGCTCGGGCTCGACGCGACGCTCGTGGGCCTCGTCGGCGTGTACGCGTTCACCCAGCGCAACGAGCTGATCGTGGCCTACCACCTCCGGGCCACCGGGCCGATCGTGCTCGGCGCGGAGCTCGAGACGTTCAAGCGCGTCGCGATCGAGAAGCTGCAGCCGTGGCCGTTCGGGACGGGGCACGCCGTCCGCGATTGGCTCGCGAAGCGGAGCTGAGCGAGGGCGAACTCGGACTCGAACTCGAACTCGAACTCGAACTCGAACTCGAACTCGAACTCGCTGGGACCACGGCTCTCCCCTTCGGGGATTCGCCTTGGATGAGGTCAGAAGTACGGGGCTCGTTCGGGGGACGGGCAGTGTGCCGTCGTGCTCGCGGGGCTCAACCCCGAGCCCTTCGGGCTCGCCGTCCTCGCAGTGCTCGCCGTGCTCGCCAAACGACGGCTGCGCGCGGCTCCGCGCTGCTCCGGGCGATCGCTTCGCGAGGGTTGAGCCCCGCTCCGCGCGACGGCGGTGGGGTGGTGCCCCCGAACGGGCAGAACGGAACGACAAACATGGCCCTCAAGGTCTACACAGACTCTCTCCAGATGATTCGCGACATGCGGACCACGCTGAACGACATCGCGAAGCAGGACGCCGACCTGGCTCGGCAGACGCGCCGGGCGCTCACCAGCATCACGCTCAACATCGCCGAGGGCGAGGGGCGACGGAACGGCAACGCCCGGATCAGGTTCCAGACCGCGATGGGCAGCGCGAACGAGGTCCGCGCGTGCATCGAGACGGCGGATGCGCTCGGCTACATCACGGCGGACGCGCGGATCGTCGACACGCTCGATCGCATCGCGCGGACGCTGAACCGGCTGCACTGAGCCGGGCGAGGCCCGCGGTTCGTCGCCGCGGGCCTCGTGGTTCTCCTAGCGCGTCAGCTTCACGAGCACGCCGATGCGGGCGAGGGCGAGGGCGAGGGCGAGAGCGAGACCTCACTCGGGCATCGGCCCGCCCGTTCCTCCGTCCGGGAACGGCTCCCGCAGCGTGAACGGGCCGCGCGGCTCGTTCGTGACGTCGATGATCACGCGGTCGTCCTCGATCCGCGCCTGCCACGGGAAGCCCTCGGCGATGCGCTCCTGCTCGAGCGGCATCCGCCCGAGCTCCAGCGGCGCGCTCCCTTCGCGCACCACCATCCAGCGGTGCTCCTCGACGTCCTCGACGCAGCGGCGCGACTGCTCGAGCACGGCCGCGTGCGCATCGAGCTGCCGCGTCTCGACGTCGGAGAACGGGCAGCGGGTCTCGTCGTGCGCGAGGCCGCTGCGCAGGATGAACACGAAGATGAAGATCGCGAACACCGCAGGCGCCGCGCCGATCACCACCATGATCGGCAGCCACCAGGGAGTCTTCTCCTTCTTCGTCTCGTTCTCGCTCAAGCGACGATCTCCATCGTTGCGGGCGCCTCGTGCGCCCGCGGCAACCTCGCGCGCACGGGCTCGGCGCCCACCGCCTCGAGCCAGGGTGGCAGGTCCGCGAGCGCGCGCTCGGCGAGCAGACCATGCCGCTCGCGCCCGCGCGCCGCGCCGTCGAGCGCCGGGAACATGCTCCACAGCACGTTCGACGGCTGGAAGCGCTCGCTCGGAGCGCGCAGGTGACGGTACAGCGCGCCGAGCGCCGTGCTCGCCGGTGGCAGGTGCTCCGTCTCCGCGCGCAGGCGGGCCGCGAGCAAGGTCCCGAGCACGAGCCCGCACGCGGCGCTCTCCACGTAGCCCTCGACGCCGGTGACCTGTCCCGCGAGGTGCACTCCCGGGCGCGCGCGCAGCGAGAGGTCGTCGTCGAGCACGACGGGCGCGTTCACGAACGTGTTGCGGTGCACCGAGCCGAAGCGGAGGAACTCGGCGCTGCCGAGACCGGGGATCATCGCGAACACGCGCTTCTGCTCGGGCCACCTCATGCGCGTCTGGAAGCCGACGAGGTTGAACGCCGTGCCCTCGCGATCCTCGGGCCGGAGCTGCACGACCGCCCACGGGCGGCGCCCCGTCTTGGGGTTGGTGAGCCCGACCGGCTTCATCGGGCCGAACGAGAGCGTCTTGGGGCCGCGCTCCGCCATCACCTCGAGCGGCAGGCACCCCTCGAAGTACCTCGGCTCCTCGAACGCGCGCGGCGGGACCTTCTCCGCGGCGACGACGGCCGCGACGAACGCCTCGTACTGCGCCTTGTCGAGCGGGCAGTTCACGTAGGCGTCGTCGCCGCCCTTGTCGTAGCGGCTCTGACGGAACACCTGGCTCCAGTCGATCGACTCCGCGCTGACGATCGGCGCGATGGCGTCGTAGTACGCCAGCGCGTCCGCGCCGATGGCCTTCGCCACGTCGGCCGCGAGCGCGTCGCCGGTGAGCGGGCCCGTCGCGATCACCGCGGGGCGCTCCTCGGGGATCGCGACGACCTCGCGGTGCTCGACGCGAATGCGCGGCTCGGCGGCGACGCGCGCGGTCATCACGCGCGAGAAGACCTCGCGGTCGACCGCGAACGCGCCGCCCGCGGGGACACGCGCCTCGTCGCCGACGCTCATCACGATCGAGCCCGCGCGCCGCATCTCCTCCTTCAGCAGGCCGACGGCGTTCGTGAGCGCCGCGCCGCGGAACGAGTTCGAGCAGACGAGCTCGGCGAGGCCGTCGCCCGTCTGGGCCGGCGTGCGCCGCGCTGGCTTCTGCTCGACGAGCACGACGTCGACGCCACGCGAGGCGAGCTGGAACGCGCACTCGCACCCGGCGAGGCCTCCACCGATGATCGTCACGGCCGCCATGGGCGCGCGACCATAGCGCCGGCGTCCACGCCGTGCCCGTACTCCCGTCCACGCGTTGACAGCCGCCGCGCAGGCCGCCCAACATCGTCCCATGCTTCGAAGGGCCGGGGGCTGGTGCGGCGTCGCCGCCGCGTTCTTGATCGGGTGGGCTGGCGGGGCGGGCGCCGCCGCGGCACAAGACACCGCGGGCACCGACGCCGAGGCGCACGCGCTCTTCATCGCCGGACAGGTGGCCTACGACGAGGGCCGCTACGACTCGGCGCTCGAGGACTTCCGCCGGGCGTACGACCTGAGCCACCGCCCCGAGCTGCTCTTCAACGTCGGCGCCGCCGCCGAGCACGTCCGCCACGACGAAGAGGCACTCGCCGCATACCGGCAGTACCTCGCGGAGCGTCCCGAGGCGGCGAACCGCAGCGTCGTCGAGGCGCGCGTGGCGGTGCTCGAGCGCGCGATCGCCGAGCACCAGCCGGCGACGCCGATCGACCCCACCGCCAGCGAGGCGCCCGACGCCACGGCCGACGCGACGCCGCCACCGGCCGCGACCAGCGGCGGCTCCGATCCGGCTCCCTTCGTGGTGGTCGGCGTCGGGGGCGCCGTGCTGGTGGTCGGCGCCGTGTTGCTCGGGCTCGGCTTCGCCGCGATCGATCAGGTGCAGAGCGCGCGCGACGCGTACTGGACCGACGTGCAGGGCGCCTACCAGAACGGGCCGGTCTTCACGGGCATCGGATTCGCCGCGCTCGGCGTGGGGGCGGCCGCCGTGATCGGCGGCGTCGTCTGGGCGCTCGTCGGCTCGGGCGCAAGCAGCAGCGCGAGCCGCGCAGGGCGCGAGCGGAGCCCGCGGCTCTCCGCGTTCGGCGCCCCCGGGGGTCTCGGCGTCTCGCTCGACGGAGTCTTCTGATGCTCGCGCGCACCACACCGCTCCTCGCGTTCGCCCTCTGCCTCGCCGGCTGCTCGGCGACGATCCCCGAGGGCCAGCTTCGCTGCGACGCGACGCACGGCTGTCCGAGCGGGTGGTCCTGCCACTCCGACGGCACGTGCTGGTCGACCGGCGAGACCGACGCTGGAGCTCGCGACGCGGGGCCGGGCGACGCGGGCGCGGGCGACACGGGGCTGGACGCCGGCTCGGACACCGGCTCGGACTCCGCTCTCCCCGACGCCGGTCCCACCGACGCGGGCCCGACGGACGGCGGCGGCAGCGACACGAACACCTGCGCCAGCGCCGCCGAGTGCGACGACGGCACCTTCTGCAACGGACCCGAGCGCTGCGCGCCCGGCGTGGTGGGTGCGGACGCGCGCGGATGCGCACCCTTCGACGGGACGTTCGACTGCGGGGCGGGCCGCACCTGCGACGAGGCGATGCACGCGTGCGCGTCGCCCTGCATGATCGACGCGGACCAGGACAACGACGGGCACGACGCGGTCGAGTGCGGCGGCGACGACTGCGACGACGGCAACGCGGCGCGCTACCCCGGCCGCGTGGAGGACTGCGACGACATCGACAACGACTGCAACCCGGCGACCATCGGCTCGACCGACGCGGACGGCGACACGGCGGTCTCGTCCGCATGCTGCAACACCGACGACGGTGGGAACACGACCTGCGGGACGGACTGCAACGACGGTGTCGCGACCACCCACCCGGGCGCGACCGAGCTCTGCAACACGGTCGACGACGACTGCGACACGGCGGTCGACGAGGGCGCGACGCACACCTACTACCGCGACGCCGACATGGACGGCGCCGGGGCGATGGCGACCACGATGGTCGCGTGCAACCCGCCGGCCGGCTACGTGTCCCTGGGCAACGACTGCGACGACACCAGCCGCGCACGCTTCCCGGGCAACCCGGAGGTCTGCGACGGGGTCGACAACGACTGCGCGGGCGGAGTCGACAACGGCCTGACCTGCGCTTGCACCGGCACCATGTCGCGCGCGTGCGGCACCGACACGGGCGTCTGCGTCGCGGGCACTCAGACGTGCATGTCGGGTGCGTGGGGCACGTGCACCGGCTCGGTCGGCCCGACCACCGAGGTGTGCAACGCCATGGACGACGACTGCGACACGATGGTCGACGACGGCGCTACCTGCGCCACGCGACCGAACACCACCGGGACCTGCAGCGGCGCCTGCGCGTACGCGTGCGTGGCCAACTTCGGGGCCTGCGACGGCAGCACGAGCGACGCGAACGGATGCGAGGTCGACCTGCGGATCACCGCGACCCACTGCGGCACCTGCGCGATCGCTTGCACGAGCACGGCGCACGCGATGACCACGAGCTGCGTCGCGAGCGCCTGCCGCGTCGCCACGTGCGCGACCGGCTACGGAGACTGCAACGGCACGTACTCCGATGGGTGCGAGATCACGACGACGACGAGCGCGACGAACTGTGGCGCGTGCGGCAACGTGTGCCCGACACGCGCGAACTCGACGCCGAGCTGCGTCGCGTCGGCCTGCCGGATCACGTGCACCTCCGGCTTCTCGAACTGCGACGCGAACGACACGAACGGCTGCGAGACCCCGAGCGCGAGCTGCACGCTCATGCCCCCGCGCCTCGTGGGCCCGCTGACCGACACGGTGGTGACCTCGCGCCGTCCCGTGCTGCGCTTCACGGTCGCCTCGGGCACCGACTCGGCGCACGTGCAGGTCTGCTCGGACGCGGCTTGCTCCACCGTGCTCTTCACCGGCGATGGCACCTCGCCCATGACCGTGGGCGCGGATCTGCCGCGCGGCAGGCTCTACTGGCGGGCCTTCGGCCGGGCGGGATCGACCGTGGGGACGACGCCCTCGGCCACCTGGCGGATGATCAACTTCGCGACCACGACGCCCACGCCGGTCTCCGCCGCCAGCGCCCCGCCGACCGTCATCGCCGCGCCGACCACCCGCCGCGTGCTCGCCGAGAAGCCGCCCGGACCCGCCCAGCTCTGGCTCACCGGCACGCTCACGTCGTAGCCGAGCTGCATGCTCACGCCCGTCGACGCGTCGCTGACCGCGGTGGGCTGCCCGAGCGCGTCGTGGTGGTTCACCGCGATGTGCACCGAGCCGTCGGACGCGTCCATCGTGTGCAGCACGCCGTCCGCGGAGTAGGTGAGCCCGAGCGACGTCCCGTCCGAGAGCGTCAGCGTCTCGAGCATCCCGTCGTCCGTGTACGTCGTGCCCGTCACGCGCGGCCCGCCCACCGGCGGCGTGGACGTGAGCGGCAGATCGCGCTGCGTCACCGTGAAGGTGTGCGCCGGCCGACCCGGCGGCGCGAACGACGTGATGTTTCCGCGCTGGTCGTACTCGACGTGGATCACGCCCTCGGCCCCGGGCAGATCCACGTCGGTCACCCAGCCGGTGCCGTGGATCGGCGTGAGCCCAGTCGTGAGCACGGGCCCGTCGGGCGCGCCCACCGACACCGACGTGAGCCAGCGCGTCCCGTCGGACGGGTAGCCGTACGTCACCTGCCGCAGCGGCGCCGCGCCGCCGGTGCACCCGGCGCCGAACGGACCCTGCGCGACGCTGCTCGGCCTCACCGAGTCGCCAGTGTACGTGATGCGCGTCGGGTGCAGACCCGCGGTCGCGATGCACGTCACGCGCGCGTGGTCGTCACGCGTGATCGTGGTCTCGGGCGTGTGGCCGGCCGGGTCGGCGGTGATGGTCGTCGTCGTGGTCGCCCGAGGCGACGATGCAGTGGAGCGCGTGCTGCGCACGGTGATCGTCGCGGCTCCAGTCTGCGTCGGGTAGGTGAAGGCGTCGCGCAGCCGACCGTCCGGGTCGAACTGCTGTTCATGCAGATACGTGGACGTCAGCAGCTCGACCGTGCCCGACGCGTCGGTCGTCGCGCGTCGCTCCACGATCGTGCGGTATGCGTGTCGCGCGTCGGGCCCGATGTCGACGTCCGGGTGGTCGGCGAGGTCGGCCGTCAGCAGATAGGGCACGCAGAGGCCGTTGTCGTCGCCGCCGGTCGTCGACGCCTCCACCATGCATGCCTCGCCCGCCGGGCAGCCGCTGGGCATGGTCGAGCTCGGACGCTGGCATCCGGTCATCGCGCCCGGCAGCTCCACTGCGGAGAGGATGCGCAGGCCATCGGCAGGCGCCGCCATGCGCTCGCGGGCTCCGGAGGGCACGGCGCGGGTCGTCCGGTGCGTCCAGCCCGTGTCGCCCGTCGTGTATGTCGTCGTCCGGCTCTCGGCGCTCGTGAGCGTGAAGGCGCGCATCCCGTCCGCGGTCCGATCCGTCTCCAGGAGGGTGGAGGTCGGCCCTGGCCCACCGCCCGAGTCGGGCACCGTCGAGTCCGACCTCAGGCGGCCGTCGGCCTCGTACGTGAAGAGGTGCGCCGCGGGCACACCCGGCTCCTGGAACGAGCGCAGCAAGCCGTGCAGGTCCGGATCGTAGCCGAGCGACCACGTGTGGCCCTCGGGGTCCGCGATCGTCTGGTGCGTCGCATCGGTGCTCGTCAGCGTGGTGACGAGGTGACCGGGCGCCTCGATCCGGATCGTGTTCGGCACCGAGTAGTCGAAGCTCGTGACCTGGCCCTCGGGGTCGGTGACGGTCGCGAGGCGGCCGTCCTCGGGGCGGTAGCCGAACGACCAGAGCGTGCGCTGGGTGAGGTAGTCGACCGTCCTCAGGTGCCGGCCCGCCCTGTCGAACTCGAAGATCGCCGAGCCGTCGGGCGAGGCGACCGTGTGTCGGTCGACCTCGATCGAGCCCTCGAGAACGGGGCCGATCACGAGGATGCCGTCGGGCACCGCGATGACCGGGCGGCCGTCGGGCAAGAGATCCAGATCCTCGATCGCGAACCGCGCCATCGCGGTCGCCGGCGCATGGGGATCGCACGACGTCACGCCCGGCAGAGGGAGCGGATGGCAGAGATCGAGCGCGCTGCCGTCCGGACCACGCAGGTCGCAGAGCGGCGTGCCATCGGCCGAGGTGGGCCGCGGACCCGCCACGAACGTCACCGTGCCATCCAGCTCGAGGCGCCAGACCGAGGCGATCCCTGCGCGCGGACCGGACAGCTGTGAGTAGTGCTGGGTGAAGTAGAGCCGCCCTTCGCGATCGGACGCGAGCGCGCCATCGGACGAGTCGCTGGGACCGCTGTCGCTGTTGGGGGTCGCGACGAGATCGAGGTCGAAGCAACT
The DNA here is from genome assembly GCA_044220955.1 of Sandaracinaceae bacterium. GTDB lineage: Bacteria > Myxococcota_A > Polyangia > Polyangiales > Sandaracinaceae > JBBSAT01. Next base: position 17,396 of record JBGAQA010000104.1, read on the forward strand.
CCCGGCGGTGCCTTCGGCGAGGGAGCGGGCACCGTTCGGGGGGCACCGGTCGAAGGTGGGAGCCGCGTTGCCCACCACCCTCGTCATGCAGCTGACGGCGTCGGAGCAGTCGCGCGGATCGAGCAAGTCGGGATCGAAGCGGTAGATCTCGTCCTCGGCTCCGAAGCCGTTACTCGAACGCACCGCGAGGTACAGCGTGCCCCGGTCGGTCGCCTCGACCGCGATGAATGCCTGAGACGCACGCGCGGTCGCGACCACCTCGACACCGCCATCGGTGCGCCAGCGCAAGAGGCGGCTGGGGGAGCGGCGATCGATGACGTAGAGGCTCCCGTCGCGCGCGAGGTCGACGCTGCCCGGATCGAGGCAGAGCGGGCCGGTGGCGTCACGAGGGCGCGGGTGTCCGACCGAGAGACCGTCGCCCGAGCAGGTGGCCATGCACTCACCGGCCGTCGCCTCCGTGAGCAGCGAGGGGCCATCGGCGCGGAAGCGCTGCAGGCAGTTCGTGCTCGCGACGAAGAGCGTGGTGGCCTCGACACCGCCCGCGGCGCTCGAGAGCCGACCCGCGGCGATCCTCGCGTGGTCCCCGACCGGACCGAGCTCGACACGACTGCCGTCCGGGTCCGTGCGCCAGACACGTGGAGGGTCTCCTCGGCCGCTGCCCGGACCGCCGACCATGAACGCCGAGCCGTCCGGCGCAGCGGCGACCCCGAAGAGGGTCGTGCTCCCGCCCGTGGTGCAGCCGCCGCACTCGTTCGGTGCCGCCCCCGTGCAGGGCTGGAAGCTACCGGGAAGGAACGAGGCGACGTTGCCGGCGCCGCGCACGGTCGCGCGGCCGCCCGAGCCGAAGTAGACAGCGTGCGCCACGGGGCTGTAGGTGTGGTGGATGTCGAGGTTCCAGCCCGCGAGGCCCTGCGTGACGTCATCGACGGTCCCTACGATCACGTCGCGCGTGACCGTGTACGTGATCATCACGGGGCTTCCAAAGGTGGCCGCGGCTCCGCCGCTGCCGCCAACGCCGCCTGTGGTCACGACGACGAAGGGCGCGCCGAACGCGCGATCGTTCTCCGCGAGCGGTGTCCGGATCTGCCGAACCTCGACCACGTACGTCATCGCGACGCGGCCCGGCTGTGGCCCGACGGTCGGGCGGCCCCATTGATCGCGGCCGTCCCACACGAACCTGTGCTCGTTCGCAGGTAGCTCCCCGGGTGGCGGCGTGGCGGTGCTGAAGAGCTCGCGGTTCGAGAACGTGTACGGAGCGAGCCGCTGGCCGGCCACCGTCACTGCCACGTGCACCGCTCGGATCCCGAACGCGACGTCCGCGTCGGGTACGATCGGCACGGGGTGGACGATGACCGAGTTGTCGATGACCCGACCCTGCTGGTTGGCCGAGCTGTAGGCGAGCGAGAAGCCCGCGCCCGCGACGGGCACGCGCTCGCCGAGCGCGCGGGACTCGCAGAAGAGGATCGAGCCGTCGCCGCAGTGGTCGGTGTCAGGGCCGCCCGACGACGCGACGCCCTGGGCGATGGGCGCGCCGCTCTGGCCGGACCAGTTGTCGTCGGTCGCCGAGAAGTGCCTCGTCGGGACACGCCACAGGCGCGTCCCGTTCGGAAGATCGGCCGAGCCGTAGATCGCGTCGCACTCGTCCGTGGAGGGCTGATATTCGGCCGGTGCCTCGTCGAGCCCGACCAGCGGGCAGCCCGGATGCGAACGCTGCACCTCCGCGATGAAGCCGTTGGCTTCGGGGGCCCAGGCCGCCGTCCGGGCGTCGTAGCTGCCGCTGGGGATCACGCGGCCGACGCCGTGGTCGGAGTCTGCGATGTCGAGCGCGAAGCTCTCGTCCACTCCGCCGGGGATCGGCCGGTAGACGACCACGTAGCGATAGATCTCCGCGCCGAATTCGGTGGAGCCGCAGGGGGCGCCCGGCTCGTCGCGCACGCACGCCTCGGTCGAGAACGTGTAGCTCGTGCCCGAGGCGATGTCGGCGGGCATCGTGCTGCGCGGATCGGCGACGCATTCACTGTCGATGCAGACGAAGCCGTCCGTGCAGACGTTGGGGCTCGCCTCGGTGCAGATGCCGTGAGAGGCGGGTCGTCGCGTGTACTCGTCGACGCAGAGGTAGTAGTCGCCCGACGTCGCGGTCGAGGTCGTGCCCGACGGGATGAAGAAGCCGATGCTGCGCGTCCCGCGCACGTCCCTCGTCGTCCAGGGACCGACGCCGCCACCGAAGAACAGGCCGCCCGTCGCGGGGGTGATCGCGCCCGTGCAGTTGTTCGGGATCGGCATCAGCGTCACGTCGGGCGCCGTCGCGTAGTCGTTCCACTGCACCTCCACCGTTCGCTGCGCGGGGAGGTGCGTGTCGTCGAGGTGGTAGTCGAGGACCATCGCGCCGCCTCCGTTCACGACGAGATCGAACTCGCCGCTCGCGCGCGAGCGTGTCTGCCCGTACTCCGGGTGCCCGTGCACACTCACGTCGACGGCCGCGAGCGGGCTGCCGTCGAGCGAGAGCACGCGCCCGTGGATCGCGGCCGCCCGGTCTGGCTCGATGATCCGCGGGTCGATGTCCCACTGCACCGCATCGTCGTCGGCGCTGGCGTGGTAGGTGGGGTCGTACACGAAGCGGGTCGCGTCGTAGACGCTCGTCGGCCGAGTGCGATCGAGCGCTGGGGCATGGATGGGCTCGGAAGGAACGTAGCCCGGCGCTGCGAGCAGGATCTCGAGCCGTGGGGGCTTGATGGTCTCGCTCGTCATCGCTTCGGCCGTGGCGATGTGCGTGTCGGTCACGTGCAGCGAGCCGATCGCCCAGCCGAATGCGACGGCGTCGCTCGTCGGGTCCGCCAGATCTCGCGTGACGTCGAACACCAGCCGTGTGCTTCCGTCCACGAAGGAACAGCTCACCGGACTGCCAGTCGCTGGGCCTGCGGGCGGTGTCGAGGTCGTCAGATCCCAGTCCCAGGTGTCGCCCGTGCCCGTCGGACTGCGGAAGGTCGCGCCCATCTGCGACCAGATCTGGTGCACCGCGCCAGCCGAGTAGGTTCGGCTGCACGCGTCACCCGCGACCGACTGGAGCCAGACGGTCAGCTGTGCGCTCAGCACGTGGCCGCGTCCGAGCTCGGCACGGACTTGCTCCTCGTCGAAGCGAACCAGGCCGATACGTTGGTGCACGATGAGGCCTCCGCCCCCACCGAAGTTGACGAGGTCGGTGATGTGCATCGTCTCCGCGTCGCCGAAGTTGGCGTTGGGCGCTTCAGAGTCGACGTACGTGTCCTCGGCAGGCGTGAGGATCACCAGGTTCGTTCCGTCGCCTCCGGTCATCGACGGATGCTGGCCGTCACAGCTCAGGGCGATCGCCGCGCCCGCGAGCGCTACGAACGAACGAACGAACGAGCGAGATGCATGCCGCTCCCCCTCTGCAAGCTCCGGCGATCATCGTCGGTGCGGTGTGCGGCGTGTGTCAACCAGCGTCGCGGCGACACCCCTCCGCGGCCTGGCGGCGCCGCGTGGTCGCCGCTCAGCCGGGGTCGCGGTTGCGCTCGTAGAGGATGCGAAGGCCCTCGAGCGTCAGATCCGGGACCACCGCCTCGATCGTCTTGGACTCGGGGGCGACGAGCGATGCGAGGCCGCCCGTCGCCAGGACGCGGCAGGGGTCGCCGATCTCGGCGCGGATGCGCTCGACGAGCCCGTCGACCAGGCCGACGTAGCCGAACACGATCCCCGACTGCACGCTGTGCGTCGTGCTCTTGCCGATCGCTCGCGGCGGCTTCTGGAGCGGGATGCGCGCCAGGCGCGCGGCGCGGGAGAAGAGCGCCTCGGCCGAGATCTGCATGCCCGGCGCGATGACGCCGCCGATGAACTCGCCCTTCTTCGAGACGCAGTCGAAGTTGGTGCCCGTGCCGAAGTCGACGACGCAGACCGCCGCCTGCACGCGCTCGTACGCGGCGACGGCGTTGGCGATGCGGTCGGCGCCGACGTCCTTGGGGTTGTCGTAGAGGATCGGCATGCCCGTCTTGATGCCCGGGCCGACGATCATCGGCTCGTGGCCGAACGCGCGGCGCGTGGCGGCGCCGACCACGTCGGTGAGGGCGGGGACGACGGACGCGATGATCGTCGCGTCGATGCTGCCGCGCGGGATGGAGGCGACGTCGAGGAGGGTGAGCAGGATGACGAGGATCTCGTCCGCCGTGCGGCCCTTGGACGACTCGATGCGGTACGACTGCGCGAGCGTCGCGCCGTCGTAGAGCCCGAGGACCGTGTGCGTGTTGCCGACGTCGACCGCGAGCAGCATGGCGCCGCTCAGCGGGGACGCAGCGCCAGCGTCCGCGCGACGAGCGTGCCGAACGAGGGCATCGCCACGGCGCCGTGCATCGTCGCGATCGGGCCGGCCGCCGGCTTCGGGGAGGTGAGCGCGATCGGGGCGGCGCCCCGGGACTCGGCCTGCTTGGCCGCCGCCTCGCGCGCCGCTGCGGCCTCGCGATCCGTGCGCGCCCTGGCCTCCGCAGCCTCGCGCGCCTCGCGGTCGGCGCGGGCCCTGGCCTCCGCAGCCTCGCGTGCCTCGCGATCGGCGCGGGCCTTCGCCTCCGCCGCCTCGCGCGCGGCCGCGGCCTCGCGATCCGCGCGGGCCTTCGCCTCGGCGGCCTCGCGATCGGCCCTCGCCCTCGCCTCGGCAGCCTCGCGATCGGCGCGCGCCCTGGCCTCCGCAGCCGCACGCGCCTCCGCAGCCGCACGCGCCTCCGCGGCCGCACGCGCCTCCGCGGCCGCACGCGCCTCCGCGGCCGCACGCGCCTCCGCGGCCGC
>JBGAQA010000105.1:0-21608 GCA_044220955.1 Sandaracinaceae bacterium
GGGCCCACCCGGGGGAGCGCCGAAGCCACCGCCTGGCGGGGGTCCACCGGGGGGAGCGCCGAAGCCACCGCCCGGTGGGGGCCCGGCTGGCGGAGCGCCGAATCCACCCTGGGAGGGGGGCGGCGTCGCCGGCGCCGAACCGAAGCCACTGCTCGGCGGGGGCGCGCCGAATCCGCCGCCCTGGGGAGGTCCGCCCGGGGGCGCGCCGAATCCGCCGCCTGGGGGAGGCCCCGGGGGCGCGCCGAACCCGCCCTGGGAGGGCGGCGGATCACCGAAGCCACCCCCTGGCGGCGGTCCCATGGGCGGTGCGCCCATCGGAGGCGCCGCAGCAGGCGCGCCGAACGCCCCGGGGGGCGGACCGGCCGGTGGACCGCCAGGCGGCGTCATCGGCCCCAGCATCGTCTGCTGGAACGCGAGGTTGGGCTTCGGTGGCTCGGCGGCCTGCGGCGGCGGCATCCCCGGAGGCGCGCCGGGCGGGGGACCACCCGGTGCCCCGGGCGGCGCGCCCGGCTTCCCGGCACCGACGCCCGTCATCATCATGGTGCCCTTGAACTTCGACGCGGCCGCCTTCGGCTTGAGCGGCGACTGACAGGCCACGCACTGCGTCGCGGTGTCGGTGTTCGGCTTCCCGCAGTTCGGACAGAAGACGGTCACTGGCGCCTCCGACCCTCCGCGCGCTCTCACGCGCGAGGGCATTCTCGATCGTTCGATCACTCGCCCGCGCGCGACCCCCACAGGCCTCGTTCGAGCGCGGCGACATTAGCGAGAAGATCCCTTCCTGGGAAGGGCTTTTCGCGCGCCACGTCGCGCTTGACACGCTCGAACGTCGAGCCTAGCGTCCGCCCCGCCCGTCACCCCCGGGCGTGCTGCGCGCGTGTGCGCTCCCCTCGTCGCGTGGCTTGTTTCAAGGGCTCGAACGTCGCCGTCACGGCGCGACGCGCGAGCGAGGGAGCAGCCGAAGGCGTGACCGCATGGCTCTCTCGCTGAGCACGGATCAGGAAAAGAAGATCGACGAGATCATCGCTCGCTACCCCACCAAGCGCGCCGCCTGCATCCCCGTGCTCCACGTCTGCCAGGCGGAGGTCGGCTGGGTCTCGCCGGAGGTGATCGCGTGGGTCGCGCAGCGCCTCTCGCTCGCAACGAGCGAGGTCCAGGGCGTCGTCACGTTCTACACGATGTACCACCAGGCCCCGGTCAAGAAGCACGTGCTCTGGGTGTGCCGGACGCTCTCGTGCGACCTGCGTGGCGGCAAGGCCATCCAGGAGCACGTCGAGAAGCGCTTCGGCTGCCATGCCGGCGGCGACAGCAAGAACGGCCAGTGGACCCTGAAGAAGGCCGAGTGCCTCGCCGGGTGCGGCTACGCGCCGATGGTGCAGATCGACGATCGCTTCTTCGAGAACCTCACGCCGGAGAGCCTCGATCGCATCCTCGATGCCTACGAGAAGGGCACACCCCCCGCGCAGCTCGAGACCGCGTTCGAGAAGAACCCCGCGCCGGCTCCCGCGCCACCCACCCCGTCGACGCCTCCGTCGGCCCCGCAGGCTTCCTGAGATGCCGACCAGCTACGCCAACATCCTGACCAACCGGTACACGCTCGACAGGAGCTGGACCATCGACGTCGTCGAGAAGAACGGCGGGTACGTCGCGGCGCGGCGCGCGCTCACCGAGCTGGCGCCGGACGCGATCAAGGCCGAGGTGAAGGCGGCCAACATCCGCGGACGCGGCGGCGCCGGCTTCCCCGCCGGCATGAAGTGGAGCTTCCTCGCGCAGGTGAAGCCCGGCGAGCAGGCCTACCTCGTGATCAACGCCGACGAGGGCGAGCCCGGCACGTTCAAGGACCGCACGCTGATGGAGAAGGACCCGCACCGCTGCGTGGAGGGCTGCATCATCGCGATGTGGGCGCTCGGCGCGCACAAGACGTTCATCTACGTGCGCTGCGAGCTCGTCCTCTCGATCGCGCGCCTCGAGGCGGCCGTCGCCGAGTGCAAGAAGCGCGGCTACCTCGGCCAGCGACCCTTCGGCAAGGATCACCCGATGGACATCGTCGTGCACCCCGGTGCCGGCGCGTACATCTGCGGCGAGGAGACCGCGCTCCTGAACTCGCTGGAGGGCTACCGCGGCGAGCCGCGCCTGAAGCCGCCGTTCCCGGCGGTGAAGGGCGCCTTCGGCATGCCCACGATCGTGAACAACGTCGAGACCATCGCGAGCGTCCCGGACGTGATCACGATGGGCGGCGAGAAGTGGTCCAACCTCTCGCTCCTCCCGCCCGAGATGAAGGACGGCGGCACGCGCCTCTACGGGATCAGCGGCCACGTGAAGAAGCCTGGCGTCTTCGAGGCGCCTGTCGGCATCACGCTGCGCGAGATGATCTACGACTTCGGCGGCGGGATGCTCCACCCGGATCGTCCGCTGAAGGGCGTGATCCCCGGCGGCTCGAGCACGCCCGTCCTGCGCCCGGAGGACAAGGTCCACGCGCCCGACGCGAAGAACCCGATGAACAAGTGGCACGGCAAGAGCCACCTGGACGTGCCCCTCGGCGTCGACACGATGCGCAACATCGGCACGATGCTCGGGACGTGCTGCGCGATCGTGATGGACTCCTCGGTCAACATGGTCGAGGCGTCGCGCAACCTCATGAAGTTCTATCACCACGAGTCGTGCGGCCAGTGCACGCCGTGCCGTGAGGGGACCGGCTGGCTCGAGAACGTCCTGAACAAGCTCTGCGAGGGCAAGGGCAAGGCGAGCGACGTCGATCTGCTCGTGGACATCTCGAACAACATGATGGGCAACACCATCTGCGCGCTCGCGGACGGCACCGCGATGCCGATGCTGGCGTTCGTCAGGAAGTACCGGGCCGAGTTCCTCGCGGCCGCCGAGCGGGGGGTGCCCGAGCGGGACCGGCGGCTCGACGCGGCGTTGCTCGCTTCGTTCCAGGGAGGGGCTTGAACATGGAGACCTCGGCCGCGGCCATGACCACCGATCTCAGCACGTCAGGCCAAGTGCTCTTCGTGCTCGCCGCGATCGTCGCGCTCGTGTCGGCCATCGCGACGGTCTCGCAGCGCTCACCGCTACGTGCCGCGATGGGCCTGCTCCTGCACATCGTCTCGCTGGCGGGGCTCTACCTCTCGCTCCACGCGCACCTGCTCGCTGCGATCCAGATGCTCGTGTACGCGGGCGCCGTCGTCGTCCTGTTCGTCTTCGTCATCATGCTCATCGGCCCTGGCGCGCTCTCCTCGCGGCCCGACGAGCGGGGCGTGTCGGTGAAGATCGTGGGCGTCGCCACCATCGCGATCATCTCCGGCGCGATCGCCGCGCAGGTCGGCGCGACGGATCTGGGGCACGTGCTGATCCCCTCGTGCGCGCAGGGTGCGCAGGGCTGTGTCGAGTTCGGCGGGGTCGACGCCCTCTCGCAGGCCATCTTCGTGGACGCGGCCGTCCCCTTCGAGCTCGTCTCGATCCTCTTGCTCGTCGCCGTCATCGTGGCGATCGCGGTCGCGCCGTGCATCGCGGTGAGAAGGGGGTGGGCGGCGAGCCGAGCGAGGACGCGAGCGCGCCGAAGAAGCTCCCCATCCGGCCGCGTACGGCCGATCCCCTCCCCGAAGAAACCGCAGCGGAGTGAGGACACGACGATGCTGATCGGTCTCGGTACCTACCTCGCGCTCGCCGCCGTCCTGTTCGGGATCGGCGCGGCGGGCTTCCTCACCCGGCGCAACCTGCTGCTCCAGCTCATGTCGATCGAGATCATGCTGAACTCGGTCAACCTGACGCTGGTCGCGTTCAACCGCTGGACGCCCGAGAGCCACGCCGGCCAGGTGTTCGCGTTCTTCGTGATCGCGGTCGCCGCGGCCGAGGCCGCGGTCGGCCTCGCCATCCTCATCAGCCTCTATCGCTTGAAGAAGTCGGTCGACAGCGATCGCGCCGACCTTCTCAGGAACTGATCGATGGACTTGCTCACAGAGAACGTCGACCTCTCGGGCTTCGCGGGCAACTCGCTCGCGTGGATCGTCCTCTTGCCGCTGCTCGCGGCGCTCATCAACGGCAGCTTCGGCGGCCGCGCGGACAAGTGGGTCGTCACCCTCGTCTCCGTCGGCTCCGTGTTCACGTCGTTCCTGATCGCGCTCTACGCGTTCGGCACGCTGCTGCGCGCATCGGGCACCGAGGGCGACGAGGGGCGCATCGTCCAGACGGTCTATCAGTGGTTCGCGCTGGCCATCCCCGCGGGGGACGGGGCCGTCTACAACGTTCCGATCCAGGTCCGCTTCGTCATGGATCACCTCTCCGGGATCATGACGATCATGGTCACGGGGATCGCGTCGCTCATCCACGTGTACTCGACGAGCTACATGGGTGAGGACGCGGGCTACCCGCGGTTCATGACGTACCTGAACCTGTTCACCGCCTCGATGCTCATCCTCGTGCTCGGCTCGAACGTCCCCTTGATGTTCGTCGGCTGGGAGGGCGTCGGCCTCTGCTCGTACCTGCTGATCGGCTTCTGGTGGCAGAACCCGGCGTACGCGGCGGCGGGACGCAAGGCGTTCGTCGTCAACCGCATCGGCGACTTCGGCGTGCTCATCGGCACGTTCATGCTCGTCTCGATCGCCCACAGCTTCGAGTTCGACCAGATCAACGCGGCGGCGGCCGAGATCGCGACGATGCCCTTCGTGATGGGCGGCGTGCCCTGGGGCATCCACGTCGGCACGCTCGCGGCGCTGATGCTCTTCCTCGGGTGCACCGGCAAGAGCGCGCAGCTGCCGCTCTTCGTCTGGCTGCCGGACGCGATGGCCGGCCCCACGCCGGTGTCCGCGCTCATCCACGCGGCCACGATGGTCACGGCGGGCGTCTATCTCTGCTGCCGCTTCTCGCCGATCTTCATCCACAGCACGACGGCGATGAGCGTGATCGCGCTGGTCGGCGCGGCGACGGCCTTCGTCGCGGCCTCGATCGGCCTCGTGCAGAACCAGATGAAGAAGATCCTGGCCTACTCCACGGTCAGCCAGCTGGGCTTCATGTTCGCCGCGGTCGGCACGGGCGCGTTCGCCGCCGGCATCTTCCACGTCTTCACGCACGCGTTCTTCAAGGCCTGCCTCTTCCTCGGGGCGGGCTCGGTGATGCACGCGATCCACGCGCACGGCGACGCGGACATCCGCTACCTCGGCGGGCTCAAGAAGTACATGCCGCGGACGCGGATGACGTTCCTGCTCGCGTGCTGCGCGATCGCCGGCGTGCCGCTCTTCTCGGGCTTCTTCTCGAAGGACGAGATCCTGCTCGGCGCGCTCGAGTCCGCCGGACATCTGCCCGAGTGGGTCAGCTACACGGTGTTCGCGCTCCTCGTGATCACCGCGGGCATGACCGCCTTCTACATGTTCCGGCTCTACTTCCGGACGTTCGAGGGTGAGTTCAAGGGCGGGCATGCGCCGGCGGCCGAGGGCGACGCGCACGAGGGCGACGAGCCCCACGAGGACCCGCACGAGTCCGACGACGCCATCACCACGCCGCTGGTCATCCTCGCGGTCGGAGCCGTGCTCGTCGGCTTCCTCGGCCTGCCGCACTGGATCGTGGGCGAGCGCTTCTCGTGGTGGTCGCACTGGATGAGCGGCGAGGCGGAGCACTGGGGCCCGGTCGCGACGTGGGCCCGCTACGCGGTCGACGGAGAAGCTCACGAGGCGGCGGGCCTCGGCCCGATCGCGATGGTGCTCGGCACCCTCGCCGGCCTCGGCGGCATCGGCCTCGCGTACCAGTGGTACTACGTCGGTGACGGCTCGGTCCCGGGTGCGCTGATGCAGCAGTGGCCGCGCCTGCACGCGTTCCTGATGGACAAGTGGCGCGTCGACGAGCTCTACGAGACTGTCTTCCTCGGTCCGTTCAAGTGGCTCGCCGTCGTGACGGCGAACATCGATCGCATCCTCGTCGACGGCTTGCTGACGGTGGTCCCGGGGTGGATCGCCAAGGGCCTGGGGATGATCGCGACGCGCGTCTCGACCGGCGCCATCTACGCGTACACGACGCTCTTCGTGGTCGGCACCGCCGGCGTGATCTGGTGGTTCACCTACCCGCACACGACCGTGGTGGGCCAGGTGGACGAGGCGACCGTGGCGTGGACCGCCGAGCGCGGCACCGGCTACACGTACCGCTGGGACTTCGACTCGGACGGAGTGCCCGACACCGAGTGGTCGGACTCACCGGCGGCCTCGCACACGTATGGTGACGCCGACGGCTACGTCGGCCTGGTCGCGCAGGTCGAGGACGAGGAAGGCACGACCGTCAGCGAGGTCGAGATCACGCCGGGCACGCGCGTGGTCCCGCTGGAGGAGGCGGGCTTCCGACTCGCCGTCATCTCGACCGACGACGAGGCCGCCGCGGTGACCGCGCCGACGGTGCGCCTCGAGGGCTCGCACGTCGTGCTCGACACGGGCAGCGCCGACGCGCTCGTCGGCGCCGAGCGCTCGACGCCCGAGGATCACGTGTTCGAGCTGGACGCCGGCGACGTGGCGCGGATGAGCGGCGCCATCGTGCGCATCGGCGCGCGCGCGTGCGCGACGGTCGAGACCCAGAGCGCGTTCGGCAACCACTCCCACACCCGCGAGTGCGTGACCGTGCGTGTGCCCCACACGGAGATGGAGCCGATGGCCAGCGCCGACGCCGATCATCGCGTCTTCGACGCCTCTTCCCAGCCGGGAGGCTCGCGATGAGCGCCCCCACGACCACGGACGTCCCCGTCCAGCTGCCCGCGTCGCCGGAGCCGACCGCGATCGAGCGATACCGCGCCTACGTCGTCGCCGGCGTCGTCGGCGCCGCGTTCCTGCTCTTCGCCGACTACGTTCCGGCCCCCGAGCACGGGCTGCTCTCGATGCTGCTGGCCGTGCCCTTCCTCGGTGCGATCGGTGTGCTCTTCATCCCGCGCCAGTGGGTGAACGAGATCCGCAACTTCTCGATGTTCGTGATGTGCCTCGAGCTGGTGCTCTCGGGCTGGTTGCGACAGGGTGACTACACGGGCTCGACGATGCAGTTCGCCGAGAGCGCCGAGTGGGTGCCCTCGCTCGGCATCGGGTGGCGACTCGGAGTCGACGGCATCTCGTACTGGCTCGTGCTGCTGACCACGGCGCTGACGCCCATCTCGCTCTTCGTGTCCTACAACGCGGTGAGCACGAAGGTGAAGGAGTACGCGTTCTCCTTCCTGCTGCTCGAGGTGGGGATGCTCGGAGCGTTCGTCACGCTCGACCTCTTCCTCTTCTACGTGTTCTGGGAGCTGATGCTGGTGCCGATGTACCTCATCATCGGCATCTGGGGCGGCAAGGAGCGCATCTACGCGGCGCTCAAGTTCTTCATCTACACCTTCGTCGGCAGCCTGCTGATGCTGATCGCGATCCTGTACGTGGTCGCGCAGTACCACGAGCTCACCGGGCTCTGGTCGTTCGCCTGGACGGATCTCGCGAACCTGCAGCTCCCGCCCGGCGAGCAGATCTGGCTCTTCGTCGCGTTCGCCCTCGCGTTCGCGATCAAGGTGCCGATGTTCCCGCTGCACACGTGGCTGCCCGACGCCCACGTGCAGGCCCCGACCGGTGGCTCGGTGATCCTGGCGGCCGTGCTCCTCAAGCTCGGCGGCTACGGGTTCCTCCGCTTCGCCATGCCGCTCTTCCCGTTCGCGTCGCACTTCCTCGGGCCCTCGATCGCCGTGTTCGCGGTGGTCGGCATCCTCTACGGCGCGGTCTGCGCGTGGGTGCAGCGCGACGTGAAGAAGCTCGTCGCGTACAGCTCGGTGAGCCACCTCGGCTTCGTGATGCTGGGCATCCTCTCGGTCACGCAGACGGGCATCTCGGGCGCCATCCTTCAGATGGTCAGCCACGGCATCTCCACCGGCGCGCTCTTCATCCTCGTCGGCGTCATCTACGACCGCCGCCACACGCGCGACCTCGCCGACTTCGGCGGGCTCGCGAAGGTGATGCCCGCCTACACGGTGATCTTCGTGATCGTGACGATGAGCTCGGTGGGCCTGCCCGGCACCAACGGCTTCGTCGGGGAGTTCATGATCCTCTCGGGCTCGTTCGTCTCGAGCGAGCTGGGGAACTTCGAGGCCCGCTTCGTCTTCTTCGCCGCGATGGGCGTGATCCTCGCGGCCGTCTACATGCTGCACGCAGTGCTCAAGATGTTCTGGGGGCCGGTGGACAAGAAGGAGAACGAGGGGCTCGCGGATCTCACGCACCGGGAGCGCATCGCGCTCGCGCCGCTCGTGGTCGCGATCTTCTGGATCGGGTTCTTCCCGAACACCCTGCTCGAGACGATGCGTCCGAGCGTCGAGCACCTCGTCTCGACGTACGTGACCGAGTACACGAGCGACCAGCACGCCGAGGGGATGGCGCTGCGGCACGCGACCGAGGAGGCGGCGCCCCCGGCGCAGGACGCGCCGGCACCCGAGGGCGCGGCCGCCGTGCTCGACGGCGCCGATGCGCGGCGCGCCGCGGCCGCTGCCGACGTCCTGGCGCTCGCCCGGGGAGGCTCGCGATGAACAACTGCCTAAAGGCTGGTGGGCGATGATCTCCGACTACCTCGGCGCCCTCGCGTCTCTCGCGCCGCTGCTCTGGGTGGCCGGAGCGGGCCTGGTGATGATGCTCGTCGACGCGCTCGTGAAGGAGCGCGCGCACCTCGGGCTGATGACCTTCTTCATCCTGCTCGTCGGCTGCGGGCTCTCGCTCGCGCTCTGGGACGACCCCCCGTCCGAGCAGCTCACGCTGGGCGGCTACCTCGCGCTCGACCGGCTCGCGCTCTTCATCGACGTCACCGTCTGCGGCGGCGGCGCGCTCGCGGCGCTCCTGGCCGGCGGCTACCTCAACGAGCACGGCCTCGAGCGTGGCGAGTTCTACCTCGTGCTGCTCTTCTCGGTGTTCGGCGCGATGGTCCTCGGCCGGGCCTCGGACCTGCTGACGCTCTTCGTCGCGCTCGAGACGCTCTCGCTCGGCGTGTACGGCCTGGTCGCGTTCCGGCGCCACAGCCCGCGCGCCGCGGAGGGCGCGATGAAGTACTTCCTTCTCGGCTCGTTCGCCTCGGCGATCCTGCTCTTCGGCTCGGCGCTGCTCTACGGCGCGACGGGGGCGACGAGCTTCGAGGCCATCGGCGCCTCGCTCGAGGGCGGTGACGCAGACCTGCGTCTGACGATCCTGGGCATGGCGCTGATCCTGATCGGCCTCGCTTTCAAGGTCAGCGCGGTGCCCTTCCACCAGTGGACGCCGGACGCCTACGAGGGCGCGGTCACGCCGGCGACCAGCTTCATGGCCGTGGTGGTCAAGTCGGCGGTGTTCGCGATCATCATCCGCGTCTTCGTCGTGCTCTTCGGCACCGAGACGTTCACGACGACGGGCTCGGGCTGGCTCCCGGCGGTCGCGGGCCTGGCGGCCGTCACGATGGTCGTCGGCAACGTCGCCGCGCTCTCGCAGAAGAACGTGAAGCGGATGCTCGCGTACTCCTCGATCGCCCACGGCGGCTTCATCCTGATCGGCGTGGTCGCCGCGGGTCTCGCGCGCGGCACGAGCCAGGAGGCCGCCGCCCAGGCCCTCTCGTCGGTGCTCTACTACCTGCTCGCGTACACCGCATCGAACATCCTGGCCTTCGGCGCGCTCATCTGGGCGGGCAGCAAGGGCAAGGAGGCCGTCACGTACGACGACCTCGCAGGGCTCGGGCGCCGCCACCCCGTCGTGGCCCTGCCCTTCACCCTCGGCATCCTCTCGCTGATGGGCTTCCCCCCGACGGCCGGCTTCTTCGCGAAGTACGCCATCCTGGCGGCGGCCGTCTCGCAGGGTGGCGGGATGATCTGGCTCGCCATCCTCGGCGTGCTCTCGAGCGCCGTGGGCGCGTACTACTACCTGCGCGTCCTGGTGTACCTCTTCATGAAGCAGCCGGAGAACGGCGCGGCGGTCGCGGTGCCGATGCGCTCGTTCTACGTGGTGAGCGCGCTCGTGCTCTCGAGCTACTTCGTGATCCGCATGGGCCTGGCCCCGACGCACTACCTCGAGCTCGCGCTCGCGGCCGCACAGCTCTCCTGAGGGGCGATGCGGCGCGCTGCGGCGCTAACTTGCGTCTGTCTCGCAGCGTCGATCGCGGCCTGCGGCGGCGAGTCGGCCCCGCCCACGAGCGGGGAGCCGGAGCGCGCGCCCCCGTCGTCGAGCGCCTCCGCGTCGTCGACCGAGCTGACCTTCGGCGTCGTCGAGGGCGTCGTCCGGCTCGCCGAGGGCGAGGAGCCGCCCGGCTACGACGACTCGCCCTTCGACGGCCCGAGCGCCGGGCAGCTGCCCTCGGAGTGCGCCCCGGCCCACCGCAGCGACCGGCGTCCGTTGATCCTGGACGACGCGCGCGGGGTCGCGAACGTCGCGGTCGGCGCGATGGGCGATCCCAGCCGCTGGCCGCGCTCGGACACGCCGGCCATCCGCGAGATCCACATCGCGGACTGTCGTCTCGGGCCGCTGACGCTCACGGGGACGGTCGGCGACCGCGTCCGCATCACGAACGAGATGACCTATCCGTTCATGCCCGACATCGGCGCCGGCTACCTCCAGGCGGTGATCCCCGACAGTCCGATGGAGGTCCCGCTGATCCAGGCCGGCGTCCGCGAGGTCCACTGCGGCTTCTCGGCTCCGTGCGGCCGCGCGCAGCTCGTCGTGTTCCACAACCCGGTGCACACGGTCACGACCGAGGGCGGGCACTTCCGGCTCGAGCGTGCGCCCGCCGACCAGGAGCTTACGCTCACCGCGTACCACCCGCTGCTGGCCGCCCCCGCGACCGCGACCGCGACCGTCGCCCCTGGGCAGACGGTGCACGTCGAGATCGTCGTCCACGCGCCCGCTGCGCCTACTCCCGGCGCGCCGCCCGCGACGGCTGCGCCGCCCGAGGCGCCCGCCGTCACCCCGTAGCGCGCTTCGGTACCGGCACGCGATCGCCGTCTCGCACGGCGACCACGTCGCCGCCCGGCCAGGCCTCGAGCGCCTCCGCGACGAAGGGCTTGGTCGACCCGTAGCGCTGCGAGAAGTGCGTCAGGACCAGGCGCCGTACGCCCGCCTCGCGCGCGATCGTCCCCGCCTGCCCAGCCGTGAGGTGCCCGTGCGAGCGCGCCTCGCGCTCCTCCTCGGAGAGGTACGTCGACTCGCAGATCAGCAGGTCGACGTCCCGCGCGAGCGCGATCGTGCTCTCGCACATGCGTGTGTCCATCACGACGGCGAAGCTCTGGCCGCGCTTGAACAGGCTCACGTCGTCGAGGTGCACGGTCTTGCCGTCCGCCACGATCTCGCCGTTCCGGATGAGCTCCTTGATCGCCGGGCCGCGCACGCCCGCCTCCTCGAGCTTCTCGGGCAGCATCGTGCGGCCGTCCTTCTCGCGGAAGCGATAGCCGTACGTCTCGACGCCGTGGTCGAGCCGCTTGACGCTCACCTCGAGCTTGCCGGTGGTCAGGATCGTCCCCTCGCCGCGGATCGGGCGCGGCGCGATGCGCCCGACGTCGTGGTAGATCGAGGCGTGCCGCAGGCGCTCGTAGAAGAGCTGCCCCGAGGCGGGATAGTGCACCTCCACCTCGTGGGGCACGCGGTCGAGGCTGATGCGCTGGTGCAGCCCGGCGAGGCCCAGGCAGTGGTCGCCGTGGAAGTGCGTGATGAAGATGCGCGTGATCTGCGTGACGGTGACGTCCGCGTAGATCATCTGGCGCTGGGTGCCCTCGCCCGGGTCGAAGAGGAAGCCCTCGTCGTCCCAGCGCACGAGGTAGCCGTTGTGGTTCCGGAACCGCGTCGGAACCTGGCTGGACGTGCCGAGGACGATGAGCTCGCGAGCGGACATGGGGACGGGGCCCCCTCGTGACAGACCGATCGGGCGGGCGCAAGGGCCGGGGGCGCTTGACGGCGCCTCAAGCCCACGTACGGTGCAGGCACACCCCGAGGAGCCCGCGATGCAATACCAGCCCCAGTACTCCGGCGTCGGCAGCGCAGCCCAGTCCTCCGTCGAGGACCGCGCGGGCTTCCTCGTGCGCACGTACCTGCACCTCGTCGGCGCGATCTTCGCGTTCGTGTTCCTCGAGGCGGCCTACTTCGTGACGCCGATCGCCGGCATCTTCTTCCAGGTGCTCTGGCAGTTCGGGAACCTCGGCTGGCTCGTGGTGATGGGCGCCTTCATCGGCGTCAGCTGGCTCGCGGACCGCTGGGCGCGCGGCGGGTCGAGCCAGCTCATGCAGTACGCGGGGCTCGGGATCTACGTCGTCGCGGAGTCGGTGATCTTCATGCCGATCCTCTACCTGGCGTCGCTGATGGATCCGACGGCCATCCCGACGGCCGGCCTCGTGACGCTGGTGCTCTTCGGCGGCCTCACGGGCATCGTGTTCCTCACGCGGCGGGACTTCTCGTGGCTGCGCGGCGTCCTCGGCGTCGCGGCCATCGGATCGCTCGCGACCATCGTCTGCGCGATGATCTTCGGCTTCTCGCTCGGCGTGTGGTTCTCGGGCGCGATGGTCATCGTCGCCGGGGGCTACATCCTGTTCTACACGTCGAACGTGCTGCTCCACTACCGGACCGACCAGCACGTCGCGGCGGCGCTCGCCCTGTTCTCGTCGGTCGCGCTGCTCTTCTGGTACGTGCTGCGCATCTTCCTGAGCAGCAGCCGGCGCTGATCTTCCGAGGGCCGATACCGGCCCTCCCCAGACCGGCAGAGCCGGATCTGGGGCCCCTCCCTGGTTCCGCTCGCCTCGCTCGCGAGCGACACGGCCTCCCGCACGCGCGGACCGGATCATCGCCGCGGCTGCCCTCGCGTCGCGCACCGCTCTGCCCGGGCGGCCGCGATTTGCGGCTCCCGAGGCCCGTGGTATAGCCCGCGCCGCTCCGGATTCCCGGGGCCGGTTCCGGTCATCCGGGGCCGAAATCCCGCACATCGTCGGAAACGGGGGTCGACCCCGTGGACACGAGAGGGCCCGGTGCTCGAAGCCTTTCGGCCGAGAGTTGCCCCTCGAGACGGTGGAGGAAACAACCGGAGGACAGCATGACCGACGCAGCCACGACCGAAGACTACGCTTCCGATCTCCCGCTCTCGCTCAAGTCCCTCATCGATGCCGGCGTCCACTTCGGACATCAGACCCGTCGCTGGGACCCCAAGATGCGCCCGTTCATCTTCGGCGCGCGCAACGGGATCCACATCATCGATCTCGACCAGACGGCGCTGCTCTTCAAGCGCGCGTACGACTTCCTCGTCGAGTCGGTCGGCCGCGGCGGGCACGTGCTCTTCGTCGGCACCAAGCGCCAGGCCGTGGACACCGTCCGCGAAGAGGCGACGCGCTGCGGTCAGTTCTTCGTCACGGGCCGCTGGCTCGGCGGCACGCTCACGAACTTCCGCACCGTGAAGGGCGCCATCGACCGCCTCCGCGAGCTCGACCGCATGTTCGAGGACGGCACGGCCGAGAACTTCGTCAAGAAGGAGCAGATGAAGCTCAAGCGCGAGCAGGAG
This sequence comes from Sandaracinaceae bacterium, assembly GCA_044220955.1. Taxonomy (GTDB): domain Bacteria; phylum Myxococcota_A; class Polyangia; order Polyangiales; family Sandaracinaceae; genus JBBSAT01. The sequence continues at coordinate 13,462 of JBGAQA010000105.1, forward strand.
CGCCTCGAGAAGTTCATCGGCGGCATCAAGATGATGAACGCGCTGCCGACGGCGGTGTTCGTGATCGACCCGCACCACGAGCACATCGCGGTGAACGAGGCGAACAAGCTCGGCATCCCGATCGTCGCGATCACCGACACGAACTGCAACCCGGACCTCATCGACTACGTCGTGCCGGGCAACGACGACGCGATCCGGTCGATCAAGCTCTTCACGGGCAAGATCGCCGACGCGTGCGTCGAGGGCCAGCAGCGCCGTCGCGAGACCCAGCAGGGCCGCGGCGACGCCAACGCGCGCGCGCAGGGCGGCGAGGGCGGCGAGGGCCGCGGTGACCGCAAGGTCGAGGTCGAGTTCCAGCGCGCCCGTCGTGGCGGCGGTGGCGGCGGCCCGCGCGGCGGCGGCGGTCGCGGCCCGCGCGGCGGCGGCGGCGCTCCCGAGGGCGGCGCGGGCGGCGGCGAGGCCGGCGGCGGCGAGAGCCCGAGCAACTGAGCCCCGAGAGAACCAGGAGAAGTACGATGGCGAACGTCACCGCAGCACAGGTCAAGTCTCTCCGTGATCGCACGGGCGCCGGCATGAACGACTGCCGTCAGGCGCTCATCGAGGCCGAGGGCGCCGAGGACAAGGCCGTCGAGATCATCCAGAAGAAGGGCCTCGCGAAGGCCGCCAAGAAGGCCGGCGCGATCGCGGCCGAGGGCCGCATCGTCAGCTACATCCACTCCAACCAGCGCATCGGCGTCCTCGCCGAGGTCAACTGCCAGACGGACTTCACGGCGCGCAGCGAGGAGTTCGTGAAGTTCTGCGACGAGGTCGCGCTGCAGATCGCGTCGAGCTCGCCGCTCTACGTGAAGCGCGACGAGGTCCCGCAGGCCGAGAAGGACAAGCAGGTCGAGATCTTCCGCGGCCAGATGGCCGAGGAAGAGGCCAAGACCGGCAAGAAGCGCCCGGAGGCGGCGGTCGCGAAGATCCTCGAGGGCAAGCTCGACAAGTGGCTGTCCGAGGTGTGCCTGAACGAGCAGGAGCTCGTCACGCGCGAGGACAAGACCACCGTCGGCGCGGCGGCGGACGGGCTCACCGCCAAGATCGGCGAGAAGATCGGCGTGCGCCGGTTCCATCGCTTCGAGCTGGGCGAGGGCATCGAGAAGAAGACCGTCGACTTCGCGGCCGAGGTCGCGGCCCAGGTCGCCGCTTCCAATTGACGACCGGAGTGCCCGCCACGGAGGGCCCGGACGGAAGCGCGCGGGCGCGCGCGGACGGAAGGGACCGGAGGGGCGAGCCGAGCGCTGGAAGGGCCCGCGGACGAACATCCGCGGGCCTTTTCGTTGTATAGAGCCTCCCGGATGGCCGAGACGCTCAAGCACAAGCGGGTGATGCTCAAGCTCTCCGGCGAGGCGCTCGCCGGAGCCGACGGCGCCTTCGGGATCGATCCCGCGACGCTGCTCGTGCTGGCCACCGAGGTGGCCGAGGCGCACGCGCTCGGCGCGGAGTGCGGCGTCGTGATCGGCGGCGGCAACATCTTCCGCGGCCTCAAGGGCCACGGGCAGGGGATGGATCGCTCGACGGCCGACTACATGGGCATGCTCGCGACGGTGATCAACGCGCTCGCGCTGCAGGACACGCTCGAGCGGCTGAAGGTCGACACGCGCGTGGTCTCTGCGCTCGACATCCGACAGGTCGCCGAGCCCTACATCCGCCGGCGCGCCGTGCGGCACCTCGAGAAGGGCCGCGTGGTCATCTTCGCCGCGGGCACGGGAAACCCGTTCTTCTCGACGGACACCGCGGCCGCGCTCCGCTCGATGGAGATCGGCGCGTCGCTCCTCTGCAAGGCGACCAACGTCGAGGGCGTCTACGACAAGGACCCCAAGAAGCACCCCGACGCGGTGATGTACCGGCGGCTCGACTACGATCGGTGCCTCAGCGACCGCATCGGCGTGATGGACTCGACCGCCATCACGCTCTGTCGCGAGAACAGGCTCCCCATCCGCGTGTTCGCGCTGCTCAAGCGCGGCAACATCAAGCGCGTGCTGCTCGGCGAGGACGTCGGGACGCTGGTGTCCGAGGAGAAATCATGAATTGCCTGAAGGCTGGTGGGCCATGATCCAAGAAACGCTCGACGAGTTGAAGGGGAGCATCGGCAAGGCGCACGAGGCGCTCAAGCGCGAGCTCTCACGCCTGCGCACCGGGCGCGCGTCCCCCGAGCTGCTCGACTCGATCCGGGTCGACTACTACGGCACGTCGACGCCGGTGACGCAGATGGCGAGCGTCTCGGTGCCGGAGCCGCGCCTCCTGGTCATCAAGCCGTTCGACGCGGGGATGATCAAGCAGATCGAGCAGACGATCCTGCAGTCGCCGCTCGGGCTCACGCCGCAGAACGACGGCAAGATCATCCGGCTGCCGATGCCGCCGCTCACCGAGCAGCGGCGCAAGGAGCTCGCCAAGGTCGCCAAGGGCCACGGCGAGGACTGCAAGGTCGCGATCCGCAAGGCGCGCCACGAGTGCCGCGACATGCTGGCCGAGATCGAGAAGGACGGCGGGGCCAGCGCCGACGAGGTCGACCGCGCGAAGAAGGCGATGGAGGACATCGTGAAAGAGGGCACCGACCGGTCGGACGAGCTCGTCGCCCACAAGGAAAAGGACATCCTCTCGCTCTAGTGTCCGGGGCTCGCGCCCCTCACCCAGCCCTCTCGCCGCGAGCGGGGAGAGGGCTTCGAGCTCGGTTCCCTCTCCCACCTCGTGGGAGAGGGCTAGGGTGAGGGCGACGCGCCACCGATCGACCCAGGGACCGCCATCCATGCTCGAGCACTTCTCCCGACGCGCAGAACCTTCGGAGCTCGAGCAGCGTCCGCTCGCGGGGCTGCGCGTGCTCGACGTCTCCCGCCTCTTGCCGGGTCCCTTCGCGGCCATGGCGCTCGCCGACCTCGGCGCGAAGGTCGACAAGATCGAGGACGCGGGCGGCGGCGACTACCTGCGCTTCATGCCGCCGCACGTCTCGACCGGGCAGAACGCCGTCTTCGAGATGCTGAACCGCGGCAAGCGCAGCGTCGTGCTCGATCTCAAGAAGGAGCCGGCGCGGGCCGCGTTCCGCAAGCTGATCACGCGCTACGACGTCCTGATCGAGAGCTTCCGGCCGGGCGTGATGGCCAAGCTCGGGCTCGGTTACGAGTCGCTCGCCGCGCTCAACCCCGGGCTCGTGTACTGCGCGATCACCGGCTACGGCCAGACGGGGCCGCTCGCGATGCGCGCGGGACACGACATCGACTACCTCGCGCACGCGGGCGTGCTCGGGCTCACGGGCCCCGAGGACGGCGCGCCTCAGGTCGCCGGCGTGCAGATGGCCGACATCGGTGGCGGCGCGGCGTATGCGCTGGTCGGGATCCTCGCGGCGCTCTCGGCGCGCGGCATCACCGGCAAGGGCCGCTTCGTCGATGTCTCGATGTGCGAGGGGTCGGCGAGCTTCGGCGCGTTCGGGCTGATGAGCGCTTGGGGCGGCATGTCCTTGCCCAAGGGCACGGGCCCGCTCTCGGGCGGGATCGCGCCGTTCCAGAACTACCTCACCAAGGACGGCCGCAGCGTCGCGCTCGGCGCGCTCGAGCCGAAGTTCTGGATCGCGTTCGCCACGGCGGTCGGGCTCGATCCGGACATGACGGCGCTCGCGCCGGGCGAGCACCAGCCCGAGTGGAAGCGGAAGGTCGCGGCGATCTTCGCCGACAAGACGCTCGCCGAGTGGATCGCGTTCGCCGAGAAGGTGGACTGCTGTCTCGAGCCGGTCCTCACGCCCGAGGAGGTCGCGGAGCACCCGCACCACCGCGCGCGCGGCTTCGTCGCGGACGTGACGCTGCGCGACGGCTCGACCCTGCCGCAGCTCAAGACGCCCACGGCGCACGCGATGGCGCAGGGCTTCGCCCCACGGCAGGGCGAGCACACCGCCGAGGTGCTGCGCGAGGCGGGCCTCAGCGACGCGGAGATCGCAGCGCTGTAGCGTGCGTGGGGTGGAGTGGGGCTCGGCGACTGCCGAACGGCGCTTGCCGAAACGCCGTTCTCCGAAACGCCGGCCTCCGACCCGCCGGCCTACTGCGGTCCGTGATCGTCGGTCGGCGCCGCAGGTGCAGGAGCGACCTCGGCTCCGTACGCCTCGTCCGTCGTCGCGGCCGCCGCGTCGGGCGCGGGCGCCATCGCAGCACGCAGCATCACGAAGAGCGCGATCAACACGAAGAGAACCAGGCCGCTGATCGGCACCCACATCGGCGTGTCCGCGGCCTCGTCGGTCACGGCCGGCATGGGCGGGTGAGGGTGCGACTCGTGGGCGCCCTGATCTTCGGTGGAGCTGTGCGAGGCGGACATGAGGGCGCGAACATAGCGGCCGGTGCGGCTCGCGTCCACGGGCGGCGGCGTGGTATGGCGATCGCCGCCATGGCCGAAGAAGACCGGGTCAAGTGGGACCAGAGGTGGGCCGCCGAGCGTGACCTCCCGCGCTCCGTGCCGACGTGGGTCGCGGAGCTGGACGGGGAGCTGGCGCGGACGGGTCGAGCGCTCGACGTCGCCGCGGGGGCCGGTCGGATGGCCGTCGCACTCGCACGCCGCGGGCTCGACGTCACGGCGGTGGACATCTCTCCCGTGGGTCTCGCGCTCGCGCGGGAAGCTGCGCGCGACGAGGGGCTCAAGCTCGCGACCGTCGTGCGCGACCTCGAGCGCGAGGGCCTGCCGCCGGGCTCGTTCGACCTCGTCTGCTGCTTCCACTACCGGCAGCCGGGCCTGTTCCCGGCGATCCGCGAGGCGCTCGCCCCCGGGGGCGTGGTCCTCGCCGAGGTCGCCACGGTCCGCAGCCTCGAGAAGCAGCCCTCGCGCACGGCGCGCTGGCTCGCCGAGACCAACGAGCTGCTGCGCTGCTGCGAGGGCCTCGAGATCGCGTACTACCGGGAGGGCTGGCTCGGCGACAAGCACGTCGCCCGCGTGGCCGCGCGCAAGCCCGCCTGACGGTCCAGGGGCTTCAGCTCCCGAAGGGCCACCACTTCGACTTCGCAGCCGGCTGCGGCTCGCTCCCGCCGCCACCGACCGCGACGGCCTCGCGGCAGCTGCAGCGTTGGGCCTTGGGGACGTCGCCGAGCACCATCTCGATGTGGGCGCCGCACCCGGCGTAGGTCGGCTTGCTGCACTTCTCGCACGTCACGCGTCGGCACATGGTGTTCTGCTCCTGCCTTTCCTGCCTTGGTTGTCGCAGAGTACTGGGCGCGGGTCACGCAGCGGCGCGCGTGCTCGCCTCGTCGAGCGTCACGTCCACGATCGGCGCAGCGGCCATCGTCTTCTTCACCTTGCAGCCCGCCATCGCGCGCTGGATCGCGACGCGATGGTGCTCGGGGAACCCGGCCGGGAGCGTGAGCTCCAGCGTGATCCGGCTGGGCAGCTTCGTCGCCGGATCGGCCTCGGCGTGCTGCACGATCCGGAGCCCCTCGGTCGAGAGGCCGCGCGCGCGGCAGTAGCCGAGCGCGTAGATGCCCGCGCAGGTCGCGAGCGACGCGAGGAAGAGGTCGAAGGGCGCCGGGGCGCTCCCCTCGCCTCCGGCGCTGGCCGGCTGGTCCGTCCGGATCACGTGCTCTCCCACCGTCGCGTCCACGCGCAGCCCGCCCGGAAAGCTCACCACGATGTCGTCACCCGCCATGTTCGTCACCTCTCGATGGGTGAGAGCCGGCCGCGTCGAGAAGGGTTCGCGTCCCGGCGCTTTTTCACCGGACCGGGACGGCCCGCGCGATCGCGGCCTGGATGCGCCGGGCAGCGGCCGGCGAGGGCGGCTCCTCGCCGCTCCGGTGGCAGAGGGCGACGGCCTCGCGCAGCGAGTCGCACGCCCTGCTGCACGACGCGCAGCTCGCCACGTGCGCCTCCATCGCCGCGCACGCCTCCGGGCCGACGTCGCCCTCGAGGTGCTGTGAGAGCACGCTCACGATGTCCGGGCACGCGGGATCCGAGGGCACGGAGGGCGCGCCCGGCGCGACCACCGGCGCGAGCGCTGCGCGGACGGAGGCGCGCGCGCGGTGCAAGCGGCTCTTCACGGCCTCCACGCTCGTCCCGAGGATCTCCGCCGCCTCGGCCGCCGAGAGCCCCTCGACGTCACGCAGCACGATGACCTCGCGCGAGGTGTCGTCGAGCGCCGCGATCGCGCGCTCGAGCGCCGCGCCCACCTCGTGGCTCGCCGCGCCTTCCTCCGGGGTGCCGGCGGGCGAGGCGATCGGGGCCGCGCTCTCGTCGTCGAGCGCCACGATCGCCTCTGGCGCGTGCTTGGTGCGGCGCCGCTTCTTGATGCAGTAGCTGCGGGCGACCGTGTAGAGCCACGTCGAGAGCGCGGAGTCGCCGCGCAGGTCCCGCACGCCGCGGGCGGCGGCGAAGAGCGTGTCTTGCAGGACGTCCTCGGCGTCCGCCTCGTTGCGGCACATCTTCATCGCGAAGCGCATCACCGTCGGCGCGTGGCGCGCGAGCAGCGTGGTGAGCGCGGCGTCGTCGCCCGCGCGGATGGCCTCGATCAGCTCGGCGTCGGTCACGCCGCGGTTCTACTCAACCCGCGCCCTGGGCGCGAGGCGCAGCAGAGGCTCTCGGCGGAGACCGCCCCGCGATCGACGACAGCAACGGGCGTGACCGGGCTGGTGCGCGGACGACGGGACGTGCCTCGCGAGGCGAGCGGCTTCGCCGGTGCGTCGACGGGCCCGCCCAGGGCTCCTGAAATCAGAGATTCTCGACGGAGCGCAGCATCTCGGGGATGTAGTGCGAGCGCGGCGAGATCAGCGTGTGCCGGCGGGCGCCTCCGCGGACGTGGATCATGTCGACCATCGGCGACTCGAGCGAGCCGGTCACGAGGTCGGCGTCGTCGAAGACCTCGACCCGCGGCTCCGGGTCCTGCGCGAAGGCCAGGGTCGGGCTGAGGGTGGTCAGAGCGAGCGCCAGGGCGAGCAGGGTGCGTGTCATGCCCCTATCCGACGGGCAGGGTCGCGTTCCGATCTACGGCTTGTGTGCCCTCCGGAAACGCCCTAGGTTTCCGGCATCTAGGTGGACCCCTCGGGGCCGCCATGGAGGATGAAGCGATGCGACGCAGGATGTTCCTGGGGAAGATCCACCGGGCCACCGTCACCCATGCCGACCTCGACTACGAGGGGAGCGTGACGATCGACGAGGACCTTCTCGATGCGGCCGGGATGCTGCACCACGAGGAGATCCACGTGCTGAACGTCACGCGCGGCTCGCGCCTGGTGACGTACACGCTGCCCGGTCCGCGCGGCTCGGGCGTCATCTGCATCAACGGCGCCGCCGCGCACCTCAACAAGCCCGGCGACCTCGTCATCCTCGCGACCTACGGCGACATGGACGACGACGAGGCGCGCCGGCACGTGCCGAAGGTCGTCTTCGTCGACGGCAAGAACCGCGTCGCGCAGGTCGACGCGGAGCGCGCGGGGCCCGAGATGCCCCGGCGCGTCGAGCCCGCGCAGGCCTGAGCCGGGCTACCCTGGGCGCGATGGGGGATCGCGCCGCCGTGCTCGTCCTGGTCGCGCTGAGCGCGGCGTGCGAGGCGCCCGCGCCCGTCGGGAGCGGCTGCGCGCGCAACACGGACTGCGTCGCGCCGCTCGCGTGCACGTACGGTCGCTGCCGCGCGCAGTGCATCGGCGCGCGCGACTGCGCTCCGGGGCTTCGCTGCATCGCGACGGCGGCCGGACCGGGTGTGTGCACGCTCGCGCCGGAGGAGCGCTGCACGCCGGGCCTGTGCGCGCCGCCGCTCGCGTGCGTCGAGGACCAGTGCCGGACGACGTGCGAGGTCGATACCGAGTGCCGGACGGGCGCGTGCACCGCGGGCTCGTGCGTGGAGCCGGTCGCGAGCGACGCCGACGCGTCCATCGACGCCGACACCGACGCCGGCGCCAGCATCCAGTGCGACACCAGCGGCTGGCCCGCCGACCAGGCGCTGCTCGACGGGCTCTTCGCGGCGGCGCTCCCGGGCCCCGCCGGGCTCCGCGCGCTCACGCCGGGGGATCTCGGCCCCTTCGCGACGCCGACCGACGCGGGCGCGCCGCTGCCGGGGCAGATCGCGATCGCAGCCCACGCGGACGGCGCCTCGGGGCGCGGGTGGGTCGCTTGGATCGAGGGCTCCGCGCTGACGCCGCGCTTCATCGAGG
>JBGAQA010000106.1:0-21382 GCA_044220955.1 Sandaracinaceae bacterium
CGGCGCGACCAAGCCCGCGCTCGGCGCGGTCCTCTCTCACGCCGTCCCGCGGCTGGTCACCCCCGAGCGCGTCGTCCTCTCGTTCGCGAAGGGCTCGTTCTACGCCAAGCAGGCCGACACCGACGCTGCTCGCGGCGCCGTCGCCGACGTGGCCGAGCGCCGCCTCGGCGCGCGGCCGGCCATCGAGATCGTCGAGACGGACGTCGCCCCCGACGCCGCCACGCCCACGCTCGCCAAGATCGAGGACGAGCGCGCACGCGCGCGGCTCGAGGCCACCAAGCGCAAGGCGCTGAACCACCCCGTCGTGGTCGAGGCGCTCGCGGTGTTCGAGGCCAAGGGCCGCACGATCGACGTCCGCGTGGACGAGAGCTGATCGGAACGGTATACGACGCGCCTTCCGGAGGACCGACCCCGATGACGAACCACTTCCGCGGCGGGATGAGCGAGCTCATGCGCCAGGCGAGCCGCCTGCAGCGCAAGATCGAGAAGCGCAAGGAAGAGCTCAAGACGGCCACGGTCGAGGCGACCTCGGGCAACGACCAGGTGAAGGTCGTCGTCAACGGCGCGCGCGACCTCGTGAGCATCACCATCGCCCCCGAGCTGCTCAAGTCCGAGGACCTCTCGATGGTCCAGGACCTCATCGTCACCGCGGTGAACGCCGGCGCGAAGAAGAGCGCCGAGATGGTGGACGCCGAGCTCGAGAAGGTCACCGGCGGCCTGAAGATCCCTGGTTTGTTCTGAGCTAGTCTCGCGCGCGTGGAGGACCCCATCGCGCAGCTCGTGGCGCTGCTCGCTCGCCTGCCGGGCGTCGGCGAGCGGACCGCGACGCGCTACGTGCACCACCTCCTGGCCGAGGACGCGAGCCTCGCCGCGTCGCTCGGCGAGGCGCTCGGGACGCTGCACGCGCGCGTGCATCGCTGCGTCGAGTGCGGGAACTGGGGGCCCGGCGAGCGCTGCGCCATCTGCGTGGACACGCGCCGCGATCCGAGCGTGCTCTGCGTCGTCGCGCGCGTGCCCGACCTCGCGGCCATCGAGCGCGGCGGGGTGTTCCGCGGCCGCTACCACGTGCTCCACGCGCTGCTCGCGCCCCTCGACGGCATGGGCCCCGAGCGCATCGACGTCGCGCGCCTCGCCGAGCGCGTGGCCCAGGGCGGAGTCCGCGAGGTGATCGTCGCGACCCCGCTCTCGGTCGAGGGCGAGGCCACGGCGCTCTACGTGAGCCAGTCGCTCGATCACGCCAGCGTGCGCGTGACCCGCATCGCGAGCGGCATCCCACACGGCGGCGAGCTCGAGTACGCCGACCCCATCACGCTCGGACGCGCGCTCGACGGGCGGCGGAGCGTATGACCGGCCTGGCCGCCCGCGGACGAGCGATCGCCGCCGAGACCTGGCTCGCCGCGCTCGTCGTGCTCGTCGTCTTGATGATGGTCCTGCCGCTGCCGACGCCGCTGCTGGATCTCTTGCTCGTCTCGAACCTCGCCGTCTCGCTCCTCTTGCTGCTCTCCGCGATCTCGGCGCGCTCGCCGCTCGCGCTCTCGGCCTTGCCGACGCTCTTGCTCGTGACGACGCTCTTCCGGCTCGCGCTGAACGTCAGCTCGACGCGCCTGATCCTGCTCCAGGCCGACGCGGGCCGCGTCATCGACGCGTTCGGCGCCTTCGTCGTGCGCGGCAACTACGCCGTCGGCGCGATCGTGTTCCTCGTGCTCACGATCGTGCAGTACGTCGTGATCGCGCGCGGCAGCGAGCGCGTCGCCGAGGTCGCGGCGCGCTTCGCGCTCGACGCGCTGCCCGGAAGGCAGATGGCCATCGACGCCGAGCTGCGGGCCGGCGCCCTCACGGCCGAGGAGGCGCGCCGCCGCCGCAGCGACCTCTCTCGTGAGAGCAGCCTGTACGGCGCGCTCGATGGCGCGATGAAGTTCGTGAAGGGCGACGCCATCGCCGGGATCGTGATCCTCGTGGTGAACCTCGTGGGTGGCGTCGCGATCGGCGTCGGCCTCCACGACCTCGAGGTGGGCCAGAGCCTGCGCACGTACGGCCTGCTCACGATCGGCGACGGGCTCGTGACCCAGATCCCCTCGCTCCTCGTCTCCACCGCCGCGGGGGTCGTCGTCACCCGTGTCGCGTCGGCCGAGGTGGACGGCTCGCTCGGCGCCGACATCGCGGCGCAGATGCTCGGGTCGTGGCGGACGCTCGGCCTCGCGGCGTCGGCGCTCGTCGCGCTCGCGATCGTGCCCGGGATGCCCACGCTCCCGTTCGTCGCGCTCGCGGCGGTGCTCGGCGGGCTCGCGTACGTCGCGCATCGCGGCGCACCGCGCGATCGGGGAGCCGCGCCGATCGTGGTCGAGATCGGTGCCGAGCTCGCTCCGAGGCCCACGCACGACGTGCTCGTCGCCAGGGCCGTGACGGCAGCCGAGACGGAGCTGGGCGTGATGCTCCCCCGCGTTCGCGGCGCTCCGGCGACGGAGCCGCGCGTGGTCCGTGTGCGGATCGACGGCCTCGCGAGCGCGGAGCGAACGCCCGACCCGGGCGCCGACGCGGCGGCCGCGCTCACGTCGGCGCTCGTCGCCGCCGTCCGGCGCGACGTCCGGCTCGCGATCGGCCCCGACGAGGTCGGCGCGATGCTCGATGGCCTGGCGGCCGAGCGTCCGGCGCTGGTGCGACAGAGCGTGCCCCGCCCGCTGACCCTGGGGGCGCTCACGGACGTCGTCCGCGCGCTCGTGGCGGAGGGCATTGCACCCCGGCCCTTCGGCACGGTGGTGGAGGCGGCCGCTCGGTCGACCGACGCGCTGCAGCGCGTCGAGCAGGTGCGGGGCGCGCTGAGCCGCGCCATCACCGCCCAGCTCGCGCCCACCGGGTCGCTCGACGTGATCGAGCTCGACGGGATGCTCGAGGACGCCATCCGCGACGGCCTCACCCGCGCGAGCGGCACCGTCCACCTCGCCCTCGCGCCGGCGCTGGCGCGCGATGCCATCCGCGCGCTGCGCCAGGCGACCGAGGCGAGCCCGAAGGGCGTGCTCCTCGTGGCCGGCGACCTCCGCCCACACGTGCGCACGCTGGTGGCGGCCGAGCTGCCCGATCTGCGCGTGCTCTGCGCCCGCGAGCTGGACGCCCGGACCGAGCTGCGGACCGTCGCCCGGGCGGCGGTGTGAACCGTGCGTCGGCTCCTTCGGGGGGTGGGTGTGAACGCGCCATCACGCGGCCCGAGCACGCGACGTCCGTCCGGGGGGTGTCGGCCGCGATCCTGCGTAGATCCGGGGAAACCGCCGCTAGTTTCCCGAATCCAATGGGTGGCACTACGATTGCTCGAAGGCGAGCGGGCCTCCAAGAGGGGGGTTTGAATATGAACAACCGCATTCTCAGCTCCGTGTCGTTCCTGATCGCCGTGGCTGCCCTCGGAGCGCCCTCGCTGGCGTTCGCGCAGGTGGACACGCGCTGCCGTCCCGACGACCTGCTCTGCGCCGACGCGCAGATCGGTCCGATCGAGGGTCACATCCGGATCGGGCCAGGCGACGCGCCGCCGCCGGTCGTCGTGGAGACGCCGCCGCCGCCGCCCGTGGTCGTGACCGTGCCGCCGCCGGTGGCGACGCCGCCGACGGTGATCGTGCAGGCGCCGCCGCCGCCCCCGCAGCAGGTGGTCGTCGTCGCGCCGCCGCCGCCGCGTGAGCCTCCGGTGGTCGCCGTGCAGACCGTGCGTCAGCGCCGCGTCGTGTACGACCTCGTGCCGACGTTCGACATGGGCCTGCACCTGAGCGGCAGTGCGATCTTCTCGGATCGGATCGGGATGGGCGGCATCAACGCGGCGCTCCGCATCCGGCCCGAGGCGCACATCGGCATCGATGTCGGCACCGGCTTCTGGTACGGAAACGACTACAACGGCGCCGAGCACTGGGAGATGCCGCTCCAGGCCGACCTCCTCGTGTTCTTCAACCCGGAGCACATGTTCCAGGTGTACGGCGTCATCGGCGGCGGCGTGAGCTTCGGCCACGCGACGGGGGGCATCGGCCGCATGGACCGCGACCTCACGTACGCCGGGGGCGAGGCGGGTCTCGGCGCGGAGCTCCGGCTGGCGCGCTTCTTCGCCATCAACCTCGACGTGCGCGGGTTCGTCCGCCAGCAGGTCGGCGGCGGCGCGCCCGAGTTCACCAACCTGGCGACCGGACAGACCACCGACACCAGCGGCGGCTTCTACGGCACCCTCGGCATGACGTTCTACTTCTTCGGTCGCTGAGCATCGGCGGGCCCTGAGCGGGCGCAGCCCGCGGACCAAGGCCACGCCCAGTCGTCGACGGCCCGAGCAGCGATGCTCGGGCCGTTTCGCGTTCTGGCTCGGGGTCGCGCGGAGGTCAGGGCTTGCGCTGCAGGAGCTTGCCGAGGAACCCCTTCGGAGGCGCCTCGGAGGGACGTGTCGGGGGCGGCGGCGGCGCGGTGCGCGGGGGCGGCGGCGGCGCGGTCTTGGGCCTGGGCTGGGCCTCCGCCGCCGGGGACTCTTCCTCGAGCTCGATCATCTCGTCGAGATCCAGCTCGACGTCGCTCATGGCGACCGCGTCGTCCTCGTCGGACATCGCAGGGGCAGGCCGCGAGTAGCGCTCGGCATCCTCCGCCGTGAACATGGTGGTCGGCTCGGGCTCGATCTCCGGCGCGAGGGGGACGGCGCCCTCGTCACGCATCGGGTCGGACTCACCGAGGAGCGACGCGAGGTCCGCCGAAGGGTCGTCGGCACCGGTGTCGAGCAACGCCCGCGTCTCGGTCGCCGGTCCGAGGTCGGGCGGCACCACCGCCGCGAACGGCGTGCTCGCGGTCGTCGAGAGCGGCGCGAGCTCGGCGGGCTCTTCGAGCGGCGTCTCGCCCGAGTCGAGGTCCAGCGAGAGCGGCGGCGCCGGATCCGAGGGCGGCAGCGCGAGGACCGCCGGGAGCTCGGAGCTCGCGAGCACGTCGTCCGGGACGTCGATCTGGCCGGACGGCGGGGCGTCGTCGGCCGCGGGCGCCTGCGCGACGGGCGGCTCGGTGTCGATGCTCGCGGGCACGGACCGAGGCGCCGTCCCCGAGCCGAGCTCGGCGAGCTCCCGATCGATCTCGGACAGGGCGCGCCTCGCGCGCGCGGCATGCTGCACGGCGGCGAGGCGGGCCGGATCGACGGCGATCTTGTCGAGATCGCGATCGATCTCGGTGAGCGAGGGCATCGGCGGAGGATCTTGGCGGAGTTGCGGTCCGAGGTAAAGAGCGCTCGTCATGCTGTGGATCGCGGACGAGGTACGTGGAGCGCTCGCGCGCCGGAAGCCGGTCGTCGCGCTGGAGTCGACGCTCTTCGCGCACGGCCTGCCTGCGCCTCGGGGTGTCGCGACGGCGCGCGCGCTCGAGGCGATCGTGCGAGGGGCCGGGGCGACGCCCGCGACCGTCGGGATGATCGAGGGCCGGCTGATCGTGGGGCTGGCGGACGCCGAGATCGTCCGCATCGCCGACGGTCCGGCCACGCGCAAGCTGAGCCGGTCCGATCTCGCGCACGCGGCCGCGACGCGCGCGACCGGAGCCACCACCGTCTCGGCGACGATGATCGCGGCCCACCGCGCCGGCATCCCCCTCTTCGCGACGGGCGGCATCGGCGGCGTGCACCGGGGCGTGGAACAGACCATGGACGTCTCGGCCGATCTCACCGAGCTCGGACGCACCCCCGTCTGTGTCGTCGCCGCGGGCGCGAAGTCGATCCTCGATCTGCCGCGCACGCTCGAGCTGCTCGAGACGCACGGAGTCCCCGTGATCGGATACGCGACGGACGAGCTGCCCGCGTTCTTCGTTCGCTCGAGCGGACTGAGCCTGCACCAGCGCGTGGAGGACGCCGAAGAGGCCGCGCGCGTGATCCGCGCGCAGCAGCAGCTGGGGCTCGAGACGGGGATCCTCCTCGCGGTGCCGCCGCCCGCCGCGAGCGCGCTCGACGCCGACACGGTCGCCTCGGCCATCGACGCGGCGCTCGCCGCCGCCGAGCGTGACGGGATCCGCGGCAAGTCGGTGACGCCGCGGCTGCTGGCGGAGGTGCGGGCGCGGACCGCCGGGCGCTCGCTCGAGGCGAACGTGGCCCTGGTCCAGCACAACGCGCGTGTGGCGGCGGAGGTCGCCGTGGCGCTCGCGGCGCTCGGCGCCGCAACGTGAGCCGAGCCGCGCCGACAAGGAGGCATGCGTGCTCTGCGCGTGCTGCTCGCCGCTGGCGTCGCCAGCTCCGCCGGCTGTCTCTCGCCTCCGATCCTGCCTCCGCGACCGGACGCCGGGCGGGATGTCGGCGTGGACGCGTCCGTCCCGCCCTTCGCCGTGCTGGCGCTCGAGGTCACGGACGCGCTCGGCCGTCCGTGGCGAGGCGCGGCCCCACGGACGCCCCACATCCGGATCACGCTCTCGTCGCCCCCCCACGATCCGGGGCAGGCGCTGCTCTTGATGGGCACCGACGACGCCTCGCTCGACGAGGATCTCGCGGATCTGCCGCTGCGCGCAGCGACGCTCGCGCGCTCGCTCCCCGTCCTCGCGACCGCCGCGGGCGACACGCTGACGCTGATCCCGGCCACGCCGCTCGATCCGGGTGCTTCGGTGACCGTCGCCCTCCCTCCCTGGCTGGCCGACGGACGCGGGGCGCGGCTCGGCGCGCCGTACACGCGGGAGCTCACCATCTCGACGTCCCCGGACGCGGGCGCGCGAGCGAGCGCGTCGTGGCCGCCGGACGGGGCGTTCGACGTCGCCCCGTCCCTCGCGCTCGCGGCCCTTCGCTTCGACGGAACGCTGGACGACCCGACACGCGCCGTGGTGCTCGCCGAGGCGGGCGGCGCAAGGGTCCCGTGCAGCACCGCGCTCGTCGCGTGCTCGACGATCGGCTGGCCGGACGGGGCCTGCGTGGAGCTGGTGCCGCTGGCCGGGCTCGACCCCGACACCGACTACACCCTGTCCGTGCCGGCCGGAGCGCGCGACGCCACCGGAGCCCGGGTCCCGGCGTTCGTCTCGCGCTTCTCGACGGCCATCGCCGCGCCCGGACCGCTCGAGTGGCTGCCTCTGGGCTGCGCCCTCGGGGAGAGCGCCAGTCCAGAGGGCTGCGCCCGCGCGGACGACGAGTCGATCGTGTTCCGCGGGCAGCTCTCGGCTGCGGCGCGGATCTCGTGGCGAGCCGATCCGTCCGCCGGGACCCTCATCGCCCCACGGGGCGAGGTCACCGTTCGCGTCGCTCCGCTGCCCGCGAGCACGCCCGTGACGCTGGCGATCGAGGCGCTGGATGCCGCAGGGGTCGCATCGCACTTCGAGCTCCCGCTCGCCACCACCGAGCCCCTGGCGACCCTGTCGATCACCGAAGTGCGCGCGGACCCGGCAGGTGTCGAGCCGCGGCAGGAGCTCCTCGAGATCCTGAACTACGGCACGTCTCCGGTCGCGCTCGGGGGGATGCGCCTCGCCGACGGTCCCTCGTCGGCGGGCGACGCGCTGCCGGCGATCTCGATCCCCCCCGGCGCGCGCGCGCTCGTCGTCGGGGCGTCCTTCGACCCCGACGACGACGCGGACGGCGCGGACGTGCCGGCCCCGCCGGGCGCACTGCTCGTCCGCGTCGACGCTTCGATCGGCTCGGGCGGGCTCTCGAACGGCGGCGAGCCGCTCTACCTGCGCGACGCGATGGACCGCTGGGTCTCCGCCGCTCCCGCCGAGCCCGCGCCACGCGAGGGGGTCTGTACCGTCCGCACGAGCACGAGCCCCCGCGTGGGCGCGCCGGGGTCGTTCGGCTACGATCCCGGCAGCACGTGTACGCCAGGACGCTGAATCGATGAGCGGCGCGCGGACGAGCGGCGCGCTGCCGTTCCCGGAGCGGGACCACGTCGTCGTCGTCGCGACCGTCGATGACCAGCAGTTCCGATCGCGCGACGGTGCCTGGGCGATCGCGAAGGCGACGCTCGAGCCGAGCGGCGAGAGCGCGACGCTCGTGGGCGAGGTCGCCACGCTCGGCCCGGGGGACACGGCGCGCTTCGCCGGCCGCTGGGAGGCACACGCCAAGTACGGCCGCCGCTTCCGCGTCGTCTCGTACGCCCCCATCCTGCCATCGAGTGATCGTGGCCTCGTTCGCTTCCTGGGCAGTGGGCTGGTCAAGGGCGTCGGAGAGGCGCTCGCGACCAAGATCGTCACCCGCTTCAAGGAGGAGACGCTCGACGTCGTCACCAGGCAGAGCGCGCGGCTGCGCGAGGTGCCAGGCGTGGGCGCGAAGAAGGCCGAGGCGCTCCGGAGCGCCGTGCTGGCGAGGCGCGACGAGGCCGAGAGCTTCGCGTTCCTGCACGGCGTGGGGCTCGGGCCCGCGCTCGCGCGGCGCGTCTTCACGAAGTACGGCCCGTCGGCCCCCGCCAGGCTGAAGGACGACCCCTACCTCGCCGCGGAGGAGGTGTCCGGCATCGGCTTCCTGACGGCGGATCGCATCGGCCGGGAGGTCGGGATCGGTGAGCGCGATCCGCGGCGCGCGCGCGGGGCGATCCTTCACGCGCTGGCGCGCGCGACCGACGACGGTCACACCTACCTCGACGAGCGCGAGCTCGCGGCGGCGACCGCCAGGCTCTCGGTGCCGGCGGAGTGCTTCAGTGTGGCGCTGGCCGAGCTGGTCGAGCGCGCGCTCGTGGTACGCGACGGCGACGCGATCTATCCGCCGCCGCTTCACGAGGCGGAGGTGACGCTGGCACGGGCGCTCGCCGAGCGAGCGAGCCTGCGCGCGCTGCCGCGCGACGCGGCCCGCGCGCTCGAGGTGGCCGCAGCCGGGATCGCGCTCGAGAAGGAGCAACGCGAGGCGGTCGAGCTCTCGCTCCGCACGCGCGCGATGGTGCTCACCGGCGGCCCCGGCACGGGCAAGACGACCACCGTGCGCGCGATCGTGGCTGCCCACGAGGCCCTGGGGCATCGCGTCCTTCTCGCGGCGCCGACCGGACGTGCGGCCAAGCGCCTGTCCGAGGCGGCGGGGCGCGAGGCGCGGACCATCCACCGCCTGCTCGAGTGGAGCCCCTCGCGGGGCGGCTTCGCGCGCGACGAGGACGAGCCGCTCGAGGCAGACGTCGTGGTCGCCGACGAGGCCTCGATGCTGCACCTGGCGCTCGGGCTCGCGCTCTTGCGGGCGCTCCCGCGGGACGCGACGCTCGTCCTCGTCGGCGACGCCGATCAGCTGCCGCCCGTGGGGCCCGGCCACGTGCTCCGCGAGATCCTGACCAGCGAGGTCGTTCCCGTCGTGCGTCTCGCGCGCATCTTCCGTCAGGCCGAGGCCAGCGCCATCGTCCGAGGCGCGCACGCGATCCTCGCGGGGCACACGCCCGTGCCGACCCCGTCCGGGACGAAGGGCGACGGGGACCTCTTCCTCGTGCGAGCGAACGATCCGGACGAGGCGAGCCGCAAGCTGCTCGAGGTGCTGGCGCGGCTGCCCGTCGCGTACGGGCTCGATCCACGTCGCGACATCCAGGTGCTCACGCCGACGCGGCGCGGACCACTCGGCACCGACGCGCTCAACGAGCTGCTGGCCGCCGAGCTCAACCCCTCGCGCGGCCGCGGGCGGTTCTCGCCCGGCGACAAGGTGATGCAGCTCTCGAACGACTACGAGCGCGAGGTCTGGAACGGCGACGTCGGCTGGGTGACCGACGTCCGCGACGGCGTCACGTACGTGGACTTCGACGGGCGAGCGGTCAGCTACACCGACGACGAGCTCGGCGCCCTGGCCCTCGCCTACGCCGCGACGGTGCACAAGTCGCAGGGCTCCGAGCTGCCCGCGATCGTCGTCGTCCTGACGAACAGCCACTACGTGATGCTCACGCGTCCGCTCCTCTACACGGCCGTCACTCGCGGTCGCCGCGTCGTCGTGCTCGTGGGAGACCCCCGCGCGATGGCCCGGGCGGCGCGCACCATCGCGTCGAGCCGCACCAACGCCCGCCTCGGCGAGCGGATGCGCACCTTCCGGCGCGAGGCGCGCGATCAGCCGGCGTCGAAGAGCGCGAAGACGCCGTCGTAGAAGGCGGGACGGAAGCCCTTGATCTTCTCGTTCGCCCGGCTCGGGCAGACGCGGTTGGTCAGCAGCACGATGACCAGGTCGCGCTCGGGGTCGCACCACACGCTCGTCCCCGTGAAGCCGAGGTGGCCGAAGGTCCTGCTGCTCGCGCGCCGGCCGGCCGCGCTCTCCGGGCCCGTCTTCACGTCCCAGCCGAGACGGTGCGAGCCCCCCGGGCGCGGCGCGAGCGCACGCTCGACCAGGATCTTCGGGAGGAACGGGCTCCGGCCGAGCGACGCGTCCAGGTATGCGCGCGCGAAGGTGGCGACACCGCGCGCGGTCCCGAACATGCCCGCGTGCCCCGAGACCCCGCCGAGCGCGTAGCAGTTCTCGTCGTGCACCTCGCCGCGCAAGAGGCGCCCCCGCCAGTCGTCGCGCTCCGTCGCCGCGGCCTTGCGCTGCAGCTCACCCTGCCGGTCGGGCGGGAGCGCCGCGCCGTAGCAGAGCTGATGGTCGTTGAGCCCCAGCGGCGCCAGCACCTCGGTCGCGAGCAGCTCGTCGAGATCCTTGCCGGTCGCACGGCTCACCGTCTCGCCAGCGACGATGTAGCCGAGGTCGCTGTACACCGCGCGACCGGCCGCGCTCTCGTCCGTGCGTCGACACGCCTCGCCGAAGATCCAGCGACGCGCCGCGCTCGTCCCCGGGTCGTGCGGAACGTCGAGGTAGAGCCCGCCCCAGGCCGCGAGGCCGGACCGGTGCGTCAGCAGCTGCTCGAGGCTGACCCCGCCAGCGTGCGTCCCCCGCGCGTCTGCGACGAACTGCTCGGGCTTCGCCTCGAGCGTCAGCGCGCCGCGCGCGACGAGCCGCAGCGTCGCCGCCGCGAAGACGGGCTTGGTGAGCGAGGCGAGATCGAACGGGGTCTCGTCGTCGGCGGGCTTGCCGCCCGGCGCGACGAGTCCGGCGGACGTCACGACCATCTCCGCCTTGCCGCCCGGCTCCCGATACGAGATGGCCGCGGCGGCCGCCGGGAAGACGTTGCCGGCGACACCGGACGCGATGAGTCGCGCCGCCTCGGCGGCAAGGCGCTCCGAGCGCGCTGTCCCCACCAGACCCTCCCACACCCATGGTACCGACAAACGACCCCACGGCGGCGGTATTTTTCGCGCTACACCGGGTGCGTGAGCCTCCCCGACCTGCCCTTCGTCGTGCCTCTCTCCGAGCCCATCTCCGGCACCGTGAAGGACCGGCCGGAGGACTTCGTGGTCGAGGAGATCCCAGCGTATCTCCCGAGCGGCGAGGGCGAGCACCTGTTCGTCCGCTTCGAGAAGACCGGGCTCGACACCGAGCCCGCCGTCCGCAGGATCGCGGCGGCGCTCGGCGTGCGCGAGCCGCCGGGCTTCGCCGGGCTCAAGGATCGGCACGCGCGAACCACGCAGTGGGCGAGCTTCCAGCGCGGCGAGCGCGACGCGGCGCTGGCGCTCTCGCTCGACGGCATCCGTGTCCTCGAGGCTGCGCGCCACGGCAACAAGCTGCGGACCGGGCACCTGCGCGGCAATCGCTTCGTGCTGCGCCTGCGCGGCGCCGATCGCGCACGCGAGGCGGACGCGCGCGCCGTGATCGAGACGCTGGGCCGCGAGGGTGTCCCGGCGTACTTCGGACCGCAGCGCTTCGGCCGCGACGGCGCGACGCTCGCGCGCGCGAGGGCGTGGATCGTGGGCGACGCGCGGCCCCCTCGCGCGCCCTTCGAACGGAAGCTCCACGTGTCGGCCGTCCAGTCGGCGATCTTCAACGAGCTCCTCGCGGAGCGGGTGCGGACGGGCGGCCTCGGGTCGATCGTGGCCGGGGATCTCTGCCGCAAGGACGACACCGGCGGCATGTTCGTCGCCACCGACCTCGAGGACGCGCGCGCGCGCGCCGCGCGCTTCGAGATCAGCGCGACCGGGCCCATGTTCGGCGCCGAGATGCGCTGGCCGGAGGGGGAGGCGCGGGTCGCCGAGGAAGCCGCGCTCGCGCGCGCAGGGCTCGACGTCACCAAGCTCGAGCGCTTCCGCCGCGCAGGCGAGGGAACGCGGCGCCCCTACCGCTTCCGGCTCACCGAGGCGAGCGTGTCGAGCGACGCGGACGGAATCGTGCTCTCGTTCGTGCTACCGGCCGGCGCCTACGCGACCGTGGTGCTCCGAGAGCTGACCCGCGAGCTCAGCGCATGACGAAGAAGTAGTACGCCGCCGCCGAGCCGAGCGCCCCGAGCACGAAGAGCACCAAGGCGCCCACGAGGATCATCGGCAGCGCCGAGCGGCGCGGGACCGCGACCGGCTCCGTGACGACCGGGACGGTCCCGAGCATCGGCGGCGCGGGCGGCGGGTGATCCGCCGGGGCTCCGAACGGGGCCGCGGCGGCGGGCGTACTGGTGGCGAGCGCGGCCTCGATCTCGGCGACGGAACGCTTGCCCCACCCCTCCACCGACGCTCGGTCCGCGCTCGCCGCGAGCCCGAAGGCCGAGAGGGCGGCAGCGGCGAGCTCGAGCGTCGATCCGAAGCGGCGCTTCTTGTCCTTGGCGACGCCCTTCTCGACCAGGTCGTCGAGCGCGGGGGGCAGGCCGGGCTTGGCCTGACTCAGCGGCTCCGGCATCGCGTTGACGATCTTCATCAAGATCTCGGCGACCTGACTGCCGGAGAAGGCGACCTTGCCGGAGAGCATCTCGTACAAGATGGCCGTGAGCGCGAAGCCGTCGGTCCGGTTGTCGACGTCCGCCTTCCCCATCGCCTGCTCGGGCGACATGTAGTACGGCGATCCCAGCGTCGTGCCGAAGGCCGTCAGCTTCGGTCCCGTCTCCATCTGGAGCTTCACGGACCCGAAGTCGAGGATGCGGATCTGATCGCCCGCGGGCGTGTCGACGAGAAAGACGTTGTCGGGCTTCAGGTCACGGTGGATCACGCCGAACGAGTGGGCGTCGTCGAGGCCGAGCGCGATCTGCGCGAGGATGCGCAGCGCGCGCGCCGGCGGGACGATGCCGTCGCGGCGGAGCAGCGCACCGAGCTCGAGCCCCTGCAGGTACTCCATCGTGAGGAAGTACGAGTGGTCGGGCGTCTCGCCGAAGTCGATCACGCGCACCACGTACGGGGAGTCGATGCCCTGGGCGGTCTCGAACTCCCGCTTGAAGCGCTCGACGGCGACCTTGTCCTTCGCGACGTCCGGGTGGAGCACCTTGATGGCCACCCGCTGCTTGGACTGGGCGTGCCGGCCCTCGTAGACGCGACCCATGGCCCCGTCGGCGACGTGAGCCGCGACGACGTAGTCCCCGAAGCGCTGGCCGAGCCGCGGGTCGGCGAGCTGCCCCGGCGGCGGCACCTGGATCACGATGTTTCCGTCGTTTCCGCAGAACGAGGTGTCGTCGGGGTACTCGGTCCCACACTGCGGGCAGCGTCGGCTCACGGGGGCGATGCTACTCGACGCCCGCCGCCCGCGCGAAGAGAACGGCAGCGCTCATCGACGCTCCCAGACGTCACCGTCCAGCCGGTGCGCGAGCGTGAGCTCCTCGCCATGTTCCGTGCGGACGAGGAACACGTCGCGCCGCTGGGCCCCCTCGCCCTCGCCGAAGCGCCCGAGGACGGCGAGGATCTCGATCCGGACGCCGCGCTCGTAGAGCACGGCCGGCGCGTATCCCCAGCCACGCGCGTCGCGGGTGTCGACGAGCAAGGGCTGGCGGTGCGGCTCCCAGCGCGGGCGCGCGATCTCGCCCTCCGCACGGAGGGCGGACACCGAAGCATCGATCGCGGCGCGCAGCGGCCCCTCGATCCGGATCGGGCGCGTGACCACCACGAGCAGGTACTCGTCGCTCACGCGGCGAACGAGGAGCTCGCGCTCGCTGCCCTTGACGTGGACGAACCAGACCTTGCCGCCGCGCAGCTTCGCGACGGCGGGCGCGATCTCGTGGACCATCACGTGTAGCTGCGCGCCCGCGATCTTGGCGTCGAAGGGCGGCAGCGTGCTGCAGTAGTCGACACACTCGCCCTCCTCGTCGACGAACACGGCGAGCAGTGCCTCGGGCACCCCCCGGAGCAGCGAGCGCAGGACCCCCGTGAACGCGCTCTCGTCGATGTCGCGCCGGGCCTCCTCGGGCTGGGCCGCCGTCGTCGTCGTGGTGCTCACGGCGCGCCCACGGCCTGGAGATCGGCGGCCAGGACGGTGGCCGCGAGGCGCTCGTCGACGGCGACCGCGGTTCGCGAGGCGAGCTCGGCGGTCAGCGCATCGAGGGCGGCACCACGGTGCTCCGCCAAGAGCTGGCGTCGCAGGATCGGGGTGGCCTCGGCGAGTGCGACCTCGAAGGACGGCTCGAGGGACGTCAGCGCGATCGCGTGGACGCCGTAGGAGGTCGTGACGGGCTCGAGCGCCACGCCCGGCGCCGAGGGAATCGCGAAGAGCGCGGCCAGGTAGGGCTCCTCCAGGGAGCCGTGGCGCGCGGTGGCGGGCAAGGTCTCGACGACCAGCGTGAACGGCTGGCCGGGCGCGCCCTCTGCGCGAATCGCGTCCGCCTCGGCGGCGGGATCGGGCCCCGACGCCAGGCGCGAGAGCGCCGCGCGTACGAAGCGATCGGCGGCGGCGCGCGCGGCCGCGTCGGCGCCCTCCGGCAGGCGCGCCAACACGTTCACGCTCGCGCGCCGCTCGGGCCGGACCCACGAGGCGCGGCTCGCGGCATAGCGGGCGGCGATCTCGGCGTCGTCGATCGAGCTGGGCGTGACCACCTCCTCGACGCGGGTGCGGAGCAGCGCCTGGACGCTGGCGCGCCGCAGGGCGCGAGTCGCCTCGGCATCCGCCCCGAGCGCCGCGCGGCGGGCGCGACGATAGAGGACGCGCTCCTGCTCGAGGCGATGCAGCGCCGCGAGCGGCGAGAGGCCGGTCCGCCGGCTGGCCTCCTCGACCTCGGCCAGCGTGATCGGCTCGCCATCGACGGTCGCGACGAGGGGCCCCTCGACCGCGACCGGCGGCTCGTCGGGCTCGGCGCCAGAGGAGGTCTGCGGCGGACCCGTCGGAGTGGTGCCGCACGCGCCGAGCGCGAGGGCCAGAGCCAGAGCGGTGCGTCGCGGGTTCGCTGTCATTCGCCGATCGAGGGCCTGAGGAGCGTCACCGACGCACGCAGGACGGCCAGTCCCGTCCCGAGGATCAGCACCGCCGCGACGTAGTCGTGCCCCCGCACCGCGTTGACGCCGAGCACGAGCACGGTGAGCGCGACGACGAGGAGCACGTATCCCGCCCCGTCCTTGAGCACGGATCGTTTGTCGCACGAGGGATCCGCCGCGGTCCACCCCCCGGTTCGGCGCGCGCTATCTCGGGCCCGGCGGGAACAGGGCGATCAGCTGCCGCGAGGTCGCGACCACCTCGCCGGACGGCGTCCAGAGGGTCGCGCGATCGTCGGCCAGGCCGCCCGCGACGTGCCCGGCGTGCGCGTCGTAGAAGAGCCAGTCGGCTGCGATCGGGAGCGGCGCGAGGAAGTGGTAGGTCAGCTCCACCGAAGCCACGGGACACCACACCGGCGAGATCGCGACCGACGCGGGCGGCCAGGCGTCGAGCAGGGCGGACACGTGCGCGGCGTCGAGGGGAACGCCCGGCTCCACGAGCCTGCACCACCCCGCGACCCGCGCCTCGGCGCCCCCGGAGAACGGCCGCGGCCCGTGGGTCTGGCGGAACGCGAAGCGGCGCGCGAACGCCGGGATGTAGTGCTCGTCGGGCCCGTCGGGCACGGCGTCCGGTGGCGGCGCCTGCGGCATCCGCAGCGCGCGGTGTGAGAGCCCCCCCTCGCGCACCCGGGCGAAGGTGGCGAGGCAGGTGGCGAGCGTCGCATCGTCACGCAGGAGCGACGCACGGAGCGTGGACACGTTGCGCCCGGCGCGGACTGCCTCGGTCCGGATCGTGGCAGGGCCCTCGGTCGCCGGCGCCGTGAACGACGCGGTGATGGTGGTGACGGTCTGACCACGCGGCGCGTCGAGCTCGAGCGCGCGTATGAGCAGCGCCGCGACCAGCCCGCCGTACGCGCCGCGCCCCTGCGCCCAGCCAGCGTCGATCACGCCTCGGTGCTCGCCGGGCGCGATGCGCTCGAAGCTCGAGGCGGCGACGAAGCCAGTCACGAGGCCGGAGGGTACACGCTCCCGGTCTGGGTTCCGGAAGCAGCTTCTCGCTCCTGGGCCCGTCTCCCCTCACGCTCTGGCGGCCCGCGCTCGGGCTGATCGCGCTCGGGCCGGGGCTCGACCCCGCCTGGCGCGCCGCCGAGGGCTACGAGAGCCCGAAGCCCTTGAGCTTCTTGTGCAGGCCCTCGCGCGTGATCCCGAGCGTGCGCGCGGTCTGGCTCTTGTTGTTGCCGTGGTCCTTGAGCGCCTCGATCAGGATCCACTTCTCGACCTGCTCCATCATCTCGCGGAGCGTGCCCTTGGTCGGGTGGACGCGATCGAGGATGTTCTCGACCTGCCGGATCTTCGGGCTCAGGTGCTCGGGCTGGACGAACGCCTGGTCGTCGATCTGGATCACGAGGCGCTGCACCTCGTTCTCGAGCTCGCGCACGTTGCCCGGCCACTTGTAGCTGCGGAGCATCTCCATCGACTGCTGCGAGAACCCGCCGACCGCGCGGCCGAACTCCTGCGAGTACTTCTTGAGGAAGTGCGCGGCGAGCAGCGGGACGTCCTCACTGCGCTCGCGCAGCGCCGGCACGCGGATCGGGAACACCTTCAGGCGATAGAAGAGATCCTCGCGGAAGCGGCCCTCCGCCACCTCCTTCTCGAGGTCGCGGTTGGTGGCGGCGACGATGCGCGTGTCGACGCGGATGGTCTTGGCGCCGCCGACCGGCCGCACCTCGCCCTCCTGGAGGGCACGCAGGAGCTTCGCCTGCAGCGAGAGCGGCATCTCGCCGACCTCGTCGAGGAAGAGCGTGCCGCCGTCGGCCAGCTCGAAGAGGCCCTTCTTGTCCTCCGTCGCCCCGGTGAAGCTGCCCTTCTTGTGCCCGAAGAGCTCGCTCTCGAGCAGGTTCTCCGGCATCGCCGCGCAGTTCTGCGCGACGAAGAGCTTCTCCCGGCGCTCCGACCAGTAGTGCACGGCGCTCGCGATGAGCTCCTTGCCCGTCCCGGTCTCGCCCTCGATGAGCACGGTGACGCGCGTGTTCACGACCTTGCGCAGCTGGTCGAAGAGCCGCTTCATGGTCGGCGCGTCGCCGATGATCGCCCCCTCGCGCCGGCTCTGCTCGCGACGCTTCAGGTAGACGTTCTCCTTGCGCTGGTTCTCCTCGGCGACGCGCAGTCGCGCGTAGAGCCGCGCGTGCGAGAGCGCCGCGCTCGCGGACTGCGCCAGCAGCGCGAGCACGTCGAGGTCGCGATCCCGGAACACGCCCGAGCCCTCGCGGTTGTCCACCTGGAGCACGCCGTTGATCTCGTCGCCTTGCCAGAGCGGGACGCCGATCGTGCTCGTGATCTGCGCGGCCATCATCGAGGCGCTCTCGCCGACGTCGCGCCGCGCGTCCGCAGCGAGCACCGCCGCGCGCTCGGCGACCACCTTCTTGAACACGCTGCGCGTGATCGGGACCGCGTCCCGCCCTGCCCCGCCGCGCACGCGCGTCCCGACCGGCACGTAGCGCGCGGCCCGCCTGGGCCCGTCCTCGTCCTCGCGCAGCGCGATGGTGACGTGCGTCGCGCGAGACAGGAAGCGGAACACCTCCTGCGCGATCTGGTCGACGAGCGTCTCGAGCTCGAGCGTCCCCGACAGGTTCTTCTGCGCCTCGTAGAGCGCCCGCAGCACCGTCTGGTCCGAGCCGAGGTCCGCCTCGAGCCGGTCGATCTCCGCCACGCGGCGCACCGACACGATGCGCGCGTCGTCCTCCTCGTCCTCGAGCCGCACCAGGACGTGCACCGCGCGGTCCGTGTCTCCGAGCGTCAGCACGTCGCCCGACTCGAGGGCGACCTCGCGGTTCTCGGCCGCTCCGACGTCGATCACGGTCTTGCCGCCGTCGCCGCGGCGGATGCGCGTCCCGTTCGTCGCCTGCAGGTCGCGCACGACGTAGCGGTCGCCGACGAAGAGCACGATCGCGTGCTCCTGCGACACGTGCCACTCGGACACGACGAAGTCGTTGACCTCGCCGCGCCCGATCTTCACGAGGTCCGAGCGCGACTCGAGGACGCGTCCCTTGTCCTGACCTTCGACGACCTCGAGACGGATCATGCCGACGGGAGGCGCCGAAGGCGCGATTCTCGCGAGTCGAGAGGGGCGAGCTGGATGCTCATGCGGGTCAATGCGCGGCCGAGCGCGCGGCGAGGCGCGCCTGCACGGCCAGGAAGAGCGACTCGGTGTGCGACCAGACCGAGCGGCCCTGCTCTTGCTGGTGCAGCTCGTCGATGCGCGCCACGGCGGTGGCGCTGCCCGACGACGCCACGAAGTCGAGCGCGTACAGGACCTCGCCGCGGATCTCCTCGCTCGCGTTGCCCAGCTGCCCGACGAGGGCCGTGATCGCGGCCTCGTTCCCGCGGCCGTAGCGCGCGAGCATGTAGCAGGCCTTGCGCACGACCCACGAGTCGTGGTCGGTGAGCTTGCCGGCCCAGCACGTCACGTCGGTGTTGCACTCGCGCGTGGCCGCCATGACGGGCCGGGCGGCGTCGGCGGAGCTGCCCGCGTCGAGGTCGCCCGTGACCTCGAGGAAGCCGTCGCGCGCGTCGCTGTCCTGCGGCTCGGCCGAGAGGATGGCCTCCAGGTTCGCGATCTCGGCCGCGTTCGCCATCAGCAGGTACGCACGGAACGCGAGGATGCGGCGCGCGGTGCTGTCCGGATCAGGCGCCTGCCCGCGCGGCAGCGGCTGCGCCGTCTGCAGCAGGAACGGGAGCGCACCCGGGTCGTTGAAGTGCTGTAGCGCGACGAGCAGCTGCTGGCGGCTGCCGTGGCCGGGACGCGAGATCGGGTTGAGGCGATTGTACGCCGCGATGAGGGCCTCGCGGATGCGCTGGCTGTCGGCCTCGTCGCGGTTGATCGACACGAGCGCGAGCGCGCCGCTCATCATGTGACCCTCGACGGCCGAGTTCTCCTCGATGGCCCCCGGGCGCTCGCCCGGGGCCGTGCGGGCCGTCTCGGCGATGAGCGGATCGATCGCCTCGCGGAACCCGAGCTGTCCGAGGGCCGTCGCCGCCTCGCCGGCCACGATCGAGTCGACGGACATCTGCGCGGCGGCGTCCGCGTCGCGCTGGCGCACGGCCGCGATGTACTGCGTGGCGATCTGGTTGGCCTCCGTGTTGCTGCCGGCGAGCGTGTCCAGGAGCGGCTGCAGCGCCGGGCGGCCGATGCGCACGAGGCCCATCGACGCCATGTCGTTCATCCGGAGCGCCGGGTTGTTCGGCCCGAACAGGTAGAGGGCCTGGATCAACGCCGGCACGGTGGTCGGATCGGCGATGCGCCCGAGCTGCTCGCACGCGAGGCGGTTGATGAGGAAGTCCTGGTTCTCGGACTGCAGGAGCATCGTCCGCGAGACTGCGGCCGAGCCGCGCGGATCACCGAGGGTGCCCAGGGTGCGCAGGAACTCGATGCGCATCCGGTTGTCGACCCCGCGGGCCGTGCGGACCGCCGCGAGCGCGTGATCGAGCGCCGTGATCACCTGGCCCTTCTGGGCGTCGTCGAGCGTGAGCGTCGCGAGCGTGCGCGCCGCGCCGATGGCGGGCTCCTCGGACACCTCGGAGCGCCAGTCGAGCGCCGCGATCAGCGCGGGGAGCGAGCGGACGTCCCGCATCTCGCCGAGCAGCGAGACGATCGCCGCGCGCCCCGTGATGTCCTCCGAGTGGTCCAGGTAGCACTGCGTCAGCTGCTGGACGCTCACGTCGGCGATGTGCGAAGGCTCGGCGGCCGTCCGGTCGCCGTCGGCGTGCGCGAGGGCCGTGGTGTACATGCGCGAGAGGTTCGCGATCGCGTTCGCGCGCCGCACCGCGTCGCCCAGCTCGCCCGCCTGTCCCGCCGGGTCGTTCTCGTCGGCGTGGCAGCCGAGGGCAGCGAGCATCGCCAGGGCGGCCAGCGTGCGAATGAGGAGGGTCCAGCGTCCCGTCGTCGTGTGCGTGCGCATACCTTGTTCTCCCACCGAGTCCCCCGCCCGCGGGCGGTCTCCAAACTCTCGGCCGCCCCCGGACCTGCCGCGGCGAGACGCCGTGCCGGGCTCGACCGGGCCCATCGCCGATGGGCCTCGTCGAATTCGGAGGAGACTAGGAGGGGGTGCGCGAGACTGTCAACGGCGTTTCACGGCGGCTATCCTCCGCCTGTGCGAACGCGCGGCGTGTGGCTCGTGATGGCGTTTCTCTGCGGCTGCGCGACGGAGCCCCCGTCGAGCCCGCCCTTCCGCGCCCCCGAGCCCGCGCCCGCGTGGACGCCCGTGGCCAGCGCAGCCCAGCTGGAGATCCTGGCCCGGGATCGTCTCGCGACGCGCGGGGAGCAGCCGGCCGTGGTGTTCCGCGTCACCAACCACGGGGAGCAGGCGATCCTCGTCGACCTGCGCGATCTGGGTCGGGTGGTGCGGCCCGAGGCGGAGGCGACGCCACGGCTGCCGCTCAGCGACGCCCAGGTCGCCGAGCTGTCCGAGATCTCGGCGCTCACGCAGATCCGGGCGGGCAGCTCGATCACCTATGCGGTCGCCTACGCGCTCGGGCCGTGCGAGGGCACGACCACCGTCCCGCTCGGCGGAGTGCTCGTCGCGCTCGACGGGGACCGGACCCTCGAGCTGGTCGCCGACGGCGCCCGGACGCCGCTCGCGTGCCTGCCCCCGGGCGAGCTGCCCGCCGGAACCACCTGGGTGTCGGGCGACTCCCCGCTGTCGGCGACCGGTCGGAGCCCCGCGGACTTCGCCGAGGGACTGCCGGAGCTGCTGCGCGGCGCGTCGGTCACGGGGGCGGCGGACGTGGCCCTCTTGCCCTTCTCGTTCGACGCTCGCCCCGTCGAGCGCTGGCGCTACGACGCCTGCGTCGCGACGGGAGCTTGCCCCGCGCGCGTCGTCGCGCAGCCGCCGGGCTCGATCCACGCGCCCGCGGTCGGGATGACGGCGGCCGGCGTGGCGGCGCTCTGCGCAGCGCGGGGCCTTCGGCCGCTGACACCCGAGGAGGTCGCTTCCATCGCGGACCCGGCCCGTCCGCTGATCGACGACCCTCGGCCCGAGGTCGTGACCGCCGGGCTCCGGGGCGCGCGCCCTGGCGCTCGACTCGGACGGCAACCTTGTGGTGACAACCATCGCCACGCCGGATGCGGTGTGGACGTTGGGCGAGTTTGTGGAGGTAGACACGCTCGACGGATGGATCGTCAAGGGGAACATTGTCACCGTCACCGCCGCTTACTCAGTGACTGCCCGCGACTACACCATCCTGGCCGACGCGACGGCGGGATCGTTCAACATCCTTCTGCCCGACGCTGCCAGTGTGGACGGAC
>JBGAQA010000107.1:0-21330 GCA_044220955.1 Sandaracinaceae bacterium
GCGCAACGCCATCTTCCGCCGCGTGCGCACGCCCGACGACCTGCGCGTCGTGCGCGGCGCGTTCGGCGTCAGCGACGTCGTGGACTGGGTGCTCGTCGAGCAGGTGCTCGCGCGCGCCACCACGCCGCGGGCGCGGCTGCGTGCCCTGCGCGGCCTCATCGCGCAGCAGCCCTCGAGCTTCGACCTCCAGCTCCGCCTGCTCGAGGAGCTCGAGACGCAGAGCCACCTGCCCGAGCTGATGCGCCTGGCCGCCCGCATGCGGATCGATCCGCTGGCCGATGCCGGCGTGCGCACGGCGATCGGCGAGATGTATCTGCGCCAGGCCCGCGAGGAGGACGCGCGGCGCACGTTCAGCGAGATCGTGGAGTTCGCGCCGCTCGACGAGCTCGCGCGCCGACGTCTCGGCGACCTCTACCGCGCCCACGGCTGGTACGAGGACGCGTACCGGCAGTACGAGACCCTGGCGACCATCCGGCCGGACGATCCGGCGGTGCTCCTCTTGCTCGCGCAGGCCGCGGCGGGCGCGCACCGCACGGACGAGGCGCTGCGGCTCGAGCAGCGCGTGATGGAGACCGCGGCCCCGGGCGTCCGGGAAGGGAACGCGCGCACCGCGCAGCTCTGGTCGAGCGTGCGCTTCGCGGAGCTGCGGCAGGCGGCGCGCGAGGCGGGCAGCGAGGAGCAGCTCGGCGCGCTGCTCGCGCGGATGCGGCGGAGCGGCGTGCTGCGCGGCGCCGGCGCGATGCGGGTGACGCTCGTGTGGGAGCACCCCGACGCCGGTCTGCAGCTCTGGGCCGCCTATCCGGGCGGTCCGCTCGCGCGGCCCGCGGACCTCGACGCGGAGCTGGGCATCGAGGCCTTCGACGTGGTCGAGGCGCAGCCGGGCACCTACCGCGTCGAGGTACGCCGCACGAGCGGCGACCGCGTCGGCACCGTCACCGCGCGGCTCGTGGTCGTCTGGAACGAGGGCACGCCGGACGAGCGGGTCACGACTCAAGCCCTCACGTTCGGCCCCGGCGTGCGGGCGGCCGCGTGGGCGATCTCGGGGACGACGGTCTCCGAGGCCGAGCCGACCCCGATCCCGACGCCCGTCCCCGGGGCGCGCGCGGGCCGGAGGCCCCCCGGCTGAGCACGAGACCTCGACGAATCGCGGTGCACGGGCGAGACTTCGGTCCGCATGCGCACGGCGTCGATCGCGCTCTGTCTCTCGGGTCTGCTGGCGTCCTGCTCGACGCCCGTGTCCGGAGCGGGCGACGCGGGGCCGCTCGAGATCGACACGGGCCCGGTGCCCGACGCGGGTCCGCGCCCCGACGCCGCGACGTGGATGCTCGACCCCGCGCCCGAGGTGATGCTCACGCACGCGTTCCCGGCGGTCGATCTGGCGGCGGGGCAGGAGCGCCTCGAGCTCTGCCAGGCGTGGACCCTGAACAACGACACGCCGATCTACGTGAGCTCGGTGACGATGGACGCGGGCCCGGGCTGGCACCACTCGAACTGGATGTGGGTCCCCGACGACCAGTTCACCGGCGACGACGGGACGTTTCCTTGCGGTGATCGCGACTTCCAGGAGGTCTCCGCGGCTCTGAACGGAGGCGGCGTGTTCTTCGCGCAGTCGACGCAGTCCACGCACGAAGTGCAGGCGTTCGGGCCGGGCGCGGCGTACGTGATCCCCCCGCACGCGCGCATCATCGGCGCGATCCACGTGTTCAACCTCTCGACGGATGCCGTCTCGACGGCGCTCACGTTCACCGTGCACGGCCTGCCGTCCACGGACGTGACGACGCTGCTCCACGGTCTGGCGCTCGACAACCGCCGCATCGACATCGCGGGGCGATCGACGACGATCGTGGACATGTCGTGCAACCTCGCGAACACCGTCCGCACGCACCGGCTGGCGAACCACATCTACTACGTGCTCCCGCACTTCCACGGGCTCACGACGGGGTGGGAGCTCTACGCGGTCGGCGGGCCGCACGACGGCGAGCTCGTCTTCGGGACGAGCTCGGGCATCGGAGACCCGCTCGGCGGCACGCTCACTCCGCCCTTCGACATGACCGACGCGACCGGGCTGCGTCTGGTTTGCACGTATCAGAACCCCGGCACCGACACGGTCCGCTATGGCGCCTATCGCACGGACGAGATGTGCATGGTGCTCGCGTACGTCGACGGCCCGGTGCAGTTCGCAGGCGAGTCGAACGGAACCGTGACCAGGACCACCGACCCCGACGGCACGATCCGCGAGACGACGCCCTGCTCGGCGATCTCGCACTGATCCGGCGTCAGGCCGCGGCGAACAGGCGCAGCGCCCACTCACCGAGGATGGCGGCGAGCAGCGAGGGGATCGTGAGCCCGAGCGCGGAGCCGAGGGCGTAGTCGCGCAGGCGGATCGGCGAGAGCGCGAGCGCGTAGCCGATCCCCGGGAGCACGAAGAGCACGCCGCGCGCGACGAACGCCGTACGGATCGGGCGGCGATCGACCTCGGCCATCAGCGCTCGGACGCGCGGGTGCGCGATCTCGGCGAGCGCCCGTCCGGCGACGAGGCGCCCGAAGAGGAACACCGCGACGGACGCGACGTTCATCCCGAGGTACGCGATCAGCGTGCCGAGCCAGGGCCCGTAGGCCGCGACTGCGGCGATGACGAACACCGCGCCCGGGAGCTGCAGGATCTCGCCGATGGCGAAGAGCGCGACGTACACCGCGACGCCGAGCGCGCCCCAGCGCTCGGCCGCCTCGGCGACGTGCTCGCGCGTGAGCCAGGCGGCCGCACCGGAGAGGTGCGCGGCGAGCGCGAGAGCCGCGACGATCCCGACGAGGAGCGCGATCCGAGCGGGCGCCGGGAGCGAGCTCGGCACGCGACCAGCGTAGCGCAGCGCGCCCCAGCGCGCCGGGCCCCTCGGCCGCGAAGTGCTGGCGCTCGAACGATGGAGCGCCGCCGGCATCCCCTGGCTCGTCGGGCAAGAACTGCCTACGGGACGCGCGTGTAGAAGATGTCGCCCGCCGTGCGGCCGCACGCGTCCGACACGAAGTGGAGCACCAGCACGTCGCAGCTTCGGAATTCGATCGTGTACGAGGTGCTCGCGTCGGCGCAGCCCGGGACGGGATCGCGCGAGTAGAACGTCAGCAGGTCCGCGGCCAGCACGTAGGGGCCGCCCGCTAGCGAGGCGCCGCCCCGACTGCTCGAGGTGTCCCACTCTCCGGCCTCGGTGAAGGCCGTGTAGAAGCCGAGATCGGCGTGGAACGTGCCCACCAGCGAGCACGGGACGTCGCCGTCCCCCGCCACGCCGAGGTCGACCGATGCATCGGAGCCGGCGTCGTGCGCTGCATCGCCGGGGCCCACGTCCACCGGATCGATCGTGGCATCGAGACCGGCGTCGTGCGTGGCGAGGGCCGCGTCGATCCCTGCGTCGGGGGCCGCGTCCGCCCCGGCGTCGCGGACGCTCGCGTCCGCTCGAGCGGCGTCGCCCGGCGCCGCGTCGGCGGCCGGTGGCCCCGTCCCGTGCACCTGGGCGCACCCGGCGGCCAAGGCGCCGATCGAGATCCAGAGGGCCAGCCCGGCTCGCATCGAGCCATCGTACGCCGAAAGCCCGTCGCTACATCCGCACCAGGGCGACGACGAGCGCGATGCCGATCGCGAGCGCCAGCACCGTGAACGGGATCAGCGCGCCGATCTCCTGCCCCCGAAGCCGCGCAGGCAGGAGAGGCCGAAGGACGAGCGCGAGGAGCGCGCTGCCGTCGACGCCGGGGAGCGGGAGCAGGTTCGCGGCGGCGAGCTTGGCGGCGATCGTCCCGACGAGGGCGAGGGAGAGATCGCGCTCCGCGAAGGTGCGGAGCGACGCGACGGCGCGGTCGTTGTCGAGCAGGAGCCACACGAACTGCAGCGGAAGGCGCGCCGCGGACACGAGCGCGCCGGGCCCGGCGAGCGCGACCGCGAGCGCGAGCAGCGCCACGTTGCCCGAGAGCAGCACGAGCGCCTGCAGGCCCGGTGAGAGGAGCGCGAACGTCGTCGGCTGTGTCGCGTCCGGCCGCGGCTCGGCCTCGCGGTACGGACCCGCGGGCTCGCGCGGGATGGGCGCCGGCCCGTGCACGATGTAGCCGCCGAGCGGCAGCATCCCCAGCCGCACCTCGGGCGCCCCGCGCCGGAGCACGAGGCTCGGGCCGTAGAAGATCTGCACGCGCGCCGGCCGCGCACCGAGCCGGGTCGACGCGAGCGCCATCGCGATCACGTGCAGCGCGCCGAGCAGTCCGGCGATGCCGATCGTCGTGACGAGCCACACGGCCAGGGATGGTAGCGCGGGAGGGCGAGAGCGAGAGCGAGAGCGAGAGCGAGAGCGAGGGCGAGAGCGAGAGCGAGGGCGAGAGCGAGAGCGAGGGCGAGGGCGAGGGCCCGCGAGCGCGAGAGCGAGCGCGAGAGCGAGGGACAGCGAGCGCGAGGGACAGCGAGCGCGAGAGCGAGAGCGAGAGCGATAGACGTCGCGTCTCCTCGTGGCTCGGCTCGCGGCCACGCGCCTCGACGTCTTGATCGCAGCGTGCCGTTGCGAGAGACTCTTCCAGTCGAGGAGAGGTGACGAGTGCTGCACCGCGCGACGATCGTTGGAGTCGGTGTTCTCCTCGCATCGAGCTGCGTGGCCAGTTCCGGGGCCGTCTCCTCGGAGGGGGACCTGCTCGGCGGCAGCGCCGACCCCGACACCACCGGCACGGACAGCACCGTGCTCGTGGTGTCCCGGAGCCTGAGCTCGCAGCCGGAGGGAACGGGCCTGCTGAATGCGCTCTGTGCCGGGACGCTGATCTCGCCGCGGTTCGTGCTGACCACCGCCGACTGCATCGCGGGCGGGACCGCAGGCGCGTCGGTCACGGATCGGTTCGCTCCTTTCGTGCCGGACCACGTCGACTTCGACGCGGACCCGGGGATCGTCTTCGTCCGGCCTGGGTTCGACTCGCCCCGAGTGTCTCGTGCGGTCCGAGCCTGCGTCGCGCAGGGCGCGGACCGCGCGTCGGACGTGCCGTGCGATAGTCTCGTCCCCGATTTTCGGACGAATCGGACGCCCTTCTACCGGCTCGCACTGCTGGAGATCGACCCTGTTTGGCCGGCCCGGGCCCCATCGGAAGCTGGACCGATCGACCAGCGTGTGGAGGTGCGCGACACCTTCTTCGGGAGTCCCGAGGGGGGCTGGACCGGCCAGCTCGTTCGCCTCGTCGGCTACGGATCAGGAACGTGCTTCGCCACGTCGGGCGCTCCCGCGGGCTGGTGCGCCTACTTCGGGCTCGCGGGTCCGGACGTTCGCCACTCACTCGTGCTCCGGGTCGCTACCACAGAGCCCCCCCCAACCTGGCGTGCCTGACCTGCTCCTGCCGAGCCCTGCCGCGCCGAGTGATTACTCCCGGACCATCCTCGCGATGGACGGCTTCGACAGGATCTCGGACGCGGCGCCGCCGCCGTCTCCTCTCCGTGCCGACCACTTGCTCCGTCCCATCGATTTCGTGGGGACGACCTTCCTCGATGATGGGGGTAGCGTCCTGCTCGCCACGAGCGCCGACCCGCTCGGCGATCCTCAGCGCGTCCGCGCTTGTGGGACCGAGCAGCTGGTCGGCATCGTCGCCGGCGACTGGATCCGGCCGAACCATGCGCTCGCGCTCGCGGACGATGGCAACGAAGCATGGATCGCGAGCCACCTCGATCCCGACGGTGACGGCGTGTGGCGAGGGCCCTGGGACCACTGCGCCGACGGGAGCAACGATCCCGACGGCGACGGCGTGCGCAGCGACCTGTCCTACCCGGATGGGAGGCCGCACGACGATTGCCCGGCTGTGTGGAACCCTGGCCAGGAAGACGCCGACGGCGACTGGGTCGGCGACGCTTGCGACGACTGTGTCGACGTGGCGAACCCGGACCAGGCCGACTGCGACGGTGTCGGGAATGGCGACGCTTGCACGCCCGACTCCGACCACGACGGCATCCCCGAGCCCTGCGACCTCTGCCCGCTCACGGCGGACTCGCTCCTCGACTGCAACGTAGACGCCGAGCTGGAGCGCTCGAGCCCGGAGCTCCGGGACTCGTGCGACCCGGTTCCGTGCGCCGCGACGACGCCGAGCACGACCGACGGCGTGCCGATCGACACGACCACGCCGTCGCTGATCACCACCGCCCACATCCGAGGCCCCGCGGTCGTCGCGAGTCCGGACCCAACCGCGGCCGCCCTGGACACGTTCACCGCGACAGGCAACGTCGGATTCCGGTACTGCCACTGCTCGGTCGCGACGACCAACTCCGAATCCACGCGCAGAACCTGCGTCGACGAGGGCTGCGCGCTCCGCGGTACGCTCGATATCCTCACCGGCGGCGAACGCGACCTCTACGCCAGCGATCCCTCGGGCGCGTGGAGACCGATGGCTGTACAGGTCGCGGGCACGACCGTCGCCGAGGTGTCGGCCACGTTCCGGTCGACGGGGCGGTCGCCGCCGTCTGCGGTGGCCGTGGACTGGCCGTTCACGACCGACTCTGCCGCGCAGCCGCTGACGACGGTGCCGTTTGGCGCGCCAACCGCGCTCGGCGTGATCTGGACCCAGGTGCGCGGCAGCGGCGCCTGCGCCTCGAGCGCGTGCGAGCGCCTCGCAGCGCACTATTGGTCCGGGCCCATCGCGGGCGGCACCGTGCACGGTCCGAACCCGGCCCTCGTGAACGGCAGCGCGTTCGTGCCGTGGCCGGCGCCGCTGCCGATCTGTCTCTATTACGAGGGCAGCTTCCCCGCATCGTTCCTGGGCACGCTCTGCCTGCCGGGAAGTCCGTGCGGGCTCGACCAGTGGGTCGTGCGTACACGCGGCATCGAGCTGGCGGCGGCGCCTCAGGTCAGCGCACACCTCGGCAAGCTCTTCCTCGACCCGGTCCTCGCGTGGACGGCGCCGAG
Organism: Sandaracinaceae bacterium; assembly: GCA_044220955.1. Taxonomy (GTDB): domain Bacteria; phylum Myxococcota_A; class Polyangia; order Polyangiales; family Sandaracinaceae; genus JBBSAT01. The sequence continues at coordinate 6,900 of JBGAQA010000107.1, forward strand.
CGAGCCGCGCGAGGCGCTCGGGGCCGACGCGGTCCGGCTCGTCGGTACGAGCCTGGGGCAGGTCGTCGCGCGCGTCACGGCCGTCGGGCCGACGCTCGGCCTCGTCGAGGACGGACAGGGCTTCCCGAAGGGAGACTCCGCGCAGCTCGCGTCAGCGGCGCGCGCGTTCGCGGCGACGGGCAGCACGAGTCCCACCGGGCGCGGGACGATCCTGCTCGGCTCGGCGGCGCGCTTGTACGCGCTCGGCGGCGACCTCACGGAGCGCCAGAGCGTCGTCTTCACCGATCTGCGGACGGGTCGCACCGGTCCGATCGCGCTCGCGGGCGAGCCGCCTGGCTGGGTCATCGCCGCGACGCATCGGCTCACGAGTCCGTCGGCGCTCGTGCTCGACCGCGTGCCTCGTGCGCGTGACCGACACCCGCATGACGACCGCTACCATGATTCCCGCGAGCACGTGCGGCTGCTGCTGGTCGATCTTCGCGAGGGTACCTCGACGGTGGTCCGCGCGTTTCCGTGGCTGTCTCGCTTCGACCGACATGCGCTCGCAACGCTCCCGGACGGGGACGCGGTGCTCGTCGCGTCCAGCGCGGGGTCGCAGCGGCACGTCGTGGTGCGGTTCCGCGTCACGACGGGGCGTCGAGGCGAGCTCGACGTGGATGTCGTGTCGCGGGCCGAAGGGCGCGGTGCGCTGCTCGCGGCGCCCCAGGCGAGCATCGAAGGAGTGAGCCTCGCGGTCGCACGGACGGCGCGTCCGTGGACGGTCCTCGGGTACACACTCGCAGTCCAGCGCGATCGACGCGAGCGCGATCTGGATGACTGCTTCTAGTCACCTGCGGTGGTCGATCTGGGCGGCCTGGCTCGGCATGCTCGGCGGGGGCTGCAGCGGCACCGTCGCGGACGACGCTGGCGTCGATGCGGGCGTGGACGCAGGGCGCGACGGCGGGCAAGATGCGGGTCCTGATGCCGGACGGGACGCAGGCATCGACGGCGGCTGGATCTCGCTCGCCGTGCCGGATCCGACCAGGTGCGAGCTGTCGATGGCGACCGCGGAGCGCGTGGCCGCGACGAGCTGGCCGATCGAACCGTGCCCGGATCGGACGGGCTGCCGGCGGATTGTGACGCCCGGTGGGCCGGTCGGGACCAACCCGTTTCGGATCGAGCGTGGGCACGGTGCCCACGACGGAACGCGAGGACTCTTCACCGTCCTCGGCGAGTTCTCCGGAAACCGCGACGTGTTCGTCGTTGATGACGGTGGGCATGCACTCGCAGGATTTCGGACTCGTGCCCTGACGCCGGGTGGCACCTGCACGCAGACCGAGCACGACGTGAGCGCGACTCACTTGGCCTTCGTCCTGCTGCGGACCATCGAGCCGGACGGCATCGCGGAGTTCTTCTACCGCGGGGAGCTAGTCGCGGTCCCGAGCTACGTGGCGGACCTTCGCGCACCGTTCGCGCACGGTGGTTCGCAGGAGCTACGGCTCGATGGCGTGCGCACCGCGGCCTGGATGTCCTTCCAATCCGTCGTCGCGGTCGAGGCCGACGGCACCGAGTCGGTGATCGCGCCCGCCCTCGGCGGCGGCTGTGAGGTGGCCGACGTCGTGGCTGATGCCGTCTTCGTCGAGTGCAGCTTGCCGACGAACGTCCACGTGCAGCTCCCGGGTGGCCCGCTCCGCGCGTTGTTCGCGAGCGGCGTCAACTTCGGCCTCGACTCCGACGGCACCGACATGGCGTGGATTCGATTCGAGCCGCTCGATGGAGGCTTCCAGCCGCAGGTCTGGGCCTCGCCTCACGCGAGCGACCCCGGCGCGGTCGTCGAGCGCCACGTCGCTGACGTGCCCGGGGGCACGAATCCCCAGCCCACCGACCTGCGCGTCGGCTTCGGCTACGCCGCGCTGCTCGAGCAGTCGGACCGCCTCGGTGTGTATCGACTGTCGGACGGCGCGCGCGCCGAGATCCTCGCGCCCGCGGGCGAGTACTGGTCGGGGTTCGTGCAATACATCGGTCCCGAGGAGATTGCCGCCACCTCCGGCGTCCCGAGCACATCCCCGCCGACGGACAGCCAGCTCATGTTCATTCGGATCGACTCGCTGACGTTCGTCCCGCCGTGAACCGTCCCGGGGCCGCCCCGGGATGCTCGCGCGCGGGGCGGGGTCTCGGCCCGAGTCACGCTCGCGCCACCGGTCGCTGAGGCGAGAGTCCCGCTCTCGTCAGCCGCGCGTGATCGCCGGCCCCCTCGGACCGAAGAGCCACTCCGCGATCCGGGCGAGCCACGCGCTCTCCGGGCTCGCGTCGAGCGCGAGCTCCGCGCCGGTGCGGGCGCTCTCCACGAGCTTCTGCATCCGCGGGTCGCTCGCGCCGCGCGCCTCGAGCACGGCGCGCACCGTGGCGAACGCGGGGAGGGCGTCGCTCTCGGCCACGCGCATCGCGACCTTTCCGACGAGCTCGGCGTCGCCGCCGAGGGGCATCTCCGCGTCGAAGCCAGGGCCGAGCGCGTTGATGCGCGCGAGCACGTGCTCCGTGCGGTCCTTGTACGGCAGCTTCTGGATCGCCTCCGGCAGGATCGGTGCGCCCAGGTAGTAGTCCTGCTTGCCCATCGCGAAGGGGTACTCGAGCCGCGTCTCGACCTCCGCGCGCGGCAGCCCGCCCACGAAGCGGACGGGCACGATCGGCACGCCGAGCGTGAGCGCCATGTCGATGAACACGCCGCTCATCTTGCTCACGGGCCTGCTGCACGAGAGCGAGCGCGTCCCCTCGACGTGGATCATCACGTTCTTGCCCTCGCTCTTCATCATCGCGGCGAGGTCCTGCAGGATCGACGGCAGCGACGCCGGATCCTCGCGGTCGAAGTACGCGATGACGCGCGGGTCGCGCAGGCCCGGGTACGCGAAGCCGTGCAGGATCAGCTTGCCGAGCCAGGTCTCGCGGTGCTCCTTCTTCGCGAGCGTCAGCGTGCTGGTGCCGGTGAGCGCGGAGGCCGTGATGCCGAAGAGCAGCGACTCGATCCCCACCTGGTGGTTGCCGAGGAAGAGCACGCTCTTGCCGCGCACCTTGGCGAGCGCGGCCGGATCCTCCACGTGCACGCTTCGCACGAAGCGCTCGATCAGCGAGAAGTAGAGATCCTCGCCCGGCCACGCGCCCGTCTTCAGGAACCCGCGCCAGAAGTCGCGCACGCTCGAGAGGTCGAGCGCCTGGCTCGCGCGGACCGTGAGGCCGTCGGGGGTCGCCGTGGTGGTGCCCGCGAAGAGCGCGAGCGGCTGGTGTGTGCTCCTGGCCTTCCACGCGTGGGGCGATCCCGTGAGGTCGACCTCGCTCGGGTGCGTGTGCGTCGCCTGCCCGACGTGGTCCTTCACGAGCGCGCGGAACGCCATCTCGCTGGGGTCGGTGACGTCGGCGATCCCGTAGACCCTCTGGATCGTGCCAGGGAGCCAGTTCGACGCGACGAGGTCGGTGAGCGCGAGCGACGAGGCCTCCGGGGTCGTGCGCGAGAGACCGACGCCGCCCACGTAGCGCCGATCGCGGAGGAACGCCTCGCGATCCCTGGGCGCCGCCAGGCCGATCGGCCCCTTGGGGAGCAGCACCTCGATCAGATCGAGCGCCGCCCACACGCGCCCGCTCGTCTCGTCGACGGCGACGAGCGTGATGCGCGCGCGATCGAAGGACGCCTCGGCGAGCCGCGCCTCGACGCGCACGCGCCCGCGCGGCATCTGGCTGTCGAAGATCCGCGCATGCTCGATGCGGAACGGGTACGCGGCGCGATCGGCGGCGAGCGCGGGCGACCACGCGTGCAGGCCGTCGTGCGGGATGCCGTGCGTGCACGCGTCGAGCAGGACCTCGTGCAGACGGCCCTTCGGCGCGCGGGTCGCCGACGCGTCGAGGACGGCGGTCGATCCGGCATCGCCGAGCGTGAGCGAGCGGAGCAGGCGGAAGCTCGGCCCGTGGAAGAGCCTCCCCTCCGCGTAGGGGTCTCCGCCCTCGTGCGGGTGCGCGAGCGGCGGCGGGATGGGCGGCGGCGCGCCCGGGTCGCCGAGGAGGACGAGCGCCTCGGCCGCCGGCTCGAAGCGCGAGAGCCGCGCGTCCTTCGCGTGGCGGAACGCCTCCAGCGTCACCTTGAGGTGCCACGCGTCGCCGGGGACGGCCTCGACGCGCGTGCGCAGGCGCGCGGGCTGATCGAGCGTGATCCAGCGGACGACCTGCAGGTGCTCGACGGCGGCGATGCCCTTGCCGGCGTGCGCCTCGGCCGCCGCGACGACGCGAGCGAGCATCGACATCGCGGGCAGCGCGGGGATCACCCACGTCGGGCAGTGGTCGGCGAGCCAGGGCTCGCGCGCCACGTCGAGGAGCTCTTCCGATGGCGAGGGCGAGCGCGAGCGCGAGGGCGAGGGCGAGAGCGAGAGCGAGGTCGAGGTCGAGGACGGGCTCCCCCTCCCATCGCGCCGCGGTCCCTCGTGCCCGTCGGGCGGCGTCCCGTCGCCGCCGACGATGCGCATCGCGAGCCCCTGCGCGTCGTAGATGCGCTTGCCGTCGACCCAGAGCGACGCATCGCACACCGCGAGCACGCTCCCGCCGGGCTCCTTCTCGATCTTGGTGACCTCGAGGGAGCAGCCGATCACCTGGTTCGCCGGGACGACCTGGCCGCGGTACTTCCACACGTGCTTCACGCCGCGCGCGACGGCCTCGAAGCGCGGCTGCGCGATGCCCTCGGCGAGGCCTTTCTCGAGCATGACCAGCTGCAGCAGCTGGCACATCGCCTCGACGCCGAGCGAGCCCGGCTGCACCGGATCCTGGAAGAAGTGCGCCTTGAAGAACCACTCGTCGCGATCGACCGTCTTCTCCGCGCGCGCCGCGCCGAGCCCCGCCGCGCCGCCGCTCGCGTCGAAGTGCACGATGCGGTCGAGCATCAGGAGGAAGCGCGTCGCGAGGCGCGCGGTCCCGTCGCAGTACCTCGCGGGGCGCGCCACGAGGTCGATCTCGTTCTTCTTCGGCGCCCCGAAGAGCGCCCTCTGCGCGTCGTTGATCGGCAGGCCGGCCTGGTTCTCGAACGCCGAGAGCGGGAAGAAGCCGAACACGGTGTCGAGCGAGTAGACCAGCTCGTCGCCCCGCTCGGGGAGCGTGCAGCGGACGTCGAAGCCCACGATGATCATCGAGCCGGCGAGCGAGACGCTCTTGAGCTTGCTGACCGTCTTCAGCACGCCGCTCGTGGGCAGCACTTCGGCGTGCACCGTCGCCTTGCCGTCGAGGTTGCGAAAGAGGAGGTCTTCGTCCTTGAGGAGCGCGCAGCCGACGTAGCTCGCGAGCCAGCCGCAGGGCTGGAGCGCTGCCTCCATCAGCACGGCGTAGGGCATCACGCCGTGGCCGTTCTCGCGGAAGTACCAGGCGTCGGGCGGGACGTCGTACTCGACCTCGACCTCCGCGCCGGCCTTGGCCACGCCCATCTCGCCGTCGACGCGCGCGATGCGCGACATGAAGTGATAGGGCGGTCCCGGCAGGCGCGCGACCTTGCGGTGCGTGTCGAAGCGCTCGTAGATCTTGCCGAACGCGGTGCTCGGCTTGCCCCACGCGCACGCGACCAGCGATGCGTAGTCGAACGGGAAGCCCTCGCTCGGACCGCTCTTCGCGCGCGCCCCCGGTCGGTCTGCGCGATTGTGGCTCAGCGACGCCGGCTCGGCGCCGGGCGTGACGCCCGGCGCGGCGGCCGCTATCAGGCGGCCGCGCGCCTCCATCGGCCGTCGACCGTGCAGAGCAGATCCGCGTAGAGCACCGGCCCGCTCGGATCGTCGCGCAGCTCCTCGACGAAGACCTCGTAGACGAGCTGCTTGCTCTTCGGCGTGACCTGGCCGCGGCAGAGCATCTTGTACGTCTCGCCGGTGACGGGCTCGAAGCGCCAGCCGTCGCGGCCGAGCGTCACGCCCATCGCCGCGAGGTAGACGCTCATCGTCTGCATGCAGCCGTCGAACATCAGCGTCCCGGGCATGCAAGGATCGAGGTGGAAGTGGCCGTCGAAGAACCAGTGATCCTCGCGGATGTCCTGCGTCGCGCGCAGGTAGCCGCGCTTCCACGGGCCGCCCTCTGGCTCGATGACGTCGACGCGATCGAGAAAGAGCATGCGCCCGCCCTGGATGCAGGGCGATCGCACGTGCGACGCGGCGGCCTCGAAGCCGGCGCCGAAGCAGATGTCGGCGCGGCCGCGCGCGAGCGCCTCGAGGTCGTCGCGCGTGAGCGAGGTCTTGGCGAGCGCGACCTTCGGCGCATCGACGCGCGCGTCCGGGACGATCTCCTGCGCCTCGGGCTTCCACAGGATGCCCGCCGACTCGTCGAGCTCCTGGTACGTGAAGAAGCCGGCCTGCCCGTTGCGGACGGTGAGCGCGGGCTGCCCGCCGATGCGGCAGTCGTAGTGGAAGAACATCAGGCGCACGTCGCCCTGGTTGGCGTGGCCGTCGACGTGGATGTCGTAGGTGAGCGTCTCGCCGACGCGCGGCGGGCTGCGGTGGTAGGTGAGCTCGCAGCCGAGCAGGCGGTAGCAGCGGTTTCCCTGGTTGAGGAAGTCGATGCCCATGTAGGAGATGAGGAAGAGGTCGGCCTGTCCGCTCTCGATCCAGATCCCGGGCGGCATCCGGCCCTGGTGCAGGTACCAGGAGGTCTCGACCACGTCGGTCTCGGTCCAGCACGTGCCCTTGCCGAGCACACCGGGGGTCGCGTCGATGCCCGTGCAGCGCGTGGCGAGGAGCATCGGCGGCGTCGGCATCCGCACCTGGATCGCGTGGGCGTCCTGCTGCGCGAAGAGCGGGCCGAAGATCTCGGAGATCTTGCCGGACGCGTGGATCTCGAGCTGGGCGCGATCGAACGTCGGGCCCTTCGGCGTCGGGACCACGGGCGCGGGGGTGAGGCCGCCCCTCTTCTTCGCGGGGAGGGCGCGCGCCTCGGCTCCCTCTCCCCGTGCGCGGGGAGAGGGTTGGGGTGAGGGGCCGGCGGTGGGCGAGGGCGAGGGCGAGGGCGAGGGCGAGGGCGAGGGCGAGAGCGAGGGCGAGGGCGAGGGCGAGGGCGAGGGCGAGGGCGAGGGCGAGGACGCCTCTTCGAGCGCCGGCTCCGCGATCCCTGCGCCGCCCCACGCTCCGCCGATCAGCACGTCGCTCATCTGCCCGCGCATCGCGAGGAAGCGCTGGTGCATCGCCACCTGGTCCTCGACGAACCGTCGGTGCAGCTCGCCGAGCGCGCGCTGGTGCTCGGCCGCCTGCAACAGGATCTGCGCGAGCGGACCCGCGTCGGTGCTCGGCTCGTGGGCGACCTCGGTGGCCGGTACGGCCGCGAGCAGGGCGGCGGCGACGGGGCGCGCACGCGTCCCGACGGGCGGCAGCGCCGGCGCTCGCGGCATCGATCGCGCGCCGCCGTTTCCATTCGCGTTCTTCGTCATCGTCGTCGTCTCGCTCTTCGTCGACCGGGGCCGCGGCGGATGGGCGGGCAAGCGCACGACCGGGCCGGCCAGGGCGCGCGCGACCGGCCACGGCTGTCTCGGGCCCACCCGCTCGAGCGTCACGCGCTCGGTGGGTCCCTCGAGGCTCGGCGTCTCGATCGTGATCGCCGCGGTCTCCGCGCTCGCGTGCGCCAGCTCGATCGTGGCGAGCGCGACGTGGAGCAGCCCGACCGCGGCGTGCGGCCGTCCGAAGAGGCGCTCCACCTCCGAGCGCTCGGTCCGCCAGACGGCGCGGGCGTCCTCGTCGCCCAGGCGCGCCAGGATCGGGTGACCGTTCTTGCGCGCGTCGTCCTCGCGCTCGAGCACCAGCACCAGGGCCGCGTCACCGCTCACCGCCTCGAGCCGCAGCTCCTTCAGCGCCGCCTCGTGCACCGGCTCGCTGCAGAGCTCGCTCGCGCACACGAGCGCCGCGTCGAGCTCGCCCTCCTCGAGCGCGCGTCGCGCGAGCCCCAGCGCCACCAGCCCCGAGCGCTCCTCCGCCGACACCGTGTGGCTCGGGCCGCCCAGATCCAGCTGGGACGAGAGCCGGTTCGCCGGCACGTTGGGCATCGTGCCGACCACGGTCGCCGCGACCAGCCTCGGGGCGATCGCGTCGCGGTCCGCGCCGTCCTCGCCGAGGCGCCATCGCGCGCCCCAGCGCGCGACCTCGGCGTCGCAGCCCATCCCGCTGAACACGCCCGTGCGCAGGCTCGGCAGGGAGAGCCCGGTCGCGACCTCGCGCGCCGCCGCGAGGAGCATCGTCTGCTGGGCGATGGTGCGCTCGAGGTCTGCGGGCGGGAAGCGCAGGCCCGTCAGCTCGAGCACCACCTCCTCGGCGTGCGCCGACGCGACGCCGCCCTCGGGGCGCGGGCGCACCCGCGAGCGCTTCTCCCTCCACGACGCGGCGAGGTCGGCTGCGCTCTGGCCGTCGGCCACGCGCGCGCCGATGCCGACGACGACCACGCGCGGCGTGCTCCGCACCTCGATGCCGACCGCCGTGACTGCCTTCTCGCTCGCCGCCTGCTCCGGGTGCCACTCGTCGATGACGACGTGCGCGTTGTTGCCACCGAAGCCGAACGCGCTGATGGCCGCGCGGCGCACGCCGCCGGCCGTGTTCCACGCCTCGCGCTTGCCGAGCACGCGGAAGCGCGCCGGATCGAGCGCCTTGCTCGGCGCATCCACGTGCGGCGTCGGCGGGATCGAGCGCGCCTCCAGCGCCGCGAGGATCTTCAGGACGCCCGCCGCGCCCGCCGCGGTCACGAGGTGGCCGAGGTTCGCCTTGAGCGATCCGATCGCGAGCGGGCCGCCGCGCCCCTCCATCACGCGCCCGAGGCTCGCCAGCTCCGTCGCGTCGCCCACCGGCGTGCCCGTCGCGTGGCACTCGACGTAGCTCACGCTCGACGGCGCGATGCCTGCACGGGCGTACGCCTGCTGCATCGCGCGGACCTGTCCCTCTTCGCTGGGGGCCAGCAGACCACGACCACGGCCGTCGTTCGAGAGCCCCACGCCGCGGATGACGCCGAGGATCCGATCGCCGTCGCGCACCGCGTCGGAGAGGCGTCGGAGCACGAGCACGGCGCACCCCTCGGCCGGGACGAGACCGTCGGCGTCGGCGTGGAAGGGCCGGCTGCGTCCGCTCTTGCTCATCGCCGCCAGCGCGCAGAACCCGACGTGGATGAAGAGATCGTCCGCGCGCGACACGGCGCCGGCGAGCATCCAGTCGGCCTGCCCGCTCGCGAGAGCGTCGCACGCGTGCGCGATGGCGTAGAGCGAGCTCGCGCAGGCCGCGTCGAGGCAGAAGCGCGGGCCCGCGAGCCCGAGCGCGGGGCCGAGCAGGTGCGCGGGCAGGCCCGACATGAACCGGTTGCGCGCATCGGGCCGCTCGCTCGGCCCGCCGAGCCACACGCTCGACGCGAAGCGGCTGAGCGCGTCGGTCGGGAACGAGAGGTTGCCCAGGATCGCGCCGGTCCGCGCCGGGTCGACGCCGCGTGCGTCGCGAACCGCCTCGCGGGCGGTGTGCAGCACCCACTGGAAGAGCGGATCGAGCGCGCGGACGGAGCGCTCCGAGAGCGCTCCGAAGCCGCGAGGATCGACGACGTCCTCCCAGCCCGTGACGTAGCCGCCGCGGTCCGACCAGCTCCGGTCGCCGGAGGTGTCGCTCGTGCTGCCCATCACGCGCGCCTTCGGGAGCCCCCAGCGGCCTTCGGCGGCGGGCGTCACGGCGTCGCGCCCCTCGAGGACGAGCGCGGCGAGCTCGGCGGGGTTACGGGCACCAGGAAGGAGGCATGCCCGCCCGACGATCGCGACGGGCGCGAACGACGAGGGCGCAGACGAGGATTCCGCCATGGGGAGCGCTACCAAACCCGCGATCTGTCCGACCGGCAAGCGGTTTCGGCGCAGCGTGACCGATCCGTGACGGAGCACGTGCGAGACCTCTCGCCGACCCTCGCCGGGGCTACGACGGCTACGACGGGCGGCTGGAGGGGACCGGGCCGTGCCAGCTCGAGAGAACCTGCACGTAGTCCGCGCGCTCGTACGCGGAAGGGTCGGGCGAGCGCGCCGCGCTCATGTTGCCGCGCATCTGCGCCAGCGAGCGGTACTCCTCGTGCGCGAGGAAGTCGCGCAGACCCTCGGTCAGCGCGCGCATGCGCTCGGGTCCGTGCAGCAGCAGCGCCGAGACGACCTGGACGATCGTCGCGCCCGTCATGATGGCCTTGATCGCGTCGATCGGCTCGTGCACGCCGCCGCTGGCCGCGAGCGAGAGCCGCGCCCGCGGTGAGAGGAGCGCGAGCCAGCGCAGGCGCAGGAGCAGCTCGCTCGAGGTGGAGAGGTGCAGCGTGCGGCGGGTGGCCAGGGCGACCGGGTCGACGTCGGCCTGGTAGAAGCGGTTGAACAGGACGACGCCACGCGCGCCGGCGTCCTCGCACGCGCGGACGAAGTGGGGCAAGGACGAGTAGAACGGCGAGAGCTTCACGGCGACGGGGATCCCGACGCGATGCACGACGGCGCGGACGACCTCGAGCTGCGAGCGCTCGACCTCCGCGGCGCTCACGGAAGGATCGGAGGGAAGGGCGTAGAGATTGAGCTCGAGGGCGCTCGCGCCGGCCTGCTCGAGCATGCGCGCGTGCTCGACCCACCCGCCGGGCGTCGTGCCGTTCAGGGACGCCACGACGGGCACGGCGACGCGCCTCCGGATCCGCTCGAGCTGCGCGAGGTACCGGTCGACGCCCATCGCGAACGCGCTCTCGGGCAGGAAGGTCCGCGTGGACTCGCCGCCGAGCCCCGCGTGCGTGACGTGCGCCCGTGTGGCGCGCTCCTCGAGCGCGAGCTGCTCCTCGAAGAGCGAGCGCATGGTGATCATCGGCGCGCCCGCGTCCTCGAGGCGCAGGACCACGTCGAGGTCGTCGGCCAGGGGCGAGGCGCCGGGCACGATCGGGCTCGCGATGCGCAGGCCGAGGTAGTCGGTCTCGAGCGAGTGCGGCGCCGGGGCGGTCTCTGCGCTCATGGCTTCTCCGGGGGGGCGTGGATCGTCGCCAGCTGCCGGTAGATGGCCAGTCGCCGGTCCACGGCGCGCTCGGCGTCGGCGACGAGCCGCGCGTGCCTCGCCGGATCCGAGAGCTCCACGGCCCGGAATCGGCCCTCGTTCATCATGTAGTCGCGCACGCGCGCCTTGCGGCCTGTCTCGGGTGGAGCCGCGTCCAGCACGAGCGGGCTCTCCCCCGCGGCGAGCCGGCGTGGGTCGAAGCGATAGAGAGGCCACACGCCGGACTCGACGGCGAGGCGCTGCTGCTCGAGCCCGTGTGCCAGGTCGTAGCCGTGCGCGATGCAGTGGCTGTACGCGATGATCAGCGAGGGTCCGTGCCAGCTCTCGGCCTCCCGGAGCGCGTCGAGCGTCTGCTTGTCGCGGGCGCCCATCGCGACCGCGGCGACGTAGACGTGACCGTACGACATCGCGTGGAGCCCGAGATCCTTCTTCCCCACGCTCTTGCCCGCGGACGCGAACTTCGCCGAAGCCCCGAGCGGCGTGGCCTTCGACTGCTGGCCGCCGGTGTTGCTGTAGACCTCCGTGTCGAGCACGAGGACGTTCACGTTCGCGTCCGAGGCCAGGACGTGGTCGAGCCCGCCGTAGCCGATGTCGTAGGCCCAGCCGTCACCGCCCACGATCCAGACGCTCTTCGGCACGAGGTGATCGGCGACCGCTGCGAGCTCCCGCGCGCGGGGGCCCTCGACGCAGGCGAGCTGCGCGCGCAGGGCGAGCACGCGCTCGCGCTGCGCCGCGATCCCGGCGTCGTCCGCCGGCGCGGTGTCGAGCAGCGACGTCGCGAGCGCGTCGCCGACGACGCTCGCCATCGAGCGGAGGAGCGCGCGGGCTCTCTCGCGGTGCGCGTCGAGCGCGAGGCGCAGCCCGAGACCGACCTCGGCGTTGTCCTCGAAGAGCGAGTTGGTCCACGCCGGGCCGCGGCCGTCCGGCCCGGTGGTCCAGGGCGTCGTCGGCAGGTTCCCGCCGAAGATCGACGAGCAGCCGGTGGCGTTGGCGATCACCGCGCGGTCGCCGAAGAGCTGCGTCATCAGCTTGAGGTAGGGCGTCTCGCCGCACCCCGAGCACGCGAGGCTGAACTCGAAGAGCGGAGCGACCAGCTGCGAGCCCTTCACGTCGAGATGCACCTTCGCGCGCTCGATCGGCGGCACCGTCTCTGCCCACGCCCAGCGCGCGCGCTCGGCATCCCGGATCGTCTCCGCGGGCACCATGTCGAGGGACTTGTGTCGGGGGTTGCCCTTGTCCTTGGCGGGGCAGACCTCGACGCAGAGCCGGCAGCCGGTGCAGTCGTCGGGCGCGACCTGTACGACGTAGGCGAGACCGGCCTGCTCCTTGGCCTTGTAGGTGAGGGTCTGCGTGCCTGCCGGGGCGCCGGCCGCCGCCTCGGGCGCGCACACGAGCGTGCGGATCGCCGCGTGCGGACACACCATCGCGCACTTGTTGCACTGGATGCAGAGCGACGCGTCCCACGAGGGAAGCTCGAGGGCGATGCTGCGCTTCTCCCACTTCGAGGTCCCCGTCGGCCAGGTTCCGTCGACCGGGAACGCGCTCACGGGCAGTCGATCGCCGTGCCCGGCGAGGATCGCCGCGGTCACGCGCTGGACGAAGTCGGGCGCGCGCGCGGGGACGGCCCTCGGCCTGCGGCGCGTCGCGCTCGCGCTCGCGGGAACGGACACCTCTCGCATCGCGGCGACCGCGCGCTCGATCGCGAGGTGGTTCTTCTCCACCACGCTCGCGCCGCGCTTGCCGTAGCTCTTGGTGGCGGCGTCGCGCATGTGCGCCATCGCCTCGTCCATCGGCAGCACCCGGCAGAGCGCGAAGAAGCACGCCTGGAGCACGGTGCCGATGTGGCGCCCCAGGCCCTGCTCGGCCGCGACCGCGTTGGCGTCGATCACGAAGAACCGCACCCGGCGCTCGGTGATCTCGTCTTGCACCTCGCGCGGCAGGCGATCCCACGCCTCGCCCGGGGCCCAGGGCGCGTTGAGCAGGAACGTCGCGCCGGGCATCGCGTGCTCGAGCACGTCGTGACGCTCGAGGATGCTCGCATGGTGGCACGCGACGAAGTGCGCACGCTGCACGAGGTACGGCGACCGGATGGGCCTCGGCCCGAAGCGCAGGTGCGAGACGGTGACCGCTCCCGCCTTCCGCGAGTCGTAGACGAAGTAGCCCTGCGCGTAGTGCTCGGTCTGCTCGCCGATGATCTGGATGGTGTTCTTGTTGCTGCCGACCGTGCCGTCGGAGCCCATGCCGAACACGATCGCGCGCACGACGTCGTCGGCCTCGATGTCGACCCCGGCGTCCCAGCGCAGCGAGCGGTGCGTGACGTCGTCCTCGATCCCGATCGTGAAGCGCGGCGGCGCCGAGCCGCCCAGCGCCTCGAAGACCGCGACGAGCATCGCGGGCGTCAGCTCCTTGCTCGAGAGCCCGTAGCGGCCGGCGACGACCCGTGGCATCGGGCGTCCGCTCTCGGCGAGCGCGCCCAGCACGTCGAGGAAGAGGGGATCGCCCAGCGCGCCCGGCTCCTTGGTGCGGTCGAGCACCGCGATGGACCGTGTCGTCGCGGGCAGAGCGCGCAGGAGCGCGGCGGCGTCGAACGGACGGTAGAGGCGCACCCGCAGGACCCCGACGCGCTCGCCCGCGCGCAGCAGGTGATCGACCGTCTCGATCGCCGTCTCGGTCGCGGAGCCCATCGCGACGAGCACGCGCTCGGCCTCGGGATGCCCATGGTACTCGAACGCCCGGTACTGGCGCCCCGTGAGCTCGGCGAAGCGCGACATCACGCCGTCGAGGATGCGCGGCGCGGCGTCGTAGAAGGGGTTGGCCGCCTCGCGCGCCTGGAAGAAGGTGTCGGGGTTCTGCGCGGTGCCGCGCAGCACGGGCAGGTCGGGCGTGAGCCCGCGCGCGCGGTGGGCGGCGAGCGCGTCCTCGTCGATCAGCGCGCGGAGCACGTCGTCGTCGACGAGCGTGATCTTGGCGACCTCGTGAGAGGTCCGGAAGCCGTCGAAGAAGTGCAGGAACGGGATCCGCGATCGGAGCGAGGCGGCGTGCGCGATCGCCGCCAGATCCTGAGCCTCCTGCACCGACGCCGAGGCGAGCATCGCGAAGCCGGTCGATCGGCACGCCATCACGTCCGAGTGGTCGCCGAAGATCGAGAGCGCGTGCGTCGCGATGGAGCGCGCCGCGACGTGCATCACGAAGGGCGTGAGCTCGCCGGCGATCTTGAACATGTCCGGGATCATCAGGAGCAGGCCCTGGGAGGCCGTGAAGGTCGTCGAGAGCGCGCCCGCGGTGATGGCGCCGTGGACCGCGCCGGCGGCGCCCGCCTCCGACTGCATCTCCACGACGCGCGGCACCCGGCCCCACACGTTGGCCTGGCCCTTGGCCGACCACTCGTCGGCGAGCTCGCCCATCGTGGAGCTCGGCGTGATCGGGTAGAGCGCGATCAC
>JBGAQA010000108.1:0-21246 GCA_044220955.1 Sandaracinaceae bacterium
CCAGGACAGCGACGCGGTGATCCGTCGCCGCATGGCAAGCGCGGAGGAAGAAATCTCCCACGCGCCGGAGTTCGATTACGTTATAATTAACAAAGACTTCGATGAGGCCAAGAAGGACCTTCAGGCCATCATCCGGGTCGCGCGGCTGCGCGTCCGTTGGGGCGGGTTGACCGCTGCGGCCATGGTCCCGCAGCCATTGATCCACCCCGCGCAACGTGTCCTCGACTCGGTCCTCGACTCGGTCCTCGTCGCGCTCGTCATTCGCATCGTCGACGCTCTCGCCCTCCTCGGCGTCGCCGGACGGCGAGCTCTCCGGTTCCGCATCGGTCTCGGCCGGCTCGGGCTCTGGCTCGTAGGGCGCGACGTCCGGGCTGACTCCGCCGTCGGTGGGGCCAAAGACGAGAGACCACCAGATCCTGGCGAGCACCAAGCCGAACGGCTCGGCCGGGGGCGTGTCGCGGTCCGAGGCGACGAGTCCTCCTCGGTCGATGCCCAACGCCGCGTGCTTCCCGGCTGCGTCACCGAACGCGCTCCAGTCGAATTCGTCCCCAGCGCCGTATCCGCCCCGCCGTGTCGGCCGTGCGAGCGCATCGCTCGCACCGAGCTCGATGGCCGCGCGCTCGATCTCCGGCAGGATGTGCAGCTCACCTGCGGCGCGGAGGTCGGCGATCACACGCATGATGTTCGCGAGCTCGCTGTCCGGGATGCGGAGCGCCCCGCGATCGATCGCCGGCCCGCCCCCGATGGGCGACGACGCACCCAGCGTGAGGTCGTCCGCGCCCGTCGCGGCGCCGAGGCTCGTCATGACGGTGCGGTCGATGAAGCGTCGGGACTCGGGCGAGAAATAGGGCAGGTTCGGGTCGACCGCGTCGGCGTTCTCGAGGAACCAGCGCGCTTGCGGGTCGGGGACGTAGCGGTCGGCCATGATCCTTCCGGGATACGCCAGGTGCGCGCGGAGCGAAAGACCCCCGCGGGGGCATCGCTCAGCTCGAGGCGTCTCAGAGGAACTCGACGCCCTGCGCGAGCGGCAGGTCCTTGCCCCAGTTCACGGTGCACGTCTGCCGGCGCATGTACGTCTTCCACGCGTCCGAGCCCGACTCGCGGCCGCCGCCGGTGTCCTTCTCGCCGCCGAACGCGCCGCCGATCTCCGCGCCGCTCGTGCCGATGTTCACGTTCGCGATGCCGCAGTCGCTGCCCATCGGCGAGAGGAACGTCTCGGCCGCGCGCACGCTGTCGGTGAAGATCGCGCTCGAGAGGCCCTGGGACACGGCGTTGTTCGCGGCGATCGCGTCCTCGAGCGCGTCCACCTCGAACACGTAGAGGATCGGCGCGAACGTCTCCTCCCACGCGATGGGGAACTTCGCGTGCGCGGGGGCGCGGACGATCGTGGGCGTGACGAAGTGGCCGGGCCCCGGGACGCGCGCGCCGCCGCAGAGCACCTGGCCGCCCTGCGCCTTCGCCGCCGCGACGGCGTCTTCGTAGCGCTTCACCGCGTGCTCGCTGACGAGCGGCCCCATGAGCACGCCCTTCTCGAGCGGGTCGCCGATCTTCACGCTGCCGTACGCGGCGACGAGGCGCTCGGTGAGCCGGCCCGCGACGCCCTTCTGCACGAAGAGGCGCCGCGTCGTCGTGCAGCGCTGGCCCGCCGTGCCGACCGCGCCGAACGTGATCGCCCGCGTGGCGAGGTCGAGGTCCGCGTCGTCCATCACCACGATCGCGTTGTTGCCGCCGAGCTCGAGCAGCGAGCGGCCGAGGCGGCCCGCGACGTCACGGGCGACCGCCCGCCCGATGGCCGAGCTGCCCGTGAACGACACGAGCGGGATGCGCGCGTCGCTCGCCATCCACTGCCCGACCTCGGCGCCGCCCACGCAGAGCTGGAACACGCCCTCGGTGCCGGTCTCCTTCATCGCGCGCTCGCAGATCGCGTGGACGGCGACGGCGCAGAGCGGCGTGTGGGGCGAGGGCTTCCAGATCACGGTGTCGCCGCAGACGGCGGCGAGCGCGGCGTTCCACGCCCACACGGCGACCGGGAAGTTGAACGCGGTGATCACCGCGACGGGGCCGAGCGGGTGCCACTGCTCCATCATCCGGTGGCGCGGCCGCTCGCTCGCGATGGTGAGCCCGTAGAGCTGTCGCGAGAGGCCGACCGCGAGCTCGCAGATGTCGATCATCTCCTGGACCTCGCCGAGGCCCTCGCTGCGGATCTTGCCCATCTCCGTCGAGACCAGCTCGCCGAGCGCGTCCTTGTTCTCGCGCAAGAGCTCGCCGAGGCGGCGGACCAGCGCGCCGCGTCGTGGGGCGGGCATCATGCGGAAGGCGGCGAAGGTGCGCTGCGCGCTCTCGACCACCGCGTCGTAGTCCCCGCGCGCGGCGCTCCCGACCTCGCCGAGCGCCATCCCGGTGGAGGGGCTCGTGCTCGTGATCGCGGGGCCGCTGCCCGTGCGGCCACTGACGCCGGAGAGCGGTCCGGCGAGGCCGAGCTGGGTGCGGAGCGAGTCGAGCTGGGTCGTCATGGGAGCGGTGTCCGTCGGGCGCGATTGTGGGACACGGCGCCGGATCGCGCACGCGCCGCGAGCGCGGTGACGTCGAGCGCGTATCGCGCGATCGGCGCCCGCTCGCACGAGCTCGCCGATCTATGCCGGCGAGCTCCGATCGCCCGGGCTGTTGAGGTTCTCCACCGCGCCGACGTCGTCGACCGGCACGAGCGTCGGGACCAGGCCCGCGCGCGCGAGCGCATCCTTGAGTGACGTGGCGTCGTCCTGCGCGAGCACGGCGCGCGCGGCCTCCGCCGAGAGCCGCAGGGGGTGGCCGCGGCGAGCTGCCACGCAGGGAGCGGCGCACGCCGAGTCGATCGCGAGCAGCGCGCGCACCGTCGTCGGGCGCAGCGCGGGGTGGTCGACGAGCGAGAGAAGGACGCACTCGGCGCCGTCCTCCAGCGCCGCCGCGATCCCGAGGCGCGCGGACGAGAGCTGCCCCGAGGCCCAGTCGGCGTTGTGTACGCGACGCACGCGCGCGGGCAGGGCGCGGCCGACCTCGCTCGCGTGCGCGCCGACGACGACGTACACGATGCCGGCGCCTCCCGCCTCGAGCGTGCTCGCGGCGCGCTCCACCCACGTCCGGTCACCGTCGCGGATCAGCTGCTTGAGCTCGCCCATCCGGCGCGATGCGCCTGCCGCGAGGACGACGCCGGCGATGCTCGGCGCGGGCATCGCTCTAGGTGGAGTGCCGCTCGCAGACCGCCATGATCTGCGCCTCGGTGAGGACGGTGTCGCCCGACTTCGCCAGCTCGAGCAGCGCCTGCACCGTGTCTTCGTTCGCCGTGATCCCGTGCGCGGCGAGCCACGCCTGGACGTTCGCGCGCCCGCTGTAGTAGCCGATCTCGATCACCTGCTTCTCGCCGATCTCGCGCGCGGGCATCGCCGAGTAGACGCGGTCGGCGAGGTCGGGTCGGCCCGCGACCATCGCCTTGGCGATCGCGGCGGCGTGGACGCCCGTCGCCGTGCGGAACGCGTCCGCACCGAAGGCCGGGTAGCTGTGGGGGATGGGGACACCGTAGAGGCGCGAGACGGCGTGCACGTAGTCGCGGAGCGGGCGCAGATCGCGCTCGACGAGACCGAGCAGCTTGAGGTTCAAGAGGAGCAGGTCGATCGGCGCGTTCCCGACGCGCTCGCCCACTCCGAGGCAGGTGCCGTGCACGCGGTCGACGCCGAGCTCGAGCGCGGTGAGGCAGAGCGCGAGCGAGAGGCCACGATCGTTGTGACCGTGCCAGTCGAGGGCGACCGTCGCGCCGGACTCCAGGATGACCTCGCGCGCGAACTTCACGAGGTTGAAGAGCCCGTCGGGCGTCGCGTGACCGACCGTGTCGGTGAGCACGAGGCGCGTCGCGCCGTGGTCGATGGCCGCGCGCCAGAGGTCCCGGAGCGTCGCCGGCTCGGAGCGGATCGTGTCCTCGGTGACGAACGTGGCGGGCAGCCCTGCTCTCACCGCGAGATCCATCGCGTCGGTCGCGAGCTTGCGCATGTGATCGGCGTCCCAGCGCTCGACCAGCTTGCGCACCGGGGACGAGCCGAGGAAGGCGCACACCTCGATCGCCACGCCCGTGCGCGCGGAGATCTCGATCACGGCGCGGACGTCGGCCGGGTGCGTGCGCGCCGCGCAGTTCGGCCGCACGCGCAGGTGCTGGTCGCGGATCTCCTCGACGAGGCGCGTGACGTCGGCCACGGCGCGTGCTCCGGCGCCAGGGAGGCCGACGTTCGCGTACTCGATGCCCAGCGACTCCATGCAATGGAGCAGCTCGAGCTTTCCCTCGATCGAGGGATTGCGCACCGAGGGGGACTGGATGCCGTCTCGGAGCGTCTCGTCGTCCAGCGTGAAGCCCGCCCGGATCGGCGGCGCGTTCCGCGCGGCCTCGTTCCAGTCGTAGACGAGCTCGTCTCGCTCGCTCACGAGCCGCTCCGCGCGAGCAGCGAGCGCACCGCGCGACGCGCCTCGACGGCGGCGCGCTCGCGGCGATAGGCCGGATCGTAGGGCAGGTTCGGCAGCGTCTTGGCCTGCGCGAACGCGATCTGCCCCACGCGCGCCGCCAGCGCTTCGTCGAGAGCAGAGCCCGCGAGGTCGTCGAGCAGCGCGACCTTGGGCTTGGGCCCGAGCGCCCCGAGCACGAGCTTGCCGCCCGTGACCGCGCCGCTCTGCGCGCGATCGAGCCGGACGGCGAGCGAGACGAGCGGGAAGTCGATCGCGCGCCGGACGGACCACTTGCGGGCCGCGCAGAGCGTCGTCGGGGGCGGGATCCGCACGCGGACGCGCGTCACGATCTCGGAGGCGCCGAGCCGCAGAGGGGCCGCGCCGTCGCTCGCTCGGATCTCCTCCACCGGCACGACGCGTGTACCGCCCGGTCCGCGCAGCTCGACGCGCGCTTCGTACGCCACGAGCGCGGGCAGCGTGTCGCACGAGAGGGCCGCGACGCAGTCCTGCCCGCCGGGGACGACGTGGCACGCGTCTCCGTGGGACTTCAGGCACCCCCCGAGCGCCTCCCGGAACAGCTCCGACTGGTTCACGTACTGGCAACGCGTGTCGAGGCAGAGGTTGCCGCCGAGCGTCCCCATCCGCCGGAGCTGGGGCGACGCCGCGGACGCCGCAGCCTCCGCGAGCGCCGGGAGGCTCGCGCGCACGAGAGGATCGAGCGAGATCTCGTCCAGCGTCGCGCCCGCGCCCAGGACGAGCTCGTCGCCCTGCCGGCTCACCCCGCGCAGCTCCGTCAGCCGACGCAGCGAGACGAGGACCGTCGCGCGTGGTGGCAGACCGAGCTTCAGGTTCGGCAGCACGTCCGTGCCGCCCGCCAGCACACGCGCATCGCTCCCGTGCTCCGCGAGCTGCGCGATCGCCTCGTCGAGGGTGGCGGGCACGAGCAGAGCGAAGGGGGCGAGCCGCAGCATCAGCGCGCCTCCTGCGGCGAGCTCTGCTGGCGCAGCGCAGCGAGGATCTTGGCGGGTGTGATGGGCAGCTCGTCGATCCGCACGCCGACGGCGTCGAACACGGCGTTCGCGATGGCCGGCAGGATCGGGTGGAGCGGACCCTCGCCCGCCTCCTTCGCGCCGTGCGGGCCGCGCGGGTCGGGCTTCTCCACGATGATCGAGTGGATCGGGGGCGTGTCGAGGAACGTGGGCAGACGGTAGTCGAGCAGCGACGACGCGCTCAGCAGGCCCTCGACCGGCGGGCCCGCCTGGCGTCGGCCTCGCGCGTCGAGCGGCGCCATCGGCATCGCCTCGTGGTGCTCGAAGAGCGCCTCGCCGAGCCCCATGTAGACGGCGCCCTCGATCTGGCCCTCGACGAGCACGGGCGACAGAGCGCGTCCGCAGTCGTGGGCCGCCCAGACCTCGATCACGCGGACCTCCCCGGTCTCCTCGTCGACCTCGACCTCGGCGACGTGCGCGGTGAACGAGTAGGCGGGGGAGGCGCCGATCGTGCCTCCGCGGTATCCACCGTGGACCTCGGTGCGCGGCGTGTCGTAGTGCCCGACGCTCCCGAGCGTGCCGAACTTCGCCTCGGCGAGCGCGAACGCCTCCTCGATGGGCATGAACACGGACGGGTCGTCGAGGCGCTGGGCACGACGGTCGGCGAGCACGACGTCGCGCGTCGTACACTCCCACTTCGTGGCCACGACCTGGCGCACCTTCGCCCCGAGGTCCCGCGCGGCCATGAGACAGGCGTTGCCGGCCATCAGCGTCACGCGCGACGAGTACGAGCCGAGATCGACGGGGCAGAGGTCGGTGTCGGCGGCGACGACGCGCACGTCCTCGAGCGCGACGCCGAGCTCGTCGGCGACGAGGACGGCGAGCACGGTGCTGCTGCCCTGCCCGATGTCGGAGGTGCCCGCGAACACGCGCACGCGCCCGGAGCGATCGATGCAGAGCTGCACCGCGCTCTGCGGCAGATCGCTCGGGTAGATGCAGTAGTTCGTGCCGGAGATGTAGGTCGATCCTGCGACACCGAGGCCGCGGCCCCGGCCGAGCCTGCCGCGCCGCTCCCTCCATCCGGACGCGCGCTCGACGGCCTCGAGGCACTCGAGGAAGCCGCTCGATCCCACGTGGAAGCCGTTGATCGTGACCGTGTTCTCCCCGAGGAAGTTGCGACGGCGCAGCTCGATCGGGTCGATCGCGAGCGCGCAGGCCGCCTTGTCGAGCTGCACCTCGATCGCGAAGCGCGGCTGCACCGAGCCGTGTCCGCGCTTGGGGCCGCAGGCCGGCTTGTTGGTGTACACGCGCGTGGAGTCGAAGCGGAACGACTCGAAGCGGTAGGGAGAGCCGAGCAGCTGCCCGCTGTAGTACGTCGTCACGAGCCCGAACGACGAGTACGCGCCGCCGTCGATGATGCTCTTGGCGTCGACGGCCAGGATGCGTCCGTCGCGATCGAAGCCCGTCCGGTAGTGCATGTCGAAGGGATGGCGGCCTCGATGGGCGAGGAAGACCTCCTCGCGCGAGTAGAGGAACTTCACCGGCCGCCCGGTCTTGATCGCGAGCTTGGCCGCGCAGAACTCGAGATCGAAGGGCTCGCTCTTGCCGCCGAACGCGCCGCCGACGGCGGGCTGGATGACGCGGATGCGGTGCGAGGGGAGCCCGAGCACCCGGCTCAGCTCGCGGTGCAGGTAGTGCGGCACCTGCGTCGCCGACCAGACGGTGAGCAGCGAGCTCCCGTCGTAGCTCGCCAGCGCGCAGTGAGGCTCGATGGGGGCATGGGTGGAGCCGTGGAAGTAGTAGTGCCCCTCGACCACCAGGTGCGCCGTGTCGAGGAGTCGATCGACGTCGCCGAACTCCAGGCGCACGGCCTTGGAGACGTTGCCGTGCTTGTTGTCCTCGTGGATCCGCGTCTCGGGCGCCGCGAGCGCTGCCTCGGGCGTGGCGAGCGCAGGGAGCACCTCGTAGTCGACGCGAACGAGGCGCAGCGCCTGGGCCGCGACGTCCTCGCTGACCGCCGCGACCGCCGCGACCGCGTCGCCGACGTAGCGGACCTTCTTCACGGCGAGCGCCTGCTCGTCCGGGGTCCAGGGGATGATGCCGTAGGGCGTCGGCATCTCCGCGCCGACGACGATGCCGTGGACGCCCGGCAGGGCCTCGGCCGCGCTCGTGTCGATCGCGCGGATGCGCGCGTGCGCGTGCGGCGAGCGGAGGATGCGGCCGTGCAGCATCCGCGGCAGGGTGAGATCGTCGGTGTAGCGAGCCGCGCCGGTCACGCGCTCCATTCCGTCGACCTTGCGGTGGGCCTTGCCCACGAGGCCGGGCGAGCTGGGCTTGCCGCTAGCGTCCACGGCGCAGCCTCTCGCCGAGGACGTGCGGCGCGGCGTCGGCGACCGCGTCCACGATCTTCACGTAGCCCGTGCAGCGACAGAGGTTGCCGCTGAGCGCTCGCTCGATCTCCTCGCGGCTCAGCTCCGTCGCGCCCTGCGCGGCGCGCTCGTCCAGCAGGGCCGCGCTGCTCATCAGCATCCCGGGCGTGCAGAAGCCGCACTGCGCGGCGCCGTGCCGGTCGAACGCGTCCTGGAGCGGGTGCGGTCGTCCGCCGAGGCCCAGCCCCTCGACCGTTCGCACCTCACGCCCGCTCGCCTCGAGCGCGAGCACCAGGCACGAGAGCACGGCCCGCCCGTCGAGCAGCACCGTGCACGCTCCGCAGTCGCCCTTGTCGCAGCCTTGCTTGGTGCCGGTGAGCCCGAGGGCGTAGCGGAGCAGCTCGAGCAGCGTCCAGTGGGTCGGCACCGCGACCGTGACGTCTTCGCCGTTGACTCGCAGCGTGCACACCCCCGTGTCGGTGCTCACAACCGGCGCGCGACCGAGATCACTCACGCGGCCAGCGCATGCAAAAAAATCACCACGCTCGCGTCCCCGCGGGTCCTCGCGCGCGCGTCCTCGGGTGCGACGCGTTTGCGCGAGCCGGAGCGCGCGCGCGCAATTCGTGCGTGTGCGCCGTGTCCAAGCTCACTGCGCGCGCACGTGCGCACACGGTGGGCGGCGGGCAGGCCGCTGCGAGGGCCATGCTAGCGTTGCCGCCATGAGCGCAGCGTCCAGCATCACGATCGCCGGTCGCATCCTGTACGTCACGGAGGACCCGGCGGCGCTGGCCGCGCAGCTCGGCGGCGAGCGCCTCGCCTACGATCCTGCGCGGGCGCTCCGCGACAACATCTCCACCGACGAGATCACGCCCGCGTGGGCCTGCTACTACTACGACGAGAAGCTCGCGGAGTTCTGCCTCACGGGGCTGCGAGGGGGCACGGTCACCCGCGGCGCCGTCCTCGGCGGCGGGTTCGGCGTGATCGTGAGCGGCATCTCGAAGGGCTGCGGCTCGAGCCGCGAGACCGCCCCCTTCAGCGAGCTCGCCGCCGGTGTGCGGCTCGTCGTCGCGCGGAGCTTCGAGAAGATCTACCGGCAGAACGCGCAGAACATCGGCCTCTTCACCAGCACCGACTTCGGTCTGCTCCCCCGCATCGAGCGCGGGGAGGCCATTCTCCTGGACGAGCTCGTGAGCGGCCTCGATCCGATCAGCGAGCAGATCCTGCGGCACGGCGGCCTCTTCGCGTACAACCGCGCGCGGCTGGCCGGCAGGATCTCCCCGCCCGCGATCACGACGGGCGCGCGGCCGATGACGCTCGCCGAGAAGATCCTCGCCCGGCACGCCGTGACGGACGCCGCTTCGAGCGCGCTCGGGGTGCCGGCGGTCGCGCCAGGCGACGCCTTCTTCGCGCGGACCGACGTCCGCTTCTCGCACGAGTACGTCACGCCCATGGCCGAGGCGCTCTTCGTCGCGGCGCTCGGCCCGGACGCGAGGGTGACGCGACCCGAGCGGGTCTACGCGTTCCGCGATCACCTCACGTTCGTCGAGTCCATCCTGCCCAAGGAACAGCGCGCGATGGGCCTCGACAAGCAGGCCGCCTCGCTCGCCACCGTGCAAGAAGCGTGGGTCGGCAAGCACGGCGCGCACTACTACGGCGAGGTCACGCGCGACGGAAAGAAGGTCGGCAGCGAGGCCATCTGCCACAACAAGATCCTCGAGGAGATCGCGCTGCCGGGCGAGCTGGTCCTCGGGACCGACTCGCACACGTGCATGGCGGGAGCGCTCGGCTGCTACGCGTTCGGAGTCGGATCGACCGACATGGCCAACGCCTGGCTCACCGAGGACGTGCGCGTCACCGTCCCCGAGAGCGCGCGCGTCACGCTCGAGGGTCGTCTCGGCCCGGCGGTGTCGGCCAAGGACGTCATGCTGCACCTGCTCAGCCAGCCCTTCTTCCGTACGGGCGCGGGGATCGGGAAGGTGCTCGAGTTCACGGGCAGCGGGCTCGAATCGCTCCCCATGGACGAGCGGAGCACGCTCACCAACATGGCCGTCGAGGCCGGCGGCGTGACGGGCATCATGGCCGCCGACGAGGTCGTCGTGCGCTACCTGTGCGAGGGGCGTGGCCTCGATCCCGACGCGGTGCGCGCACGGATCGTGCGGGCCGATCCCGACGCGCGCTACGTCACCGAGCTGCGCGTCGATCTCGGGGCCATCGTGCCGATGGTCGCGACGCCCGGGGATCCTCGAAATGGCGTGGCGCTCCACGCGCTGCTCGCCGATCGGGGCAGCGTCCCGATCGACATCGCGTACGGCGGCTCGTGCACCGGCGGCAAGATGGCCGACATGGACATGTACGCGAGCGTGCTCGCGGACGCGCTCGCGCGCGGCGAGCGCGTCCATCCGCGGGTGCAGTTCTTCATCCAGTTCGGCTCCCAGGTGATCCGGCGCTACGCGGAGTCGAAGGGCTACGTCGCGCTCTTCGAGCGCGCGGGGGCGCAGCTCATCGATCCGTCTTGCGGCGCATGCATCAAGGCGGGGCCGGGCGTCAGCGAGCGAGCCGATCAGGTCACGGTGAGCGCGATCAACCGCAACTTCCCGGGGCGCAGCGGGCCCGGGCAGGTGTACCTCGCCAGTCCGCTCGTCGTCGCCGCGAGCGCGCTGACGGGGCGCCTCAGCGCGCCTCCCGTGCCGTCCTCGTGAACGCACCGGGATCCGGACGCTGACCGCGCCATCCCACCGGTGTGCGGACCGAGAGACCCCGTGGGGTCATCGCGTCCGGCAGCGCTCACGCGCCGTCGGGGTCGATCGCGAGCGAGCGCTCGAGCAGCGCCTTCGCGCCCGCGCGGTCGCCGGCCAGGTGCGCGGCGTGCGCGCGCCGGGCGAGCAGGGCGCCGAGGGCCTCGCGGGCGCCGCGCTCGCTCGCTCGCGCGGCCTCCTGCCAAGCGCGCTCCGCGAGCGCGGGGTGCTCGGCGCGCTCGAGCGTGGACGCGAGGATGGCGAAGCCACGCGGGGGCGCGACGCCGGCGCCGATCCAGCGCTCGGCGCACGCGGCCGCCGCGGCGCGCGACGCGGGCGCGGCGAGGCCCGAGAGCACGGCGGGCCAGCCGGCGGGCGAGGGCGGGTGCGCGGCGAGCGCAGAGAGAAGGAGCGGCGCCGAGCTGCTCGCCGCGACGACCGCTGCGAGCGCGCGAAGTGCGAGCGTCGCCGCGCGATCGGGCCCGTCCGCGGGCGCGCGGCCGAGGAGCGCTTCACGCGCGAGAGTCTCGTCGACCGCGCTCGGGGCCGTGCCAGCGAGCCCGCGGACGAGCGCGGCATCGGCGCCCGTCGCCGTCGCGATCGCGACGAGCCGATCCCGCTCGATCGCCGAGAGCCGGGCGCCGCGCAGGTCGGCGTGCGCGACCGCGATCCGGAGCGCGGCGGCGCGGGTCGACGGTGCGTGTGCGAGGTCGGCGAGCCGATCGAGCACGCGTACGCGCCCGTAGAGCCGCGGGGATCCGAGCGCGGCCGGGGCGAGCCGGAGGGCTTCGCCGGGATCGGTGCTCACCGCCAGCGCCGCCTCCGCGGCCTCCGCGCGCTCGGGCGGAGCGTGCCCGAGCGCGGCCCGCGCCGCGCGCTCGGCGACAGGTCCGGGGAGCGCGGCTGCCTCCGCGAGCGCCGCCGCCGCCTCGTCCGCGCGGGTGGCGAGCGCGCCGAGCGCGAAGAGGGCATCCGCGGAGCGGTGCCGCTCCACCTCTGCGCGCGCGAGCCGGAGCGCGCGCTCGCGCTGTCCGTCCGCGTCGAGCCGCGCGACGAGCGACACCATCCGCCGCTCGCTCGTCTCGCCCTGCGTCCTCTCCCAGCGCGCCGCGAGCCGCTCGAAGCCACCGGCGTCGGCCGCACGCAGCGCGAGGCCCAGCCCCGCGAGGATCAGCGTCCGCCGGTCCGCGTCGTCGGCGCTCTCGATCGCCGCCGTGATCACCGCGAGCGCCGCCCCGGGCCCGAGCGCGCCCTCGGCGCGTCGAGCGGTCGCGATGACGAGGGCGGCCAGCATCACGTCCCAGTCTCTCAGATCGGGGGGACGTGCGGCGTCTCCACGATCCCCAGCTCCTGGCGCACGTACGCGGCGAGCTGCGCGTCGAGGTTCGAGAGCATGCCCGAGTAGATCGACACCCACGGGTACGACGTCTCGGTCCAGCCGTCGTGCTGCGTGCGAGTGACGGTGATCGTCGTGCCGTAGCTCTCCGGGAGCTCGAGGTGGACGCGGCGCACCACGCTGCGCGCGCTCGCGCTCGCCGTGCGCGTGACGGAGAGCGCTCCACACGTGGGGTCGAGCACGCGCCCGCTCGCGGTCCCCGCGCGGGCGTCGATGGTCGCGCGCACGGCCACCATGACCCAGTCCTCGTCCGGCTGCTGGATCCAGCGATCGGGATCGAGCGAGAGCGCGCCCGTCGCCGGGTCGAGCGTGCCCGAGAGCAGGAACCCGCCGTCGGGCAGCGGCGCGCCGCCCGGGTACGTGGAGAAGTCGAAGCGCGCACGCACGCGTCCGGCCTCGGCCGGCTCGATCTCGAGCGCGAGCGCCGTCAGCCCCTGCGCGCACGTGTAGCTGCCGGTCCACGTCTCACCGAGCGAGGCGGGCAGCGGCGCGCGCACGGAGATCGTGGCGTCCAGCGCGAGCCCCGGGAAGTCCGTCCCGTCCTCGACGGAGAATGGAAGGACCGACGCGTTGACCTGCGCGTCGATCGTCACGACGAGCGTGCTCTCGGTCCCGTCGCCGAGCGCGCCGCCGCTCACGGTCTCCAGGGCGCCGTCGAGGGAGGTCCGCAGCCACTCGGTCTGGTGGAAGAGCCCCGCGTCGAGCTCGAGCGACCCGTGCGCCGTCTCGGTGGAGCCCCCGAGCGGCGCGTCGAGGCCCGACGCCTCCGTGATCGTCAGCGTCGGGACGACGAGCGGACCGTGCACGCAGGGCTCGCGCGCAGCGCGACGCAGACCGAGCGCGACCGTCTCGACGAGGTCGGAGCGCGCACCCGACGCGGTCGCGGCACTGACGTAGGCATCCACGGCGGCGCTGGCCCGCGTCCGGAGCGCGGCCGTCGCGGCGTCGACCTCGGCGAGCTCCGGGTGCTCGCGCGCGGCGCCGCAGACACGAAGGGCCTCGCCGCTCGCGAGCGCTTCGCGGGCCTCGGCGAGGGTGACGCGCGCATCGGCGTCCGCCGCGTGCGCCCGCGCCTCCGGCGTCACCGAGAGCACCCACGCGCCGATGCCACCGCCCTCCGCCGTCTCGTACACCCAGTCGAGGTACGACCCGAGCGAGGCGGCGTCCCCTGCTGCGTTCGCCGCGGCCCAGCGCGTCCGCTCCTCCGACCAGACGTTGCCGCCCCGGTAGATCGCGTAGCCCGCGGCCGCGATCACCAGCACGAGCACCGCCGCGACCGCGAGCCCGATCTTCGCCCCCGAAGACATGCGCAGCCGTACGGTGTCGCGGTGAGACGCGCAAGCGGCCGCTCGGGCAGCGCGACGGCAGAGTACCATCGCCGCCGTGGATCCCGATCAGCGCCAGGCCGCGGACCGCCAGATCGTGGCCGTCCTCGTCTCGCTCGGGCTCGCGTTCACGCTGCACATCGCGGGCGTCGGCTCGACGCTCCTGAACCTCGCGCGCGAGGCGATGGATCCCACCGGCATCTTCACGCTCGCGAGCGGCGGCGGCGCTGCGCTGACCGACGCCGAGATGGGCGAGCGCCTCGGCCGCGCCACGGGGTTTCTCCTGAGCGGGATCTACTCGGTGCTCGGGCTCGTCTGGATCCCGATCACGGCGGTGGGCGTCCACCGTCGCCGGCCCTGGGCGCGCACGAGCGCGCTCCTCTACTTCGCGACGACGATCCCGACGTGCTGCTGCACGCCCATCGGCGGGTACGGCCTGTACGCGCTGATGCGCGCCGACGTGAAGGCGCTCTTCGGCGAAGCGCGCACCTGAGCCCCGCGCGCGGTTCGTGCGGAGCGATCACCAGCAAGTCCCCTCGGTGCCGATCAGGCTCGAGAACGAGCAAGCATCCCAGCACTGATCGTCGCACGTCCCGCACCCGCTCCCGGCGCAGGCGAGGACGACGACGTCGGAGCCACCGGCGCAGAAGCAGCGGCAGCTCTCGCAGCCGTGCCCCGACCGACATACGCCGGCGGCGCACCACTCGCTCGCACCGCATACGGTCGCGCACGCGCCGCAGTGTCCTTCGTCGGCCAGGAGATCGACACAGTCACCGCCGCACGTCGTCCACTCCGTGGGCCCCGCGTCGGGAGGCGGCGCCCACGCGTCGGGCAGTCCCATGTCGGGCGGCCCGAGCATGCAGCCGGGCTGCGTCGTGCAGCTCGCCGCCGGGAGCAGATCGCAGCGGGACGCGACGCCCGAGCACGACTCCGCCGTCGACCATGCGCATCCCGTCTGCGTGCCGCACGCGGCCTCGTCCGGGAGGCTCCCGCACGAGGCGGCCGCGCCTCCGCAGAGCCCGCGCTCGAACGTGCACCCGACGACGGAGAGACAGTGAGCCATGTCGGCCTGGTTGTGACAGTCGAGCGGAACGCCTGCGCACTGCGCGTAGCTGCACCCCATCACCGTCGTGCAGTCGCTCGCGGTCAGGGTGGCGCAGGGCCTCGCGGTGCCGAGGCAGCCCGGAGGGAGAGTGGCCGCGTCGGTGGGCCTCGACGCGTCGTGCGGCACGCACGCGCCGCTGCTCGCGTCGGCGCCGCCGTCCGGCGCCGCGCCCTGCGGGTCTGCGCATCCGACGAGCACCAGCGTGCAGACGAGTGCCATGGGCCAGCCCGCCGGGACGAGACGATGCGACATGTACTGCCCTCCTCGGCGCGACGAAGCAGCAAGCGTGCCGTGACGGAGTGCCGGATCTACGTCGTCCGCCTCGGTCGCGCGTGCAAGACGGTGCACGCCTGTGCGGCCGCCTGCGCGATGGGAGGCTCGGCGAGCGCCGTCCATGCGGGTCGGCATGCCGGGAGCGTATCGACCGCAGCGCGCCGGCGCCATCGCCGTCCTGCTATCGTCTGCTCGCATGATCACGCTGCCGCTCGAGGTCGAAGACAGGGGCACCGTCCGCATCCTCTCGCTCAAGCGACCGGAGAAGAAGAACGCGTTCGATCTCGCGCTCACCGAGACGCTCTGGAGCGCGCTCGAGCACGCCAGCGAGGATCCGAGCGTGCACGTCGTCGTCGTCACCGGCTTCGGCGACTACTTCTCCGCGGGCGCCGACGTGAACCTCTTCCTGGGCGGCGTCGAGGGCGACATCAGCAAGGTCGCGCGCCTCTACGAGCCCCTCAAGGCCTGCAAGAAGACCACGATCGCCGCGGTGAACGGCCCGGCGATCGGCATGGGCGTCACGATGCTCCCGAGCTTCGACATGGTGTACGCCGCCGACCACGCGAGCTTCGTCGTGCCCTTCATGCGCCTCGCGCTCGGGGTCGAGTACGGTGGCAGCCACCACCTCACGCGCTTGCTCGGCCACCAGCGCGCGCGCGAGCTCATCCTGCGCGGCAAGCCGATCGACGCGAAGACCGCCTGCGAGTGGGGCCTGGTCACGCGCGCGTTCCCGCGCGCGAGCCTGATGGACGAGGTGCTGGCGATCGCGACGGACGTCGCCGCCCAGCCCCAGGGGGCCGTGCTCGCGTGCCGTCGCGTCCTCGACAAGGGGCTCGAGTCGACCTTCGAGCAGTCGATCACGCTGGAGAACGACGTGCTCGCCACGCGCTACGGCAGCGAGGAGAACGTCGCGGCGGTCATGGCCTTCCTCGCATCGCGCAAGAAGGGCTGACGCGAGGGCCATGGGGGAGCTGATCCGAGACGGGGGGCTCGGGACGCTGCCGGTGCTCGTGCTTGGCCTCGCCGCCATCGGCACGGCGCTCGCGCTCGCGCTGCGTCCACGGCGCACGATCCTGGTGCTCGCCGTGGGGAGCGCCCTCGGCACCCTGCTCTCCGGTGTGCTCGGCACGCTGCAGGGCCTGCGCTCGGCGCATGCCGACGGCATCCTCGACGCCGAGCTGGGCCACTGTCTCATCCCGACGGCCCTCGCCCTCGGCGTGCTGGGCCTCGCGCTGCCTCTCGCGACGATCGGCGCCTACCGGCTCGCGCTCGCGGAGAAGCGAGCGTGAGCGGCGACGTCCCCGTCGCCGGCGAGGTGCTCGCGGGCAAGTACGTCGTCGAGCGCGTGCTGGGGCAGGGCGGCATGGGCATCGTGCTCGCGGCGCGCCACCGCGAGCTCGACGCGCGCGTGGCGGTGAAGCTGCTGCGGACGCGGCCGGCGCCCAGCGTCGAGGCCGTGGAGCGCTTCCAGCGCGAGGCACGGGCCGCAGCGCGCCTGAAGAGCGATCACGTGGCGCGCGTGAGCGACGTGGGTGTGCTGCCCGACGGCACGCCCTTCATGGTGATGGAGCACCTCGAGGGCGCGGACCTCGCCGAGATCCTGCGCGGCGGGCCGCTCGCGCCCGGGCTCGTCGCCGACCTCGTCGCGCAGGCCTGCGAGGCCGTCGCGGAGGCGCACGCCGCGGGGATCGTTCACCGCGACCTCAAGCCCTCGAACCTCTTCTTGACGCGCACGGTCCGCGGCGGCGCGCGCGTGAAGGTGCTCGACTTCGGCATCTCCAAGCTGCGCACCACGGGCGGCGCGGAGCCGCTGGCGGAGACGGCGCAGGGCACGATGCTCGGCACGCCGCTCTACATGTCGCCCGAGCAGATGCGCTCGTCGCGCGACGTGGACGCGCGGAGCGACGTGTGGTCGCTGGGCCTGGTCGCCTTCGAGCTGCTCACAGGGAGCGTGCCCTGGTCGACCGAGAGCATCGCGGCGCTCGCGCTCGACGTGACGACGACGCCGGCGCCGGATCCGCGGGAGCTGCGGCCGGAGGTGCCGCGCGGGCTTGCCGATGTCGTGCTCCGCTGTCTGGCGAAGGACCCGGCCGGGCGCTTCGCCGACGCGAGCGAGCTCGGCGCGGCCCTCGCAGCCCACCGAACGGAGACCGGTCCTGCCGCGACGGATGCGCTGCTCGGGCGCGTGCCCGCGTCGCGGGGGGCGATCGAGAGCGCCGCCACCACGCCGGCCGCGCCCTCGCCCGGGGCCGCGCGCGCCTCGCCGCTCGGCTCGACCGGCCCGATCTCCGGGCCCGCGCCCGTGACGCCCGCCGCGACGCCGGCCTCGTCGCCCGCACCGAGCGCGCTCCCCGCGATCGGCGGAACGCTCGTCGTGGTCGCGATCGCGATCGGGTCGATGTTCGCCGCGCGCTACGCGTGGGACGACGACGGCCCACCCGCCGCTCCGGCTCCGGCGCATGCACCCGAGCCCGACGCCGGGCCGCCTCCGCCCGACGCGTTCGTCCCGCCGGAGCACCCCCGCCCGTGCGTCGAACCTCCCGACCCGCCGTGCGCCGCGGAGGCCCGCGCGTGGTGTCTGCCCGAGGGGACGCGGGTGGCGTGCTGCGATGCAGGCCTGGTCCCGACGAGCGACGGATTCTGCGAGTGCCCACCGGGGGGCGCGCTCGACGCCGCGACCATCGCGTCCGGATGCGCGCCGGGCCCCGACACCCCCGTGAGAGAACGCCTGCAGGCGGTGATGGTCGCGCACATGCCCGCGATGCGCGCCTGCTACGAGGCCCGCCTCGCCGAGCGCGCGACCCTGACCGGCGAGATCACGCTCGCCTTCACCGTCTCGCCCTGGGGCGAGCTCTGGGACGCGCGCATCGACGCGAGCTCGCTGCCCGACCCGGACGCGCAGCGCTGCCTGCTCGGTGAGCTGCGTGCGATGCGGCTCGACCCGCCCCTGCCGGGCGGATGGCCGGTCCAGGTGAGCTATCCGCTCATCTTCGAGACGGAGGAGTAGAGGCAGCGCCGATCGTGCCCCGTCCGCGTCGCGGACACCTCCGGTTGACGCTATGGTCGCGCGCGATGGCGCAGCGGGACGGTGATGCGGCGGAGGGGCTCGGCTCGGAGCAGCTGAAGCGCATGCTCGCGCTCGCGCTGGGCGGCAACGCCAAGGAGCTTACTTTCTGGCTCTCTCGCTTCGGTGGCCAGCCGAGCCCGCGCGTGAACCTCGCGCTCGCGTCGGGCTTCGGCGCGGAGGCGGCCGCGCACGGCGAGCGCGCGCTCCGGGTACTCTCGATCCTGGCGAAGAACGACGCCGCGCCCGACACGGCGGACGTGTTCCTGCCGATGGCCGCGGCCCACGGCTACGCGCAGCTCGTCATGCGCGAGAAGGCCGTGCGCGCCTCGTGGGCCGCGCTCTTCGATCTCGCCGCGGACGAGCGCGTGCCCGTGCGACTCGCCACGGGCCAGGCGCTGATCGAGCTCGCGGCGCGCAAGGGCGCGGACGCGCTCGTCGCCGAGGCCGAGGGCTGGCTCGCGTGCGAGGATCGCGAGCTGCGCTGGGGCTCGCTCGCGGTCGCGTGCGACGTGATGGCCGAGCGGCGTGCGCTCGACGGGCTCGCGGACCGCGCGCGCTGGCTCGCGCTGCTCGCGGCGCTGCTCGACGACGTGGCCGACGCGCCCCGAGCGGCCGAGCGCTCCGACGCGCGCCGCCGCGTGACCGCCGCGCTCCCCGCGCCGATCGCGCTCGCCGCGCAGGCGTTCCGCGGCACCCCGTCCGGCATCGCTTGGCTGGACGAGCAGTGCCGGCGTGCGAGGCAGGTGGACGTGCGCGGCGTGCTCGACCATGCGCTCGAGAGGCTCCGCAAGCGCGGCGCGTCCGAGGGCACCGAGACGCTCCGCGGGCTCCAGGAGGCGCTCGCGAGCAGCGCCAAGCCGCCGCGGGATCCTGCGCGCATCCGCGAGGGGCTCACCGGGCGCGGCAAGAAGCGCCGCACCCGCGGCGCCTAGCCCCACCGATCACCTCAGTCGGTCCGTCGATGGGGGTGCGTCGTCACCCTCACCCTGGTCCTCTCCCACGAAGTGGGAGAGGGAACCGAGCACGAGAAGCCCTCACCCCGCTCGCGGGGGAGAGGGTTGGGTGAGGGGCGCGTCACTCGCCGCGCGCCATCGCCACGCGGAAGCCGCGCACGAAGTCGTCGGGCTCGTCCGCGTCGAGGCCGCGCGCGCCGAGGTTCGTGACCACCACCACGACCTGTCGCGTGCCCTCGAGCAGCTCGACGGGCAGGTAGGCCTCGGGCACGGGACGCGGCGGCGCACGCACGCGCGCGATCTCGTCGCCGCTCGGGCCGATGCGCAGCGCGATCATCGACCACTCCACGCCGAACTCGCCGCGCAGCCACACCTTGAGCTGGGAGCCCGGGGGCGCCGCGGACACGTCGCAGACCGCGTACGCGCTGCCGTAGGGCTCGACGGCCCCCTCGAAGCGCCGCGAGAAGGGCAGCTCCGCCCAGCTCGTCGTTCCCCACGCGGGCACCGTCGCCGCTCTCGGGAGCGCGCCGAGGATCGGGTACGAGAGCGCGTGCGCCGGCTCGCGCGAGCCCGCGAGCCAGCGCGAGCCTGCGAAGTCCTCCACGATGCGCGTCAGCGGATCGCGCGCGAGCGCGACGCCGTACGCGATCACGTAGTAGTAGTCCGGCAGCGCGTGCAGACCGAGCGCCGGTGAACGGTAGGTGTCGCGCGTGTACTGCCGGTCGGCGTTCCAGAGATCGCGGATGAAGCTGCCCGTCTCCTGGTCGTGCCGCGCCGAGATCGCTCCGACGAGCAGCGCGCCACCCTCGCCGGTGCTCGGATCGTGCGAGACGAACGTGCGCCAGCTCTCGGTCTGCTGGCGGACGACGAGCGACTCGTCGCAGCCGTAGCGGCCCGTGACGAGGTAGGCGAGGTAGACCGCGGTGGCGCGGCGCCACTGCGGCGACTCGGCCGGGTCCATCGAGAGGAGCAGCGCGTCGGCGTAGGCCGTCAGCGTGCACGCGGGGACGAGCGCCGGGTCGACGGCGTCGGAGATCTCCGCGAACGTCAGGGCGCCATCGATGTCCGTGGCGCTCGTGGGGACGTCGACGCCAGCTCGCTCGTAGCGGGGCGGCGCGGGCCGCTCGAGCGGGGCAGCTCGCAGGTCCGTCTCGATCGACCCGACCTCTCGCACGCTGGGCTCGGCGCGCAGGTACACGTCGAGCTCGCTGCCGCCGCCGCGGCCGCCGTCGTAGGGAGGTGCCGGCCAGCCGAGCCGCTCCATGGCGAGCGCGGCGTCCTCGAGGCCGGCGAGCACGGCGCGGGCGTGATCGTCGGGCACGCCGGGCTCGGCATGCACGGCGACCGGCCAGAGCAGCGAGCGCAGCACGAGCCCCTCGTCCGCGGGTCGCTCCCGCGGGGTCGGGAACGGAACGCGCGGCCACGTGACGTCCCCCTGCACCGCGTCCGACCACTCGGACAGCCCCTCGATCTCGAAGGCGCCCGCGCGAGGGGCGGCCCGCTCGGGTGGTGGCGCCGGGTCGGGGGCCTGGGCGTGGCCGGGCGACGCCCCCATCCACGCGGCGAACAGCACCAGGAAAAGACGTGCGGCTTGTCCGCTTGTTGACACTG
Source organism: Sandaracinaceae bacterium (assembly GCA_044220955.1). Lineage (GTDB taxonomy): Bacteria > Myxococcota_A > Polyangia > Polyangiales > Sandaracinaceae > JBBSAT01. The sequence goes on from JBGAQA010000108.1 coordinate 20,288, forward strand.
AGCCTCCGGTACCTCTACACCTTTTTCCGGGCGTTTGCGCCTCGCAGGCCCAGAAAGATCGCCGGACCGAGACCATGGACGAGCCGCGCTTCGACCCGACCGGGTTCTTCGACTTCGATCTGGCCCAGGGAGCCGTTCGCGCGCGTGGGGGCACTCGTGTCCTCATGCTCTCGGACACCGTCGTGGCGCCGCTGGTTTCGAGCGCTGTGGCGAGCGGTGACCTGACGGCGCTGCGCCGCCTCGGCCGTCACGTGGGCGAGGAGATCCGCGCCTCGGTCGGCGGCAGTGCGATGGAGCGCGCGCCCGAGACGGTGCTGAGCCACGCGGCCAGCGTCCTGGCGCTCTTCGGCTGGGGACAGCTGGCCATGGAGCGCTGGGGCGATGCGCTCGTCGCGCGCGTCACGGCGCTGCCGGAGATCGACGATAGCCAGCTCGCGCTCGCCGCGCTGCTCGGCGGCCTCTTCACGGCGCTCGTGCAGAGGGACGTCGCGTGCGTGCCGCTCATGCGAGGAGACGGCGGCGATCGCGGCTCGTTCATCCTCGTCGAGCCTTCCGTCGCGGAGACGGTGTGGAGCTGGGCGCAGGCCGGCCACGACATCCCCGCGATCGTGCAGCAGCTCGGTCCCGCGGAGGCCTCGTCGTGACCGACGTCGCCAAGCTCGAGGGCCTGCTCGCGCGCATCGAGAAGAACCGGCGGCCGGCGCCGCCTCCGCTCGAGAGCGTGCTCGCGCGCGTGGGCAGCTCGCCCGGAGACGTCGCCGCGCCCCGCCGTCCGCGCTCGCCGACGCCGCTCGAGGCGGCGCTCATCCAGAGCTCGCCGTCGGCGGCGCCGAGGCACGAAGACAAGATCGGCCCGTCTTCGCCGGGCACCTCGGCCGCCGAGAAGCCGCTCGAGCTCGAGGTCGTCGTCGGCCGCGTCGGTGAGCCCGTCGCAGTCGTTGTCGATGCCGTCGCACACC
>JBGAQA010000109.1:0-20800 GCA_044220955.1 Sandaracinaceae bacterium
AGTTTGTCGCCCACCCGCGCGTTCTTGAACGAGGTAGAGCTTGCGCTCGACGAGCTCGACGAAGGCGTGATCGAGCTCCTCACCGACGTCCTCCTCGAGGCGTGGCGGCGCGAGGCGCGCGTGTTCGTGATGGGCAACGGCGGGAGCGCGGCCGAGGCGCAGCATCTGTCCGCCGAACTGCTGGTGCGTCTGCGCCGCGATCGCCGTGCGCTGGTCGCTGCGACGAGAACGCGCTGCCCTGCCCGCGCCTCGGCGGGCCGACGGGGCGCCGGGCGTCGCCCTCGGAGCCCGGCGCTCTCTGGTCGCCCAGCGCCACGCGGTCAGCGGAACGGTGCGCGACGCGACCTCGGGCGAGCCGGTCGCAGACGCGGTCGTCCGCGCCGGCACCGCCGAGGTCCGGACGGACGCGCAGGGGAGGTTCGAGCTCGGCCCGGCGCGAGACGCCACGTCGCTCGAGGTCGCGCACCCCGAGTACCTCGGGGTCGAGACGCCGCTGGTCCTGCCACACCGCGGGGAGCACGACGCGATGCAGTTTCGCATGGCGAGCCGGCGTGCCGTCTCCTTCGCGGCCCTGCGACAGGTCGCCGTCGGCCTCGCGCCGGACGGCGAGATCGCCCTGGCCCTCACCCAACGGGAGATCTTCGAGCTCCTGCGCGCCAGGGGCGCGAGCCCGCCAGCGCTCCCCGACCTGGTCGCGCGCGTCGAGCTGGCCTGCTACGCGCCTGCCCCACCCGAGGACGCCGCGATCCTCGAGATCCGCCGCGTCGCGGGCGCGATCCTCGCGCGTCCGGCCGCCCCGCGCCCCGCACAGCCAGCGCCCCACGGCCGCCGTTGACTCGTTTTGGGCCGCGTCTCTATAGTGCGGCGGCCCGCGCGGGTGGCACGCGCATCGCGCCGCAACGGAGAGAATGGTCACCATCGTCATCGCCGTGGTCGTGCTGGTCGTCATCGGCGCGATCGCGTACTTCGTCACCCGGCAACCGGAGAAGCTGCCGCCGTCCGTCGAGCCCCTCAAGGACCGGCCGCCCACCAAGGCCGAGCCGGCGAGAGAAGCGCCGCACGAGAAGCACGAGAAGCACGAGAAGAAGGACAAGAGGGACAAGGACGAGCCGCGCAAGAGCGAGGCGCCGCGCGAGAAGAAGGACAAGAAGGACGAGCCACGCAAGAGCGAGGCTCCGAAGGCAGAGCCGGCGACGGCACCGTCGAAGGCAGAGCCCGCGAAGGTCGAGCCCGCGAAGGTCGAGCCCGCGAAGGCCGAGCCGCAGCAGGAAGCGCCCGTCAAGGCCGAGCCGCCGCGCTCCGTCCCGCCGCGCTCCGTCCCGCCGCTGGACGCGCAGAAGGAAACGGTCGCGGCCCTGAAGAAGGGCCTCGCGGAGACGCGGGGCGGCTTCATCGCTCGACTGGCTCAGCTCTTCGGGCGCAAGAAGGAGATCGATCCGGCGCTGCTCGACGAGATCCAGGCCGTCCTGATCACGGCCGACCTCGGCCCGCACGCGACGGAGAAGATGCTCGCCCGCCTCCGCGATCGGCTCGACCGCCGGGAGCTCGCGAGCGAGGACGCAGTCTGGAAGGCGCTCGCCGACGACGGGCGCGCGATCCTCGGGGTCAAGGCCGGTCCCGTCACGCTGGCCAGCAGCGGGCCCACGCTGATCCTCGTCGTCGGCGTCAACGGCGTCGGCAAGACGACGACGATCGGCAAGCTCGCGAGCCGATTCCGCGACGACGGGAAGAAGGTCGTCCTCGCCGCGGGCGACACGTTCCGGGCCGCCGCCGTGGTCCAGCTCGAGGTCTGGGGAAAGCGCGTAGGCTGCCCCGTCGTGAAGGGGAAGGAGCGGGCCGACCCGGGCTCGGTCATCTTCGACGCGATCAAGACCGCCAAGGACAGCGGGGCGGACGTGGTGTTGGCGGACACGGCCGGGCGCCTGCACACGAAGTCGAACCTGATGGAGGAGCTGAAGAAGGTCGTCCGGACCGCCGAGAAGGCCCTCGAGCGCCCCGTCGATCACATCCTTCTGGTCCTCGACGCGACCACCGGGCAGAACGCGATCCAGCAGGCGCAGATCTTCAAGGAGGCCATCCCCGTGAGCGGGATCGTGCTCACCAAGCTCGACGGCACCGCCAAGGGCGGCGTCGTGCTCGGGATCGTCGACGAGCACGGCGTCCCGGTCCGCTACGTCGGCATCGGCGAGCGTGTCGAGGATCTCCGGGAGTTCGACCCGGACGGCTTCGTCGCGGCGTTGTTCGAGAAGCCGGAAGAGGCGGCCCCGTCGTGAGGCCCGGCGCGCTTTTCTTCCGTTGATTGCGCGAAACGACGCGTGTTATAGTCCGCGCGACTTTGGCTCCAAGGGCATTTCCCTTTGCAATATCAGGTACTTACGAACGCTTTCGGGAGCCGGGTTGGCTCTTGGGTCCGCTGGAAGGGGTCACGATGAAGAAGGCTCGTATCGCGCTCCTCGCTGCGCCCCTGTTGGCGCTCGCCGGCTGGCTGCCCGCCGGCCTCGCCGCAGCGCAGGACATGGACTTCAGCCTCGATGAGACCGAGAGCAGCACCGAGACGTCCAGCGGAGACACGCCGGAGTCCGTCGCTGCGGACTCGGGCGACGTGATCGGGGCGCTCGCGGGCGGTGGCCCCTCGGCGGACACGACGTCGAGCCGCGACACGCCGGAGCACGTCGACGAGGCGCGCGAGGAGATCTACGCGGTCCAGCAGATCTACGCGCTGCGCTTGAACCGCGTCGAGGTCTCGCCGAGCTACTCGGCGACGCTCAACGATCCCTTCATCAGCCACAACGGCGTCGGCCTCGGCCTGAACTACTGGTTCACGAACGTCCTCGCCGTCGGCGCGAATTTCATCTGGTACCAGGGGCTCGAGTCGGACTCGGACATCAACTTCCAGGTTCGCCGCTCCACGCGCCTCGCCGTGCCGGTCAACCAGTACCAGCTCGGCGCGCACCTCGCGTTCACGTACGTGCCCATCTACGGCAAGTTCGCGATGTTCAACGAGTTCATCTTCCAGTACGACCTCTACATCCTCGGCGGCGTCGGCATCATGCGCACGCGCCCGCTGCCGGTGGTCGACCCCGAGGTTCGCAGCTTCGACTTCGACATCCGCGTCGCCTTCAACGTCGGCGTCGGTCTGCGCGTGTTCATCACCCGCTGGCTCGCGGTGTTCGCCGAGATCCGCGACTACATGTACCTCGAGCAGCTCGAGAGCCTCGACGTCGCCCTGGGTTCCCAGCGCATCGACCCGTCGACCTGGACCCAGTCGAGCCCGGCCTTCATCAACAACGTCACGACCCACCTCGGCCTGACGTTCTTCCTCCCGTTCGATTTCGAGTACCGCCTGCCTCGCTGACGGAGACACGAACATGAACGGCAAAAAGTATCTCTCCGCGGTGGGTACCACGATGGCAAGCAGCACGATGCGAACCCTGCTCATGGCTCTCGCGCTGACGATCGGCGCGTCGGCTGGGGCGAGCACCGCCTCGGCGCAGGAAGTCCAGATCACGGGACCGCTCGCCGGGCAGCCGGCCGTGCGCCACATGCGCGTCTACCGCAGCGGCCGCTTCAACGTGATGCCGAACTTCGCGTACACGCTGCAGGACGAGTTCGCGCGGAGCCTGTTCATCGGGCTCGAGGCGAACTACCACTTCCTCGACTGGCTCGGGGTGGGCATCTGGGCCGCGTACAACCCGGCCGACATCAGCACCGATCTCACCAGCCAGATCACCACGACGGGTCAGACGACCGACCGCAACCGGCTGAGCCTCCCGCGCGCGGAGCTCTTCGGGCAGCAGATCGGGCACATCCGCTGGGGTGCCTCGGCGCACCTCATCTTCGTGCCCCTTCGCGGCAAGCTCTCGCTCTTCCAGTCGGTGTTCGTCGACACCGACCTCTACATCTTCGCCGGCATCGCGGTCTGGGGCGTGGAGGAGCGCGCCAGCGTCGATGCGGCGGCCGCGGCCGTGTGCGATGCGCCGAACCCGATGACCGGCCGGTCCTCGGACGAGTGTGCGGCGACGCAGACCGCGCGCGCGAGCCGCGTCGCGCCGGCGCCGATCTTCGGCATCGGCCTGAGCATGTACGCCAACAGCTGGTTCGGAATCTCGCTGGAGTGGCGCGCGTCCGTGTTCTCGTGGAACCCGTCGGGCACCGACGAGAGCGGCGAGGACCAGCATGGTCAGCCGGGCTCGGGATTCCCGGACCGCCAGATCGACGGGAGCGACTCGCGCACGACGTTCACGCACATGGTGCAGCTCGGCTTCACCTTCAACCTCCCGCCGGAGCAGACCGTCACCGAGTGACGCGACGCTCGCCACGCTCGCCTCGAGGCCCGGCTCCGCCCGGGCCTCTCGCTTTTCGGACGCCGGGATCGGCGGACGCGCGGTCCGATGAGGCGCGACTCTTCGGCTATCATCATGCCTGCCTCATGCGCCTCGGTCTGATCGCCTGCCTCGTCTCGTGCTCGCTGGGTGCTTGCGCCGACCAGACGGGCATCCTGGTCCAGATCACGTCGACCGACATCGTCGTGCCCGCGGACGTCGACGGCCTGACCATCCGCGCTTACACGCCGGACGGCCTGATGGTCGATCGGTCGTTCGCGATCCGCAGCAGCTGGCCGCAGTCGCTCCTCATCCGCCCCGCGCAAGGGGAGGCCCTGGGGGAGGTCCGCGTCGAGGTCACCGGGACGCTGGCGGGGGCCTTCGCGGTGCGCCGGGTCGTGATGACGGCGTTCATGCCCGGGCAGGTCCGGCGCGTCGACGTGCAGCTGACGCGCGATTGCCTCGGACGGATGTGCGCGGCCGACGTCGACTGTGTCGCCGGCGCCTGCCAGGGCGCGCCCGGCGACGCCGGGATGCCCGACGCCGGCCACGCAGACGCGGGCAGCGACGCTGCGGCCGGCGACGACGCCGGCGACGACGCCGGGGCGGACGCGGGGCACGACGCGGGCAACGACGCCGCCGCGCCCTGTGCCGGCGCGAGCTGCGCGGGTCACGTGGTCATCAGCGAGATGTCGCCCTCGATGTCCAACGAGTTCGTCGAGCTCTACAACCGGAGCGGGAACACGGCGGACGTGGGCGGCTGCGCGCTCGAGTACTTCAGCGGCGGCGCCTGGCAATCGCGGGGCACGATCGCGCCCGGCACGACGTTGCCCGCGCATGGCTACTACCTGATGGCGAACGCCGGCTACACCGGGACCGTCGCCCCCGACGCGCCAGCCCTCTGGGCGTCCGGGTTCCTCGACACGAGCGGGGCCGTTCGTGTCTCGTGCAGCGCCGTCGCGCTCGACGTGTTCGGCTACGGAGCGAGCGCGCAGCGCGAGGGGAGCCCAGCCCCGGCGGTCGACTGGGCCACGACGCCGGCCGCGAGCTACGAGCGCAAGGCGCGCGCCGACTCGACCGCCGCGACGATGGCGGCGGGCGGTCGCGATGCGACGGCGGGCAACGGGCAGGACGCCGACGACAACCTCGCCGACTTCGTCGTCCGTGCGACGCGCGAGCCACAATCCAGCGCCTCGGCCCGCGAGCCCTGACGTAACGTCGGCGTCACGCGCGGCAGCGCCGGGTCCGTGCTATGGTGATGCTGTTCCCATGACCACCGTGACCGAAGCAGCAAAACGGTTGGGCGTGGACCTGCATCCGCTGGATCAGGCCGATCTCGACATGTTGCGCGCGGATCCCGTCCTCGCGCAGCAATTCGCGCGGCGCCTCGCCCTCGCGGCCAAAGAGCTCGCCCCGATGGCCAACTGGTCCATCGAGGATCTGCGCGACGTGCTCGAGGTCGCCGTGCAGGGGACGGCGCTCGAGGGTGTGCGTGTCGTCGAGGGACGCTACCTCCGCAAGCGCGTGCGCGAGCAGTGCGCGTTCACCGAGCGGTATGGCGAGCCCTTCGCGCTCGTCGTCGTGCAGCTGGTGCCGGAGCCCTTCGAGGGGCTCTACGCCAAGGTCGTCGAGTCGGTCGTGGAGAAGCTGCGGCGCACCGACATGATCGCCATCTACCGCCGGCGCTTCGCGCTGCTCCTGCCTCGCATGGAGGCCGCCGCGCTCGGGAGCCTGCTCGATCGCATCGCGGCGCGTGTCGATCAGATCGCCGGCAAGAAGGTCGTCGAGGGCGTCGACGGGCAGATCTACCCCGACCCCGCCTTCCCCGACACGCAGTCGGTCCTCGACTGGCTCGAGGACCACCTCCGCCTGGACTGATCCTCGGGGCGCTGGGCGAGCCCCTCGCGGCATGGGCGGAGCCGGATGCATCCGACCCCACTCCGCTCGCTACGATCGCGCCAGCGCGGACCGTGCCCGAGACGAGCATCCCACGGCGTCAGCCGATCGAGGCGAGCACGGCGCCGATCGCGATCTCGCGGTTCGCGTTCTGATCGAGCTGCTCGTCGAGCTCGCGGAGCAGGCTCGACGCGCGCGCAGCCCGGGCGGCCCCGAGCGTCCCGGCGCGCGCGCGGATCTCGGCAGCCCGATGCCGGAAGGCGAGCGCCTCGTCCCCCAGCCCGAGCGCGGCGGCCGCCACGTCGCGATAGTAGGTGGCGAGCGCGTCGAGCGCGCGCTCCACCGGCTCGAAGCGCGCGAGCTCCTCCGCCGCCGCCACGATGGCCCCGCCACGTCCGGAGGCAGCCGCCTCGTCGACGCGCAGGGCGAGCACGAGGAGCGCATCTGCGACGCCGCCCTGCGCCAGCTCGAGCGCGAGATCGGCGCGGCCGCCGGCGAGGGCGATGGCCGCGCGCCGCTCCGGGGGCGACGACGGGTGCGCGGCGAGGATCCCGGCGATCACGTCGTCGGGCAGACGCGCGAAGCGTACGCGCTGGCAGCGCGAGCGGATGGTGGCGAGCAGCCGGTCCGGGCGCTCGGCGAGCAGGACGAAGTGCACACCCGGCCGCGGCTCCTCGAGCGTCTTGAGCAGCGCGTTCGCGGCCTCGGGGTGCGCCTCGGGGAACGAGATGTCGGCCTCGGGGAAGATCAGGAACGAGTGTTTCGCCTCGAAGGGCGCGTACTGCGCGATCGGGAGGATCTCGGTGCGGACCACGTCGACCTTGAGGTTGCGATCCCCCTCGTCGCGGGGAGGGAACACGCGCAGGTCCGGGTGCGCGGACTGGGCGATGCGGCGATCGACCTCGGCCGGGGCGGCGGCGCCCGACAGGAGCAGCGTGCGCGCGAGGGCGCGCGCGGTGAGCGCCTTGCCCACACCGCTCGGTCCCTCGAAGAGATATGCGCTGGCGAGCTTCCCGCGGGCGAGCGCCGCGCGCAGGATGCCCACCGCGTGATCCTGCGCCTTCACCTCGGCGAGCGGGTCTGCGGTCGACATCGGCCCCTCAGCGCGGCGCGCCGGTTCCCGCAGGCGGGATGGGCTCGAAGAGCGCGCCCGCGATCGCCTCGACCCCCTTGAGCAGCTCGGCGGTGTCGATCGCCTGCTCGTCCACGAAGTGCTGCATGACGAGCCCGTCGAGCAGGCCGACGAGCAGGCGCGGGATCAGCTCCGGTGCGATGCGCGTCCGCAACCCGAGCGCGGCGAGGAGCGGGACGAGCGTCGTGTTCACCTGCGCCGCAGCGAAGCGGTAGTAGGCGGCGATCTGCGGGCGAAGCGCCGGGTCGTAGAGGCTCTGGGCGAGCAGATCGGCGACGACCGCCACCTCGTCGGTCCGATTGCGGCGCAGGATCCAGAGCTCCTCGACGGCCGAGCGCAGGCCCTGCATCGGATCGCCGGGCGTCTTTGCCCACGCCTCGAGCGTGCGTGTCGCGAACTTCTCGAGCGCGCTCTCGAGCACCTTGGAGACGAGCGCCTCCTTCGTCGAGAAGTGATAGTGGAGCGCGCCCTTGCTCATCCCGGCTTCGCGCGCGATGTCGAGCAGGCTCGTCCGGGCGTAGCCCTTCGCCGCGAGCACCCGCGTGGCGGCGGCCACGATCTGTGCAGCGCTGCGCTCGGACTTGGGATACGGCATCGCGCGGCCCGGCGGGTCAGTCCGGCTGGCAGGCCATCACGTAGTCGGCCCCCGCGACGGAGCGGCAGCTGGTGCCGGTGGCCGTGCAGTCCACGTTCGATGCGCACGTCTCTCGGCACACCGACGTGTCCCAGTGTGGGCTCTGGCCGTTGCCCGACTGGGTCGAGCGATCGGGCGCGCAGACGAAGCCGGCGGCGCACTGACCGATGGCGTTGGGGTCCTCGAGGCCGGGCGCCGAACATGCCTCGCCCGCAGCTCCGTGGCGAGCGCAGCCGGCCGAGAGCCCGGTGAGCGAGGCGAACGCGAACACGATGGCGAGCGAGCGCATGGGAGCACCTATCGGCAGCGGGGAGTTTCGAGCGCCGGACCGTACCGGCCCTGCGCAGGCGGTGCAAGACGCTTCACCGCCCCGCTCGGCGCGACCGCTCCGGGCGACGCCTGGCCCCGCCAGGGAGCACGATCCGGGTCGGAACGACGCCCGGAGACGTCGCCGGAGCCACCGCGGGTCGCGGGCGGCGAAGTCAGTCGGTCGCGCAGTTCGCGACGTAGCCCAGGGCCAGGAGCTGCGCGCAGGTCTGCGCGTCGATCTGTGCGTCGCCGCCTCCGCCGAGCGCCCGCGGCGCCGTCTGGGTCGCGCTCCACCAGTGCCCGCGATCGACCGCGCCGAGGTACTGCCCGAGCAGGATGCGGAGGTAGCGCTCGGCCACCGGCCAGTGCGTCATGTCGGTGACCTCGTTCCGCTCGTGCGGGTCCTCCTGCAGGTCGAACATCTTGGTGTTGTTGCCGTTGATGATCATCTTCCAGCGGCCCGCGCGGACGACGCGGCGGTCGTCCAGCATGTCGCTGAACGCGACCTGGTAGCCCTGCGGCACGGCGCCGCGGATGTCGGGCATCAGGCTCCGGCCCTCGGCGCGCGTCATGCCCTCGATGCCGGCCGCCTCGACCACCGTCTGCGGGATGAACATCGTGCTCACGGTCTGCGGGATGCGCCGGCCCTCCGGGACACGGCCCGGCCGGTAGAAGAGGAGCGGCACGTTGAGCAGCTCCTGGTAGACGCTGTGGCCGTGGCCCCAGGACCCGTGGTCCTGGAATTCCTCGCCGTGGTCCGCGGTGATCACGAAGAGCGTGTCGTCCGCGACGCCGAGCGACTCGAGGCGCGCGATGAACTCCCCCATCCAGTGATCGTGGTAGGTGATGTCGCCGTCGTGGAGCGCGGTCAGGCGCGTGACGTCGCTCGGCGTGAACGTGACCTGGGGCGGGCTGCGCTTGGCGCGCTCGAGCAGATCCGCGGTCATGCGCGGCTGGACCTGGCCCGTGTAGTCGGTGCGCGGATCGTAGAGGCGCAGGTACTCCTGCGGCGGATCGTAGGGCACGTGCGGATCGATCGTCTGCACGTAGACGAAGAAGCGCTCGCTCCGGTGCTGCTCGACGAAGTCGCCCGCGGCGCGATACACGTCCTCGGCGTGCGTGCTCCGCTCCTCGCGGATGAAATTCGTGTAGTAGTCCCAGCCCTGATCGAAGCCGAAGCGATCGGACACGTAGCCGTTGGCGATGAAGCTGCCGGTCGCGAAGCCGGCGGCGTCGAACGCCTCGCTGACCATCTCGGCGCCGTCGGGGAGGCGCGCCGCGTCGGTCTTGCACCCGTGCGTGGCGGGCGTGAGACCCGTGAGCACGGACGCCACGGAGGGCTTGGTCCAGTTCTCCTCCGACTGCGCCCGCATGAAGAGCGTGCCGTGCTCGGCGAGTCGATCGAAGACGGGCGTCTGCACGCGCGAGTTGGGGTCGTACGCGCGCAGCTTCGAGGCGCGCAGCGTGTCGATGAGGATGACGACGACGTTTCGAACGGGCTCGCCGGCCTCCGCGACCTCGGGTGGATCGACCATGATGGCGGGCATCGCCCACCCGACGCGGCCGTCGGCGGCGCCGTCCACGCGCAGCTCGAGGCGGACGACCTGGCCAGCATAGGCCGCGAGGTCGATCGACTGATCGCTCCAGAGCGACGCCACGGGGCCGGTCCAGATCTCGCTCGTCTCCGCGCCTTCGGGGGTGATGCTCACGTGCGCCGTGGCCGTCGCGCCCGCGCCTGTCCCCTCGCCGCCGACGCCGAACACGAAGTGAGCGTGCTCGGGGACGTCGACGTAGTAGCTGACCGTCGTCGGTGCGCGCACCGCGATCGCGCGACGGGTCGTCCCCGCGAGCTCCATCTGCGCGACGAGCGTGTCGTAGTCGGGCGCGACGAAGTGCTCGTCGGCCGCGGGCGTTCCCGGCAGCACGCGGATCGAGCTCAGCGCGACGGAAACGTTGGCGCCGTCGACCGGGGTCGTCCCACCGAAGCGGAGCAAGAGCGCGTTCTCGCCGCGGCGGACCATGGCCGCGGGCACCGCGACGTCGTAGTCGCGGAACTCCGCGGCGTCCGAGAGCTCCACGCCGGCGTCGAGCGAGCGGTTGTTGACGAAGACCTGGAGGCGACGCGTCCCGACGGCGCGCATGCGCAGTCGCAGCGTGAGCGCGCTCGGCTCGCCCGTGAGCGTGAAGTACACGCGCCCGGTCTCGCTGGCGTACGTGTACGTCTCGTCGCCGTCGACGCCGTCGGCGCCCCACCCGCTGCGCCACGCGCCCATCGTGTACTTCGGACGCGCGGGGGTGCCGAAGTCCATGTAGAGCCCGCCGTGGTCGACGTCCGCGAGGTGGACCAGGTCGATCATCTCGAGCTGCATCCGGAGCCCGGCCGCCGCCGCCGGACGCTCCCCCGTGCCTCCCCGGGGCCCCTCGCCGTCGGCGCCGGCGCCGGTTCCGGCGCCCGTCCCCGACCCGCTGCCCGAGCCCGCGCCATCATCCGCGCCGCCCCCGCACGCCACGAAGCAGAGCCCGACGATCGCCGCGATCGTCGCGAGAAAAAACGAGCGTGTACGCATGCTTGACTCCCACACACCCGCAAGGCTCGTCCGAGCTCTCGCCCGAGCGCACGGAAAGCGCGTACAGGTACGGTCGCGTTAGCACGCGCCCGATCGGACGGTCAAACTTCGAGCGGGCGACGGGATGTTCCCGGCGCGCTACGGGGCGGGGACGTAGCGTGTGTGGCCGGCCGTCACCCGGGCGAACCGGAAGGACGTGCCGTCGCCACGGACGAAGGCGAGGTCGTGAATGGCCTCGGGCAGCGCGATCGCCACCGGCGCCTGGTCGAGGCGGCGCGTGACGTCCTGGCCGATGCGCACCTGCATCGGCTCGTCACCCGGCTCGAGCACGAGCAGCCCCTCTCCCGCGGCGACGGTGACGCCGAAGCCGGCGGCGATGCCGTCCTCGTCGCGGCCGTACCCGCTGAAGGCGCTCGAGGCGGGCGGGGCGCCCCCGCCCGGGTCGGACGCCCGCGCGGCGTCGACTCCGTCGGCGGCGGCACTCACCCCTGCGTCCGCGACGGCGAGGGTGCTCACCACGATGGTCGTCGGTGGCGCGGGCGCCTGCGCGGGGTGGGTGAGGCGCCACCCCGCGAACCCGAGCGCCGCGAGCGCCGCGAGGATGAACGTCCACTGGAAGCTCGAGAGGCCCGCGGCCGGCTCGGGCGCCGGCGCTGGCTTCGACGAGACCGGGGCCGCCGGGGCGGCGGGTCGCGCCGATCGCCTCGGCTCGGTCTTGTCGCGCTTGGCCTTGCCCGCAGGCGTGCTCGCGGGCTTGCTCGGGCTCGTCCGCGGGGGCTCGGACGGAGCCGCGCTCTGGGTCTGGGTCTTGCTCTCGCTCTGGGTCTGGGTCTTGCTCTCGCTCTCGCTCTCGCTCTCGCTCTCGCTCTCGCTCTCGCTCTCGCTCTCGCTCTCGCTCTCGCTCTCGCTCTCGCTCCCGAGCGGCGTCTCCTCCGACACGGGGGCTTCCGGCGGCAGCTCGCGCGGCGGCGCCTTGCTGGTCCGCACGGTCAGCGTGACGGGCTTCGGGGGAACCTCGAGGCCCTCACCCGCCGTCTTGCCCGCGATGTCGTCGAGGGTGTCGAGCTCGTCCTCGCCCGAGGGGTCGCTGTCGCGGCGGATCTCGACCACCGGCGGCTCGTCCGGCCCCGACGCCGGGGTGGCCGGATCTTCCCCGGCCTGCCGGAGCGTCTCGCGGACGATGTTGCCGGTCTGCTCTTCGTTCTTGGCCCAGCTCAGATCGAGCCCCGCCTCGCTCGGGGTCAGGCTCTGCAGGGCCGAGGGCTCGTGGACGCGCGGCGGCAGCAGGCTCGGACTGCGAACCGGGAGCGCGGTCTCGCCACGCTCGCGGCGCGCGGCGACGATGCGATCGTCGTTGCTGTCGCCCAGGACGGCCGAGATCGCACCCTGCCGCGCCAGGTCGACGAGCACACGCTCGAGATCCTGGGGCGCGAACGTGCCGTCGACGACGAGCGAGCGTGGGCCGCGACCGTGGCGCAGCGCGTCCACGACCGCCGCGACCGTCGGCGGAGCAGCGCGCAGGATCGAGGCGAGCACGTCCTCGTCGAACTCGACGCGGTGCGCGAGCAAGAGCCCGCGGCCGGACACCGCATCGACCAAGCCGCCGAGCTCGTTCGCGGCGCGCGAGAGCAGCGTCTCCAGCGGCTCGCGCACGCTCGCGCGCACGTGCGTGTCGCTGTCCACGACGGTGAAGCGGCCCTCGGTGGCTCCGAGCAGCGCGATCACGACGCGCGGGCCGCGCGAGAACGACCCGTCGCTCGCAGTCCGCGTGATGTCCACGATGGCGCCGTGCGGCTCGTCGGGACGCTTCCGCAGCTCGACCTCGAAGAGGTTCCAGGCGTCTCGAACGATGATGCGCGCGTCGGGCCGCTGCTGGGCCGTCGTGGTCACGAGGGGCAGGATGCCGATCCGCTCGAGGCGTCCGCGCACGTCGCCGCCTGCCCGCAGGCGCTGCTCGAGGCGCGCGCGCGGACGGAGCACCTCGCGCACGGCGCCCAGGATCTGCGAGGCGCCGGCTTCCTTCCGCAGGTAGCCGCTGGCCCCCGCCGAGAGCTCGCGCATGCGCTGCAGGAAGTCCTCCTTCCACGAGAGCAGCACGACCGGCACGTCGGAGAGGACGGGATCGCGCTTGAGCTCGCGCGTCAGCGAGAACCCGTCGAGTCGGGGCATCAGGATGTCGGCGATGATGACGTCGGGACGCGAGCGGCGCGCGGCGGCGAGCGCCTCCTCTCCGTCGTGCGCCTCGGTGGGGATGGCGCCCGCCTCCTGGAGCAGGTTCGAGAAGAACCACACGACCGCAGGGTCGTCGTCGGCGATCAGGATCCGCCGATCCCGGAGGCTGACCTCCGCGCCCCCGTCGGTGGCCGCCTCGTCGTCGACCAGCGCCAGCGTGGCGGCCGCGCCCTCGCGCTCGCGGAAGTGAAGGCGCCCGCCGCTCCGGCTCGCGAGGTGCGCGCGAAGGCGACCGATCGCGCTCCAGGTCGCCGCGAGCACCTCGGTACCGTCCCCGATCGGGACGGAGAGATCGCGCCCGCGATCGAGCGAGTCGACCAGCCCCCGCCGGATCTCCTCGGCGATCTTCGCCGCGAGCTCGGCGACGGTGAGGTCGCCCGAGAGCGCGCTCGTCGAGACGCTCCCGTCCACGCCGGCCAGGCGCAGCACGCTGCGCTCGAGCGACTCGGTCGCGAGCGGCCTCGCGAGCACGTCCTCGCAGCCCAGCTCGCGCGCCGCGACCGCGTCGAGCTCCTCGCCCTCGGGCACCAGCGCGACGATCGGCACGAAGTCGGTCAGCGGGTCCTCCCGCAGGCGCCGGACGAAGTCGGAACCGCGCGCGAGCACGCCGCGATCGACGAGCACGACGTCGGGGGCGCTCGAGCGCGACAGGCGCAGGGCCTCCTCGGGGTCGGCCGCGCCGAGCACCTCGAAGCGCTCGCCAGCGAGGAGCGCCCGCACGCGCGCCTGCACCTCGGCGCCATCGCAGACCAGCACGCTGACGACGGGCGCGCCACGCAGGCTGGGCGGGGCCGGCACCGAGGCGCGCGTCTCGATGGAGCGCGCGAGCTCCTCCTTGAGACGGCCGCGCTCGCTCGCCCGCGCGGGCGGCGCGGTGGGCGGAGGCGGAGGCGGAGGCGGAGGCGGAGGCGGAGGCGGAGGCTTGCTCAGCGTCGGGGGCGGGACGGCGACCCGCGGGGGTGGCGCCGCCGCGGCGATGCCCTTCAGCGTGTTGCCCTTCAGCCCCGTCGACTGAGGGACGGCCGCCGCGCGCGGAATCGACACGGACTCGGCGTCGTACGTGGGGGCGTCCGCGCCCAGGACCGGAAGCGTGGCTGCGAGCAGAGCGAGGAGATCGAGGTCGCCGCCGAGAAGCCCGCGCTTCTCGTCTCGGGCGAGGTCGAGCTTCCCGATCGCCTCCTTGAGCGCGGCCGCCAGGCGCTCGAGCTGGAACACCTGCGCCGAGGCGTAGAGCGCGTGCAGGCGCCGGCGCAGCTCCTCGCGTGGCTTCTCCTCGCCGGGCGTGCCGGCGAGGAGCGCGACCGAGCCCTTCAGCTCCTGCGCCTTGCGCGGCAGTCCTTCGACGAACCTCGCCCGGGCGACCCCGAGCGGTGTCGGTCGTGAGCTATCGGTGCTCATCGCGCGCGCATCGTAGCCGATGCCTCACCCCTGCGCGAAAGCATTGCGGTTCACGCCGGCCCGGCCGATCCCGTACGGGGCCCGCGAGCCTCGGGATGGAGTGGGATCCCGAGGCGCGAGCGCCTCCTCGAGAAACCAGAGGCTGTCCCGGAATCGACGACGGCCTCGGGCACGATCCGGCGGCCGCGCGCGACGAGCGGTGTGCCTCGCGAGGAGCGAAGCGACGAGCCGGAGCGAGGGGTGAGACGCATCCGGCTCCGCCGGTGCGTCGAGGCAGGGCCCCTGGAGACTCAGAACGGGACGTTGATCCGCTGCAGGTCGAGACCGCCCGGGTACATGTAGCTCGTGTAGCTGCCGAACCCGTACACCACGATGCCGAAGGGCATCGCCGACGTCATCGAGTGCACGCCGCCGGTGATGGACACGTTGGTCACGCCGTATCCCGTGCCGCCGACGCCGCTGAAGCCGCCGACGGGCGCACCGTCGAGGAGCACGTCCGCGCCGGTCGGCGCCGAGACGGCCACGAAGCTGACCGCGTACGTCGTGGGCGCGAGGAACGTGTAGGACGTGCGGTACTGCTCGACGGGGGTCGCGAGAGAGAGCGAGGGGTCGCCGTTGCCGCCCATGCCCGAGGTGCCGATGCCGCCGTAGTCCTGCCCCACGAGGAACTGCGCGACGGTGAGCGAGTCGGTGCCGGTGACGCGGAAGCTCGACGAGGCCTCGAACTCGATGAACTCGCCGCGATCGAGCGTGGTGCCAGCGTGCGTGGACGCGGGGTCGAAGGCGATCGTGTTGGCGTCGTCACCCGAGACGACGCGGATCACGTTCGGCTCGCCGCGGAGCGGCTGGCTCACCGCCACGAGCGCGTTGGTGCCCCAGGTCTCGAGCGGGAAGATGCCCTCCTCGAGGTGGTCGCACGCCCAGCGGTTGAAGGGGACGAACGCGCAGTTGTGACCGCTGAAGAGCTCGAGCTGACCGGTCGAGCGGATCTGCGTCCCGGTCAGATCGTACGCCGCGCCGACGGTGCAGTAGTGGATGTCCACGTCGTAGATGCCCGTGCCGACGGCGACGCCGCTCTGGGTGTCCATGCCGCCGGCGTCCGCGCACGTCGCCGGCGCCCCCGAGGTGATCTGCAGGACGTCCCCGCGGCCGAGCGTGAACGTGCCGGTCTGCCCGGGCGAGAACGCGGACACCGCGCCGTCGACCGACGCGATCACGTGGCTCGTGAACGTGATCTCCACGCTGCTCGAGGTGCCGACGCCCACCAGGGTGAGGAATCCGGGGCTGGCCGACGTGAAGTCGCCGGCGACCGTGCCCGTGAAGTAGTCGCGGTACACCTGACGGATCTGGTGCGTCGGCCGGCTCACCACGATGTAGTTGCCGGTCAGGGTGTGGGTGGGCAGCAAGAGCGACGCGTCGTTCGAGAACGAGTTCGTGGCGCCCAGCCCGCTGCCCGCCTGGTACTCGAGCGGGTTGAACTGGTAGACGGTGACCGGCAGCGTCGAGACGACGTGGTAGGCGCCGTTGCGCTCCAGCACCGAGGCGATGATGCCGGTCGTCATGTCGCTCATCGGCTGCAGCGCCGCATCCCAGTCGAGCTGGATGGTCTCGAGCCCGCCGGCCGCCACGGTTCGGGTGGCGACGGTCGAGCCACCGCGATCGACCGTGACGGTCGCGTCGGCCGTGCCGGGGTTGGCCACGGCGATCGCGAAGTGGAACATCGTACGGTCGAGGCCGTTGTTGAGCGTCGGCACCGGCCAGTACTCGCAGCCGATGTAGGAGTTGTTCGCCTCGGCATCGGCGCACGGGCTGGTGCAGCGCCGGCCCGCGGCGCTGCAGACCTCGCCGGTCCCCGGGTCGCACGTCGCGATCACGTCGTACCCGCTGCCGTCGGGGCGGCACTGCTGCACGTCGTTGCCTGAGCACGCGCCGGTCCCCGGCGAGCAGGTGCGGCAGCCCTGGTTCGGCACGCAGACGTTCGTCCCGCACTCGGTCGTCGCGCCCTCGCTCCCGTCGGGGTTGCAGGCGATGCTGCTCGCCCCGCGACAGACCGACGTCACTCCGGGAGCGCAAGCGCCGGGCCGCCCCGTATCCGGTCCCGCCGGGCCGGCGTCGCGCATCACCGTGGAGCGCGTCGTGGTGCAAGCGGCGGCGGACGAGAGGGCGATGATGGCGAGAGTCGAAGCGATGAGCGAGCGCATGAAGAGCCTCCGGGAAGCGGATCGGGTCATCGACCGGCCGCGTCGGCGCGGCGCTCCGGTCACGTTCAGGACGCCACGAGCCGCCCCGAAGGGTGCAGGATGACACCTCGATCGGCTTCGCGCACCACCGTCTGGGGCCAGACGACGACGCGCTCGAGGACGACGCCGGGGGCGATCCGAGCGCCCGCGCCGACGGCCGTCTGCTCGAGGACGGCCCCCCGGCCCACGTCGGCGGACGGATGGACCCAGCGCGGGCCGGGCGTCACCCCGACCCAGGGAACGGCGCCCGTGAGCAGGTCGACGTGCGCTTGGAGGTAGTCGCCCGGCGTGCCGAGGTCGCGAAACGCCGCGGAGTCGAGGATCGCGTGGACGTGCTCGCCGCGATCGAGCCACCGTCGATAGCCCTGCCGGACCAGGCAGCCAGACGCCGGCAGGTCGAGCACCGCGCGCCCGGAGAGGATCGACATCCCGGTGAACATCGTCCGTGTGAGCGTGTCCTCGCGCCCGTCGGGGACCCCGAGGATCCGCCGGACCCGCCCGTGCGCGTCCACGTCGATCGGGCCGAGGCGGTCCGCACGCGGGTCACGGCGCACCACCATCGTCGCGTACGCGCCCGCGCGCACGTGCGCCGCGAGCGCCGCGGCGAGGTCGACCGCGAACAGGACGTCCGCGTTCGAGACCACGAACGCCTCGTCTCGATGGATCGGCTCGCCGTCGCGCTCACGCGCCTGGCCGAGCAGGATCGGCTCCACGGCCACGCACGCGTGTGGCAGGCGCTCGCAGACGACCCGCTCCACGTCGAGCGGGAGGTGGTGCGCGTTGGCGGCGAGCGACGTCACTCCCGCCGCGAGCAGGCGATCGATCGCGTAGTGCCCGAGGGGCCTGTCGAGCAGCGGCACCGCAGGCTTCGGCAGCTGGTCCGTCAGCGGCCGCAGGCGCGTCCCGAGCCCCGCGGCGAGCAGCATCGCGCGCATGGGTCGGGCCTAGCACGCGCGCGCGTTGCGGAGCAGGGACGGCGCGGTAAGTAGGGCCCGCCCATGGCCTCGCTCCGAGTCCTCATCACCGGCGGCGCCGGGTTCGTCGGCTCGCACCTCTCGGAGCGGCTCGTCCTCGGTGGCCACGAGGTCGTCGTCGTCGACAACTTCCTCACGGGCCGGCGCGAGAACGTCGCGCAGCTCGCCGCGAGCCCGCGCTTCCGGCTCATCGAGCACGACGTGACGGCGCCGCTCCCCGAGTCGATCGGGCCGCGCTTCGACCGCATCTACCTGCTGGCCTGTCCGGCGAGCCCGCCGCGCTACCAGGCGGACCCGATCTACACGACCAAGATCAGCTTCTTCGGGACGCTCTACGGCCTCGAGCGTGCGGAGCGTGACCACGCGCGCCTCTTGCTCGCGAGCACCAGCGAGATCTACGGCGAGCCCGAGGTGCACCCGCAGCCCGAGTCGTACCGCGGCTCGGTGTCCACGCTGGGCCCGCGCGCCTGCTACGACGAGGGCAAGCGCGTCGCCGAGACGCTGGTGTCCGACTTCCGGCGCGTTCGCGGCGTCGACGCGCGGATCGCGCGCATCTTCAACACCTACGGGCCGCGGATGGATCCCGACGACGGGCGCGTGGTGTCGAACTTCCTCGTGCAGTCGCTCCGCGGCGAGGAGCTGACGATCTACGGCGACGGCACTCAGTCGCGCAGCTTCTGCTTCGTGAGCGACCTGGTCGACGGCCTGGTCCGGCTGATGGAGCACCCGACGGAGGCCGGCCCCGTGAACCTCGGCAACGACGAGGAGCACACGATGCTCTCGCTCGCCGAGCTCGCGCGCGAGGCGACGCAGAAGCACCGCGCGAACGAGGGGCGCATCTCCTTCCATCCGCGCCCGATCGACGACCCCACGCAGCGGCGGCCGGACCTGACCCTCGCACGGGAGCGGCTCGGCTACACCCCCAAGGTCGGCGTGCGCGAGGGCCTCGCGCGAACGGCGGAGTACTTCGCGGCAACCCAGGGCCGCGCGACCGAGTGATCGCGGACGTGGCGAGCGAGAAGGAGTGAGGGCGATGAAGGTCTGCATGGTCGGCACCGGATACGTTGGCCTCGTGAGCGGGGCGGGCTTCGCCGAGACCGGCACGTCCACGATCTGCGCCGACATCGACCGGACCAAGATCGAGAAGCTCGAGCGCGGGCAGATCCCGATCTTCGAGCCCGGGCTCGACGCGCTGGTCGCGCGGAACGTGGCGGCCGGGCGGCTCTCGTTCTCGACGGATGTCCCGGCCGCCATCGCCGCGGCCGACATCGTCTTCGTCGCGGTGGGCACGCCGATGTCGCCGAACGGCGCAGCCGACCTGCAGTACGTGGACCGGGTCGCCGAGACGGTGCGCGACCACGCGAGCAAGGAGTGCGTCCTCGTGCTCAAGAGCACCGTGCCGGTCGGCACGAACGCGCGCGTGACGAAGATCGTGGCGGGCGCCAAGCACCGGATCCACGTCGTCTCCAACCCCGAATTCCTCAAGGAGGGCGACGCCATCAGCGACTTCCTCCGGCCGGACCGCATCGTGATCGGCGTCCCGCTCGGCGACGCGTTCGCGAAGGACCGGATGGCGCGCCTCTACCACCCGCTCTGCCTCGACGTGGACCGCGTGGTCTGGATGGACCCGCCGAGCGCCGAGCTCACGAAGTACGTGGCGAACACGATGCTGGCGATGCGCATCTCGTTCATGAACGAGATCGCCGGTCTCTGCGACGCCGTCGGCGCGGACGTGCACCACGTGCGGCACGGCGTCGGCAGCGACGCGCGCATCGGCAGCAAGTTCCTCTACGCCGGCCCCGGCTACGGCGGCTCGTGCTTCCCGAAGGACGTCTCGGCGCTCGTGCACACGGCCCGCGAGCACGGCGTGGAGCTCGCGCTCGCCGCCGACACCGACGCGGTGAACAAGAAGCAGAAGACGGTCCTGTTCCGGAAGCTGTCGAAGCACTTCGACGGATCGCTCGCGGGCAAGCGCGTCGCGGTGTGGGGCATCGCCTTCAAGCCGCGCACGGACGACCTGCGCGAGTCGCCCGCGCTCACGCTCATCGACGCGCTGCTCGAAGCGGGCGCGCACGTCGCGGCGCACGATCCGGAGGCGACCGCGAACGCGATGGAGATCTACGGCGACAAGGTCCGCTTCGTGGAGGACCCGTACGACGCCGCCAAGGGCGCCGAAGCGCTCGTGCTCGTCACCGAGTGGCGGCCCTACCAGAACCCGGATTTCGAGCGGCTGCGCACGCTGATGACGCGGCCCGTGCTGATCGACGGGCGCAACATCTGGGCGGGGTACGGGCTGCGCAAGCAGGGGTTCACGTACGAGGGGATCGGCGTGCAGGGGAGCTGAGGGGTCGCTCTCGACCTCGCTCTCGACCTCGCCCTCGCCCTCGCCCTCGCCCTCGCCCTCGCCCTCGCTCTCGCCCTCGCTCGGCTCTCCGGCCTTCGGCCGGACTCGCCGCTTGGATGAGGACGAGAAATACGGTTGCCCGCTCGGGGTCGGGGAACGGTGCCGTCGTGCTCGCAGCCGTCAACCCCGAGCGCGTGCTCGCCATTCTCGCCGGAGCTCAGGAGGACGGGGAAGAACGTCTGGCTGCGGCTCCGAGTGGCTCCGCTCGCGGCGCTTCGCGCGGGTTGACGGCTGCTCCGCGCGACGGGGGTGGGCGAGTGCCCCGAGCGGGCAGAACGGAGAGCGGAACATGGCCTTGAACGTCTACAGAGATGCACTCCAGCTGGTTCGCGAGATGCGCGAGAACGTCACGAAGATCGCGCAGCACGACGCCGACCTCGGCAAGCAGCTCCGCCGGGCGCTGACGAGCATCCCGCTGAACATCGCGGAAGGAGAGTGGCAGCGAAACGGGAACGCCCGCGCGCGCTTCGGCACGGCGATGGGGAGCGCGAACGAGGTACGCGCGATCCTCGAGACCGCAGACGCGATGGGCTACGTCGTGTCGGACGCGGGGCAGGTCGACGCGCTGGATCGGATCGCGCGGACCCTGCACAAGCTCGTGTAGGGCGGTCCGAGGCCCGCGGTTCGGGCCGCGGGCCTCGGCGATCTCTCAGCGCGTCAGCTTCACCAGCACCCCGATGACGTGGTCGAGC
>JBGAQA010000010.1:0-56265 GCA_044220955.1 Sandaracinaceae bacterium
GACTCGTCGCCTCGCTCCTCGCGAGGCACGCCGCTCGTCGCGCGCGGCCGCCCGATCGTGCCCGCGGCCGTCGTCGACGGAGCGGGTGCCCCGTCAGGTGCAGCTCGCGCTGCCCGTGATCCGCCGCGCGCCTGGGTCGGTCGCGCAGCGGAGGTTGCAGGCGGCTCCGTCGGCGCAGCTCACGCTGCAGGTGCCCGCGCACGTCACGTTGCAGTTGGCGCGCGCGCCGCACGACACGCTCCCGCTCTGCCCGATCGCGACGTTGCAGACCGCGTCCGGCTCGCAGCTCACGCTGCACGAGGCGCCGCAGCTCCCCGTGCACGCGGCACCGGCGCCGCACTCGAGCGAGCAGCTCGAGGGCCCGCAGCTGACCGAGTCGAACTCGCACGTGCTGTTCGCCGGGCACGTGCAGCTGTCCGCGCCGCTGCAGCGGATGTCGTTCGGAGCGCGGCATCCGCCAGCGGCGACCAGGACCAAGAGGGGGAGCAGACCGGATGCGAGGTTCCGCACGGGCCGATGGTACAACGGGTCCGATGGCGACGCCGAAGCTGCCGCCGATCCACCAGGCGCTGGACACGAGCCTCGAATCGCTGCGGTCCGCGATCGCGGCGGGCCAAGACATCGAAGCGCGTGATCGATGGGGACAGACGCCGCTCTTTCGCGCGGTCGCGCAGTTCGGCGGCTGGCGCGACGCGGTCCTGGTCCTGCTCGACGCGGGCGCCGACCCGAACGCGCGCCTGCCCGGCGGGCAGACCCTGCTCGACACGCTCTTCTCGGGCGTGAGCTCGGCGCTCGAGCGGATGGAGGCCCTGGAGATCGAGAAGGTGCTGCGGGCGCGCGGCTATCGGGATGGCTGATCGGGCACCGGATGGCGGAACGTCGCGAACGTGCGGTCGATGAGGTAGCCTCCCGCCGTTTCGAATGCGGATAGGTGTTCCCAAGGAGATCTTGCCGCTCGAGCGGCGCGTGGCGGCGACGCCCGAGTCGGTGAAGAAGCTCGTCGAGCTCGGGCTCGAGCTGGCCGTCGAGCGCGGCGCCGGCGTGGCCTCGGGGATCCCCGACGCCGCCTACGAGGCCGCTGGCGCCCAGCTCGTCGATCGCGCGGACGCGCTCGGCGCCGACGTCGTGCTGCGCATCCGACCGCCGGTCGCCGCCGACATCGCGGCGCTCAAGGCCGGCGCCATCCACGTGTCGCACGTGCACCCCGAGCGCCACCCCGAGCTGCCGGAGCTCTTCGCGAAGCAGAAGGTCACCGCGCTCGCGCTCGAGCGCGTGCCGCGCGTGACCCGCGCTCAGAAGATGGACGTGCTCTCGTCCATGGCGAACCTCGCGGGCTACCGCGCCATCGTCGAGGCGGCCGAGCGCTACCAAGGCTTCTTCGGCAAGCAGGTCACGGCGGCCGGCTCCACGCCACCGGCGCGCGTGCTGGTGATCGGCGCCGGGGTGGCGGGCCTGGCCGCCGTCGGCGCCGCCCGCGCGCTCGGCGCCGAGGTGCGCGCCTTCGACACGCGCGCAGCCGCCCGCGAGCAGGTCGAGTCGCTCGGAGCCACCTTCCTCGAGGTCACGCTCGAGGAGAAGGGCGAGGGTCAGGGCGGCTACGCCAAGGTCATGAGCAAGGAGTTCATCGAGGCCGAGATGGCGCTCTTCCGGGCGCAGGCGGCGGAGGTGAACGTCATCGTCACGACCGCGCTGGTGCCGGGCACCAAGGCGCCCATCCTCGTTCCTAGGGACGTCGTCGACGCGCTCGCACCCGGCTCGGTGGTCGTGGATCTCGCCGCCGAGCAGGGCGGGAACTGCGAGCTCACCCAGCGCGACACGATCGTGGAGCACGCGCTGCCCCGGGGCGGGACGGCGTCGATCATCGGATTCACCGACCTGCAGAGCCGCATGGCGAGCACGGCGTCGCGTCTCTTCGCCGGCAACCTGGTGCACCTGCTCGTCGAGATGGGCGCCAAGACCGGGATCCGGGTCGACCTCGAGAACGACGTCGTGCGGCCCGCGCTGATCACGCACGAGGGTGAGGTCCTGCCACCGCCTCCCAAGAGAGAGCCGGCGCCCTCGGTCGCCAAGCCGACGTCGAGCAGCGGCGCGACGCCCGCCTCGCCGCCTGCGAACATCAAGCTGGCCCCGACGTCCGTGCGCCCGCCACCGCTGGCCAAGGAGAGCGAGCCGGCGGCGAAGGCCGAGGCGAAGAAGGGCCACGGCCACCACGCCGGCGGGAGCGCGGAGCCCACGACGATCGGTCGCGTGCTCGGGGTCTTGCTCGCGCTGGCGCTGCTCGCGGTCGGACACGTGGCGCCCCCCGCGTTCCTCGAGCACTTCACCGTGTTCGTGCTCGCGTGCTTCGTCGGCTGGCAGGTGATCTGGTCCGTCACGCCGGCGCTCCACACACCGCTGATGAGTGTCACGAACGCCATCTCCGGGATCATCATCGTGGGCGGCATGCTCGAGATCGGACCCGACTTCGGGATCGCCACCTGGCTCGGCGCGGCTGCCGTCCTCGTCGCAGCGATCAACGTCGCGGGTGGTTTCCTCGTCACGCAGCGCATGCTGAGGATGTTCAGGCGTCAATGACGATCGGCGGCGAGATCACGATCGCGTACCTGATCGCCGGCGTCCTGTTCATCCGGAGCCTCGCGGGACTCTCGAAGCAGGAGACGGCGTCGCGCGGCAACGTGTCGGGCATCGTCGGGATGATCGTCGCCGTGCTGGTCACGGCGCTCGTCTGGGCGTTCGACCACCCCGATCTTCCGCTGACGGGCGTCGGCCTGCTCGTCGGCGCGATCGCGATCGGCGGTGGCATCGGCGCCGTGCTCGCGCGCCGGGTCGAGATGACGGGGATGCCCGAGCTCGTCGCGGTACTGCACAGCTTCGTCGGCCTCGCGGCCGTGCTCGTCGGCATCGGCAGCTACCTCGAGATGGATGCACACCCGCTCACCGGCGCCGATCGCGTCGTGCACCTCGTCGAGATCTGGGTCGGCGTCGCGGTCGGCGCCGTCACGTTCACCGGATCGGTGATCGCCTGGGCGAAGCTCCGCGGCTCGCTCAGCGGCAAGCCCCTGCTCCTGCCCGGCCGGCACGTCCTGAACGCGCTCGTCGCGCTCGCGATCGTCGGGCTGGCGGTGCCCTTCGCGGGAGCCGAGGGGTCGACCGGGCTCGTGTGGGTGCTCGTGATGACGGGGCTCGCGGGCGCGCTCGGCGTGCACCTCGTCATGGCGATCGGCGGCGCCGACATGCCCGTCGTCGTCTCGCTCCTCAACAGCTACTCCGGCTGGGCCGCGGCGGCGGCGGGCTTCATGCTCGTCAACGACGCGCTCATCGTGACCGGCGCCCTGGTCGGCTCGAGCGGCGCCATCCTGTCGATCGTGATGTGTCGGGCGATGAATCGCTCCATCCTGAACGTCGTCTTCGGCGGGTTCGGGACGGAGGGCGGCACGCCCGCTGCCGCTGGCGCGCCGCCGGTGGGTGAGGTCCGCGAGCTGAAGGCCGACGAGGTCGCGGCCAAGCTCAAGTCGGCCAGGAGCGTGATCATCGTCCCGGGCTACGGCATGGCCGTGGCGCGCGCGCAGCAGGCGGTCCACGACCTGACGCGGGCGCTACGGGATCGCGGTGTGAAGGTGCGCTTCGCGATCCACCCGGTCGCGGGCCGCCTGCCCGGGCACATGAACGTGCTCCTCGCCGAGGCGGGGGTTCCGTACGACCTCGTCCTCGAGATGGACGAGATCAACGAGGACTTCGCCTCGACGGATGTCGTGCTCGTCATCGGCGCCAACGACATCGTCAACCCAGGCGCTCTCGACGACGCCTCGAGCCCCATCTACGGGATGCCCGTGCTCGAGGTGTGGAAGAGCGCGCTGGTCGTCGTGCTCAAGCGCGGCATGGCCGCCGGCTACGCAGGCGTCGAGAACCCGCTCTTCTTCCACGAGCACACGCGCATGCTCTTCGGCGACGCCAAGAAGAGCATGGACGCGCTGGTCACCGCCGCCAGGAGCTGACGCTCCGAGGCGCGGCCTCGAGGCGTGGGCTCAGGCCTTCGCGGCTGGCTTGGCGGCGGCCGCGGGCTTGGCGGCGGCTGCGGGCTTGGCGGCCGCGGGCTTGGCGGCGCTCGCCTCGGCCTGCTTGGCGCGCCACGCGGCGAGCTGCCGCGTGCGGCGGCGCTTGATGTGCTTGCGAACGGGTCCGTCCTGGGGCTGGCTCATAGGGGCCGGACCCTACAACAAAATCAGAAAGCGGCGAGCCTCGCCGCGACGAAGAGCCCGGCGGGCCCGAAGAACGTCGGCCGGTTCAGCCCGAAGCGGCCGCCGACGTGCAGCGTGACCGGCGAGAGGTCGACCACGACCTCCGGCACGAAGGCATAGTCGGCGCGCGAGCCGTTTCCGTCGGGGTCGCCGACGACGAGCTCGACCTCGAAGCCGATGCCGAGGACGTCCACGATCCGAGCGTCCATGCCGTAGGCGCTCGTCCACAGGCGCGCTCCCGTGCTGGCGAGATCGATCGCCCCGGCCTGCCGGGTTCGTAGGTGGAACGTGGCGCCGACCCGCCACGCCAGCTCCACCGAGGGCACCAGCCGGGCGTTCGTGACGCCCCGATCGACGCCGGTCGGGATCCACACGCCCGCGTCGATCAGGAGCGCGACCGGTCCGCGCCGGAGCGGGAGCCAGCCCAGCGTCGCGAGCAGATCGCCCGAGCCGTACTGCCAGCTCTGCACGTGCGGGCTGGTGAGGTCGATCGGCATCGCGACCGAGAAGCGCAGCTGATCATCCAGGAGCGCGCCGAAGGCCTCGAGCGATGCGCGCGCGATGGCGCCGCCGCCGGTGTCGACCCCCGCGATGCCGATGCGCCCGCCGACGCCTCGCGCGTCGAGATCGCGCAGGCCCACGCTCTGCGAGAACGGGACACTGCCCACGGCTTCGGTGAGCGCGCCGGGAGCAGGAGGCGGCGGGGCCTGCACGACCGGCGCCGGCTCGGCAGCGGCGATCGGGCTCGCGGTGTCGTCGCCGACCACCGGCGGCGCGCCGGCCGAGACGGCGATCGGCGCGGTGGCGAGGACCGCGTCTGCGAGAACGAGCGAGAGCGATGCGTCCGGCGTCGCCTCGGTGGGCGCGCGCACCGTCGCCACGAGCGAGTCGCCGCGCCGCATGACGCGGGTGACCGTGACGCCCTCGCCCACGACCGTCGCGTCCGGTGGGATCGTGCCCGAGGCGTCGATCACCACCTCGCTCTCCGCGCCCGCGACCAGCGCGGGCGTGTCGGTGCGCAGGGCCATCGAGGTCACGTGCAGCGGCAGGATGGACACCGGCGAGCCCGCGGCGTCGGTGCAGGTGGGCACGACGTCGCTCGTCACCACGATCTCGCTCGCGCCACCGCAGCTCACGTCGCCCGGGAGCGTGATGTGGGTGCCGGGCGCGACGTCGAGCGGGCCGGGCTCCTCGGACGGATCGATCGGCGGGAACGTCTGGCCGCCGCTCGCGCCGGGCGCGACGAAGCGAGCGTCGGCGGCCGTCACGGAGAGCGCGTCGCTGGGGCGACTCTCGAAGAAGTCCATGTCGATGGTGCTGACGCGGAGGTAGTACGTGCCCGCGGGAAAGCCGTGGAGCTCGAAGCTCGTCACCGACGCCGGTACCTCGGTCGAGCTGACGATCTCGCGACCGTCGGCGTGCCGGGCGACCTCGACACGGTAGGTGCGTGCGCCGCTGACCTGCGCCCACGCGCCCGAGATCACGGCGCCGCGGCCCGGCGCCCCGAAGAAGCGCCGCGGGCCGTTCGCCCACGCGGGCGCCGGTGGCAGCGGTCGTGGCGGGGTCGGCCGGGTGTGGGGCGCGACCGCGCTGCCCATGCCCTCGGGCACGCGCACGGCGCCGCCCGTCTGCCCGCGCACGCTCACGTCACCGACGTGGGCCGAGACCCGGCTCGTGCCTCCCTCGTCCACGCTCACGACGCTCGAGCCCCCTTGCATGTCGGCGCTCGCGGACGGCGTGGCGACGTGCAGGGCGAGCGCTCCGCTCGAGCCCGCGTCGCCGCGCAGCGCGCCGAGCGCCGCGCGCATCGAGCCCCGCTCGAGGCTCGCCTCGGAGCCCCCTCGCCGGACGCGGCCGCCCGTGTCCCCGAAGATGATCACCAGCGTGTCGGCGCGCATCGCGATCACGCTCGTGTCGCGGAACGTCAGCTCGGCCGAGCTCTGCTCCTCGGTGGTGACGTGCCAGCCGCGATAGAGATCCAGCCCCACCTGCGCCGCGCGCCAGGACTCGGTGTCGGCGGGCCGCGCCGTCACGACCCGCTCGGCGGCGGTCACGCGCGCGTCGGGCAGCGCCGAGGCGGCCGTCGCCACGCGCGGCAGGTGCAGCACCGTCCCCGCCACCAGCCGGTGCGGCGGGGGGCCCATCGAGGGGTTGTACGAGTGGATGATGTCGTAGCGTCGCGCGTTGCCCCACATCCGCTGGGCGATGCGTCCGCAGGTGTCGCCGGCGACGACCGTGTAGTCGATGATCTCGACGGCGTCGCCCGCGGCGGGCACCTGCGCGCGAGCCGCCGAGGCTCCGCAGAGCGAGAGCGCTCCGACGATCGACGCAGCCAAGAACGGAGCCGGGAGCCTGAATCGGATCATGATCGCGTCTTTCCTCGCCGCGCGGCCGTCCGCGCTCGACGGACGAGCTTCCACAGCCGCCGTCCGAGATCTTCCGGGCGCACCGGGGACATCACGACGTCGTCGATCCCGGCCCGAAGCAGCGCCGGGACCCGCGTGGCATCGCTCGGCGACGCGTCGGTCACGATCGGGATGGCATGCCCGCTGCGCAGCGCCGTCAGCGTCGCCACGTCGGCGCCCGGCGCGAAGATCGCCTCCGCGCCCCCGACCGGCACGTCCGGCGACACGATGAAGAGGCGAATGCCGTTGGTCGCGAGCGCCATCACGAGCTCTCCCTCGAGCGCGCCCACGACCGCGACCTCGGCCTCGCTCGGCGGCGCCTCGCCCGCGAGCGTCGTGGCCTCGGTCGCCGGCGGCCGGATCGCCGAGATCATGCGCGCCGCGCGGCCGTCGAGGCCGACCCGATCCCGGGCGCGCTCCGCGGACGGCGCGCCGGACATCGCCCGCAGCTCTGCGCGGACCTCCTCGGCCGTCGGTCGCGCGCGGGCGGACTTCGCGAGCATCGCCATCACCAGCGCCTCGAGTGCGCGCGGCACCACCACGTCGCGTTGGACCTCGGCCAGCGTCGGCACGATCCCGTGCGTGTGCTGCATCAGCACCCGCATCGGGTTGCCCACGAAGGGCGTCACGCCCACGAGCATCTCGAACATCATGCAGCCGAGCGCGTAGAGGTCCGACGCCGGGCCGACGTCCTTGCTCCCGATCGCTTGCTCGGGCGAGATGTAGTCGGGTGTTCCTGTGATCATGCCTTCGCTCGTCATCCGACCGAGCTGATCGTCGCCGCTGATGAACGCGAGGCCGAAGTCGACCACGACGAGGCGCTCGGTTCCGTCGGTCTGTGTCTCGAGGAACACGTTCTCCGGCTTGAGGTCGCGGTGCACGATGCCGCGCGCGTGAGCGGCGACGAGCACCTCCGCGATGCGAAGCGCGAGCTCGATGGTGCGCTCGGTGCTCACGAGGTTGCCGTCGCCCACCGTCGAGCGGAGCGTGGTGCCCTCGAGGAGCTCCATCGCGAGGTAGAGGTATCCGTCCGCGGCGCCGTAGTCGAAGACCTCGATCGCGTTCGGATGCCGGAGCGCTGCGCTCACCTTCGCCTCGCGCGCGAAGCGCTCGGCCGCACCGGGCCGCGCCGCGTACTCGGGCAGCATGATCTTCAGCGCGACCATGCGATCGAGGTTCAGCTGGATCGCGCGGAAGACCGACCCCATGCCCCCGCGGCCGAGCAGCGAGGCGAGCCTGTAGCCTCCGATGACGTCGCCCGGTCCGGGGCTGCGTGTGTTCGTGACGAATCGGTCCTCGGTCCTCACGCGCCGACCTCGAACACGTGCACCGGCTCCCGACGGCCGGCGAGCTCGCGCAAGCCGCCGTCGTAGAAGTCGATGGGCTCGTCCTTCGCGGCTTCCTTCGTCGCCGCCGTCACGAGGATCTGCTGCGGTCGCGCGAGGGCCTCGAGACGCGCGGCGACGTTCACCGTGTCGCCGATCGCGGTGTACTCCATCCGCGTGTCGCTCCCGATGTTGCCCACGACCGCCTCGCCGGTGTTCACCCCGATCGCGAGCTCGATCGTCACGCCGTACTTCTCCTTCCAGCGCGCGTTGCCGGCGTCGAGCCAGCGCAGCATCTCCTCCGCGGCGCGCAGCGCGCGCGCGGCGTGATCGTGCTGCTGCGCCGGAGCGTTCCAGATCGCCATCACGGAGTCGCCGATGAATTTGTCCACCGTGCCGCCGTGCCGGAACACGATCTCGGTGAGGATCGTGAAGAGCTCGTTGAGGATGGAGACGGTGACCTCGGGCGCGAGCTTCGTCGCGAGGGGCGTGAATCCGACGACGTCCGCGAAGAGCACGGTGATCGTGCGAGAGCTCCCGCCGAGCGCCATGTCCTGCTCGCGCTTCACGACGCGCTCGACGATCTCCGCCGGGAGGTAGCGCCCGAGATCCTTGCGGATGGCGATCTCGTTCGCGATCGTCTTCTCGCTCTGCGCGAGGTCACGCGAGGCCTCGCTCATCGCGTGCCCGAGGACCGCGAGCTCGTCGCGCGTGGTGATCCGCGCCCGCTCGCCGAAGCGCCTGGCGCCCAGGTGCTCGGCGAGCGCGACGAGCTGGCGGACGGGCGCCGTGATCCCGCGTGCGAGGGCCGCGCCGAGCAGGACGGAGATCAGGAGCGCGACCAGGACCGCGACCGCGACCGCGCGCTCGACCGAGGTGATCGACGCGAGCGCGACGGCGAGAGGGATCTGCGTGACGACGCGCAGGTCGCGCGCGCCGATGGGGCGCATCGTGCCGAGCCGCTCGCCGCCGGGCGCGTCGAAGCGCCCCGACCACGCGGCGCGCGAGCTCGCCTCGATCGCCGAGAGCACGCCGGCGCGAGCCGCCGCGTCGGCGCCAGCGAGCGATCGCGATCCGTTCACGAGCACGTGACCCTCGGCATCGATCACCAGGATGGCGTCGGCGACCTCCGTGAAGTGCTCCGCGCGCAGCTCCGCGACGCGGTCTTCGATGGTCGCGAGCGCCACCATCGAGGCGACGTAGCCGACGACCTCTTCGCGCCGGTGCAGCGGCACCACGAGCAGCACGCGCATTCCTTCGTCCGTCGCGCGCGCCTCTCCCATCGCAGCATCGGCGTGGTCGGCCCGGGTTCGCAGCGCTCCGGGCAGCGCGTCGGGCGGGCGCACGCCGGCGGGCGCGTCCGCCTCCGCGAGGGAGACGAGCGCGTGTCCGTCGCGGTCGTACGCCGCGACGTGGTCGATCGCGCTCTCTCCCGCGAGGCGCGCTTCGGCCAGGGCCGTCGTGGCGTCTTCGCTCAGCTCCGGGTCGAGCAAGATGGCTCCGATCCCCTCGAGGCCGTCCTCCGCTCGGCGCAGCTCGTCGTCGGCGAGCCCGGCCACGGAGTCGCCGACCGCGCCCTGCAGGTGCTGCGAGAGCACCCGCAGCGTCGTTCGATCGAGGTCGACCACGTACGCGCCGAGGCCCACGAGGGGGAGTGCCGCGAGCAGCGAGAACGCAGCCGAGAGTTTCGTAGCGATCGAGAACCGCACCGCCGGCGTCTCTGGCATTCGGGTGGTTTACACCCGGGGCGACCGATCGTAGGGTCCCAAACGATGTCGAAGGTGGACGCGGGCCGCGGCATGACGCTTCCGCAGGCCCGTCGCGATCGGATGCCGGTCCGCGCGCTCGCGGCCGAGATCGTCGCCGGACCGGACCTCGGCAAGCACCACGAGGGCACGGACGAGCTGACGATCGGCACCGCGGACGGCAACGACCTCGTCTTGAGCGACCGCACCGTCTCAGGTTTCCACGTGCGCGCGTCGCGCGGCGAAGGCGGGATCGTCCTCGAGGACCGCCGCTCGACCAACGGCACCTTCGTCGGCGACGTGCGCGTCGAGCGCGCCATCGTGCCGGCGGGCACGCGCATCTCGATCGGCGAGAGCGTCGCGCTGCTCAAGGACGCCGGTGACGTCGAGGTCGAGCTGCTCGAGGCCGAGCAGCTCGCGGGCCTGCGCGCGTGCTCGGCGCCGATGCGCCGCCTGCTCGCGCAGATCGTGAAGGCCGCCAGGAGCGACGTGCCGGTGCTCGTGACGGGGGAGTCGGGCGTGGGCAAGGAGCTTGTCGCGCGCGCGCTGCACGAGCTCGGGCCGCGCAAGAGCGGGCCCTTCGTCACGGTCGACTGTGCGTCGCTCTCGCCCACGCTGATCGCCAGCGAGCTGTTCGGCCACGAGAAGGGATCGTTCACCGGCGCCGATCGACGTCACGTCGGCGCGTTCGAGCGCGGCAACGGAGGCACGATCTTCCTGGACGAGATCGGCGAGCTGCCCGAGTCGCTCCAGCCCACGTTGCTCGGCGTGCTCGAGCGGCGGCGGCTGCGTCGCGTCGGCGGGCGCGACGAGATCGCGTTCGACGCGCGTGTGCTCTGCGCGACCCACCGCGACCTGTCCGCGGAGGTGAATCGCGGCCGCTTCCGGCTGGACCTCTTCTACCGCGTGGCGGTGGTGAAGCTCGCGGTGCCGGCCCTGCGCGACCGTCCCGACGACATCCCGCTGCTCGTGCGTCACTTCTGCGAGCGGGCAGGCCGGAGCGGCGACCCGGCGGTCGAGCGCCTCTTCGGCGGCGCGCTGATGGCTGCGATGCAGCGGCACGACTGGCCGGGCAACGTTCGCGAGCTGCGCAACGTGGTGGAGGCCACGATCGCGATGGGTGAGGCGCCCGAGCTCGTGGCCCGCGCCGCAACCCTGTCTTCCCCGCCGCCGGATGGGACGGGTGCTCCGAGCCCTGCGCCCGCCTCCACGCCGCCGGCCCCGAGCCTCGTCGGGCTGTCCTACCGCGACGCGCGAGCGACCGTGCTCGCGCGCTTCGAGGTCGAGTTCCTCCGGACCTTGCTCGAGCGCGCCGGCGGGAACGTGGCCCAGGCGGCGCGCGACGCCGACATGGATCGCTCTCATCTGTTCGAGCTCCTCAAGCGGCACAACCTGAAGAGCTGACGGGCGTGCCCGCGGTCGTGGCCGGGAGCCGGACCACGTCCTGGTGCCCTGCGCGGGGCGCGCGGAGCGTCGGGCTGCCGAGCCAGCGGAGCAGGTGGTCGGCGGTGGGCACGAAGCGCGGCACGCTGCGCGCGCCAGGCGTGTGGTCATCGGATCGCGCGGGGACGTGTGGGCGGCGGGCCATGGCCGGTCCCCGTGCAGGCGTCGTGCCTGGAGGTCGCGCGCCGGGGACCGCGCGGATCCAGGGCCGGACGCCCCATCGCGCGCGCGCCCTCGAGGCCAGCGCCTCGCGTCGTCGGGAGGTACCGACGGGCGTCGGCTCAGGCCTACGGGGGTCCGCCGTGGCAGCCTCCCGACCTCGTGCCTGCCACCGCTGCGCTCCTCGTCCTCGTCGCGGCGCTCATGCACGCGAGCTGGAACCTCCTCGCCAAGCGCGCTCGGGATCCCTTCGCGTTCCTCTGGCTCACGATGGCGCTGGCGCTCGCCTGGCTAGGACCGCTCGCGGCCTTCTCGCATCCGGAGTCGCTCGCGCGTGCGCTCTGGCCGCTCGCCGTGAGCGCGCTCGTCCACGGCGTCTACTTCGTCACGCTCGGCGAGGCGTATCGCGAGGGCGAGCTGTCCACGGTGTACCCGATCGCTCGCGGCCTCGGCGTCGGGCTGGCGCCCTTGCTCGCGCTCGCGCTCGAGGGCACCTCCCCGTCGCCTCTCGCGGGGCTCGGCATCGCCGTCGTGGTCGTCGCGATCCTGTCGCTCGCCCGCACCTCGGGCGTGCCGGCGCGACCGCGAGGTCGCGGCACGGCGCTGGCGATCGCGACCGGTCCCTTGATCGCGATCTACTCCGTGGTGGATCACCGCGGCGTGTCGAGCGCCGACCCCATCCCCTACCTGTGCGCGACGAACCTCGGCGCGCTGGTGGTGAGCGCGCCGCTCGCGTGGCGCCGGAGCGAGGCGCTGCGGCACGAGTGGCGCGTGAGCCGAACCGCCCTCGCCATGGCGGCGACCACTTCGCTCAGCGCATACCTGCTCGTCCTCTACGCGTTCCAGCGGGCGCCGGCGGCCTACGTCGTCGCCATGCGTGAGATCTCCATCGTCTTCGCGACGGTCCTCGGGCGGGTCGTCCTCGGCGAGCCGATCACGAGGACGCGAGCCGCCGCAGCCCTCGCCATCGCGGCGGGCGCGGCGATCATCGCGTCGAGTTGATCACCGTATCAGCTTCGACACGGACTTGAACGCATCGCCGCTCGCGCGGCGCACGAGGTCGAAGAGCACTGCCTCGGTCGAGGTCGGAACGGCGCCTGCGGCCGTCCAGAGCCCCTCGGCGAGCCGGCGGTTCTCGGCGGTACGCGACGCGGTCGCGTCGGCGACCACGAGAACCTGGAAGCCGCGGTCGACGAGGCCGCGCGCCGTCTGGGCCACGCAGATGTGCGCCTCCATCCCGGCCAGCACGAGGGTTCGAACGCGTGCCTGCTGGAGGCCCTCCAGCGCGGCCGACACGGCCGGGTCGTCGCAAGCGTCGAAGTCGAGCTTCTCCAGCACGCTCACGGGCGTCGCGAAGGCGCCGAGTCGCTCCCGGAGTGGCGCCAGGGTGGGGCCGAGGCCCTTGGGGTACTGCTCGGTGACGAGCAGCTGCACGCCCAGCGCCCGGGCGCCGTCGATCAAGCGCCCGATGTTCTCGAGGGCCGGTCCCTGAGGCATCGCGGCGGCGAGCCGCTCCTGCACGTCGATCACCATCAGCGCGGTCGTCTCGGGGCTGGGTCGGGTGAGCGTCATCGTTCGGAAAGCCAGACTACGTCATCGGTCGCGAATCGGGCACCCACCTCGACGCCTCGGCGATCAGAACGCGTTCTTCGCCTCGCGGACGCGCGCGAACACCTCGTCGTCGCTCGCAGCGTCGCCCCTGCTCGCTGCGAACGCTCGCACGGCGGGGATCGCCCAGCGCAGGAAGGGATTGGTCGCTCGCTCGAGCGCGATGGTGCCGCCGATGGTCGGCTTGCCCGTCGCCCGCTGATCGCGTGCGTCGGCGAGGCGCGAGGCGATCGCGCGATCCTCGGGCTCGACCCGCTGCGCGAATTCCAGGTTCTTCACGGTGTACTCGTGCCCAGACAGCACTCGCGTGTCGCCGGGCAGCGCCGCCAGCTTCGCCAGCGACGCGCGCATCATGGGCATCGTCCCCTCGAACACCCGACCGCACCCGCCAGAGAACAGGGTGTCGCCGGTGAGCGCCAGCCCCTCGCCCACGAACGCGATCGCTCCGAGCGTGTGCCCCGGGATGTCCATGATGGCGAAGCGCGCCTCCCCGAGGGCCACTTGGTCCCCCTCGTCCAGCACGCGCGTCTGCCGCGGGATGCGGCCGTGCTCCCGGTCGTAGCGGCTCCCGAGCACGTCGAGCTTGCCGTACGCGTCGACGATGTCCTCGACACCGCCCACGTGATCGGGGTGGTGGTGCGTGCACCAGATCGCCTCGAGCTCCACCTCGCGTGCGCGCAGCACGTCGAGCACCTTCTTCCCCTCCGAAGGATCCACGAGCACGGCCCGGCGCGTCTCGCGCTCCACGAGGAGGTACGCGTAGTTGTCGCGCAAGAGGGCGATCGGCTCGAAGTCGATGGTCATGCGGGGCTCCGGACCACGTACGCGATCGTCATCGGTCCAGAGGTCTACCCCTCGATCGCCGGGCTTGCATGTCGGGAGCGGACGCGGGAGAAAGTTTCGTGGAGGCTCGCTCATGACCCAGACCGCCATCACGCAGCGCATCGCCATCGGCTCGAACCGCGACGGACGCCTCGAGGTGTTCTACGTCGCCGCCGACGGTGCCCTGAAGCACAACTGGCAGCGCACGCCGAACGGGCTCTGGGTGGGTGAGAAGACGCTGGCGAGCGCCGCCAGGAGCGTCGCGTGCGGCGTGAACCAGGACGGCCGCCTCGAGGTGTTCTGGATCACCCCCCAGGGCGCGCTCGAGCACGACTGGCAGAAGGAGCCGGGCGGAGCCTGGTTCGGCAAGGAGCAGCTCGCGGACGTGGCCAGCGCCGTCGCCGTCGAGAGCAACGCCGACGGTCGGCTCGAGGTCTTCTACGTCGGCGCGGGCGGCAAGCTCGCGCACGACTGGCAGACCGAGGCGAACGGCGACTGGCACGGCGCCGAGACGCTCGGCGAGAAGTGCAGCAGCGTCGCCGTCGGTCGCAACGCCGACGGCCGCCTCGAGGTCTTCTACGTGACCGAGGGCGGCGAGCTGCGGCACGACTGGCAGAAGGAGCCGAACGGCGACTGGTTCGGCTTCGAGAAGCTGGCCGACCGTGCGCGAGAGGTCGTGGTCGGCGCCAACGCCGACGGCCGCCTCGAGGCTTTCTGGCGCGACGGCCTCGACATCGTCTGGCACGACTGGCAGGCGACGCCGAACGGCGACTGGAGCGGCAAGCAGTCGCTCGGCGTCAAGGCGCGCCGCATCGACGTCGCCAAGAACCGCGACGGCCGCCTCGAGGTCTTCTTCATCGACCCCAAGGGCGAGATCCACAACACCTGGCAGGTCAGCCCGAACGGCGACTGGGGCACCGACGCCGAGGTGCTCGGCGAGGGCGCCACCGAGCTCGCGCTCGGCCAGAACCAGGACGGCCGCCTCGAGCTCTTCTACTGGGGCAAGGGCAGCGAGATCTGGCACAACTGGCAGCCGCACGCGGGCCAGGGCCCGTGGAACCCGATCGTGCACTACGACGCGCAGCCCGTCGGCTGACGACCGGGTCGGAGCGCGCGCCTCGGGTCAGGTGCGGCGGCGCGCGATCATCGCGGCCAGGGCGAGGCCGAGGAGCCACGCCCCGCTCGCGCTCGCGCGACGACCGACGCCGCACGCGCAGCCACCGCGCGACGTGCCACCGCCCGTTCCGGCATCCATGCCCGTCGATCCTGCGTCCATCGCCGTCGAGCCCGCGTCGGAGCCGCCCGCGCCCGCATCCGTGCCCGCGCCGGCGTCCGGGACGGCGAGGCCCATGTCGGGCGTCGTCGTGGTGCCTGCGTCCTGGTCGATGACGTGGCAGCGACCCTCCCCCTCACAGCTCGGGCGGCCCGAGAGCGCGCTGCACCCCTGACCCGGACAGCACTGGATCGGCGTGCCCGCGCAGCCGCCGGTCGCGTCGTCCCACTGGATGCAGAAGGCGGGCGCTCCGAACATCGCGACGCACTCGGCGCTGCTCGCGCAGGGCGTGCACCCGCCGGCGTGGGCGGTGCCCGGCGCGAGCGCGACGGACGAGAGACCGAAGGCGAGCACCAGCGAAGCGAGTCGGCGATCCATGCGCGGAGCGTAACCCTCGGCGCCTGCTTGACGCCAAGTCCCGGCGAACCCACAAACGCGACCCGTGTCGGCCGCCCTCTCCGAAGACCTCGTCTCCGCCGCGATCGCGGGCGTCATGGATCCCGTGTTCGGGCGCGCGATGACGGCGATCGGGACGCTCTCGATCGCGTCGATCGAGGGTGATGCGATCAAGCTCGCGGCGAAGCTGCCCGCGCCCTCGCCCGACAACGAGAAGCGCGTGCGCGAGCGCGTCGAGAGCGTCCTCGCTCCGCTCTCGCCCTCCACGATCGAGATCGCGTTCAGCGTCGAGGTGCCGACGCGCGAGGTGATGGGCGACGACCCCGTCCCCGGCGTGAAGAACGTGATCCTCGTGATGAGCGGCAAGGGCGGCGTCGGCAAGAGCACGACGGCGGTGAACCTCGCCCTCGGCCTCAAGCGCCTCGGGATGCGCGTCGGCCTGCTCGACGCGGACGTCTACGGTCCCTCGATCCCCACGATGATGGGCGTCAGCGGCTCGCCCGTCTCGCGCGACGGGAAGACGATCGCTCCGCACGAGCGCTTCGGCGT
The DNA here is from genome assembly GCA_044220955.1 of Sandaracinaceae bacterium. GTDB lineage: Bacteria > Myxococcota_A > Polyangia > Polyangiales > Sandaracinaceae > JBBSAT01. Next base: position 15,964 of record JBGAQA010000010.1, read on the forward strand.
GAAGATGATGAGCATCGGCTTCATGCTCGAGGACGACAAGCAGGCGGTCGTCTGGCGCGGGCCCATGCTCCACTCGGCGCTCACGCAACTGCTGCGCGACGTGGACTGGGGCACGCTCGATGCGCTCGTGCTCGACCTGCCGCCCGGCACGGGCGACGTCGCGCTCACGATGGCGCAGAAGCTCAAGGTGACCGGCGTCGTGATGGTGACGACGCCGCAAGAGGTCGCGCTGGCCGACGTCTACAAGGCCGTCTCGATGTGCGGCAAGCTCAACATGCCCATCCTCGGCGTCGTCGAGAACATGAGCTGGTTCGTCGATCCGGCGGGGAACAGGCACGAGCTCTTCGGCAAGGGCGGCGGGCAGAAGATCGCCGACTTCGCCAAGGCGCCGTTGCTCGCGCAGATCCCCATCGTGACGAGCGTGCGCGAGTGGGGCGACAGGGGCATGCCCGTCGTCGAGGCCGAGCCCACGAGCGAGCCGGCCAGGGCGTTCATGGCGCTCGCGGAGCGCGTGACCGAGGCCGTCGCGCAGCACCACTTCGCGCGCACGGGCGGCGAGAAGGCGCCCGCCGGCAAGGGCCCCACGCGCCTCAAGATCATCCGCTGAGCACGAGCGGCGAGGCGAGCATCTGAGCCGGCCGTGTGCAGATCCGGCTACTTAGCCGGTGCACGCGCCAATCCTTCGGATGGAGCAGCGGCTCGACGAGCGTCCGTACGCGATCGAGATGGACGCCCTCACGCTCATCGACTGCGAGTGGGGTGTTCGGTGTGCTCGATCTCAGCCCGGACGTGTGCGCGCTCGACGTGATGCGGAGACGCTCGCGACCCAGCGCCCAAACGAGCCCGCAGTGCTCGTAAGTGTGGCGGAGGGCGCGGCTCCGGTCATCACGCTCGGCCCGCGGTAGATCTGGACGCGAGAGAGCCTGAACTCGCCGACGACGAGGTCCGCGTGCAGGTCACCGTCGATGTCTCCGGCGCCCGCTGCCGAGTATCCGAACCAGCCGGCACCATCCGGCCCGGTCAGAGCTGCGAACGGTGCGGCGCCCGTGGCGACTCCTCCAGCACCGCCGCGATAGACGAGCGCCTCACCCCTGGTGCTCAGATAGCCATCGGCGCCGACGAGGATGTCGGAGAAGCCATCTCCGTCGACGTCGCCCGCCCCAGCGACGCTGCGGCCGAAGTCGCTCCCGCTCGTGCCGGTGAGCGTCGCCGACGGCGACGCGCTCGACGCGACACCGCTCGCGCTCCCGAGGTAGAGATACGCGCGTCCCGTCTCGCCGAGATAGAAGTACGCGCCGACGACGAGGTCCGCGTATCCATCGCCGTTCACGTCGCCTGCGCTCGCGACCGCGAGACCGAAGTAGGTGCGCGTTCCGTCCGGGCCCGTGAGCGTGGCCGACGGCGTGGCGTCGGTCGCGATGCCGCCGGAGCCACCGAAGTAGAGATACGCGCGACCCGTTCCCGTGGCGTACTGATACGAGCCTACGACGACGTCGCCGAAACCGTCGCCGTTCAGGTCGCCCGCGCCCGACACTGCGCTCCCGAACGCCGCGCCCATCCCATCGGGTCCCGTGAGCACCGCCGAGGGAGCCGCCCCGGATGGAAAGCCCGCGACGCTCCCTCGATAGACGTACGCGCGGCCGGTGAAGCTCGCGTAGGCGTCTGCGGCCACGATGAGGTCGCCGTACCCGTCGCCATCGACATCGCCCGCGCTCGCCGGGACCCCAAAGGACGTTCCGGGGCCGTCCGGGCCCACGATCGTGCAGGAGGGCGCCGCGCCCATCGCGATCCCTCCCGCGCCTCCAAAGTACACGTAGACGAAGCCCGCTGAGGTAGCCGCTCCGCCGAGGACGGCGAGATCGCCGTATCCGTCGCCGTTCACGTCACCGGCGCTCGAGACGTTGTACCCGAACCTCGTGCCGGCTCCGGCTGGATCCGTGAGCACCGCCGACGGCGTCGCCCCGGTCCCGATCCCGCCGCTTCCGCCGAGATAGACGAACACGCTCCCCGCGTCGCTGGTCGTGGCCCCAGGCGCGCCGACCACGACGTCGGCATACCCGTCGCCGTCGACGTCGACCGTCGTGCCGAACGATGTGTCCACCGCGGCCGATCGCGAGCCGACGTAGAGCTCCCACACCGGGCTCGCCGTCGCGTCCGTCGCGCTCCCGTTGCGCGCATGGAGACGCCAGAACCACACACCGCTCGCGAGCGGGGCCGAAGGCCGCCCGCTCGTGCCGCTCACGTCGAACGCGACGCAACCGGACGTCATCGCGCGGTCGCGACAGAGTCCGACGTGCGCGCCATCGAAGCCGGCGAGCAGCGCCCAGCGAAACGTCGGCGTCTGCGACGTGACCGTCGATGTCGACAGCGGCGCAATCGGCCGCGCGGGTGATGGTGACGGCACGAACGCATCGACGCCGGCGTCGATCGGCCCAGCGTCGGCGCTGGCGTCGTCTGGTACGAGCGCATCGGCGCTCGCATCCGTGATCGCCGAATCCTCCCCGACGTCGAAGGGCACGAACGCGTCCAGGCCCGCGTCGGCATGGACGACGCCTCCATCCATGCTCGACGCGGCGTCGGGGCCGCTCGACGCCGCATCGGTGCCGCCATCCCGTGTTGGCGGCGTCGCGCCCCCGCCGCAGCCAACGGCGATCGAGATACCGACCGCGAACGACGTCGCGAGGATTGCTCGAACGTCCGTCGGTGCCGACACGCCATGATGGTACGGCGCATGTCGCGCCGCGAACAGCGCCGACGAGGAAGCAAGCGCGGGGCGAAGTCTCGCTCCTCGTGACCTCCGGCGCAGTTCAGAGCGACGCTACTTAGCCGCAGAGGAGCATCGTCTCGAAGAAGACGTGGCCGTCGCGCTCGACGCAGCTCGCGCCGGGCGGGGTCGTCGCGCACCCGCACGCGTTGCAGCCCGGCTCGAGCAGGGCGCACGAGTGCACGATGCCGTCGGTCGGTCCGCACTCGGCGGTGCACGCCTGGCCGCGCTCGCACGTTCCCTCGCCGCACGCGAAGGTGCCGCTCGGATCGCAGTCGAAGCAGTCCACGTCGGGTCCGGGGCCCCACACCCCGGCGGTGCACATGAAGCCGGTGCCGCAGCACGGGTTGCCGCAGATCTGGCCCTCCGCCGCGCACGAGGTCCCCTGCGCGGCGGCGCCGCTCACGGGGCAGGCCATCGGGAGCGGCGGGCACACGATCTCGGGGCAGGGCGCGGGCGCCCAGTGCCCCGAGACACACGTCATCGCGGGCCAGCCGGTCCCGCCGAGCGTCGGACAGCACTCGCCGCACGAGGCGCCCTCGCTGCTGCAGCGGTCGCCGACGCTGGGCTGCCGCCCGCACCAGCAGACGGGATCGGGCTCCGCGACGAGGCAGCGCCAGCGGCCGCCCGCGCAGTCGCACTGCATGAAGCTGCCGCAGACGTCGGTCCCACCGTTGGTGCAGCGCGCTCCCTCGACCGAGCACGCGGTGCCGGGCGTGCCGAAGGGATCGATGTCGCTCGGGCAGAGCGCGGAGAACGCATCCTGGGCGACGCCCCCGTCCTCGCTGGAGGTGCCGGCGTCGGCCGTCGGGACGTAGGGACGCTCGAGGCCGCAGCCGAGGGTCGAGAGGGCGAGCGAGAGCGCGCAGAGCGCGAGGAGCCGGGTCATGCCGCCGTCCGTAGCATCCGACATGCCGTGAGAAGTGCGCCGAGGTGAGCCGATCGGTCGGGGTACGGGTCGTGCTGCCGCGCGACGCTCGGTCATGTCGTCGCGCTCGCTCGCGTTCGTGCTCTCGCTCACGCTCGGTCTGCCGGGCTGCTACCTCGCGCACGAGCGTCCGCCGCCCGACGCCTCCTCTGCGCCCGACGCCTCCTCTGCGCCCGACGCCTTCTCTGCGCCCTGCGCCTGGGAGGCGCTGCCGGCGTGGCAGCTCACGCGCCCGCCGGGCGATCAGTCGCTGCTCGACCTCGCGGCGGTTCCGGGCGGCGACTTCGTCGTCGCGTGGGGCTCGTCGAACGACCCCCCTCCGGATCCCGTCCGCCACGCGCAGCACGTCGGGCTCACCGGTCCCGTCGGCGCGCGCACGGACGTCTTCGCCGCGCCGCGCGGCTTCTTCGTCGGGGGCATGGGTCTGGCGGTCGGGCCCAGCTCGATCCTCGCCGCGACCTGGGACGAGGGCGGATGCCTCGTACGCCTGCTCGACCGCGAGGGCGCGCCGCTCGCGCCGAGCCGTCCGCTCTCGCTCTCGAGCTGCGTCGGCGTGCACGCCGTGGGCGACGGGTTCGCGATCTTCGACCGGCCCGGGGACGCGCCCGCGGCGCTGCACCGGCTGGACACCGACGGCGCGCTCGTGTCCAGCGGGCCGGCGATCCCCGTGCTCGACGGCGCGTTCTGGTGGGGACGCGCGCGTCTCGACGACGGGACCACGCTCGTCGTCGGGATGCACGACGGCGTCGAGCCGGTGCGCGCGAGCGTGCAGCGCGTCGGCGCGAGCGGCGAGCTGCTCGGCGAGCCGCTGGCCCTGCCCACGTTCGCCGCGGCCAGCCGCGTGCGCGCGCTGCCGCTGGGCGACGGAGCGCTGCTCGCCTGGCTCGAGCAGCCCGAGGGTGATCCGCGCTCCCAGGATCGGCAGGTGCGCGCGTTTCGCGTCGACCGAAACGGCAGCCCGCTCGAGGCGCCGCGGACGCTCGCCGCGCACGCGTACCGCGACGCCGGCCTCTCGCTCGCTCGTGCCGGCGACGGGGTCGTGGTCGTGTTCGTCGAGAGCCACGAGCCTCTGGGGATCGAGACGACGCTGGTCGCCCAGGTGCTCGACGCGAGCGGCGGGCTCTCCGAGCGCATCGTACTCGCCACGGGACAGCTCGCGCGCACGCCGGTCGCGCGCGCCGGCGACGCAGGGATCGCCGTGGCGTTCACCGCCCCGGGACCCGGCCCCACGCAGGTCTTCCTCGCGGGCCTGGTGTGCCGCTGACGGGGCGGGCGTCCGCCCTGGAGCTCGTCAGTGCTCGTAGGCGCCGATGTCGGGCGTGCCGGTGCGCGGCCGGCCCTCGTAGTCGTCGGTCGGCGCGCCGCTGGTGAGGTCGGCGTCGATGCACATCGCGCCGCCGGCGAGGTGCAGGTCGGCCGGATAGCTCGCGAAGCCCGGCGCGCCGTCCAGGTTGCCACCGAGCACCGTGTCGCCGAGCGCGTCGACGAGCGCCGCGCTCATCACGTCGGCGCTGCCTTCGTCGCGGTACACCGGGCGGCCGGACGCCGGGAACAGGTCGTTGTGCTCGAGCGCGATCGGGTCGCTGTCGGCATCGACCTCGAAGAGCGGGTACGAGAGCGAGCACGCGCCCGCGAGCAGGATGTTTCCCCGCAGGACGGCGACGTCGACCCCGGGACGGCCCGTGAGCTCCACGCCGCGGCTGATGCACGTCGTGCCCGCGGCGAACTGCGCGATCGGGTCGAAGTCGTTGCCATGGACGTCCACGGCATACGTCGCGTCGGTCGCGCTCGCCGCCAGGGCGACGTAGCGCGGGCCGCTCGGGTTGCCGCCCGAGGCGCAGGGCGCGCCGCCGAGCACCACGTTGTTCTCGATCCGTGCCCGGCTGTTCACCGCGACGATGCCCGTCGCGCTCACGGTGCCGCAGCCGCCCGAGATGCGGTTGCGCGCCACGAGCGTGGACGAGGTGCCGAGGCGCAGGCCCACGAGCGTCGCTCCCTGCGTGCCGCTGATCTCGTTCTGCACGATGCGCGCGCACGCGTCGGACTCGCAGCTCACGCCGGTCGCGGTCGTCGGGAATCCCGCGATCGAGGCGTGGACGAGCGGGTTGCCCTCGATCACGCAGCGGCTCGAGATCCCGCTCCCGTCGGCGCCACACTGGATGGCGATCGCGGTCAGGCCGCCCTCGAGGCCGCTGATGATGCGGAGGTTGTTCTCGATGATCGGGTGGCAGTCGCCCATGCTGCGGATCGCGACGGCCGGCGCCGTCGACGGCGCCTCGGCGTTGATCTCGGCGTTGTCGGCGATGAGCGGCGAGGCCCCGCTGCAGCCGCCGATGTCGATGCCGAACGACGCGTTCTGCGGGCCCCACCCGGGGATGAAGTTGCCGCGCACGATCACGCCCGTGGCCGGGCCGTCGATGCGGACGGCGGCCCCGTCCGTCGCCATCTCGCCGCACGTGGCGCTCCCCTCGAGGATCGAGGCAGGCGCGTTGCGGAAGAGGACCGCATAGCTGAGCGCGGAGCGCGAGGGCGAGATGTCGCTGCGACCGCGGATGCCTCCCTGCCCCGAGCTGCTGCAGCCCGTGGTGCAGCGGCCCGCGGCGTCGAGCGCGCCGGGACAGTTGTCGACGATCGACGCGCGCGCGTCGACGACGCGCACGCCGATCGACTCGCTGCTCCCGCGGCCGGCGTAGAGGACGGACCGCTGCACGATCGCGTCACCACCGCCGTGGACGTCGATCGCGTAGGCGTTCACGACGGGCGGGCTCGGCGGGATGACGACGCCCGAGATCACAGCGCTGTGCGCCCCGTCGACGGTGATGCCCGCGACCGTCGAGGTCGACCCAGGCGTGACGTACACGTCGGCGATCTCCGTGTGCCGCATGATCGCTGCGTCGAAGAGCACGCCCGTGGCGTCGCCGGTGCGGATCTCGGTGTGCACGCCGCTGCTGCAGAGCGCGGCGCCCCCCGGCGCGTAGTTGCCCTGTACGTGTACGCCGTTGGCCATGCGCACGTGACCGTTGAAGACCGCGTTCGAGGCCGAGCAGCCGTTCGAGAGCAGGCACACGCGCAGACCGAACGAGGGATCCATCGCCGCGAAGTCGATCGCGCGCTGCACGGTCGCGAAGGGCGTCGCGGGCAGGCGCGGGTTGGTCGAGCCGTCGCTGCCCGACGTCGCGACCCAGACGCAGTTGCCGCAATTCTCGTCGATGCGCCCGTCACAGTCCTCGTCACCGTTGCCGCACGCGTCCATCACGGCGAGCGCGGAGGCGGGAGTGCACGCCTGCAGCGTACCCGATGCGCACACGGGGACCGTCGCGGTGCACGCGCCGACGCCGCAGCTCGCCAGCCCGAAGCCGTCGTCCGTGACGCCGTCGCAGTCGTCGTCGAGGCCGTTGCACGACTCGGGCGTCGAGCCCTGCGCCCCGATGCACGCGCCCCACGCGCCGAGGGTGCACGTCTCGGTGCCCTCGCGGCAGACGCCCACGCCGACGCTGCCTCGGGGCGGGGCGCACGCGCGGCTCGCACTGTCCGTCACCGCCGCGTCGGCGTCGTCGCAGTCCGCGCCTGCGCAGCCGAGCCCCATCCCGTAGCCGTCGAGATCCGCATCGACGCAGTTCGGGCACACGACGCCGCACGTGTTGCTCGCGCTGCACGACCACGCGCCGCACGGGGGCGAGCCGAAGAGCCCGTCGCAGTCGGCGTCGATCACGCACTCGACGGGGCCGATGTCCGGCACGTCGGGCAGGTTCGCGTCGCTCGGGGTCGCGTCGCTGCCCGCGTCGCTCGCGATCACGCCGCCGTCGACGCCCGTGTCGGGCCGCGGTCCGACGTCGACCGTGTTGTTGGCCGCATCCGCGAGCGCGTCCACGGTCGCGTCCATCGGTGGCCCGTAGTCGAGCGAGAGGCCGCAGCCCGTGGCGAGCGTCGAGCAGAGACCGAAGGTGAAGAGAACGACCGTACAGCGTGAGTAATCCAAGATGGATCCACGCTACCGGCTTCGCCCCGCGATCACAACGGGGGTCCGGCCTCAGGCTGCCTGGACGGGGCCCTTGCGCGTGGCGCCGAAGACGCTGGCGCCGAGCTGGATCGATCGCTTCCAGACGCCGGTCGTCTCCTCGTTGCCGAAGAGCGCGGCGCGCGAGGGCACGCCGTCGAAGATCACGCCCATGCCCACGTGGGCCGAGAGGCGCCGCCACACGACGCGACACGGGAAGAGGTACTCGACGCCGCCGTCCTCGACGCGCACGACGACGCTGGTCCCCTGCGCCGGCGGGCGCGGCGTGGCGATGGCGAGGCCGCTGCCGGAGAGGTTCTTGATCTCGCCCGACTCGAACCCACCCGGCATCGTGAACACCACGCGGGCGGGAAGGGGCGAGCGAGGCATGCCGCGACGGCCGCCGTCGGCCTCGCCGGTGAGGAGGCGCGAGAGCGCGACGAGGCGCGCGCGCTCGTCGTCGTCGAGCGGCACGTCGAGCCGATCCTGCTTTCCGCGCAGGAGCTGGTACTCGTAGATCATCTCGAAGAGGTTCTTCATCACGTGCTCGATGGGGTGGACTGCAACCGAGGTGCCATCCGTCGCGATCTGCTGGCGCTGTGACCGGCGGGAATCGACTCCCCGATCCGACGCGGATTCACGCGAAAAGTTCTCGTGCGCACATGTGCGCGCGACGCGCTGCGCCGCCCAAGCTCGGACAAGCGTGTCGCGGTCCCACGATGATCGTGCGCGGCCTTACACGCATCGCCGCGCATGCGTCGTGGCGGTAACGCGGAGCGCACCGGCGTCGTGTCGATGTGGCATGGTGCGTGTCGGCTCGATGGACCTCTTCGACCACCGCGAGGATCGCCAGAAGGAAGGCGCGCCGCTCTCGGAGCGTATGCGCCCCCGGCGCGCCACCGACCTCGTCGGGCAGGAGCACCTGCTCGCGAAGGGAGGGGTGCTCGCACGCGCGATCGCCGAGGATCGCATCCCCTCGATGATCCTCTGGGGGCCGCCCGGGTGCGGCAAGACCTCGCTCGCCCGCACGCTCGCCGTCGAGAGCCGAGCCGAGCTGGTGAGCTTCTCGGCCGTGCTCAGCGGGGTGCCCGAGCTGCGCAAGGTGCTGGAGGCGGCGAGCGAGAAGAAGAAGCTGCGCGGCGCGCGCACGATCCTCTTCGTCGACGAGATCCACCGCTGGAACAAGGCGCAGCAGGACGCGCTCCTGCCCTACGTCGAGCGCGGCGCGGTGATCCTCGTCGGCGCGACGACCGAGAACCCGTCGTTCGCGGTGAACTCCGCGCTCCTGTCTCGAGCGCGCGTGTTCAAGATGGAGCCGCTCCCGAGCGCCGACGTGCGCGCGCTGCTCGACCGAGCGCTCGCCGACCGCGATCGCGGGATCGGCGGCCTCGGCGTGTCGGCCGAGAGCGACGCGCTCGACGCGATCGCCGAGCACGCGCACGGCGACGCCCGCCGGGCCCTCGACGTGCTCGAGCTCGCGGCCCGGGACGCGCACTCGCGCGGCGCGGTGATCGATCGCGCCGGGGTCGCGGGCGCGCTCGCCTCGCCCTCGCTCCGCTACGACAAGAGCGGCGAGGAGCACTACAACGTCGTCAGCGCCTTCATCAAGTCCATGCGCGGCAGCGATCCGGATGCGGCCGTCTACTGGCTGATGCGCATGCTCGAGGCGGGCGAGGACCCCCTCTTCGTGCTGCGCCGCATGCTGATCTTCGCGAGCGAGGACGTGGGCAACGCGGACCCCCAGGCGATCCAGGTCGCGGTCGCCGCCGATGCGAGCTTTCGCCGGCTCGGAATGCCGGAGGGCCTCTTCCCGATCGCGCAGCTCTGCACGTACCTCGCGAGCACCGTGAAGAGCAACGCGAGCTATGCGGCGTTCACGGCGGCGCGGCAGGACGTGCGAGAGCACGGCGCGCTCGAGGTGCCGCTCCACCTGCGCAACGCGCCGACGAAGCTGATGGAGGAGATGGGCTACGGCGACGGCTATCGCTCTCCGCACGCCGAGGGCGGCTTCGCGGGCGGCGTCTCGTACCTGCCGAGGGAGCTCGAGGGCCGCCGCTACTACGAGCCGAAGGACCAGGGCTTCGAGGCGAGGATCAAGGCGCGCCTCGCGAAGCTGCGGGGCGAGGGCGAGGGAACCAAGGAATGAGCCGCGAGGTCGTCCGCTGGTAGTCGGCGTAGCTCGGGTACTTCTTCAGCGAGAGCTCCTCGGTGAAGTTGCTCGAGCCGTGGAAGAGCGCGGTGAGGGCCAGCGCGCCGAGGAAGGTCGGGTCGAGTGCGGCACCACCTGCCGCGATCGGGAACAGACAGAGGGTCCACCACATCCCCTGCTCGCAGAAGAAGTTGGGATGGCGCGAGTAGCGGAACAGACCCGTCGTGAGGAACTCGTGCTCGATCGGCTCGCCTCGCGCGCGGCGTGCCTTCTTGTCGGTCTGGAAGCGCCACTGCTGCTCGTCCGCGGTCGTCTCGCCGACGAGCAGCGCGAGGAAGACCAGCGTGGCGACCGCGTCGAGCCATCCGAGGGGCGCCTCGAGCGTCGAGGCGCGCCACGCGGGAAGCGTGATCGCGAGCAAGATGGCGTTCTGCAAGCCCGCGATGAACACGACGTTGAACGCCTGGAACGCGGCGGGGCTCATGCGCCGGCGCAGCTCCGCCCAGCGGTAGTCCTCGCCGCCGCGGGCGTAGCCGCCCTTGCGCGCGAAGTTGAACGTGAGCCGCGCCCCCCACGCCGTCACGAGCGAGGCCACGAGCACGGGGCGCGGCGCGAGGCCCGAGGCCCACGCGAAGCCGGCCGCGTAGCCGATCGGGACGATCGACCAGAGCCGATCGACCCAGGAGTACTCGCGGGTCGCGATCGAGAGGAGCCAGCACGCGAGCGCGACGCCCGCGCACGCGATCGCCGCCACCATCAAGGGGTCCGAGGTCACGTCTTCTTCGTGATCCGGGCGTGCCAGCTGTTGCCCTGCACGAAGTCGAGGAAGAGCTCGCCCTTGCCGCCCGCGATCAGCGGCGCGGCGAGGCGCTCCATGTCGCTCTTGCGCCAGTAGTGCGCGATGTGCGGAAGCATCTGATCGAAGATGATCGACTCGACGTTCTTCGCCGAGAGCTCGCGCAGCCGCCGGTAGTACTCCGTGCGGAAGGGCAGCCGCGTCAGCAGCGGCCACGCGACGCGTGAGGTCACCTTCGCCAGGGTGTGCGTCGTCGTGATCGGCAGGCGCGAGCCCACGAACCGGAACGCCTGGATCACCGGCAGGATCCGCTCGTTTCCCTCGTAGCCGTAGCACCAGAGCACCACGTCACCGCCCGGCCTCACGCAGCGCCACATCGCCTCGAGCGCTCGCTCGGGCTCGGCGAGGTGATGCAGCACCCCGATGCACGTGACGCGGTCGAAGAGGCCTCCGAGCGCGGCCGGATCCAGATCGTAGGCGCTCATCTTCACGATGCTCGCGCCCGGGCTGCCGGCGAGGTTCTTGCGCGCGGAGGCGAGCGAGCCCTCGTCCACGTCGACGCCGGTCACGTGGGCCGCGCCGTTCTTCAGCATGAAGTAGGGGTTGCGTCCCATGCCGCAGCCCACGTCGAGCACCCGCTTGCCGGCGAAGCTCGGCAGGCCCGTCGCGCCCATCCACCGGCCGAGCTGCTCCTCGTGCTCGGGGAGCACCTCGGCGTAGTTGGCCCACTCGTACCCGAAGCGGTCGGTCGAGCCGCGCGCTACCCGCTGATCCTCGGTCGTCACGGCGCGGCTTTAGCAGGGACGCGTTAGCGCGTCAGCCATCGGCCGTCGCGCACCGTCATGAGCGAGTACGGGAAGATCCACCAGAGCCCGACGAACGCGAAGAGCGCGTACTGAACGCCGTACACGAAGTCGGCGAAGCGCGACGAGCGCAGGATCCACAGCGACTGCACCACGGCACCGAGCCCGACGCAGCCGGCGATGGCCACGAGCGCGAGCGGGTCCGCGATCACGCGCGCCGCGAGCAGACCGAGGCTCAGCCACGCGACCGGGTACTGGCAGAGCTCGAACCCGATCTCCAGGGCCGGCCAGAGTCGATCTCGCTCGCGCCACCTCGTCGGGAGCAGCGGGAGCATCACCAGGTCCTCGCGGATGTTGCCGCGTTCCCAGCGCACCATCATCCGCGCCGCACGGGAGAACGTGGTCGGGAGGATCGTGCGGACGACCGCGCTGCGCTGATAGACCGAGCGATGGCCCGCTCGCAGCAGCCACGTGGTCAGCGCGCGATCCTCCGCGATGGTGCAGGGCCGGCCGAGGAAGGTCTGGCTCGACCAGCGGTCGACCACCGCGTCCACCGCGCTCTTGCGGTACGCGGAGAGGGCGCCCGGGGTGCAGAGCACGGCGCCCGAGCGCGACTGTGCGGCGCGCGCGAGGTCGAAGGTGAGATAGAAGCGTGCCGAGAGCAGCTTCGTCAGCCAGGTCTCGTCGCGGTTGCGCACGAGCACGCGGCCAGCGACCGCGGCCACCGCGTCGTCGTCGACCATGGGCGCGACGATCGCGCGCAGCGCGGTCGGCTCGATCTCGCTGTCCGAGTCGATGGTCACGAGCAGCTCGCCTGCGGCGCGCGCGAAGCCCGCGCGCAGCGCCTCGCGCTTGCCCCCGTTCTTCGGAAGGCGGATCGGCGTGACGCGGCCCGGGCGAGCGGCGGCGACGGACTCGATGTGCGCCCAGGTGTCGTCGGTCGAGCCGTCGTCGATCGCCAGGATCTCGACGCGCTCGGACGGGTAGTCGCTCGCGATCGCCGACTCGAGCGCGAGCCGCACGCTGGCGCCCTCGTTGTAGGCCGGGATGATGACCGTGAGCATCGGCAGCCGAGCATCGTCGTGCGAGGGCACGGCGCGGTAGCGGGCGGCGAGCACGCAGGTCGCGACGAAGAACGCGCTCATCGCCAGGCCGAACGCGGTGACGACCAGCACGACGAGCGAAGAGGAGGTCGCGAGCGCCGCGCCGACGCCACCCGCGAGCGACCAAGCGAAGAGCGCGACGACGGCGAGCGCGAGGGCGCCGCGAAGCGCGCGGGCTCGCGGCGAGAGCGTGGCGTCCTCGGCGACCCGAGGGACCGAGCGCTGCCGGCGGCGGTCGATGACTCGCCTGTGCGAGTCGTGCCCCGTGAGCGGCGTCGCGTCGCGGCGCGGTGAAGCAGAAGAAGCAGAGCGAATCGGTTCAAGAGCCGGCTGCATACTGCGATCCTCGATGGCGCCCGTGGGGCCCATCGCTTCCTCTCGAGCGGCCGACCGTTTACCGCGGATCGCGCGTCGCGCCAGTCTCGGGCGTCCGGGCGCGCGTCAGGCCCGACATCCAGAGAACGCCGTCGCGCCGCACGGTGAGCTCGACGAAGGGTCCCTCGACGGGCCGCCGATCGACGAGCACCTCGTAGCGATGGGTGTCGCTCGCCGCCTCGCCGTGAGGGATCGGGAGCTGTCCTAGCGTCCGCTCCCCGTCCCGGAGCGTCACGCCGCCCTCGTCGACCACGAGCGTGACCTCGTCCGTGATCGCGGCGGTCCCGGCGCTGCCCTCGAGGACCACTCGCGTCGCCGCGTCGGGGTCCACCTCGGGTCGCTCGGGCCAGAACACCTCGTCCGCGCGGGCGAACGACGAGAGCCAGCTCTCGTCGGCGATCGCCGTCTCGAGCTGCGAGACGTAGCGAGCGATCGCGTCGCGCTTGGTGCTGCCGAGGTCGTCGCTCGCGACCCGCAGCCCCGGCGCGTAGTCGGCGAGCGGCGCGGCGAGCGCCGGGAAGGGACTGCCTCGGGTCGTCCTCACGTCGGGACAGGGCGGCGCGCCGCCTCCATTCGGCCAGCACGGGCCCTGGTGCACGAGCGAGCGCAGGATGAGCGGAGCCTCGATCGCCGCGCGCTCGATCGCGCGTCGCACGTACACGTACGTCATCGCGTGGTCGGGGTGCGTGTCGATCCCGTGCGCCGTCACGATCTCCGTCGGCCGCTCGCGCAGGAGCAGCCAGGCGAGGTCGTCGACGGGGCCGTCCGCGACGTAGGCCCCGGCCTCCCCGGTGCGCGTGGTGTGGAGATCCGCGGCGCCCATGCCCCGCGACGCGTACGTCTGGTCACCCGTCCCGCACGCGCCGTCGGGCTGTGTGCGGGGCAGCGGATCCAGCGGCACGGGCCCGAGCGCGTCGAGCCAACCATCCGGATAGCCGAGGAAGTACACGCTGTCTTCCGTCACGCCCAGCGCGGCGAGCGCGGAGATCGTCTCCGCCTGGCGGACGTGCCCGTCGCGGGCGCACGAGAGATCGCCGTTGGTCATCACCAGGACGCTGAGCGGCCGGTCCGCGCGGACGGCCGCGCGCAGGAGCTCGCCCGCCATCAGCACCTCGTCGTCGGGGTGTGGCGCGACGACCCAGAGCCGACCGCTGGGCGTGGGCGGCGTGGCCGCAGCCGTCGGACGATCGCGTGCGATACGCGGGCTCGCGCCGCACGCGAGCAGGATCACGGCGGCCACGCAGGGTCGCAGCGAGGGCAGGCCGCGAAACCGACCCGAAAAGTTGATCATCCTGGGACGGGGAAGGTATCGCGGGTGCGGAGGATGTGCTCATGAGCTCCGCCGCGCTGAAGGGTCTGATCGCACAGGCGCGCTATGCGGCGTCTCGACGCAGCCAACGCTTCACCACCGGGCACTGCGTGCTCATGATGCTCGATCAGAACGACGACGTGCGCACGCTGCTCTTGCGCGCCGGCGTGCAGGAGAACGCCCTCGTCTCGGCGCTCAAGGTCGAGGTCGACGAGCCGGCTCTCCTCTTCGAGCGTGCCGCCGAGCGCGCTGCGAAGCTCGCCCTCGAGGCGGGCGTGCCCGTCTCGGCGATGCACCTGCTCGCCGCGATCGTGCGCGAGCCCCAGAGCACGGCACACCGCTGCTTCGAGAGGATCGGGATCGGCGCTGGAAAGATCGACGCCGAGGTGCGCGCGGCGCTCGGTCTCGAGGCCAAGGTGCGGCCCGCGACGATCCCGCCGCCGCCTGCCCGGCTGGGCGTGAGCCTCGGCGCTCCCCGACCGGCGAGCGAGCTGCCGCCGCGACGCATGAACCGTCGCATCACCGCGCCGCGCCCGCTCGCGCCGGCGCCAGTCGAGACACGCGAGGCCGCTGCGCGTGCGCCCGACGCCGAGCCCGAGATCGCCGGGCCCTTCGCCATCGACGCACGCAAGTACCCGCTGCTCGCGGCGATCGGCACGAACCTGACGGCGATGGCCGCGGCGGGTGCGATCGACCCGGTCCTCACGCGCGAGCCGGAGCTCGAGCGCCTGCTCGACGTGATCTCGCGCCGGCGCGCGAACCACCCGTTGCTCGTCGGACCGAGCGGCGTCGGCAAGACGTCGGTGGTCCACGCGCTCGCGCTGGCCGTCGCCGCCAAGGCGCCCGAGACACGCTCGCTCGTGCGTCGCGTCGTCGTCGAGGTCTCCGCCGGCTCGCTCGTCTCGGGCACGGGGGTGCGGGGAGCGCTCTCCGAGAAGCTACGCAAGCTCGCGAGCGAGGCCGAGGCGGCCGGGGACGTGCTCCTCTTCTTCGACGACGTCCACGCGGTCCTCGGCGGAGCCGAGAGCGACGGCGAGGTCGCGAGCGAGCTCAAGGCGCTGCTGGCGCGCGGCGAGGTGCCCTGCATCGGTGCGACGACCGAGAGCGAAGCCAAGCGCTTCCTCGATCGCGACCCCGCCCTCGCGCGCCGCTTCTCGGTCCTGCACGTCGTCGAGCCGACGCCGAAGGACGCGGTCGCGATCCTGCGCGGCCTGATCCATCGCTACGAAGAGCACCACGGGGTCGCGTATCGAACCGACGCGATCGCGGCCGCCGTCGAGCTCTCGGTCCGCTTCCTCCCGGAGAAGCACCTGCCCGACAAGGCGCTCGGCGTGCTCGATCTCGCCGGCGCCCGAGCGCGCCGGAGCCAGGCGCCGCTCGTGGACGTGCCCGCGGTCGCCCAGGTGATCGCGGAGCAGGCGCACGTGCCGGTCGAGCGACTGCTGCTCCGTGACGCCGACCGGCTGCTCGCGCTCGAGGCGATCCTCGAGGAGCGCGTGGTCGGCCAGCGGTCTGCCCTCGATCGCGTCGCCGACGCGCTCCGCAAGGGCGCGGCCGGGTTCCGCGGGCGACGGCCGCTCGCGACGTTCCTCTTCCTCGGCACCACGGGCGTCGGCAAGACCGAGACCGCCAAGGCGATCGCCGAGGCGATGTTCGGCGAGGCGAACATCGTCCGCTTCGACATGAGCGAGCTGAGCGAGTCGCACGCCGTCGCGCGCCTCGTCGGCGCGCCGCCCGGCTACGTCGGGCACGACGCGGGCGGGCAGCTGACGGAGGCCGTCCGGCGCCGCCCCTACTCGCTCGTCCTGCTCGACGAGATCGAGAAGGCCCACCCGGAGGTCCTGCTCTCGCTCTTGCCCCTGCTCGACGAGGGCCGTCTCACCGACGGACGCGGGCGGACGGTCGACTTCACGAACACCGTGATCGTCATGACCTCGAACCTCGGCTCCGACGCCGCGCGCGGCGGCGGCTCGATCGGCTTCGGCTCCACCGGAGAAGCGGAGGCTCGTGCGCTCGAGGAGCGCGTGCTCGGCGCGGCGCGACGCGCGATGCCGCCCGAGCTCTGGAACCGCCTCGACGAGCCGCTGGTCTTCGCACCGCTCGGCCGGCCGGAGGCGCTCGAGATCGCGCGGCGGATGCTCGGACAGATCGGCAAGACGCTCGAGGCCGAGCACGGCGTGCTCCTCACGTTCGAGGACAGCGCGCTCGTCTCGCTCGCGGACGCGGGCGGGTTCGACAAGGCGCTCGGCGCCCGGCCGATGCGTAGGGTCGTCTCGCGGCTCGTCGAGTCGGCGCTCGCGACGCGGATCCTCGCGGGCGATCTCCGGCGCGGGGATCGCGTGCTGCTGCGGGGAGCAGGCACGCGCGTCGAGCTCGAGTTCACCGAGACCGACGTCGCCGCCGCCGAGTAGACGAGATCGAAGCGGCTCGCCGCCGGGTTCCGTCCGGAGCCCAGCGTGGCGAGCACTCCCGTCGTCACCAGCGCTTGAGCAGCTCCATGAGGGTGTCGTCGTCGACGAAGAGCTCGTCGACGTCGTCGGAGTCGACGATGGCGTTCGAGAGCTTCGTCGCGCGCTGCGCCACGGGCCCCGGCCACTCGATCGCACGAGCGACGTTCTCGATGAGATCCTTGCCCGGCTTGGCGGCGTGCAGGGCGAGCGCCTTCTTCTCGACCATGAGGTCGAGCAGGCGCTGTGCGCTGGCCTTGCCGGCCGCCGTTGCCGGGACGTCTTCGCCCTCGCCTTCGTCGTCCTCGTCGTCGAGGCCGTCCTCGTCGTCGAGCGCGGCGTCGGCGTCCTTCTCGAGGTCGTCTTCTTCTTCTGGGCTCTTGCTCGCGCTGGGCACGCCACGCCTCCGTCCGCCCGCGAGCCCGGGGCCCCGCGGGGAGCCGGGGGCTACTACGCGCCGGGCCCTTCGGCCAGCGAAAACGGCCCCTCGGAGCCCTCCCCGCCTCATTCCTTGCCGAGGGGGGCGAAACAAGACGAGAATGGGCGCGCCCGGAGGGGAAATGGCTTCCGCGAAAGACCAGATCGTCTGCCACGTCTGTGGCTTCAAGAACGCGCCCGACGCAGCGCGCTGCGTTTCGTGTGGCGCGAAGATCGACGCCGTCAGCGTGGACTACACGGCCGAGGAGGAGGCCGCTCGCGCGAACCAGCAGGAGGGGTTCTCGGTTGTCTGGGTCATGGCCGCCTTCGGGGTGTACCTGGTCCTGCAGGCCGTGGTGCTCGTCCTGCTCCCGATGGTCATCTCGAGCTTCGACCCGTTCGGCGGCTCGTCCGGCGGCGTCGCGGCGCTCGCCATCTCCTGCGTGGTCTGGTTCTTCGGCGGGATCATCGTCGGCTTCATCTCGCCCGGGAAGACGTTCCTCGAGCCAGCCGTGGGCGCCGTCCTCGCGTGCATCCCGACGGTGCTCTACACGCTCAGCCAAGCGCCGCCCGGGCTCGACCCGGATCTGCTCCAGGCAGGCGTGCTGGGCGTCATGGGGATCATGATCTCGCTCTTCGGAGCGTTCCTGGGTGAGCGCGTACAGGCGCGGACGCGTGGTCACGCGCCCGCCCGCCGCCGCTGACCGCCCACGGCTCGCCGGCGACCCGCCGATTGACGCTGGCCCAGCGCGGGGGGACAGTTCGCGCCTCGCCGAGGGGGCCAGGGTGATCTACCTGTATCTGATCTCGCTCGTCGTCGGGGGTGGGCTGCTGGGTGTCTCGATCATCCTCGGCGGGCACGGAGGCGGTCACGACGTCCACACGCCCGAGACGCTCGCGCCCGCCGGACACGAGGGACCGTCCGGCGGCGCCGAGACGTACCTCTACTGGCTCGTCTCCGTTCGCTTCTGGACGTTCTTCGTCGCGTTCTTCGGCCTCACCGGGCTCGTCTTCGAGGGGCTCGGCCTGGCGTCGCGCTGGGTGACGCTCGGCGTCTCGGTCGCGATGGGTGCGATCTCGGGCGGTGGCGCGATGTTCGTCCTGCGCAGGCTGACGAACGACGACGCGAACAGCGCCGTCTCCACGGCCGACTACGTGGGTCGCACCGGCCGGGTGCTCGTGGGCTTCGGCGCTGGCGGCGTCGGGAAGGTCCGGCTCGAGGTGAAGGGCTCGAGCATCGATCTGCTCGCGATGCCCGAGGACGAGCGGACCTACGCGCCGAACGACGAGATCATCGTGGTCGAGATGTCGGGGCTGCACGCGAAGGTCTCGCACGTGCGTCCTTCGGTCCCGCCCGCCACCTGAGCGACGAAGACCCGCAACGGAAACGGAAAGAGGAGAACCCCATGCAAGGTGGATACGGCTACCCGCCCTACGAGGCGCCCGTCGACCCGACGCCCTTCGACCCGATGGTCATCTGGCTGCTGGTCGGCGCGCTGATCGCGGTCGGCCTCATCACGCTGCTCTTCATCCAGTTCATGCGGAACTTCCTCTACATCGCGCGCCCGAACGAGGCGCTCGTGTTCAGCGGCAAGCGCAGCAAGACCGAGGAGAACGCCGAGCTCGGCTACTCGATCGTGAAGTCGGGCAACCGCGGCATCCGCATCCCGTTCCTGCAGACGGTCAACCGTCTGGACATGACCACGCAGCCGACCGACATCCTCGTCCAGAACGCCTACTCGCGAGGCAACATCGCGCTCGAGATCCACGCGATCGCCAACGTGAAGATCCACTCGGACGAGCGCTGGCTGCGCAACGCGGTCGAGCGCTTCCTCAACCGCTCTCGCAACGAGATCGAGATCGTCGCCAAGCAGACGCTGGAAGGCGCCGTGCGCGAGGTCGTGGCGCAGCTGACGCCGGAAGAGGTCAACCAGGACCGGCTGAAGTTCGCCGAGAAGCTCATCCATGCAGCCGAGGACGACCTGCAGAAGCTCGGCCTCCAGCTCGACACGCTCAAGATCCAGCACGTCTCGGACGGCACCGGCTACCTGGACTCGATCGGTCGCCCCGTCATCGCGCGCGCGTTGCGCGACGCCGAGAACGCGGAGAACCAGGCCGGGCAGGAGACGCAGCAGGCACAGGCCGAGGCCAACCGTCGCGCGGAGGTCTCGCGCGCGACCGCGCAGACGGCCATCCAGCGCAAGCAGAACGAGCTGCGCCAGGTGAAGGCGCAGCTCGAGGGTGACGCGCAGGCCGTCGAGCGCGAGGCCGAGGCCGCCGCCAAGACCGCGCGCGCCATGGCGGAGAAGGAGCTGCAGGGCTACCGCGCGGCGCTCGAGCAGCGCCGCCTCACGGCCGAGGTCGTCATCCCCGCGCAGATCCAGCAGCAGGCGCAGTCGATCCTCGCCAAGGGTCAGGCGGCCCCCACCATCGAGAACGGCGCCGCGCAGGTCGAGGTGCTCCGTGCGCTCAGCGAGGCGTGGAGCTCGATGGGCTCGGACGCCCGCGAGATCTACGTCATCCAGCACCTCGAGCAGATCGTCGGCGCCGTCGTGACGAACGTCGAAGGCATCGAGGTGGGCGAGGTGAACGTGCTCGATCAAGGCGACGGGAGCGCGCTCGCGAGCTACGCGGCGACGTACCCGAAGATGGTCGCGAGCGTGATGAGGTCCCTGAAGGACTCGACCGGCGTCGACGTGACCGGGATCCTCGCGGCCGCGAGCAAGAAGGGGGAGGTCTGATCATGGGCAGCTTCCTGCTCGCGTGCTTCGCGCTGCTGATCATCCTGGCCATCGCCGGCTTCGCGCTGCTCGGCGTGGTCCGGAACATCCTGTACGTCTGCGAGCCGAGCGAAGTGCTCGTCTTCTCGGGCCGCTCGCGGCAGCGCGCCGACGGAAAGACGGTGGGCTATCGCTTCGTCAAGGGCGGCCGGGCGACCCGCGTGCCCCTCTTCGAGACCGTCGATCGCATGGATCTGACGAACATGATCATCGAGCTGCACGTCAAGGGCGCTTACTCGCGCAACGGCATCCCGCTCACCGTCCACGGCGTCGCGAACATCAAGGTGCCCGGCGAGGAGCCGCTCATCGACCAGGCGCTCGAGCGCTTTCTCGGCAAGAGCCGGCAGGAGATCATGGAGATCGGCCGCGAGACGCTCGAGGGCAACCTCCGTGGCGTGCTCGCGGGCCTGACGCCCGAGCAGGTCAACCAGGACAAGGAGGCGTTCGCCTCGCGCCTCACCGAGGAGGCGGAGCACGACCTCTCGCACCTCGGCCTCGTGCTCGACACGCTGAAGATCCAGAACGTCACCGACGAGTCGGGCTATCTCGACGCGACGGGCCGTGTGGCCAGCGCCGCCATCCGCCGCGATGCCGTGATCGCCGAGGCGAACGCGAAGGCCGACGCCGCGGAGCAGAAGTGGCGCAACACCATGAACGCCGAGGTGCAGAAGCTCGAGACCCAGATCGCGGTCGCGCGCGCGGAGAACGATCGGCGGATCGCCGAGGCGACGGCCCGGCGCGGCGCCGTCATCGCCGAGCAGCAGGCCGAGGTCCAGGCCTCGATCGCGCAGACCCAGGCCGAGGTCACCATGCAGGAAGCGCGCATCGAGCAGGTGAAGCTTCAGCTCCAGGCCGACCTCATCCAGCCCGCCGAGGCGGCGCGTCAGCAGGCCGAGCAGAACGCGAAGGCCGACGCGGCGAAGATCATCGAGCAAGGTCGCGCGACTGCGAACGTCCTGAAGAACCTCGCCGCGACCTACCGCGGCAGCGGGACGAGCGCGCGCGACGTGCTCCTGATGCAGAAGCTCGTGCCGATGCTGAACCGCATCACGGAGTCGATGGGGAGCGTGAAGATCGATCGTCTCACGGTCATCGGAAGCGGCGGCGCGGGTGGCGGCAACCTCGCAGGTCAGCTCGTCTCGACGAGCGAGCAGATCAAGGCGGCGACGGGCATCGACGTGCCGCAGATGATCAAGGACCGCTTCGGCACGCCGGAGGCGCCGCGGCCGACCAGCGGTCCGCCCGTGCAGCCGGCCGCGCGCCCGATCACCCAGCCCCCGCCGCGTGGCTTGCCGCCCGGCGTGCGGGGTGGCGGCGGGTAGTCCCGCGCGCCCGAGGTTCGGGTAGAGTGCCGGCCATGACCAGCCTGCTCGAACAGCTCAAGACCATGACCGTCGTCGTCGCCGACACCGGTGACATCCGCTCGATCGAGAAGTTCAAGCCGCGCGACGCGACGACCAACCCCTCGCTCATCACGGCGGCGGCGCAGATGCCCGAGTACGCCGACGTCGTCGACAGCGCGCTGCGCTGGGCGGAGGCGGAGTCGCAGGGACCGGGGGCCAAGGGCCAGGACGACCAGAAGGTCGTCGCGCTCGCGGTGGACCGGCTCGCGGTCGAGTTCGGCATGCGCATCCTCAAGATCGTCCCGCAGCGCGTCTCGACGGAGGTCGACGCGCGCCTGAGCTTCGACACGCAGGCCACCATCGAGAAGGGCCGCTACCTCATCTCGCTCTACGAGAAGGGCGGCGTCTCGCGCGAGCGCGTCCTCATCAAGATCGCCTCGACCTGGGAGGGCATCCGTGCCGCGGAGGTGCTCGAGAAGGAGGGCATCCGCTGCAACCTCACCCTGCTCTTCGGCATGCACCAGGCCGTCGCGTGCGCCGAGGCGAAGGTGCGGCTCATCTCGCCCTTCGTCGGCCGGATCCTCGACTGGTACAAGAAGGACACGGGCCGGGCGAGCTACGAGCCGCAGGAGGACCCGGGCGTCATCAGCGTCGGGCGCATCTACACCTACTACAAGAAGTTCGGCCACGAGACCGAGGTCATGGGCGCCAGCTTCCGCAACGTGGGCGAGATCGTCGAGCTCGCGGGCTGCGATCTGCTGACCATCGCGCCGAACCTGCTCACCGAGCTCGAGAAGACCGAGGGGACGCTCGTGCGCAAGCTCGATCCTGCCAGGTCGAGGGCCGCCGCGGTCGAGCGCATCGTCATGGACGAGGCGACCTTCCGTGCGATGCACGAGAAGGACCGGATGGCCAAGGACAAGCTCGCCGAGGGCATCGACGGCTTCAGCAAGGCGCTCGTCGCGCTCGAGAAGCTGCTCGTCGAGCGGCTGCACGCGCTGCGCAAGAAGTCGCGCGGTGGCGAGGCCGCGCGCGAGTTCTTCCGCGTCTTCGATCTCGACGGGGACGGCCTCATCACGCGTGAGGAGTGGGCCGGCAGCCCCGCGGTGTTCGCCGCGATCGACACCAACGGTGACGGAATGATCACGCCGGAGGAGCTCGCGGCGGGCCTCGGTGCGGCCTTCGTGCTCCGGTGAGATTCCGCGGCGCGAGACCCACATCGCGCTCGCTGCACGCGAATTGGGAGCGGCTCGCTGTAAGCGAGCTGCGAGCGTCGGCACGAATGTGCCGCCAGCGCTTGGACGGCGCGCGTTTTCCGGTAGCCTGAGGGGA
Organism: Sandaracinaceae bacterium; assembly: GCA_044220955.1. Classification (GTDB taxonomy): domain Bacteria; phylum Myxococcota_A; class Polyangia; order Polyangiales; family Sandaracinaceae; genus JBBSAT01. Next base: position 38,507 of record JBGAQA010000010.1, read on the forward strand.
TCGCCGTGAACACTCCGGTGCCCGTCGTCCCGCTGGGGCCCCTGCAACGCGCGCTGCTCGAGGCGCTCGAGACGGTCGCGGCGCGCGAGCCGGTCCGCGCGCTGCTCCGGGCCGCGCTCGATCGCGCCGGGATCCGGGCGATCCCCGAGGATGCCTCGGCCTTTCAATCGTTCGTCGCGGGAGCGCTCACGATCACGCTCGCGGAGAGGCTCGGCGAGGGAGCCGCCGAGATGGTGTCCGAGCAAGTGCTCCACGTCGTGCGGCTCGTCGCGCCCGCGATGCGCCGCCAGGCGACCGGAACCGAGGACGACGTCGACGAGCTGTCGGGCGAGCGAAGCGTCGAGGCGCCCTCTGCCGGTGCTCGCGCCAGCGGCGCCGGCCCCGCGCGTCCGCGACCCGAGGTGCACCGAGCGCCGTTGCCGCGCTCGCCGGCGTCCTCGCAGCTGTCTCCGCTCGAGGCGCCAGTGCTCTTCCCGCCGCGCTCGCCGCCGCACGAGAGCGGGACCAAGCGCAAGGCCGGCGCCCCGCTCGCGGGCACGCGCGCCTCGAGCCCGACGCCGCCGGCAGGCACGATCGCGCAGGAGCAGGCGGGTCCCGCGTCGGGTGCGCGAGCCGTCGCGGCCGAGGTGCTCGTCGTGACGCTCGACCCGCGCCTGGTGCGTGAGGTCGAGACCCGCCTCTCGGGGCGAAGCCGCGTGAGCGCGGTGGTGACCCTCGCCGAGCTGATGCAGCACGTCGGCAGGCTCGCCGGCAGTCGGATCGCCGTCGTCCTCGACACTGGCGTTCCGTCGATCGACCTGCCCACGTTCGCGAGCGTGGCGTCCGCGCTGCCGAGCCGAACGCACGTGGTGCTCTGGGGGACCGACGAGCGGCAGAAGCGCCGCGTCGTCGACATGTTCCCGCAGGCTCGCGCCTGGGTCGCGAGCGGCTCGGCCGAGTCCCCGATCGAGCTCCTGGGCGAGCCCTAGGTCGTCCTTTACAACACTGTTTACAACGGGTGCCCCGCGCGCGGCTCCGATAGCGGATGTGATTTTGTCGTGGACGAATCGTCAATGAACCAAGCTATTTGACAGGCTCGTTGACATAAAACGACCTATTGACTTCTTGACTAGTTACTCGAAGTCAAGAATCCTCAGCCCCGATGACGCAGCGCGACGATGGCGTGCGGATCCTCGGAGACCTCGACGAGCTGCGTCGCGAGATCCTCTCGCCCGACGCGCTCGCGTTCGTCGCGCGCCTCGCTCGCACGTTCCGGCAGCGCATCGCCGAGCGCCTCACTGCTCGCGCGGCGCGGCACGCACGCTTCGCGCAGGGTGAGCTGCCGGCGTTCCTCCCCGAGACGAAGAGCGTCCGCGAGGGCTCGTGGGGGTGCGCGCCGCTGCCGCGCGCGCTGCTCGATCGTCGCGTGGAGATCACCGGGCCCGTCGATCGCAAGATGATCATCAACGCGCTCGGCTCGGGTGCGAGCGTGTTCATGGCGGACTTCGAGGACGCGAACGCGCCGAGCTGGAGCAACTGCATCGACGGACAGGTCCACCTGCGCGACGCCGTGCGGCGAACGATCTCGTTCACGTCTGCGGAAGGGAAGAGGTACGCGCTGACGAGCGAGCCGGCCGTGCTCTTCGTCCGGCCGCGCGGCTTCCACCTCGTCGAGAAGCACGTCGAGGTCGACGGCGCGCCGGTGCCCGGCATGCTCGTCGACTTCGGCCTCTTCTTCTTCCACAACGCGAAGGCGCTGCTCGCGCTCGGCCACGGCCCCTACTTCTACCTGCCGAAGATGGAGAGCCACCTCGAGGCGCGCGTGTGGAACGACGTGTTCGTCCACGCGCAGGAGGCGCTCGGGCTGCCTCGCGGCACGATCAAGGCCACGTGCCTGATCGAGACGCTGCCGGGCGCGTTCGAGATGGACGAGATCCTGCACGAGCTGCGCGACCACTCGGCCGGACTCAACTGCGGCCGCTGGGACTACATCTTCTCGTACATCAAGACGTGCGCCGCCGACCCTCGCCGGATCCTGCCGGATCGCGGCGAGGTCACGATGACCCAGCCCTTCCTGCGCGCGTACACGCGCCTCGTCATCAAGACGTGCCACCGCCGCGGCGTGAGCGCGATGGGCGGGATGGCCGCGCAGATCCCGGTGAAGGGGGACGAAGCGAAGAACGCCGCGGCGTTCGAGAAGGTGCGGCAGGACAAGCTGCGCGAGGCGAACGACGGTCACGACGGCACCTGGGTGGCCCACCCGGGGCTCGTGCCCGTCGCCAAGAAGGTGTTCGACGAGGCGATGCCGGGCCCGAACCAGATCGACTCGGGCAAGCAGATGGACCTCGTCGTGACGGCCGAGGAGCTGCTCGCGCCGCCGACGGGCAAGCGCACCGAGGCGACGCTGCGACACAACGTGCGCGTCGGCGTGCAGTACCTCGAGGCGTGGCTGCGCGGCGCGGGCGCCGTGCCGCTCTACGACTTGATGGAGGACGCCGCGACAGCCGAGATCTCGCGTACGCAGATCTGGCAGTGGTGCCACTTCGGCGTGACGCTCGACACCGGCGTGAAGGTGACGCGTGACTACGTGTCGAAGATCGTCGACGAGGAGCTCGCGGCCTTCTCCGGCGGTCGCTTCGAGGACGCCAAGAAGATCTTCTTCCAGGTCGCCACTTCCGAGCCCTACGTCGAGTTCCTGACGCTCCCTGCCTACGAGGTCCTGACGGCCCGGGCGTGATCGCCCGGCCGATCCGAGTGTCCACGTCGATCGCGCGGTCGCGATCGAGCGGTCCCTCTTTGTCTCGCTCGCTCCCCTCTCAGCCAAGGAAACGAACCATGAGCATGCCCCCGTACGCGAAGGACACCGATTCGTTCAGCCACGAGCGCTGGAAGGGCGTCACGCGCCCCTACACCGAGGATCACGTCAAGAAGCTCCGCGGGCACCTGCGCATCGAGCACACGATCGCGGACTACGCCTCGCGCCGCCTCTGGAAGTCGATGAAGGAGAAGCCGCTCGTCCGCTCGCTCGGCGCGCTCACGGGCGGCCAGGCCGTGCAGATGGTCCGCGCGGGCCTCGAGGCGATCTACTGCTCCGGCTGGCAGGTCGCCGCCGACGCGAACACGGGCGCGCAGACGTATCCGGACCAGTCGCTCTACCCGGCCGACTCGGTGCCGAAGCTCGTCACGCGCATCAACAACGCGCTGCGCCGCGCCGATCAGATCGACTCGGTCGACAGCGTGCAGCGCCGCGACTACTTCGTGCCGATCGTCGCGGACGCGGAGGCCGGCTTCGGCGGGCCGCTGAACGCGTACGAGCTGATGAAGAACATGATCGAGGCGGGCGCCGCTGGCGTTCACTTCGAGGACCAGCTCGCATCCGAGAAGAAGTGCGGTCACCTCGGCGGCAAGGTGCTCGTCCCGACCTCGCAGTTCGAGCGCACGCTCATCGCAGCGCGCCTCGCGGCGGACGTCTGCGGCGTGCCCACGGTGCTGATCGCGCGCACGGACGCGGAGAGCGCGAAGCTGCTCACCTCCGACGTCGACGAGCGCGACAAGCCCTTCTGCACCGGTCAGCGCACGGCCGAGGGCTACTACTACGTGAAGCAGGGCCTCGAGAGCTGCATCGCGCGCGGCAACTCGTACGCGAAGTACGCCGACCTACTCTGGATGGAGACGAGCACGCCGGATCTCGCCGTCGCGAAGAAGTTCGCCGAGGGCGTGCTCAAGAACCACCCCGACAAGATGCTCGCGTACAACTGCTCGCCGAGCTTCAACTGGAAGAAGAACCTCGACGACGTGACGATCGCCAAGTTCCAGAAGGAGCTCGGCGCGATGGGCTACAAGTTCCAGTTCGTCACGCTCGCCGGCTTCCACATGCTGAACTACGCCAGCTTCCTGCTCTCGAGCGAGTACAACGAGCGCGGCATGGCGGCGTACTCGGAGCTGCAGCAGCGCGAGTTCGCGCTCGAGAAGAGCGGCTACTCGGGCACCCGCCACCAGCACGAGGTCGGCACCGGCTACTTCGACGCCATCTCGGAGCTCGTCTCGCAAGGCCAGAGCTCCACGACGGCGCTCAAGGACTCGACCGAGGAAGCTCAGTTCCACTGAGGGGGTTCCACTGAGGGGTCACTCCACACCCTCTCAAGTCCCCGGAAAGACACCGAACCGGCGGGTAGGTGCGCGATTCGTCCGATCCCCCTTCGTTCATGGGAGATCGGATAGATCGCGCACCTACCCGCCAGAACGTTGTCGTTTCGACAGGTTACGGAGCTTGGAGTGACCCCACGACCGTCGCGAACTGGGATGGGGTGACCTCGCGGGGGTGATACGTGATGGCGCCGGGAGCGATGTGGGCGATGCGGGTCGCGAGCGTGGCGGCGGCGATGAAGGTGCCCAGCTCGCTCGGGTGCGAGCCGTCGGTCGAGTAGAGATCCCTCTCCGGGAGCACGCTCGCGAGGCGGCGGAAGGTGTCGCCGACCGGCGCGATGCGGGCGCCCGTGCTCGACGCGATCGTCTCGTACGTGCGGTCGATGCGCGCTTGCATGTCCTCGGGGCCCGCTGCCTCGCCGAGGCGGTAGACGCGGTGGCCGCTCCTGCGCGCCCAGGTCTCGTAGAGGATGGGCTCCGCGCCGCGGCGTACGGCCAGCTCCGTGAAGCGCTGCGCGGCGTCCGTCATGCGCGCGCGCTCCCGTTCGCGCAGGGGCGCGAGGCTGTGGCCCTGCAGGACGACGTGCGTGAAGAAGTGGTCGCGCCCGAGGCGCCGCCGCGCGACGCCGCTGCGCCAGTGGCGCCAGAGGTCCCAGCCCGAGTGAGTGACCTCCTGTGTGTGGACGACCACGCGGGGATCGGCCGACTGGATCACACGCCGGACGACGTGGCGCAGCTGGTGGAAGTGCGTGTAGCTGTTCCCGATGAACAGGACCCGGATCACGCGCGGCGCATCCCGCTCTTGCGCGCGAGAGACCGCGCCGCCCACGAAGAGCAGCGTCAGCGCCAGCGTGCAGGAGAGGACCGAGCGCACGCGATCATGGTATCCGCGTGCGACGAAGATCGCGAATCACGCAGCGACCGCGAGCGCGCGGGCCTCGGCGCGGTCGAAGATCGCCAGCACCTGCTCGAGCGGATCGGTCGTGTTCAGCTCCCGGCGGAGCGCGGCGCTGCCGGGCAGCCCCTTGAGGTAGCCCGGGTAGTAGCGGCGCATCGCGCGGACGGCGCGCAGCTCGCCGCGCTCCTCCACGGTCGCGCGCAGGTGCTCGCGGCAGAGCGCCATCCGCTCGAGGACCGTCGGCTCGGGCAGCGTCTCGCCTCGGTCGATCACCGCGCGCGCCTCGCGAAAGATCCACGGGTGCTCGATCGCGTGGCGGCCGACCATCGCGCCGTGGCAGCCGGTCTCCTCGATCGCGCGGAGCGCGTCCTGGCCGCTTCGCACGTCGCCGTTGACGATCACCGGCACCGCGACGACCTCGCGCACCCGCGCTGCCCACGACCAGTCCGCGCTGCCGGAGTGGCCCATCTGCGCCGTGCGGCAGTGCAGCGTGATCGCGCGGACGCCCGCGTCCTCCAGCCGCCGCGCGAGGTCGACGATCGGCATCGCCACCTCGCCGCCCCAGCCGATGCGCGTCTTGACGGTCACGGGCAGGGACACGCGCGAGACCACCATCTTCACCATCTCGATCATCGCGGCCGGATCGCGCAGCCAGCCGGCGCCCGCGCCCCGGCGCGCGATCTTGGGCACCCAGCAACCGCAGTTCACGTCGATCCACGCGGGCTCCGAGCCCTCGGCGATCGTGGCCGCCTCGGCCAGGCGCGCGGCGTCGGAGCCGTAGATCTGGATCGCCGTCGGGTGGTCGTCTGGCGCGAGCTCGATCTTGTGTGCGGCCATCCTGCAGCCGCGGAGCAGCCCCTCGACGTTGACGAACTCCGTGACGCAGAGGTCCGCGCCGCGCTCCCGGCAGAGGCGACGGAACACCGCGTCCGTCACGTCCTCCATGGGGGCGAGGATCACGGGGCGGGCGCGCAGCGCCGCATCGAGGTCGAACGCCATGACGAGCGGAAGATGTACGGCAAAAGGAAAAGGCCGGCCACCGAAGTGACCGGCCTCCTCGACACCAAGGCGTCGAGCTCGACACCAAGGCGTCGAGCTAGAGGATCCCTGAGATCACTCGAGCGTCGCCGAGATCGCGGCGTAGCCCATGCCGGCCGAGAGGGCCGCGCAGGTCGATCCGTCCGCGTTGGGCATGAGGTCCGGCGAGACGAACGACGTGACGTCGATCGAGAAGCCGAGGTCCGCCACGACCTGCATCAGCTCGGCGATGAGGATCTGCGCGCCGAACTCGCCGTTGGTGATGTTGGTCGCCGTGATGTGCCCGCCGAACTGCACGCTGTGGAGCGTCAGCGTGATGGTCTGGCCCATCGCCGCGAACGAGAGCGGCAGCGTGTCGGTGATGGCCGAGATCTGGCCGCCCGTGATCGAGCCGTTGACGGTGCCGAGGTCGGTCAGCATCGCGAACGTCTGACCGCCCGCGATGCCCGAGCACGCGCTCGCCATCGCCGACCAGTTGCACGCGTTCATCTGGTCGCCCTCGCAGCTCGCCTGATCGGCGTGCCCCGGGCAGGCCGTGCTGGCCGTCGGGGTGGCGTCCGTGCTGCAGGTGCCGCCGGTGCCCGACGACGCCGCCGTCCACGAGCACATGTTCGCGGTGTCACCCGTGCACGAGGCCATGTCCGCGTGGGCCATGCAGGCCGCGCCCTCGGGGCTCACCTGGCCGAGGACGGCGTGCACGCGGATCGCCGAGTCGTTGTTGAAGCTGTTGATGTCGCTGACCTCGAGCATCAGCAGGACCGAGCCCGCCTGGATCTGGTCGCGGATGGCGCCGTTGACGCCGTCGCCGCCGAGCAGACCGTCGAGGGTCGGCGCGAGGTAGCTGAGCTGGTTGTCGACGCCCGCCGCGCCCGTGACCGGCGAGGTGTAGTCCATGATGTCCTGGCACGTGCCGGCGGGGCCGCCGTCCATGCCGTCGAGGTTGAAGCCGTACGCGTCGTCGACGTTATCCGTCTCCGTGTCGATCATGCCGATGACGTACGTGTGCGTCTCGGGGGGCATGGTCGTGCCCATGTCGCCCATCGGGGTGCCAGAGTCGCTCCCGCCCGGGGGACTGCTCGTGCCACAACCCACCATCGCAAATCCCGCCATCGCCGAACCAAGTGCCAACGTCTTCCAGTTCATCCCGGTGCCTCCTCTTGAGATCCAACGCCCCGGGGCAGCTGACTCCCCGAACCCGGCCGGCGCTTCTAACACGCCTGCCACAGAGCGTTCAAGCAAGGGGCAGAGTAACCGACGCGGGGCTCGCGCGATCCAGGAACTGCACCGGATCACTCACGTGACATCCGTGTCGCGGCGCTCGACGCGCTGCGTCAAGCTCGGGTGGCCGGGCGTCGACGCGGTTTTTGGGGTAAGGCCGGCCCCCATGTCACGACACCAGCAGCTCTTGGGCTTGATCGCGGCGACGCTCGTCGCCTGCAACGGAAACACCATCGCCCCCGTCGATGCCGGCCCCGGCGACACGGGCGCTGCCGACACCGGCGGCGGCGGCGGCGACGCGGGGCGCGACGCGGGCGGCGGCGGCTCGGTCTGCGACAGCCCGATCGCCGTGACGCTGCCGATGGGTGCGCACTCGGTCATGGGCGACACGACCGGCCACACGACGGGCCTGGTCACGTTCGGGGCCGGATGCGGTGGCGCGGCGGCGGGCCCGCAGATGGCCGAGCAGGTCATCGCGCTGACGCTCCCGGGCACGGCGAGCGACACGGTCGCGGTCAGCTTCACGTTCGCGAACGCGGGCACCGACGTGATGTTCGACACGACGACGCAGCTGCGCACCTCGTGCACGGACGCGACGGGCGCCATGTGCTTCGACGATTCGAACGACTACCGCTCCGAGGGCACGTTCAACGCGCCCGGCGGCTCGACGCGCTACCTCGTGGTCAGCGGCTACCGCATGCCGGACATGGGCTACGTGAACGTCGGCCCCTGGCAGGCGGACTTCCAGACCTTCGTGAACCCGCAGCCGCCGACGCTGACGAGCGCGAACGCCTCGCTGCTCGACGGCGACTACCTCACGGTGCAGGCGATGGGCATGGACCCGCAGAGCGCCGCGTCGGGCGTGATCATCACGTTCCTCGACACCGCGGGCGCGCCCATCGGCGTGGACCTCGACGCCGACCCGACGACTCCGGCGGTGACCGATCTCGGGCCCTACGACTTCCGCCCCTCGGTGAACGGCATGATGACGTTCGACGGGACGAGCCGCGTCGTCGGCTGGGGCGACACGCCCGCGCTCGCGCTCGCGCCGCAGCTGCGCGTCTCGGTGGTCGACGCCGCCGCCCTGACGAGCAACGAGCTGACGATCCCGCTGGTGCAGGCGGTCACGGCGCACGTGGGCGAGGCCTGCGACACGACGCACCGCTGCGCCGCCGGCGTGGACTGCACGGGCACGCCCGCGGTCTGCACGGTGCCCGCGGCGGTCGCGACGGCGTGCGCGGCCGCGACGGCGCTCACGTTCACGTCGCCGACCACGCCGGTCACCGCGCCCGTGAGCCTCACGACCGGGATGGGTCTGCTCGATGGCTCGTGCAACGACCGCGGCATGGGCGACGAGCGCATCTTCGGCGTCATGGTCCCGACGGGCGCTTTCGACCTGATCGCGGAGACGACCGACATGGGCACGACGCCGCCCGACACGACGATCTACGACCGGACGGTCTGCGGCGATCCGTCGACCGAGACCGCGTGCAACGACGACCGCTCGACGATGCCCCACTCGCTGGCGTCGCGCATCGAGGTGCTGAACGCGACGGGCCAGCACTTCATCGTGGTGGACGCGTTCGAGACGCTGATGGCTGCGGCCACCACGACGCTCACGCTGAGCCTGCGCCCGGTCCTCGCGGCCGGCGCGACGTGCGATCCGGCGGGCGTGACGAGCCGCTGCATGACGGGCCCGTGCCCGACGACCGGCACGCCGGTCTGCCCCTGAGACCAGAGCGCTCGTAGCGATCGCAGCGACGAAGGAGGCCGCCCGGCGAGAGCCCGGCGGCCTTCGTCGTCGCGGGTCGTCAGCGGAGCTCGTCGAGCACGCGGACCTCGGTCTCGACGTCCGCGCGGCGCGCGTCGAGGCGCGTGTCGGCGTGGGTGTCGAGGTGCTCGTGCGCCGCGGCGCGGCGATCGAGGGCGCGCGCGCAGCCGACGATGGTGGCGAGGCGCTCCCTCATCGCGCTCTCGATCGCGGGGCCGCCCGCGAGCGCGCTCGCGCGGGCCTCGCCCAGCTCGACCAAGCGCGCGAAGGCAGACTCGAGCTCGCGGCGCTCCTCGCGCGTGGGGCGGTGCAGCGCGGTCTCGAGGCGCCGGCGCACGGCGATCGCGCGGAGCAGGATCGCGCGCGCGGCGCCGCGGCTGCGCGCGGCCACGCTCCGAAGCGCGCCCGTGCGGACGTCGTCGGCGGGCACGGCGAGCGGCAGCGCCACGAAGAAGGTCACGAGCAGGAGCGCGCCGATCAGGCGCTCGGGGCCGGCGTGGGCGGACGCCGCGATCGTGCTCGCCCCGAGCCCCCCCATCACGAGGCCGAGCAGCGCGGCGACGACCCCGCCCGCCGTCGTGAGCGAGCGGAGCGTGCGCGGACCGAGCACGAGCGCGAGGTACGCCGCGCCCGCCGCCCACGGGACGACCGGGCGCAGGAGCGCGTACGCCACCGCCGCGCCGGCGCCGCAGAGCACGGCGTTGAGCGTCGGCCGCGTCGCGACGACCGCCGTCACCACCGCGAGCGCGACGAGCGCGAGCGCGGCGGGGATGGGCGCGGCGCTGCGGAGAGTCTCGGCGACGAGCAGCGAGGCACAGAGGAGCGCGGCGGGGGCGAAGAGCGTCATGGTCAGAACGCTTCCGCCATGTCGATGCGAGCGGCGCGGTGCGCGAGGCCGCCGGCGCGGCCGGACGCGCTCGAGGCGTCGTCGCCCTCGTACATCGCGCGCTCCTCCGAGCGCGACTGCGCGCGCGCGGCGAAGATCGGCGCCGCCGCAGGCGCCACGCGCTGCGCCTCCGCCAGCGCGGCCATGTTCGCGTCGGTCAGCCGCAGCGCGTCCTCGCGGCGCCCCTCGCGCCACGCGGTGAGCGCATCGTCCTGGCGCGCGTCGAGGACGGTCGCGTACGCATCGCCCCAGATCTCGGCGTCGCGCGTCGCCGCGAGCTCGGCGTCGGTCGCCACGCGGATCAGGCGCGCGGCGCCCGCGATGGCGTGGGCCGTGTGGTCGACGGTCTCGTACGCGAGGCGCACCGGCGCGCTGACGGCCGAGCCCACCTCGCCCGGGTCGACGGCGAACTGCAGCACGACCTTGCGCCGCTCCCCCGCGTAGATGGAACCGATGGGGATGCGAACGGTGCTCCCGCTCGCGCTGACGGCCGCGCCGTGCGCCTCGACGAATCGCATGCCGTACGGCACCTCGACCTCCGCGACGACCCCGTCGGCGATGGTGGCCGTCGCCTGCTCGAGCTCGCGCGTGAGGAAAGGCGCGAGCATCTCCTCGCGCTCCATGAAGGCGTAGTTGCCGCGGCCCGACTCGGCGACCCCGCTCATGAAGCGCTCGTCGTAGTCGATGCCGATGCCGAGCGCGCTCGTCGTCGTGTGCTCGTTCGCGAGCGAGGCGACGCGCGCCTCGATGCTCGGCAGCGGCTCCCCCGAGCCGTCCTGGCCGTCCGAGAGCAACACGACGCGGTGGACCATCCCGCGTGGCGCGGCCGCGAGCGTGCCGACGCCCATGTCCAGGCCGAGCGGGATGTTGGTGCCGCCGTCGGCGTACACGCCGCGGACGCGCGCGGGCAGCGACGCGCGGAGCGACGCGACGGGCGCGAGCGGCTGCAGGATCTCGGCGCTGTCGTCGTAGATGACGACCGAGAGCCAGTCGTCGTCGTGCATGCGCGAGAGGAGCGAGACGACGGCCTCGTCGGCCTGCCGCATCTTGTCGCCGCTCATCGAGCCCGAGTGATCGATGACGACGGCGAGGGCGACGGGCGTGCGCGGCGCGGCGCTCTCGGGGGCGAGTCCGGTCAAGCGCAGCTCGGCCAGCACGTCGGTGGAGCCAGACGCGAGCAGCGCACCCTCGCCGAACGCGAGCACGCCGTCGATCGAGGGCCCGTCGAGCTCGACGCGCGCGCCGCCGGTGCTCGAGACGATCGTGGCGGTGGTGCTCGACGCGGGCGAGACCGGTGCGTCCGCGGTCGCCGGCGGCGAGCGCAGGACGATGACGGCCCCGATGGCCGCGAGGACCGCGAGCGCGCCGAGGGTGGAGCCTGGGGAACGACGACCGAGCCGGATACGCATGGTGGAGCCTCCTCGTCCACGCAGCGGCGGACGGGAGATGCGCAGCACCGGCCGGGCCAGCCGAGCGAGCCAAAGAAACGCGCGAAAAGCCGGGGTCGCACGCGGCGGTTGCGACGATTCGTAGATCCGGAGCGATCGATTTCGTAGATCGCCGGCTCAGCCTGCCCAGAGCGCGCGCGCGGGCGCGCGGAGCATGCCGGTCGGCAAGAGCGTGACGCCTCCCTCGCGGTCCCTCTCGAGGAAGAGGGATCCGTCGAGGTCCACGAAATCGGCGTCCTTGGCGAGCACGAACGCCGGCGCGAGCGCGAGCGAGGTGCAGACCATGCTGCCCACGACGACGTCGAGGCCGACGCGGCGCGCCTCGCGCACCACGTCGAGCGCCTCGGTCAGGCCGCCCGTCTTGTCGAGCTTCACGTTCACGGCGTCGTAGCGATCGGCCAGCGCCGCCAGCGTGCTCACGCCGTGGGCCGACTCGTCGGCGCAGATGGGTACGGGCCGGGGCAGCACCGCGAGCGCCGCGTCGAGGCCGGCGGGGAAGGGCTGCTCGACGAGGACGACCGGCAGTGACTCGAGGAGCGGCACGAGAGCCAGGTAGCGCTCGGCGTCGAGCCCCTCGTTCGCGTCGAGCCAGAGCTCTGCGTCGGGCCGCGCCGCGTGCACCGCGCGCAGGCGATCTGCGTCCGCGCCGTCTCCGGCGAGCTTCAGCTTCAAGAGCGTCCCGCGCGCGGCCATCGCGCGGGCGGCCATCGTCTCCGGAGGGGCGAGCGAGATCGTGAGCGCCGAGCGCGCCTCTTCGACGCGCGGGGAAGACGTCCCCGAGGCGCGCGCCGCGAGATCCCAGAGCGCGAGATCGACCGCGTTGCGCAGCGCGCCCGGTGGCAGCGCGCGTCGCAGGAGCTCGCGATCCTCCACGTGGCGCAGGGCCTCCTTGTGTACGAGCAGCTGATCCGTGATCGACTCGCGCGTCTCCTCGTAGCGCGCGTACGGCACCGCCTCGCCCGCGCCGCGGACGCCGCCGCGCTCGATCGTCACGACGAGCACCTCGGCGATCGTCTTGGCGCCGCGCGAGATGCGGAACTCCCCCGAGATGCGGTGCGGCTCGAGGTCCATCGTGAGATCGCCCAGTCGATGGACGCTCACGCGCGCGGCCTCACCCGCGAGGCGACGAGCCCGCCCAGGAGGCACCCGAGCGGGGCGAGCGCGACGAAGCCGATCGCGAACCAGCCAGGCAACGCGCGCAGCTCCCCCATCGCGGCCATCGAGAAGAAGCCGTTGATCGCGGCGAGCACCGCCGCGTGCGCGACCGGCGCCCGGCCGGCGAGCCGCGCCGTGAGCAGGCCCGCGAGCGTGGCGTTGGCGAGCTCGGCGGCGAGCCAGAGGCCGAGGCCGCCGTCCGTCGGGCCCGCGCCCTCGCCCGAAGGGTAGAGCGCGGGCCAGAGCGTCCCGGCCATCAGCGAGAAGAGGACGCCCAGGATCTGGAGCACGACGAAGCCCGCGAACACCGCGAGCGCGCTCCGCCCCGGCGAGAGCGCGGCCTCTGGCTCGAGCTTCGGGGTCCGTGTCTCCGCCACGCCGCGGATATACGCGAGCGCTGGCGGCGCGCTACCGTTCGCGACCGATGGACGAGGCCCTGCTCCTCACGATCAACGGCTGGCGCAGCCCCGCGCTCGACCCGCTCGCGGGTTTCCTCTCCGAGTGGGGACTCTTCGCGTTCATCGTGGTGCTGGCGGCGCGCGGCGCTTGGACGCGGACCCGGCGCGACCTCGAGACGATGCGCGACGGCTGGCTCGCGTTCTTCGTGACCCTCTTCGCGAGCGACACGGTGCTCAAGCGGCTCGTGGCGCGGGCGCGCCCGAGCGCCGTCGCCGCGCTCGCGAGCCGGCTGCACGTGCTCGGCCCGGTGCCGCCCGCGTCGAGCACCTCGTTCCCGTCCGGCACCTCGGCCGCATGCGCCGCGGGCGCGGCGTGGATCTGGATTCGCTTGGGCCCGCGCGCCGGGATCGCGGCGGCGCTCTATGCGCTGCTCGTCTCGATCACGCGCCTCTACGCCGGGGTGCACTGGCCGAGCGATCTCGCGGGTGGCTGGGCCGTGGGGATCGCCGTGGCGCTCGGCGTCGAGCGCCTCGGCCGAGACATCGGCAGCCGTCCCTGAGGACGCACGGAGCTCGCCCCCGCCGAGCGGGGAGCCTTCGCCCCTCAGCCGGGCAGCGCCTTGAAGGCGCCGGTCTGGTCGCCGCGCGAGTGGCCACTGGCGCCGAGCTGGAAGCTCGCCTCCTCGCGGCGCATCTCCTCGAGCAGCTCGCTGCACTCGGGGCGGCCCTTGAGGTGGTTGAGCAGCAGCGCGGAGCTGTCGGTGAAGGTCTTCTCGTAGCCGAGCGCTTCCTTGACGCGCGTCGCGATGCGCTCGCGCCCGGCGGCGAGATCGTTCTCGAGCGCGTCGCCGTAGCGCTGGAGCTGCGCGCGGAGCTCGTCGATCTGCCGGCGCAGATCCTGGGCGCTCCGCTCCTTCTGGGTCGCACGGCGATCGTGATCGGCGAGCACGTCGCTCAGCACCTCGGCCTTGCTGCGGCTCGCCGTCGCGGCCTCGAACGAGACGCGCCAGCGCGCGCCGTCGCCCGCGCGCTCGTGCGCGATCGTCTCCTTGCTGGCCTGCTCGTAGAGCACGCGCTCCTGGTCGATGCGCGTCTTGACGCGCAGCGAGCGCTCGCGCTCGGCCGACGCCTCGCGCAGCGTGCGCGACTCTTCCTCGGCGAGCTCCTCGACCTTGCGGCCGATCTCGGCACGGAGCGCGCGGCCGCGGCGCTCGACGGCGTCGAGCTTGCGCTGGTGGCTGGCGAGCTCGCCCTCGAGCCGCGAGGCGCGCGCCGAGACCTCCCAGAGCTGATCGCCCGCGTGCTGCAGCTCGTCCGGCACGCGCCCGTTCGGATACGCGCGCGCGATCATGCGCGAGAAGTACGCGGCGCGGCGCGACCACTCGACCACGCCCGGCGTCTGCGCGGGCGGCGGCGGCGGGGCGACGGGTGCGGGCGCGTCGTTCGGCTGCAGCTCGTAGGTCGAGGGCAGCGTCCGCTGGAACGCCTTCAGCTCTTCCTGGAGGTGGTGGCCGTCGCGGAAGCGGTTCTTCGGATCCTTCTCGAGCAGCTTGAGGATGATCTTCTCTGCCTGCTCCTGCAGATCCTTCACGATCGCGCGCGGGTGCGGCGCGGGCGCGGTCTTCTGCATCTCGAGCAGCGTGTCGCGATCGCTCGAGCGGAAGGGCAGCTGCCCCGTGGTCATCTCGAAGAAGAGGATGCCGAGCGCGTAGAGGTCGCTCACTGGCATCGCGTCGTCGCCGCGCGCCTGCTCGGGCGCCATGTACTCGGGCGTGCCGAACACCGCGCCCTTGGGCGCGAGGCGCGGGTCGCGCGCGAGCGCGGCGAGGCCGAAGTCGAGGATCTTCACGAAGTCGCGGCGGCCGCCCTTCGCGGTGAGCATGATGTTGTCGCTCTTGAGGTCGCGATGGACGACGCCGAGGTCGTGCGCGCGGGCGAGCGCGGCGCACATCTGCTCGAGGATGTCGGTCGCGCGCGCGACGGGCATCGGGCCCTTGGCGATCTCGGAGCTGAGCGACTGCCCGACGAGGTACTCCATGACGAGGTAGAGCTCGCCCTCCTCGGTCTCGCCGACGTCGTGGATCTCGACGATGTGCGCGTGGTCGACGCGGTTGGCCGCGCGGGCCTCGCGCAGCATCCACGCGCGCAGGTGCGTCTCGCCGCGCAGGTCCGGGCGGATCAGCTTGAGCGCCACGACACGGTCGATGAGCACGTGGCGCGCGCGGTAGACGACGCCCATGCCGCCCTCGCCGAGGAGCGCCTCGAGTCGATAGCGGCCGGCGACAACCTTGCCGAGGTAAGCGTCCTTCGTGGATTTTGCGGCGGTCTTCGTCGTCATCGTCGCCAATTCCCTGGCCCGAGACGCGATGATAACGAGATCGTCGCGCGAAGGGGGACGCGATTTGTGGCGGGTGGGTGAACGCGGGGCGGATCTGGCCCGCGCGCGGCCCTTCCTGCTCAGACGCCGAGCACGCGCACGGTGGGAAACACGGATCGCAGGGCCTCGAGGTCGTCGACGTCGCTCGTGTACACGACGTCGCCCCGGCGCGCGGCGGAGGCCATGACGATCGCATCGACGACGCTCGGGCCCTTTGGTACCCGGCTCAGCGCGAGCCCGGCGACGTGAGCGAGCGCCGCGTCGAGCGGTTCGACGACGACGCCCTCCAGCAGACGCGCCGCCGGCCCGCGCTGACCTCGCCACCACTCGGCGACCACGGCCGTAGGCACGGTGATCGTGGTGTCACGGTCGATCGCGGCGTCCCACACGACCCGTGCGCGCCGCGACGCGTCGTGTTGGCTTGATCGCTCGAGCGCGATCAGGACTCCTGTGTCGAGCGTCAATCCCCTCATCGCTCCGCTCCTCGAAGGCTCCCCACTCGGCGACGACGGCCTCGATCTCTGCGCGCGTGATCGGTCGGCCGTGCTCGGCCATCTCCCGCGAGAACGCTCGTCGCGCCTCCATTCGCCGCTGCTCACCCAGCGCGTCGGAGAGGACGGCCGAGAGGCTCGCCTTCTCGCGCTTCGCCCGCTTGCGTGCCCACGCGAGTGTGGTCTCGTCGATCGACACGCTCACTTTCACGACGGCCATCTTCCTACCTCGGGTAGGAGGGTAGCACGAGGCGCTCAGGCGGCCTGGTGGCCGAGGTCCTTCACCGTGCAGACGCGGTTGCGGCCGCCGTGCTTGGCGGCGTAGAGCGCCTTGTCGGTGATCTCGAAGAGGCCCTTCTCGTCGTGCGCGTCGAGCGGGAAGGTGGCGACGCCGAGCGAGGCCGTGACCTTGAGCTTGCCGAGCTCGGTCGGGAACACCGTCTTGGCGAGCTCCTCGCGCACCCGCTCCGCGAGCAGCATCGCGCCCTCGGTGTCCGTCTCCTCGCAGAGGATGCAGAACTCCTCGCCGCCGAAGCGGGCGACGCGGTCGGTCTCGCGCTTCATGCGCATCAGGATCGCGCCCAGCTCCTTGATCACGACGTCGCCGGTCGCGTGACCGTACGTGTCGTTGACGTTCTTGAAGTGGTCGATGTCGGTGACGATCAGCGAGAGCTTCTTCTTGAAGCGCTCGGCCGAGCGGATCTTCGACTCGAGGTCGGAGAGGAACGAGCGCTTGTTGAGGCACCCCGTGAGGCCGTCGGTCGTGGCCATCTCCTCGAGGCGCTTGACGGCGCGCGCGTTGCTGAGCGAGGTCGCGAGCTGGTTCGCGAGCACCTCGAGCGTCGTGCGGACCGAGTCGCCGTACGCGTGGACGCGCTTGGCGGCGACCGTGAGCGTGCCGAGGGGCTCGCCCTGGACGAGCAGCGGAAGGACGAGCACCGAGCGCATGTCGGGCAGCGTGACCTTCGCCGTGAAGAGCGTCTGCTGCCGCGCGTCGTACTCGCCGCGGTACGGGAGGTAGTGTTTGTTCTTCACGACCATCGCGGTGAGCGACGCGTTGTCCTTGAACGCGAGCCCGCGGACGGCGTCGGCGCCCTCGCCCACCGCGACGCGCACGCGGTGCGCGCCCTTGGCCTCGTCGTACGCGGTGATCGCGGCGAAGTCGTAGCGCGAGAGGCCGGCGGCGGCCGAGAGGCCCGCCTCGATCACCTGATCCTCGGTCAGCGCCGCGCCGAGCTCGCGCGAGGCGCGGAAGAGCATCGTCTGCTCGCGCTTGGTGCGCTCGAGCTGCACGAAGACGCGCTCGTTGCGGATCGCGCGCAGCGCCTCGCCGATCGCGTCCTTGAGCAGGGCCTCCTCGCGCGCCGTGAACGGGCGGTCCTCGACGCGGTCGACGCAGAGCGCGCCGCGGAGCTGGCCGCCCTCGCTCACCGGCACGCCGAGGAACGCGCGAACGGTCGAGGGGCCGCGGTAGTAGCAGAGGCCCTTGTAGCCGGGCTTGAGGTGCTCGAGGTTCATCGTCAGACCGCGCGTCGCGACCGCGCCGACCGCGCCCGCGCCCGTCTCGAAGGGTCCCTCGGCGACGTCGTCGGAGTCGCTCACGAGCTCGACGATGCGCAGGCGCCCGCCCTCGCCCGAGAAGAGCAGCACGCAGGTGTGGAGCTCCAGCGTGCGCTTCAGCAGGTCGAGCACGTGGAAGAGCGAGCCGCGCACCTCGTCGATGCTCGCGCGCTGTGCCTTCTCGTCGGTCTCGCCCTCGCTCGCCGCCGTGCCGTACCCGAGCGAAGCGGGCCCGCGCGCCATGTCCACGCCGACGCTCGGCGCGCCGACGAGGCGGAAGAGCTTCACGTCCTCGGCGAGGCGCTGCTTCTCGAGAGCGCGCTCCTTGTTGCTCCGCTCGCGCACGCGGGCGATCTCGGCGCGCGTGAAGAGCAGGTTCAGGATGCCGAAGAAG
>JBGAQA010000010.1:56364-58002 GCA_044220955.1 Sandaracinaceae bacterium
GCGCGCTCCTTGTTGCTCCGCTCGCGCACGCGGGCGATCTCGGCGCGCGTGAAGAGCAGGTTCAGGATGCCGAAGAACAGGATGAACACGCCGTGCAGCGCCGCGCGGTGCGCGTCGATCGCCGGAGCCGCGAGCCAGAGCACGAGCTCGTAGGCGATCGCGAAGAGCACGAGGATCGAGCCCGCTGGCCGCACGGCGAAGGACGCGAAGAACGCCACCAAGACGTAGACGAGCGGATAGAGCGGTCCCTCGAGGCCGCCGAGGGCCTGCACCGCGGCGTGCGTCCCGGCGAGCAGGTCGAGGCCGATCTCGAGGTCGCGCAGGAACGCCTCGCGCTTCTGGCTCTCGCCCTCGTGCTCGGTCCGCGCGGCGCGCTTGGTCGCCCGGCTCGCGAGCAGGCCCGCCCACGCCAGCGCGAGCACGACGTGCTCGACGCCCAGCGTCTCCGGACGGAACACGCCGAGCACGGGCAAGAGCAGGAACACGCCTGCCAGCGCGAACCCGACCGTGGCGCGCGCGGTCTTGCGGAGGGTCAGCGCGACTTGGACGAGGTTCGACATCGGTACGGCCTCTGGCGACTATCGGCCGTCCGCCGATCCCGTCAACAAAGCGGGGAACGATGGATTCGGCGCGGGCGCGCGGTATGGTCGGCCCCGGTGAGGCGCTCCTCTTCCTTCGCGTATTCCGTCTTCGCGTATTCCGTCGTGGTGATCGCGTGGCTCTCCGGCTCGCCCCGCGCGCTGGCGCAGCCGCGCCAGGAGACGGCGCCGCGCTTCGGCGCGCTGCGGACGCGCGCGGAGACGACGCTCGAGGTGCGGCGCGAGCGCGTGGACCTCGCGTGCGATGCGGCCGGCGAGGGCACGCTCGACTGCGACGTCACCGTGACGATCGCGATCGGGAACGCCAGCGAGGCGGACGTCACGACGTCCTTCAACGTGACGATCGAGCGCTCGACGCCATTCACGATGAGGGCCGAGGACGGCACCGAGACCGAGGCGCCGACCGTTCGCCCCTTCGACGCCCCGATCGCGGCGGGCGGGGAGCGCGCGATCATCTTCCACGGGCACCTCGAGCTCGGGCGGCCCCACTCGAGCGGAGGCGTCGGCAGCTCGATCGACGGCCTCACTGCGCGGCATCCGCTGCTCGCGACGCCGATCCACCACGAGGTGCGGCGCGTCCTCTACTCGCGCCCGGTGCGGCGCGACTTCGCGTCGCTCGGGCGGATCGAGCTGCACGCGGAGCTGCCGCCGGGGTGGCGGCTGCGCACGTCGGACCCGCGCTTCCAGAGCACGGGCGACGGCAGCGAGACGCTCGCGCGCGACGAGGGCGCCGAGGACGCGCGCGGTCCCGCCGACGTGGAGATCATGCTCGAGGAGGGCACGGGGCCCGACCCCGTGCGGCACGGCGGTCCCTACCTGGCGCTGGGCGGCACCTTCTTCTTCGGCGCGCCGGAGGCGGCGACCATCGTGCGCGGCCGGCTCGGCTACGAGCTCGGCATCCTCGACTACCTCGTGCTCGGCGCGTCCATCGAGACGAACTTCCGCGATCTCGCGAACGTCGCGGTGCTCATCGAGGCGACGACCTGGTCGATGGTGGTCCCGCCCGCGCTCTCGGCCGGCATCGGCCCGATCTTCCAGG
>JBGAQA010000010.1:58099-114462 GCA_044220955.1 Sandaracinaceae bacterium
CTGCCGAACTTCACCGCGCATACCGCGCGAGCACCGCCGGCAGCAGCACGAGCTGTGCGATCAGCGCCAGGCCGATCGCGACCGCGCTCAGCTCGCCGAACAGCCGCACGGGCTCGAACGCCGAGAAGAGGAGCGCGCCGTAGCCGATCAGCAGCGTGAGCGACGAGAGCAGGACGCCGCGGCCGCTCGTCTCCATCGTCCGCAGCATCACCTCGTGCGACGTGCCGCCGCGCTCCTGCTCCTCGCGGAAGCGCGCGATGACGTGCGTCGCGCCGTCCACGAGCAGGCCGGCCGTGACCGTGAACACGATCACCGTGGCCGCGTGGAGCGGGATCCCACGCAGCACCATGTACGCGAGCGTCATCGCGAGCGGGAGCAGGTTCGGCGGGATCGAGAGCAGGCCGAGGCGCACGCTGCGGAAGAGCAGCATCATCACCACGAAGATCACGGCGATCGCGCTGGTGAAGCTGCCGAGCGAGCTGACGATCCGGTCGAGGCCGCGCGAGGCGTCGTAGGCCTCGCCCGCGAACGCGACGCGGAGGTGCTGCACCGCCGCCTGCGCGCGGATGCGCTCGAGCATCGCGAGGATCCGCGCGGCGCCGCGGTCGGCGAGGCAGACCTCGATGCGCGCCGTGCGGCCGTCCGGCGAGAGCAGGCGTGCGAGCGGGTCCGTGCCGCCGCCGTGCGTGAGGAGGCCGAGCATTCCCTCGACCTCCGCGTCGGAGTGGAAGGGCTCGCCGCGGCTCGCGTCGTCGAGGTCGACCAGCGCACGCGCCGAGAGCGCGAGATCGGACGCGGCGCCCGCGCGCAGGACTCCGTCCTCGGCCGCGACGGTGGCCCTCAGTGCGCGCAGTCGCTCGAGCCCGGACGCGGTGCGGAAGGTGCGTCCGTCATCGCTCTCGCCGGCGCGCACCTCGATCGAGAGGCGACGCACACCGTCGAGCTCGCGCTCCAGCAGATGCGTGACGCGCGCGACGTCCGAGCCGGCCGCGAACTGGTCGAGCAGGGTGCTGTCGACCACCACGCCCCGCGCGATCGCGAGCGAGCCTGCGAAGAGCAGGACCGACGCCGCGATCGTCACGCGCGGGCGAGCCGCCGCGCCGCGCGCCAGCCAGCCGATCGCGCGATCGAGCACGTCGGGCGCCTTGCTGCGCGAGACGGCGCGCGGGCGGAACGAGGGCAGCATCGTAGGCACGAAGAGCACGGTCACGGCGTAGGCGATCATGCTCGCGACGCCCGCGACGAGCCCGAAGCGGCGCAGCGCCGGTGTGTCGGAGGGCACCAGCGCGAGGAAGCCGATCGCGGTCGTGAACGTCGTCACGAAGCACGCGAGCCACATCGCGCGCAGCGTGCTGGCCGCGGCCTTCTCGCGGTCCCCGCCGAGCTCGGCGAGCTCGTCCTCGTAGCGCAGCACCATGTGCACGGCCTCGGCGAGGCCGATCGTGACGAGCAAGGGCGGGATCATGTTCGTCAGGAGATCGAGCGGCACGTGCGCGAGCGCCATGCCGCCGACGCTGAGCACGACCGTGATCCCGACGGTCCCCAGCGGGAGCACGACGCCGGCGACGCTCCGCAGCCCGAGGACGAGCACGAGCAGGCTGCCGAGCGCCGCCAGACCGATCAGGAGCAGCTGGTCGGCGTGCAGCGCGTCCAGCATCACCACGCGCAGCGCCGGAAGGCCCGAGAGCGAGGCGTGCGCGCCCGGCGGAGGCGGGTTGCTCGCGAGCCGGGCGAGCGCCCGCCGGACGAGCGCGTCGTTCCCCGTGGTGGAGGGCATGGCCGCGAGGATCGCGACCCGCCGGTCGTCGCTGGCGAGCCGCCGCTCGAGGAGCGGCTCGGCGCGCAGGCGCTGGTCGAGCCGTGAAGCGTCGTCGGCCCTCACTTCTCGATCGAGCGGCAGCAGCGGGCGCACGACGACGCGGTGCAGGCCGCGCTCGGAGAGCGACATCAGCCCGAGCGGGAAGCGCACGGGGTCGGCGCCGACGATCGCGGCGATCGCCTCCGCCTCCTCGGGCGATCCGATCACGGGCGCGCTCTCGTCGCCGAGCGTGTCGAGCGTCGCGTCGTCGCCCGTGTCGACGTCCTCGGTGAACGGAAGCGCGGTGGTCGTGGGCCCCTCGACGTGCGTGACGCCGGGCATCGCCGCGAGCGCGCGCGCCGTGCGGTGCAGCCAGTCGAGGTGCGGCAGATCGAGGACGCTCGCCCCCGGCGCCGCCTCGAGGACCACCACGAGCGGCGTCTCGTCCGGCCCCAGCTCGCGCGCGATCCGGTCGGCGTCCGCCCGCGCCGCGGCGTCCGGCGCGACGAGATCCTCGGGCGCGAAGCGCGCCTCGAGCGAGGGGATCGCCGTCGCGAAGCCCGCCGTGACCGCGAGGAGCGTGAGGACGACGAGCTTGCGCGCGGACACGAGCCGCGTGATCACGGACTCCACTCTTCGTCCCAGCCCTCGTCCGGCGTGTCGTCCGCGAAGCCGTCCTCCGTCGACTCCGCGTCTGCGTCCTCCGCGGCGAGGCGGGCGAGCGGCACGGTCGAGAAGAACTGGATCTGCGGGATCGCCGCGACGGCTCCCTCCGTGGTGCGCGCCGGAGGTGGCGCGTCGCCCTCGCGGTGGAACGCGAGCGTCTCCGCCTCCGCCACGCCGTACGCGACGGCGGCCTCGTCGTATCGACCGCGCGCACCGCAGATGCGCACGAAGCTCGCGATGCGATTCCGGAACGCGCGCGGGATCTCGCCTCGCTCGTACATCTCGTGGAACGCCGGCGGGTTCGGGAGGATCAGCGCGAGGAAGGCGCTCTCGGCGGGGGAGAGATCGGCCGGCGCGCGCCCGAAGTAGTGCTCGGCCGCGTGGCGGATCCCGTACACGCCGGGACCGTACTCGATCACGTTCAGATAGAGCTCGAGGATCCGCTCCTTCTCCATGCGCGTCTCGGTCCACCAGGTGAGGAGCACCTCCTGGATCTTGCGCGCGAGCGTCTTCTCGCGGTGGAGGAACACGTTCTTGACGAGCTGCATCGTGATCGTCGAGCCACCGGCGACGTAGCGGCCCGCCGTGAGGTCGCGGATCAGGGCCTCGCGGATGGCCCAGGGCGCGAAGCCCGCGTGCTCGAAGAAGCTCGCGTCCTCGTGCGCGAGCACCGCGTGTACGAGGAAGGGACTGATCTCGGAGATCGGCGTCCACGCCTCGGTGCCGGGGCCCGTCGTCATCTGGAACGTCGTGCCGTCCGGCTCCTCGACGTGGTGATCGAAGGAGCCCTCGAAGCGTGCCGTGTCGGCCATCGCCGGCCACGAGGTGAACGTGCACGCGTCGGCCACGTGGATGCGGAGCGTGGTGCGAGCCAGGTCGCGCGAGTCCACGTGCGCCTCGATCGAGGCCGCGAGGTCGCCCACGAGGTGGAACGATGCGGTGTCGCCGAGCAGGTCGTGCGGGATCGCGTGCACCGCGTCCTCGCAGCGCGTCGAGGGCAGGCTCGCGCGGCCGTCGAAGAGGTAGTGGTCGTCCGTCCATTCGATGGTCCCGCCCAGCGTCGCCTGCGCCGCGCCCATCGTCAGCGCGAGGGACGACACCGTCACGCGGTCCGCGCTGGGAGTGACGTCGGCTGCGCCGTGCAGCGAGAACGCGATGTGGCGGACGGGGTCGGCCGCGATGCGGTGGTGGGAGAGCGCGAGATCCTCCACCGCGAGCGTGCCCTCGGCGTGGACGGCGTCGGCGCTGGCGTTCGTCAGCACGAGGTGACCGCTCACGTGCGCGCGCTCGGGCTCGCTGAAGGGGATCGCGTCGGGCAGGAAGGGCACGAACGCCGCGAGCGCGACGCGATCGAAGGTGACCGTTCCGCTCGCGGTGGGTGTCGCGAGCGCGACGTCGAGGCTCCAGGAGAGGGAGCCGCCACCCTCCGGGTGTCCCTCACCCTCGGTGGCGTAGGCGCGCTCGCCGGTGCGCCGGACGGATGCTCGCAGGCCTCGGACGACGTCGTGGGGCGCGCCGTCGATCGTACGGCGCACGGTGAGGTCGTCGACGGACGCGAGGAACGTCGCGTCGAGTCGCCGCTCGATCGCCGCGATCCGATCGCGCGTGCCCTCGCCGTGCCCGGCCCCCGCGCCGGGCTCGCCGCGCATCGCGGCTCGGATGCGCGAGAGCGGTCCCTCGCCGCCGGCGGCGTCCGCGGAGACGACGACGTGCCCGAGCGCCACTCGCGCCAGGCGGAGCTCACCGTCCGAGCGCAGGGCGTCGATCTCCCCGTGGTCGATCGCGTCGTCGCCGAGCGCGACGTCGTCGAGCACCAGGGAGAGCGCGCTCCCATCCCATCGGGCCTCCGCGCTCCGGACGCCGACCAGCTCGTCCTGCCCCGCGCGGAGCGAGAGCGCGACGTCGTGGACCGCGATCACGCGTCCGCTCGCGCCGCTCGCTTCACCCGTCCCGCTCGCGTGCACGCCGCGGGCCGCCACCCACCGCGGCAGGTCGACCGAGACACGCCCGCCGGCCGCCGCGACCGCCGTCACCGCGTGCGCGCCTTCGGTCATCAGGCCGAAGAGCGAGGCGTGCACGGTCGCGTGCGCGAGACGCACGTCCAGCTCCGGGCTCGTGACCACGACCTCGTCGAGGTTGATGGTGGCGAGCCCGACGTGCGCGGCCGCGATGCTCACGTGCGCGGCCGGACCGAGCCTCGCCGCCAGCGCGTCCTCGGCGCGGGAGCGCGCGTAGGCCGGGACCGCGAGGCCGATCCCCACCGCGACGAGCGCGGAGAGGACGACCGTGAGCGCGAGGCGCGACCGGAAGGAGCGCAGCAAAGCGGCCCACTTTAGACACGATCGCGCGGCCGTGCTCGTGGTAGGCCACCCCCATGCAACCGGGAAAGCACCGCGAGAAAGTCCGCGCTTCGATCGAGGAGGCGCTCGAGGGGGTGCGCGACGGCGCGCGGATCATGGTCGGCGGCTTCGGGCTCTCGGGCAACGCGGAGCGGCTGATCGCCGGCGTCGTGAAGCGCGGCGTGAAGGATCTGACGCTCATCTCGAACAACGCGGGCAACCTCGGTAAGGGCCTGAACGCGTGGCTGGAGGCCGGCATCGTGCGGCGCTTCGTCGGCTCTTACATCGGAACGAACGAGGCGCTTCACCGCGCGATGGCCGGGGGCACCGTCGAGGTCGAGATGACGCCGCAGGGGACGTTCATCGAGCGCATCCGCGCCGCGGGCGCGGGCATCCCCGCGTTCTTCACGCCGACCGGCGCGGGCACCGTCGTCGCGGACGGGAAAGAGGTGCGCCTCTTCGATGGAGTCGAGCACGTCCTCGAGCACGCCCTGCACGCCGACTTCGCCCTCGTGCGTGCCAAGAAGGCCGACCCGTTCGGCAATCTTCGCTTCTACCGCACTGCTCGGAACTTCTCGCCGATCATGTGCACCGCCGCCGCGCACACACTCGTCGAGTGCGACGAGCTCGTGCCGCTCGGGGCGATCGATCCCGACGACGTGCACCTGCCGGGCATCTTCGTCTCGTCGATCGTGCACGTGCCCGTCCACGAGGACGCCTTCGAGTACAAGACGTCGCGCAAGCGGGCGGTGAGCTGATCATGCCCTGGAACAAGGAACAGATGGCCGAGCGCGCCGCGAAGGAGATCGCGGCCGGGACGATCGTGAACCTGGGGATCGGCCTGCCGACGCTCGTCGCGGACTATCTCCCCGAGGGCCTCGGCGTGTGGTTCCACAGCGAGAACGGGCTGCTCGGGATGGGGCCCTTCCCCTTCGAGGGCGAGGAGGACTCGCAGATCATCAACGCCGGCAAGCAGACGGTCACCATCGTGCCCGGCGGATCGATCTTCGACTCGGCGGCGTCCTTCGGGATGATCCGCGGTGGTCACGTGGACCTCGCCATCCTCGGTGCGATGCAGGTCGGCGCGAACGGGGATCTGGCGAACTGGGCGATCCCCGGCGGCAAGGTCATGGGCATCGGCGGCGCGATGGACCTCGCGTCGGGTGCGCGCCGCATCCTCGTGATGACGACCCACACCACGAAAGAAGGAGAGCCGAAGCTCGTCGCCAGGTGCGACTACCCGCTGACCGCGAAGGGCTGCGTCGACCGGATCATCACGGAGCTGGCGGTGATCGACGTGGCGCCGGAGGGTGGGTTCCGGCTGGTCGAGCTCGCGCCCGGGGTGGAGGAGCGAGAGGTGATCGCCAAGACGGGGGCGCCTCTCGCTCGGTGAGCGAGGACCGGGGTCGTCGCTGAGGAATGCAGGAATGCAGGAGTGGGGCTCGCTCCTGCATTCCTGCATTCCTCAGCAATGAACAAGTTCGCGTGCGCGCGCTGCGTCCGCGCCGCCCAGGGCGCGAGCGGCGGCGGGTCGTCGCGGTTGCCGATGCCGTACCCGATCCCCGCCTTCGCCATCCGGCTCGTGCCCGGGAGCATCTGCAGCACGAAGGCGAGCAGGCCGAGCGCGAGCAGGACGGCGAGGTCAGTGCTCAAGGATCCTGGCGCTCACGATGTAGTCGAGCTCGGGGAACTCCGCGCGCAGGTACGTGTTGCCCTCGGAGACCAGGCGCGACTGCACCGGGCCGTGGCCCGCCGGCGCGCCCTCGCCGTAGCCGTGATAGAGCGCGTCGACGTGCGTCATGTCCCGCACGCGGCCGAAGGGCGAGAAGCCCATCGCGTCCAGGCGCGTGTTGTCGACCAGGTTGATGAAGAACTGCGTCGTGCGGGTGTTCGGCCCCGCCGTCGCGAAGCTCACGAAGCCGCGCGTGTTGTGCTGCACGTTCGCCGGGTCGTCGGGGATGTTCGCGTGCTGCCACGCGCGCGACACCGTCGGGTTCCCGTGGATCCCGCACTGCGCCATGAAGCCGTCGATGACCCGGAAGAACGCGACGTCCGTGAAGAAGCCGTTCTGCACGAGGTTGTAGAAGCGGTCGGCTCCGTTCGGAGCCCACGCGCGCGTGACGTCGATGATCACGGCGCCCTCGGTCGTCGTGAGCTCGACCGCGAACGTGTCCGGCGCGCGCGCGGTGAGCGCCGCGGGGCTCATCAGCCGGGGGTCCGCTGGCGCCGGGATCACCGGACCGGACGGCGGAGGCGTCGGGGGCGGCGTGACGGTGACCGTGCCCGACGAGGGCGGCGGCGGGGGCGTCGGCGCCGTCGTCGTGCGTGGTTGTGCGGACGCGCGCGGCCGGAACCGCGGCTCCTCGCCGCCGCTGCACGCCACCACCGCCACGAGAGAGAGGAAGGCGAAGACGAAGGTCGATGTGGTGCGCATGGACGTCGTGGATCATCCAGCTCCTGGGCCTCTGGCCCGGAGCCTCTGGGTCGGGATCAGAACTTGAAGGTGAAGCCGAGGCGGGGATAGATCTGGATGTCCTGGGCGTCGGCGATGAAGCCGCCCAGCACACGGCGCGAGGGTGCCGTCTGGCCGAGGATGCCCTCGAAGATCACCCACACGCCCCAGTTCCGGTCGACGTTGAACTCGACCGCGCCGCCGAAGCGGGCGCGCGCCATGTCTTGACGTCGCTGCTCGCAGGTGAGGCCGGTCCCGGCGACGCCCATGGCGGGCGCGCCGGGCGCCGCGTCCGTGCACACGGGGTTGCCCATCGTGCCGCCGGGCTCGTACTCGAGGTACACGTGCTCGCTGCGCGGGTGGCCCGGGTACTCGTCGCTGGTGATGTCGAGCCCGAGCCAGAGCGTGACCGTCGCGACCGGCTCGAGCAGCAGGCTGACGTCGCCCTCGAGCGAGAAGAACGCCGTGTTGACGGGGTAGCCCATCTGCTGGGTGTTCGGCAACGCGCAGGGGACGATGTTCTGTTCGTTGTTCGTCCCCATGGGACCCGAGCCCGAGCCGATCGCGCCGCACGACCCGGCGCTCTGAAAGCCCGGCCGCGAGAGCGCGACGCTCGGCCCGATGCCGCCGCCGAAGCGGGCCTGCGCGCCGAGCGCGATCTGGCGGATGACGCGCGCGCCGAAGCGGACGCGGCCCTCGAACTCCGTGAGGCGTCCGAACGAGCGCACGGCGAAGCCCGCGTCGAAGAGCTCGTGCAGGCCGATGCCGAGGCGCGCCTCGATCAGGTAGGGCCAGCCGAGCGAGGCGTCGATCCACGGGTGGTTGACGGGCGTCGGGAGCGCCGAGTGCGTGGTCGACGACGCGCTCGCCTGCACGCTGCTGTCGACGAGGTCCGCGTCGATCGTGATGTCACCGCCGCCGAGCTCGACGACGAGCTGCCGGCGGTAGGTCTCGTGGCCGACGGCCGCGACCGTGATGACGTGGTTGCCGACCGGGATGCGGCCCTCGTAGGGCGCCGGGCCGACCTCGGCGTCGTCGACGCTCACCGTCGCGCCGCCCTCGACGGGGTGCTGCAGGGTCACGTGGAGCGCCACGCGCTGCGCGGTCATCGTGACCTCGCGGCTGCAGTCGGCCGCGTCGTCGGTGCCGGAGGTGTTGTTGCACGTGAACGTGACGTCCTCGTAGCCCTCGGCGCGGACGATGACCGCGTGCGCGCCCGCCGGGACGTCGGCCGCGACGTAAGGCGCCTGGTGCGCCTCGCCGCCGTCGACGACGACCGTCGCGCCCGTCGCGCCCGTGACCGTGATGCTGACCGGCAGCGGCGGCGCGTTCATGTGCGCGCGCACGCTCGTGGTCTGGCCCGCCGTGACGGTGACCTCTTGCTCGAAGGTGTCGTACCCGGGCGCGAGCACCTGGACGACGTAGGTGCCGGCGGCGAGTCCGTCGCGCGAGTAGACGCCTGCCCCGAGCGAGGTCCCGTTGATGCGGACCTCGGCGCCGGGCGCCTCGGTGATCACCGCGATCGAGCCGGTGGTCGGCGCGGTAGAGACCGGCCTCACCGTCGCGTGCACCTCTGCGCGCTGGCCCTGCTGGACGAGGATCGTCTGCGTGTAGGGCGGCACGCCCTCGGCGCGGATCTCGATCGTGTGCGTGCCGATCGGCACGTTGTCGAGGACCGTGGTCGTCGCCATGCCGGTGCTCACGCCGTCGAGGTAGATCGGCGCGCCGCGCACGTCGGCATCGACCAGGATGGAGCCGGTGGTCGGGGCCGCGCGCTCGAGCATCGCGGTCACGCGCACGGTCTGTCCGCCCTGGACGTCGACCCACTGCTCGAAGTCGACGAAGCCCTCGTGCGAGGCGTGGACCTGGTGGCGGCCGGGCGGCAGTGAGTCGACGCGGACCGGCAGGCTGCCGAGGGGAGTTCCGACCGGCTGGCCGTCGATCGTCACGGACGCGCCACGCGCGCCCTCGTTGCCGGCCGAGACCTCGATCGTGCCGAGCGCGCGCAGCACGGCGCGGAACGTCTCGCGGCGGCGCGCGACGGTGATCTGCATGCGCGCCTCCTCGAAGTTCGGCATGCGGAAGATCAGGGTGTGGGCGCCCGTCGGGACGCGCGCCGCCGTGATCGGCGTGACGCCGAGCGGAGTGCCCTCGGGGTTGTCGAGGTACACCGTCGCGCCCGCGGGCTCCGAAACGATGTTCACGGGGATCCCGAGCCGGGTCTGCGCGACCGCGGGCGAGGACCCGAGCGCGAAGAGCATGAATGCTGCGGCCGCGAGCGTTGTACGAGCGAGCACGTTGCGCATGAAAAGCCCCTCTTTGCGAGTCCCCGGATAGCGCGAACCTGCCGGGTGCGGCAAGCCGGAACGCCCGGGGCGTCCGCGCTCACGGTGAAGTTCTCCGATTATCGAGCCTACTGCTCGCGACGGGCGATACGCCTGGCGAGCGACGCGAGCAACGCGCGGCCGCGCGGATCGACCGGCGCCGCGTCGAGCGCGTCCAGCGACGCGCGCAGGAGCGCCTCGAGCCGGGTCTCGACGCGGCCGCGGACGCCCGTGCGTTCCAGCATCTGCATGGCCTCGCGGATCGCGGCTTCCCCTGCGTCTGCGCGGCCGAGGACGCGCGACAGAGGGGCGCGGTCCGCTTCGGAGAGGCTCGTCTCGGCCTCCCGGACGATCGCCGTGCGCTTGCCGGCCCGCAGGTCGTTGCCCACGGGCTTGCCGGTGAGGGCCGCGTCGCCGAAGGTGCCGAGCAGATCGTCGCGCACCTGGAACGCCTCGCCGATCGGGACGCCGAAGCGGGCGAGCCCCTCGAGCTGCGCCGCCGTCGCGCCCGCGAGCGTCGCGCCGAGCGCGAGCGGTCCGTCGACCGTGTAGCTGCCCGTCTTGAGCTGCTGCATCCGCGTCACGTCGGCCGACCCGCGCAGGTCGAGCGCCTGCCCGGCCACCACGTCGCGCTGCATGCGCGAGAACACCGCGAGCACCGCGGGCGGGCTCGGCGCGCGCGCCGCGCTCTCGAGCACGAGGTCCCACGCGTACGCGTTGCCGAGGTCGCCCGCCAGGATCGCGAGCGCGTCGCCGAGGTGCTCCTGACCGACGTCGGCCCGGAGCATCACGTGCACCGAGGGCCCGCCGCGCCGCTCGAGGTCGCCGTCCATCCAGTCGTCGTGGATCAACAGGTACGACTGCAGCACCTCGAGCGCCGCGCACGCGGCCACGACTTCCGCGAGGCGCGCGTCCGGCCGGATCGCGCGCTGGGCCGCCACCATCACCGCGGGGCGTAAGCGCTTGGCCCCGCCGCGCATCGTCAGGTCCTCGAGCCGGGCCACGAGCAGCTCCGCCTCCGGCGCGCTCGTGCGGAGCTCGGCGCGCCGTGCCGCGAAGAAGGCC
The DNA here is from genome assembly GCA_044220955.1 of Sandaracinaceae bacterium. GTDB lineage: Bacteria > Myxococcota_A > Polyangia > Polyangiales > Sandaracinaceae > JBBSAT01. The sequence goes on from JBGAQA010000010.1 coordinate 68,744, forward strand.
GCGAGGTGCGCGTCCGTGGCGTCCCGCACCTCGAGGACGAAGTCCCTCTCGCTCTTCCCGCTCGCGCCGTCGGCAGGCGTCGTCATCATCAGATCTTGCCTCGCATGAGGTTCCCGACCACGGCCTGCCCGTACATGCGGAACGTCTTGGCGACGCTGCGCGCATCGAGCGTGCTCGTGAAGGAGTCGGCGAGGCCGAAGGGCAGCATCGTCGGGATGATCCCCCGCGCGTACTCGAGCGCGTGGCACTGGCCCGGCATGCGATAGCCCTTGGCCGTGCCCTGTGGCAGCACGTGCATGTCGCCGGGCTTGTAGACGCTGCGCTGGAGCTGGCCCTCGGCGTAGGCCCACTGCTCGCCCTCGAGGATGAAGAAGTAGTCCGTCGCGAAGAAGCGCCCGGTGTGCCCCTCCGTGCCGATCGGCGTGCCGAAGATCATCAGGTACTCGGTGATCGACGAGTGGAGCAACATGAAGTGCCCCATCGCGCCGCCCGCGACGTTGAGCACCCACTCGGGCTTCTCCACGATGTAGTCGCGGTACTCGCCGCGCAGGTCGGCGTGGATCTCCTCGACCACCAGCTCGATCGGCTGGCCGATGCGGCGCTTCACGATGCGGTGCAGGACCTCGGGATCGAGAACGTGGGACACGGCTCACTCCATCCTTCAGGCGGTTCGGCGCCGGTACGCGCGGTGGTCCGCCAGCGGGTCTTCACGATAGAGCGCGGCGTAGCGCGTTTCGAGCGCCGCGTCGTCCGAGACGTGCGTGAGGCACTCGGCGATGAGCGCCTCGACCTCGTCGCGTCGGATCTTCACCGGCTCGCCCGCCACGAACATCGCGTCGTTGCCCCGCGCCATCACCAGCGTGCGAGCAGCCATCCAGAGGGGCAGCAAGCAGAAGAGGCGGATGCCGATCTCGGTCTTCGGGATCGCCAGCGCGTAGCGCAGCGCGCCGTCGAGGCGCTCGCGCGCCAGATCGAAGAGCGGCGCGACCGCCGCGTGCGCGCGGCGACGGTTCTCCGGGAGCGTGAGCTCTTCGATCTCGAGGCCCGCCGCGCCCGCGCTCGTGCGCGGGATGAAGGACACCTGTCGCGCGCGATCGTCGGTGACGTCCTTGAGGATGTTCACCAGCTGCAAGCCCTCGGCGAAGCTCTCCGCGTCCTGCCGGAGGCGTCGCTCGAGCAGGTTCGCCGTGCGCTCGTCCATGCCGCCGGCCTTCATCTCGTCGACGAAGAGCTCGGTGAGCATGTGCCCGACGGTCCCGGCCACGTAGTAGCAGTACCGATCGAGATCGGAGACCGTGTAGAGCGCGAGGATCCCGTCCGGCCCCGGCTCTCGTCGTGTGTAGAGGTCCATGCCGCGGGCCATCTCGGTGACCCAGCGCGTGCTGATCGTGATCGTGCTCGGCGCCTGCGCGCGGAAGACGCGCATCACGGTCGGCATCGCGCGCGCGAGCCCCAGCTCGGCGTCGTCGCCCGGCACGGGCTCGAGCGCCGCCGCGAGGTCCGCGGGGTCGCGGCCCGACTCCATGATCTCGAGGAACGTACGGAACAGACCGCCGCGCAGGTGCGCGCCGACGCTCGGGTGGTCCTCGATGGTGTCGGCGACGCGGCAGAGCAGGTAGCCGAGGGTGACCGCGACCTCGAGGCGGCCGGGCAGCATCGCGATCGGCCGCGAGAAGGTGCGCGAGACCTGCTCGAGCGCGGTCTTGCAGAAGGCCCAGTCGGCGGCGTCGATCTGGAGCGGCGCGCTGCTCGGACGCTCGGCGGGCCGCGGGCCGCCGGCCTGCGCGTGCCGCCGCTGTCGCGCGCTCGCTGGACGGCCCGCGCGGTGGGCCTCGTACGCCGCGAACGCCTCCACGATCTCGGCGTTCTCGCGCCAGGTCAGGCCTTCCGGAGCGAGCGTCGAGAGCGCGCGGGCGGCCGCGAGACGCACGGCCTCCGCCGGGACGCTGGCGCGACAGAGCGCGGTGAGCACCGCCGCGGTGGTGCCGAGCGCATCACCGTCGTCGCCGTCGTGGAAGAAGCCGTCGTCGGAGGCGCGCTTCTCGAGCCACTTCGTCGCGCGCCGCACCGCGGGGTCGCCCGGGTTCGCCTCGGCGGCGACCAGCGCCTCCATCGCCTGCGCCGTCGCGATCACGGAGCCCTCGAAGGAGCCGTCGTCGCCCTGGCGGCTGCGCACGAACGTGGCTGCGCGCGCGAGCGGCGCCTCGAGGTCGGCGTCGGTCGCGTCGGGGCGGCGTCGGACGACCGCGTCGAGCGCGCGGCACGCGAGCATCGTCGCGAACAGGCTCGCGTCCGGCGCGTCCGTGGTCGGCGCGAACCCGCCGCCGCTGCGCTCGGCGGCGAGCAGCGTGCGGATCGCGTCGGTGAGCCCGCTGATGGGCGTCTCGGCCCACGCGGCGCCGTCGAGGAGCAGCACGAGCAGGCCCGCGAGCGCTTCCGTCTCGACCGGCGAGCCTGCCTCGAAGAGGCGCGGGAAGCCCTCGAGGGCCAGGCGCCGGCGACCGATCGTCATCCGCGCGGCGATCGCGGGGCGCATCGAGCGCGCCGTGATCGCACGCATCATCCGGATCGCCGGGATCGCGAGTCGACGATCGGGGATCGTCCCCATCTGCTGCGCGATTCGCTCCAGCTCGACCACGAGCGCGTCCGTGCCGCGCGCGAGGACCGGCTCGAGCGCGACGTCGGCGTCGCTGCGCCGCTCGCTGCTCGAATCGGGCTTGGGCGCGTCGAGGTCGGCGCCGACGAGCGCAGCGAGCGCCGGGATCGGGTGGAAGGGCGAGCTCTCCGCGCGATAGCGCTCGCGCAGGCGCGAGGGCACGAGCATCGCGGCGGGCCACTGCATCCAGCCGGCGAGCCCCGCGAGCTGCTGCGGTAGACGGTGCATCGCGCCGGTCCTGGCCGACGTCGAGGTCGTGTCCGAGAGCGCGCGTCCGGCCATCCGCACGAACGCGCTCGAGAACGTGCGCTTGCGCAGATCCTGCGAGGCGAGGATCGACATCGTCCGGCGACGCTCGTCCTCGCTCTCGCGGAGCGTCTCGAACATCGCGCGCCGGAGCTGGACGGCGCTCTCGTCCTCGCGGCGGAAGCAGTGGTAGAGCGCGCTGCTCAGCACCTCGGGCACGTAGGCGCGCCGGCGCTCCGCGTACTCCTCGAGCGAGCGCGCCTCGACGAGCGCCTCGGCGTCGAGGAAGCCGAGCGTCATCCCGTTCGCCGTCATCGGGTGGACGTGGCCCACGGCGTCGCCCACGAGGGCGACCTGCGCACGCCCGGGCGCCGCCTCTCGACCGAAGTGCGCGCGCGGCCGGAAGCGATTCGCGGCCCACCCCGCGAGCCCGCGCTCGACGGCCGCGCGGAACGCCGCCTTCATCGAGGGAGGGAGCACGGGCGCGAACGCGTCCCACACGAACGCGGGCGCGCGGGCGCCGGCGCCGTAGGAGACGGGCAGATCGAGGCAGCCGCGCACGACGTCGTCCGCGATACGGTAGAAGAGCGCGGGGCCGGGACCGCCGAGCACGACGTGGCCGAAGCCTTCGCTCGGCAGGGTGACGCCCCGCAGCTCGACCGACGCCATGTACGAGAGCAGCGTGCCGTGATCGGCGATGCCGAGCCGCTCGCGCACCGTGGACGCGCGGCCGTCGGCGCCGACGATGCGCTCCGCTCGCACGTCGAGCGCGCCGCCCTCCTTGCGCTCGATCCGGACGACGTGGCCGTCGACGTCCTTCACGCGTGCGTGAGGCAGCCAGTCGATGCCCGACGTCGCCGTCACGGCAGCGCGGAGCGCCGCGACGATCCCGGCGTGCTCGCACGCGAGCGCCGTGCCCTCGGCGTAGGGCATCTCGATGCCGGGCGAGCCGTCGTCGGGGAGGATGACGAAGCCGTAGCCGGTGCGCGCGTGCGAGGCCTCGAGGCGGCCGATGCGGAGCCGGTCGAGCACCCCGACGGCGGGCGGATGCAGCCACTCGCCGGCGAAGCGCGTCGACACCTTCGGGTCGGCCTCGACGAGCAGCACCGATGCGCCACGTCGCGCGAACGCGACCGCGCAGACCGAGCCGACCGGGCCGCCCCCGGAGATCACCACGTCATAACCGCGTCGAATCATGGGGTCACTCCACGGGTAGCCAAATCATCGAAATCGTTGCCATCCGGCGGCCAAGTGCGCGATTCGTCTCCGGGTCACTGCGGGCGTCCAGAAACACGGCTCCCCGTGCGAATCGCGCACCTTGCCGCCAGTTCTCCATCGTTTCAGCCAGTTGCGTGGGCATGGAGTGACCCCGTCAGTAGAGGAAGGGGATCATCTTGAAGGTGGCGCGCTTGCAGTACTCGTCCCAGAGCGCGCCGTACTTCTCGCGACAGCGCCTGTCGTCGCGCCAGGCACGGTGGGTGAGAAGGCAGAGCAGCCAGACCGGAAGTAGATAAGGCACCATCGAGTGCGTGCCCGAGAGCAGCGTGAAGGACCAATAGACCAGGATCTCACCCGTGTAGTTGAGCTTGCGGCCGATTCCCCAGAAGCCCGATACCAGGATGCGGCCGCCGAGCGTCTCGGCGGGCTTGCCCCAGATGCGGATCGAGGGATTGCGCTTGAACTCGTCCTTCTGCTGGTTGGCGCCCCGGAACATCCAGAGCCCGGCCGCGAACATCACGGGCAGCGCGAGGGTGGCGAACGTGGAGAGCGGCTCGGTGCGGTCGAGCAGGTACCAGCCGACCACCGAGTACGCGAAAGGGACGAACGCGAGGTCGCCCCACACGAGCATGAAGCCGAATCGCTCGGCGACGATGTCCCACGTGTAGAGCATCCCGTACTCGAACTGGAAGTAGTTGAAGACGTAGATCGCCGTGAAGGCCTGATAGAGGATCATCGCGGTCGACAGCTCTCCGTCGCGCTCCCACTGCACCACCGCGAACGATGCGTTGATGACGAGCAGGCCGATGAGCGAGGGGCGATAGGCCCACATCTTGAGATCGACCCCGAGCAGCTCCGGGTTGAGCTCCACGCCGTACCAGAGGTCGGCGAACAGGCCCTCGCGCACGGCGTCCTTCCGACCGCGCCCCGAGAAGTAGAGCCAGGCGGTCAGCGCGATCGAGATCGCGTTGGCCGCGACGAAGAGCGCGAGGATCGTCCTCGGCACGACGCTGAGCGAGAAGAGGCCGAGCAGCTGCCCGCCGCCGAGGCACGCCACGGTGATCCCGAGGATGGGCAGCCCGTTGAGCCGGTACGCGCGGCGCGAGCCGTCGGCGAGCGGCGCGCCCTGCCGGACCGGCCCGGGTACGACGAGCGAGAGCACGAACATCGCCAGGACGAAGCCGAGCGCGAGGGCGGAGCCGACGAGGAGCGAGTGCGGGTCGAGCGACATGGGGAGTCCTCGGGCTCAGTGCCAGGTCGGCTGCGGCGGCGAGGGGCTCGTCCCGGCGCTCTCCGTCCGTGTCTTGCGGCGCGCCTCGTAAGCGCCCAGCGCCCAGACCGGGAAGTAGCGGCGATAGAGGACGTAGTCGAGCAGCGCCGTGTGGAAGAAGACCCCTTCCGGATCCTGCTTCGGCCACGTTCCGTCGTCGCTCTGGCGCTTGGCGAGGAACGAAGCCGCGCGGGTCATCGCCGCGAAGTCGGGCTCGTGCGCGTCGGCCAGCGTCAGCAGAGCCCACGCCGTCTGCGTGGTCTGGCTCTCGGTGTGCTCGACGTATCGGCCGACCTCGCCGCTCGAGAAGTGCTCGCCCCAGCCGCCGTCGGGGCGCTGCCGCGCGAGCAGCCAGGCGCAGGCGCGACGGATCGCCGGGTCGTGCGGCGGGACGCCCGCGTGGATCAGGCCGCGCACGCCGAACATCGTCCCGTAGACGAAGTGGACGCCCCACGCGCCCTCCCACGATCCGTCGGCGCGCTGCTGCGAGCGCAGGCAGCGCACGCCGCGGGCGATCGCCCGGGCGATCTCGGCCGAGAGGACGCCCGGGTGCTCGCGGCCGAAGCGCGCGAGCGCGGCGATGCACGACGCGGTGCATTCGGAGTAGGACTTCTCGGTCATCGAGTCGCCGAACATCTCGGCCGGGTTGAGCCACTCGAGCGGGAGATCGACGCGTCGCGACTCGTAGCTGCCGAAGCCGCCGTCCGAGTTCTGCGTGCGCAGGATGAAGCGGACGCCGGCGCTGAGCGCCTCGATCGACGCGCCGCCACCGCGCGCGGCGAGCGGCGCGGCGTCCATCCGGGCCAGGAGCGCCTCGGCCGTGCAGTCGCTCACCGGCCAGCCGTGCCAGACGCCCGCGAAGCAGTAGCCGCCGGCGGGATCGATGCGGTGGTGCTGCGCCTCGCGCCCGGTGCCACGCTGGATCTGCTGGGATGCGAGGAACTCGTCGGCGCGCAGCAACGCGCTCTTGACGTCGACGTGGGGCGCGGCTGCGGCGAGCGCCTGGCCCGCGAACGCCGTGTCCCACGTCGCACTGCGCGCTCCCGCGACGCGCGCTCCCTTCTCGGCGTCCTCCCAGATCCACCCGTCGAAGTGCTCGAGCGCCTCGAGCAGGTCGGGGTCGGAGGGATCGGCGGCGTGGAGCGCGACCATGTTCAGGAGCCCGCTCACCGGCGAGAGGCAGGTGTAGTGGGTGCTGCGCAGCTCGTAGCGGATGTTCTCGCGCAGGTTGGCGAGCAGCCCGGCGCGCTTGTCGGGCGAGCGCAGCGTCTCGAAGCGCACGAGCCCTGCGTAGATCGCCGCGAGCGGCTTGCTCCACGGCGTCAGCAGATCGGCGGCGCGCAGGGACGTCCGCGCGCTCGAGAAGTCGACCTTGTCGTAGCCGCCGGGGAAGAGCTCGTCGCGCAGCTCGAGGACGCGCGGCGTGAGCGGCGCGGAGAAGCGAGATCCCGACACCGTCGCCATGGCCATGTAGATGAGGCGCGTGTGGCAGTAGTAGCGGCTCGGGTGTGCGGGCAGCCACTCGGGCAAGAGCCACGCCTCGGGCGGCACGGGGCTGACGCCGTTCCACTCGTAGAGGCCGGCGATCGCGAGCCAGAGCTTGCCCCAGCTCGGCACCTGCGCCGCGCCGCCCTCGGCTCGGATGAACTCGTAGGCGCGCGCGAGGAGCGGGTCGTGCTTCTCCACGCCGAGCAGGCGCGCCGCGACGTACACGAGGATCGTCACGAAGAGGTAGGGCTTGCTGAGCTCGTGCAGACCCCAGCTGCCGGCCGCCAGCCGCGTGTCCTCGAAGTGGCGCAGCAGGTTGGCCCGCCGCTCGCTCGCGAGCGGGCGTCCCATCGCGTACATCGCCAGCACGTACTGCGCGGCGAGCATCGGGCACCACACGACCTCGCCCTCGAACGAGCCGTCCTCGGCTTGCTCGGCGACGAGCGCGCGGACGCTCTTGTCGAGCGCGCGCTCGATCGCGCCGCGCGAGTCGCGCCGATCCGGGATGAGCGCCACGGCGGCGCCGCCGCCTCGCGTGGAGCGCAGGAACGCGCCGTAGCGCTCCTCGACCGAGGGACCCTGCGCGCGCGCGGCGAGTCGGCGCTCGGCGACGGCGGAGAGAGCGTCGGTGAGGTGGTAGGTGCCCGCGAGCAGGGTCCCGAGGCGAACGCCGACGTCCGCGAGCGCGGCGGCGGTCTCGCGCGGGGAGGGCCCGAGGGCTCCGCGCCGCAGCAGCTGGTTGCCGCCGTAGAGCACGGTGCCGAGGAACGACCCGGCGAGGCGCGCGCGGCCCCCCTCGCCCACGAGGAACCCCATCGTGCGGAGGCGCTCGCCCGGGTGCTTGCGGAAGAGGTGGTAGACGGCCTGCCGCACGGCCACGGTCGACTCGGCGTGATCGGCGAACACCTCGTAGAGCGCGATCGCGAGCATCTCGGGGATGCGCGCACGCGCGACGCGCTCGCGCCGGTAGGCCGCGACGCTCTCGGCCTTCGCGAGCGCGATGGCGTCCTCGAAGCCGAGCGTGAGACCGAGCGCGGTGAGCGGGTGGTGCGCGCCGATTGCGTCACCGACGAGCGCGAGGCCTTCACGGCCGAACTCGCAGCGGGGGTGGATGACGTTGTCGGTCGAGCGCCACTCCTTGCTCGCGAGCGTCCGCGCGAGCGCGGCGCCGAGCTCGCCCGGCAACACCGAGCGGTACGTGTCGGAGAGCACCTGAGACGCTGCGCCGGGATCGCGCGGGAGGGCCGTCGAGAGCGGCACGTCGAGCGTCAACCGCACGGCGCGGGGCCCGATGCGGTGCGCGATCACCGGTCCGGGGGCGCCGACGAACACGTGGCGGTAGCCCTCGAAGGGGAGCGCCACGTCCTCCAGCAAGAGGCCGATCGCGCGTGAGAACACGTGCGTGCTCGCGCCCCCACCGATGGACGTCACGCTCACCTCGCTCGCGCGATCGAGCGTGCCGCGTCCCGTCGCGCCGACGACCAGCTCGGCGTGCACGGAGTGAATGCCCGCGGTGCGTCGCTCGGGCCGCTCCACCTCGAAGGTGACGACCTGCCCGTCGATCCGGTGCACCCGCGCCCAGCTCACGAGCTCGACGCTCGCGCGCGCCTCGACGTGCGCACGCAGCGTCTCGACGAGCAGGGCGTGCTCGCACGCGAGCCCGGCCTTGCCCGTCGGATACGGCAGCACGATCGCTTCCGAGCCGTCTTCGGGGTGGATCGTGAATCCGCGGCCCGTCGCGTAGGGCACGGCGGGCGCGAGGTCGACGCCGAGCCCATCGAGGATCGACACGGCGTTCGGGTGCAGCCACTCGCCCGCGAGGCGATCCGACGCACGTGGGTCCGACTCGAGCACGAGCACGCGCTTGCCCTGGTGAGCGAACGCGAGCGCGGCGACGCAGCCCACCGGGCCCGCACCACAGATCACGACGTCGTAGCGTGCCGCGCTCATGGGGTCTCGCTGCTCAGAGGGCGGCCATGAGCTTGGCCGTCACCGACTTCATCGCCGGCTGCTCCGACGCCTTGATCATCCAGTCGAGCGCGTCGGTGCGGATGAGCCGCCGGAAGACGCCGCCGCCGAGGAACGAGAGGCGGAAGGCCTTGTTGCAGCGCTTCTCGTACTCGCGGAACGCCTGCGGCTCGCGCATGCGTCCGCCGAGCACGTCGGCGATCGCCTCCGCGCCGAGCATCCCCGACTTCATGCCCTGGTAGATGCCCTCCGCCGTCGCCGGGTGCGTCATCAGCCCCGACTCGCCGACGACGACGGCGCCGGGGCGCGTCAGCTTCTCGATCTCGTACGACCAGAAGACGGGGTGACCCTTCCAGCCGCCGAGCTGCGTCGCGCCCTTCAGCCGCTCCGCGTAGTGGACGTCGAGGAACCTCTGGAACAGCTCGCGGGCGTTCTTCCGGGCGGGAGCGCCCGACGTGGCCGCGCCGATCTTGCCTGCGCCCTCGGGATCCTCGTAGCAGATGCCGATGTTGACGCGCGTGTCGCTCTCCGGGAAGAGCCAGCCGTAGTACGGCTCCACCATCCGATCGAAGATCATCTCGACGTGGCCGGGCCGGAACGGGACCCCGTCCCACCAGCCCATGATCGCCTGGATGACGCGCTTGGGTCGCTGCTCTGGCAGGCCCACGCGGCAGTGAGAGCCGCCCGCGATGATCGTGAAGCGTGCATGGATCTGCCGGCCATCGCGGGCGCGAATGCCGGCGATCCGGCCCTGGTCCGTGATCACGTCGCTCGCGTCGAAGTTCGGCACGAACTCGGTGCCACGCGCGATCGCCTTCTTGAGCAGGATGTGATCGAGGATGCGGCGCTGGCAGACGACCGCGTCGGCGACGTCACCGGCGGACTGCCAGCTGTCGAGGCCGCCGGGCGTGACGATGCGGATGCCGGTGATGCGGTACGAGTGCGGCTCGACCTCGCTCCACACGCCGAGCTTCTTGAGCGTGTCGATGCCGCGGGGCGAGATGCCGCTGCCGCACGTCTTGTCGCGGGGGAAGTCGTGACGGTCGACGAGGACGATCCTGCCCACTCCGAGCGATCCGAGGTGGGCGGCCGCGGCCGTCCCCGCGGGGCCCGCGCCGAGGATCACGACGTCGGCCTGGGTCGTGGAGGTCATTCTGCGCCCCCGTCTGTGCCGGCTGCGGCGATGCGTGACGCGCTCATCGGCTCTCTCCGGCGGACGCGCGCTGCGAGGTCTTGCCGCCCCTGTCCTTCCGCGGCGGCGGCGTCTTGGTCGCGGTCCCGGGGCGCGCGGGCACCAGGCCGCGGCGCGCGAAGTCCGCGTACGCCTCGTGGACGGCCTTGCGCAGGCTCGTCGGCTCGTAGCCGAGCTCGCTGCGCGCCTTGCTGATGTCCGCGTGGCGCTGCTGGCGGAGGATGCGCACGGCGGCCGGCGTGAAGCGCTGCGGCGTCTCCGGCGAGAAGTTGTTGTAGAAGAAGCTCGTCACCTCGGCGACGCCGGCCATCACGCCGACCGGCAGCTTCAGCCGCGGGCGCGGTCGGCCGGTCACCTCTTCGAAGATGTCCATGATGTCGTCGAGCGAGACGAACTGCGTCGAGATCACGTACTTCTGTCCGGTGCGCCCCCGGTGCATCGCGCGGACGTGGCCGTCGACGACGTCGCGAGCGGCGACGAACTCGAAGCCGCCGGGCAGGTAGGCGCGCAGGCGCCCGTGCGCGTGATCGATCAGCGTGCGGCCCATGCGCGAGGGCACGTAGTCGTTCGGGCCGAGGATCGCGCAGCTCGTCGCGATGACGACGTCGAGGCCCTCGACGACCCCCTTCATGCACTCGAGCTCGACGGCCTGCTTCGTGCGCGCGTAGGGCAGGATCTCGTCGAACGGGTACTGCGGCATCGTCTCGTCGCCCGGCGCCGTCGGGTGATCGAGGTCGTAGCCGACGGCGCTGTAGCTGCCGGTGACGACCACACGCTCGTAGCCGAGGTGGAGCGCGACGCGCAGCAGGTTCTGCGTGCCGATCACGTTCGTCTCGAAGATCTTGCGCTCGAGCTCGGGCGTCGCGACCACCGTCGAGACGAGCGCAGCGGCGTGATAGGCCTGCCGGCAGCCCTGCATCGCGCGCTCGAGCGAGTCGATGTCACGCAGGTCGCCGTAGACGCGCTCGATCGCGAGCCCATCGACGGCGTCGGTCGGCTCGTCCTTCAGCAAGAGCACGCGCACCTCCTTGCCGTCCTCGACGAGGCGTCGAACGAGGTTGGCCCCGAGGTGGCCGGTCGCGCCGGTCACGAAGACCTTGCCTGTGAACGTGCGCGCCGCGTGCGGGCCGTTTCCGTCGGTGCGAGCCTGACCGAGCTTGCGAATCATGGAGCCTCCGGAGAGCGAGAGAGGTCGCTCGGAATCGAGGGGGAGCGCAGGTGGATCGGCGCTGAGCGCGCGGAACTCGGGCATGGGCGGCACCTTCGGCCGCGGCGTGCCCTTGCGTGCGAGCGGAGCGCGCGAGGAGAAGTCGATCACCACGCCGCCCGGGAGCGGCGGGGCCGGACGGGCGGCGGCCGCCTTCGCCCGCTCGGCGCGGAGCGTCTTGAGCGCGTCGGCCGCGGCGCGCGCGTTCACCTGCTTGGCGTCGGCGATCCGCGTCGCGACCTCGAGCACCTCGTCGCCCTCGGCGCCCGCCTCGACGGCGACGTTGCGGGCGTGCAGCCGCATGTGGCCGCTCTGGATGCCCTCGGCCGCGAGCGCGCGCAGGGCACCGAGGTTCTGCGCGAGCCCCGCCGCCGCGGTGAGGCGCGCGAGGTCCGCCGTCGTCTCCAGCCGCGCGATCTTGCGCGTGACCTGCACGACCGGGTGGACCTTGAAGACGCCCCCGACCGTGCCCACCGCGAGGGGCAACGTCATGCGGCCGACGAGCCGTTCGCCCTCGACGCGCCATCGCGCCATCGCGGTGTAGCGGCCGTCCCGCGCGGCGTAGGCGTGCGCAGCCGCCTCGACGGCGCGGAAGTCCTGGCCGAACGCGAGGAGCACCGCGTCGACGCCGTTCATGATGCCCTTGTTGTGGGTGGTCGCGCGGTAGGGATCGCGCTCGGCGAAGACCGACGCCTCCTCGATTCCCCGGGCGATCTCGCGCCCGCTCCTGGCGCTGCCGCCTTGCCCACTCTTCTCGGCGAGCAGGGCGACCGGCACGCTGCCGACGACCGTGACCAGCCGGCGATCGTTCAGGTTCGACAGGATGCGCAGCACGACGCGGCCGCCCGAGAGCGCCGCGACCGGAGCAGCGAGCCGCTCGCACATCGCGTTGATCGCGTTGGCGCCCATCGCGTCGCGCACGTCGACCACGAGGTGCACGACGAGCATGTCGCCGCAGGGGTCCTCCGCCTCGAGGCGCGGCAGGTCGACGATCTCGACGTCCAGCGCGCCGCCGCCCGCGGCTCGAAGGGCGGGATGTCCGGAATTCGCCAGCTCGAGCAGGGACGTCTTCTCGGCGAGGATCGCGCGCCGCGCGGCGCCGTGATCCGGCACGTCCAGCACCTGGATCTGGCCGATCATGTGCGGAGGCGTCACCTCGCTGCGGATCCCGTCGCCCGTGCGCAGGAGCTTCGCCGCGTGGCTGCACGCGGCGATGACCGAGGGCTCCTCGACCGCCATCGGGAGCAGCCAGTCACGGCCGTCGACCCGGAGATTCACGCAGACGCCGAGCGGCATGCCCAGCACGCCGAGCGCGTTCTCGACCATCTGATCGGCGTGCGCGCTGGTGAGGCCGCGCTCCCCGAGCTCGATCACGTCGCTCGGCTCGAGCCCGGTGAGCGCGGCGATGCGTCGGCGCCGCTCTTCCATCGGGAGCTTGTAGAAGCCGGGCAGCTCGCTCTGCCGGCCGGGCCCTGGGTCGCGTCGATCGCTCATGCTCGTCCCCGCAGATCGATGACGCGCACGTCGCGCAGCCCCGCGATCGTCGTCACGCCGGTGCAGAAGCAGATCACCCGGAGCTCGTAGAGGATCGCGTCGAGCGCGCGCGCCACCGCCTCTTCGCTCTCGTGCGCGGGCCCGAGCAGGGGCGCCGCGAGCGCCACCGCGTCGGCCCCCAGCGCGAGCGCGACGGCCACGTCCATGCCGGTGCGGATCCCGCCGGACGCGATCACCGCGCGCTCGCGGAACACCGCACGCACGGTCCGGAGCGAGTCGGCGGTCGGCACACCGAACCCCGCGAGCCTGCGCCCGACCTCGGCGTGGACGCTCTCGTCGGCGGCGCGGTGGGCCTCCACGTGCGCCCACGACGTGCCGCCGACGCCGGCGACCTCGACGCCGGCGAGCCCGATCCCGGCGAGCTTCTTGGCCGTGCGCTCCGAGATCCCGGAGCCGACCTCCTTCGCGAGGACGGGGAAGGGCAGCGCGCGGACCACGTCGCGCATGCGCTCGACGAGCCCCGAGAAGCGTGTGTCGCCCTCGGGCTGGATCGCCTCCTGCAGCGGATTGAGGTGGAAGAAGAGCGCGTCGGCCGAGACCGCGCGGATCATCGCCTCGAGGTCCGCGCGGGTGACGCCGTAGTTGAGCTGCACGGCGCCGACGTTGCCGACGAGCAGCGGGAGCGAGGGCGCCACGCGTCGCACCGCGAACGTCGGCGCCAGCTCCGGCCGCAGCAGCATCGCGCGCTGGGAGCCGAGCGCCATGCCGATGCCCGCCCTCCCGGCGGCGCGCGCGAGGCGGGCGTTGACACCCTCGGACCGCTCCGAGCCACCGGTCATGGCGCCCACGATCAGCGGCGCCGCGAGCCGCTTTCCGAGCAGCGTCGTCGCGAGATCGACGTCGGCGAGGTCGACCTCGGGCAGCGCGTCGTACTCGAGCGTGTACCGCCCGAGACCCAGGGCGGGGCCGCGCGAGCCCACGTCCCGAGAGAGCACGACGTCGAGGTGGTGGTCCTTGCGAGACGACACGATCGCGCCCTCGCGCTCTCGCGCGCGCGTGCCGCTCGTTCCCAGGACTCCCACCTCGTCCGTCATCACCACTCCCGAAAAGGGGCGGCACGCTACCCAAAACGTCTCGACGTGTCGAATCGATGTCCAGAGTCCGCGCAGGACCCCATGATTTCGGCCGAAACCACGGGGTGCAATGTTGCACGGACGCGCCGTCCGACTCGGCACCTCGTCACCAGGTCCACAACAATTGAGCGCGGACAACCGTTGTCTCGACAACGAGGTTGGGACCTGCTTTGTCGCGCAAACGTTGCCTCGACAAGAGATCGCGCCGCGCCGCGCGCGGGACCGGCGACCGGCTCGGGCCGGGGCGCCGGGAGAGCGGGCGCACGCCGCGCGCCGTGGATCCTGGCCGCTCGGCCGAATGATCCCATACTGCCACCGCCGTATGAGCGAGCTGTCCCCGGCCTCCGTCGCCCGAGCACGCAGCCCCCGACCGGAGCGTCCGTCCGTCCCGGGCGGCGCCCACGGCGCGGCGGCGGGTCCCCGCCCCTACGGCCCGAGCGAGTGGGCCGCGGCGCTCGCGCTCGTCGAGGCCTTCATCCCCGGCGGCGAGAACATCCGTCGCGGCGACGAGGACACGCTGCTGCGCACGATCGAGCTGATGGAGCACACGTTCCCACAGCTCTCGAAGGTCTGGGGCAAGAGCGCCCTGCTCTTCGACCACCTCGCGCTCCTCGGGACCGGCAGGCGCTTCCGGGACCTCGACCACGCCGGCCAGGAGGCGATGCTGCGCCGCTGGGAGAGCAGCCCGAGGCTGAGGGGCCCCCTCACGGCCTTCATGATGGGCGTCAAGATGACGCACTTCGACCGGCGGGAGGTCTACGAGGGCCTCGGCGGCAAGCTCAACGTCGTCCCGACCCTCGAGCCGGCGCGCTGGCTCTCTCAGGTCGTCGACGCAGGCACGTACGAGGGTGAGCGAGACGTCGAGTGCGACGTCGTCGTCGTCGGGACCGGCGCGGGCGGCGCGGTGGTGGGGCGCGAGCTCGCCGACAAAGGGCACGCAGTCGTCTTCGTCGAAGAAGGCCGCCTCGTGCGTCGTGACGAGTTCACCGGTTCGTCCATGAAGGCACACACCGAGTTCTATCGAGGTGGTTTGTCGGCCGGCAACAACCTGTTTCCCATCTTCATGGGACGCCTCGTGGGCGGCTCGACCGCGGTGAACGGCGGGACCTCGTTCCGCACGCCACGCTGGGTGCTCGACCGCTGGTGCGAGGAGATGCGAACGGACGAGTTCACGCCCGCGCGGATGGAGCCCTACTTCCGCCGCGTCGAGTCGATCCTGCAGGTCGAGCCCGCCAAGCGTCAGTTCGTCGGCAAGATCGCCGACGTGTTCGAGCGAGGGTGCGATGCGCTCGGCTGGTCGCACTTCGCGATCCCCCGCAACGCCCCTGGCTGCGAGGGCAGCGGCTTCTGCGACTTCGGCTGCCGCACGGACGCGCGACGCAGCACCAACCTCAGCTACGTCCCGCCCGCCCTGGAGAAGGGCGCGCTGCTCTTCACGAAGCTCCGCGCGGAGCGGGTCCTGATCGAGGGCGGACGCGCCGTGGGCGTCGAGGGCGTCGACCCGAACGGCAAGACGCTCCGCGTCCGCGGGCGTGCCGTGATCATGGCGGGCGGCGCGCTCCCGACGCCCTTCTTCCTCATGCGGCAAGGGCTCTGCGGCTCGAGCGGCGAGCTGGGCAAGAACCTCACGCTGCATCCCTCCGGTGGGATCTCGGCGGTCTTCGACGAGGAGATCCGTGGATGGGAGTCCATCCCACAGGGATATGGTTGTGACGAGTTCGTCAAAGAGGGGATGCTGCTCACCGCGGCGCAGCCGGACCTCAACTATGCAGCGTTGATGTTCCCCTTCGCCGGAGATCGACTGATGGAGGCGATCGACGGACTGCGTCACATCGCCAGCTTCGCGCTCCTCATCGCCGATCACGGCAAGGGTCGAGTGCTCGTCGATCACGACGGTGCCGCGATGGTCCATTATCAGGTCACACCACAGGACGTCGGTCGCTATCATCGCGGCCTGATCAAGATGGGTGAGATCTGCTGGGCGGCCGGGGCCAAGCGCCTCATGCCGGCCATCTTCGGCTGGCCGAGCATCGCCTCGCACGCGGAGTTCCGACGCTTCGAGCGGGCGCGCCTCGCGCCCGGCGATCTGCTGCTGACGAGCTACCACCCGCTCGGCACGTGCAAGATGGGGCCGGATCCCGCCCGGAGCGTCGTCGACATGAACCACCAGACGCACGATCTGCCCGGTCTCTTCGTCGTGGACGCGAGCACCGTCTCCGGCCCGCTCGGCGTGAACCCGCAGCTGACGATCATGGCCGTCGCGACGCGCGCCGCCGAGAAGATCCACTCCCTCTTGAGCTGACGGCCCCTTCTGCTCAGGACGTCGACCGAGCGTCGATCGCGCCGCGGACGTCCGCGCCGGGCGGGATGCGACCCTCCGCCCGCTCGGGGCGGCCGCCGCCCTTGCCGCCCGCCGCAGCCGTGATGGCCTTCACGATCGCGCCGGCGTTCTCGGTGCTCGCGGGGCCTCGCGCGACGACGAGGTGCGTTCCCTCGTCGGTCTTCATCGCCACGATCGCCAGGCGCCCGCCCTCCTTGGTGAGCTCGGAGGCGACCCTCTGCGCGAGCTCGACGCCGCCCTCCTCGAGGACGAGGACGACCGGAGAGCCGCCAGCGCGGATCGCGTCGTCGGCGATGCGCCTCGCGAGCGCGCTCCGCAGACGGCCCGACTCGCCCTGGGAGGCGGCGAGCTCGGCGCGCAGGCGCTCGACGCCTGTGGTGACGCCCTCGACCGGACAGACCAGCGCACGCGCCAGGGCACGCAGGGCGTCGTCCTCGCCGAAGAGGGCCGCCCTGGCGCGCGCTCCTGCGTGGAACGAGATGCGCGTCCCGCCCTTGTACTTCTCGCTGCCGACGACGCGCACCAGGCCGATCTGGGCGGTGTGCGCCACGTGCGTGCCGCCGCAGGGCGAGACGTCGAAGCCGGCGACCTCGACGACCCGGACGTTCTCGGTCTGCTTGGGCGCGCGCCGCATCGGCAGGGAGGCGAGCTCCGCGTCCGTCGGAAACCACGCCCGCACGGCGACGTCCCGGTCGACGACGTCGTTCGCGAGGGCCTCGCACTCTGCCACCCGCGCGTCGGCGAGGGTCTCCTTGACGTCGATCGTCGCGACGGTCTCGCCCAGGCGCGAGCTCACCGTGTCGGCCCGCGCCACCTCGACCAGCGCTCGGGAGAGCACGTGCTGTCCCGTGTGCAGCGCGGCGAAGAGGCGCCGCCGCTTCTCGTCGACGCTGCCGCGGACGGCTGCGCCCACCTCCGGAGAGCCGCCCTCGAGCACGTGGTGCAGCACGCCCCGCTCGTCGAGCTGGACGTCGACGACGCGCGCACCTCCGAGCGCTCCGTGGTCGGCCATCTGGCCGCCGGACTCGGGGTAGAAGGCGCTGCGGTCGAGCACGACCGTCGGCCGATCGCCGAGCCTTCCGTGCCCGACGACGTGCGCGTCGAAGGCGAGCAGGAACGCGTCGGCGTAGTGCAGGCGCTCGGTCATCCGTCGACGCCCTGGGGCACGGGCGGGCTCGGCCCGGTCTCGATGACCACCATGTTCTGCAGCGCCACGATCACGATCGCGAGCATCAGCACGATCAGGATCAGCAGCAGCCACGTCGCGCTCCGCCCGCCCGCATCACGCGAGAAGCGATCGCGGTAGAAGCGGCCCTTGCTGCGCTTGTTCAGGCGCTCCTGCACGCCGCGGAGCAGCGCGGGCTCCTTCTCGTCGGTCTCGGCGTCGGTCGTGCTCGCGATCGCGGCGGTGCCACGGAAGAGCGCGCGGAACGCCTCGTACTCCTCCTTGAGCTCGGCGTTCTCGGCCAGCGCGGCGTCGAGCTCCTTCTTGTCCGCCTCGGCGAGCTCGCCCTCGAGCGCGGCGCTGAAGAGATCGCGGATCTCGTCGGCGGACCTCATGACTTCCCGCCCTTCGTACCATCGCCGCCGCCGCGTGGCTCGCTCGCCCGCTGGACGGCCTTGGCGAGCTGCAGGCGCGCCCGGTGCAGGCGGCTCTTGACCGTGCCCTCCGGCAGGCCCGTGATCTGCTGGATCTCCTCGTAGCTCATGTTCTCGACGTCACGCAGCACGACGAGCTCGCGCTGGTCCTCGTCGAGCTCGGCGATGGCCGCGCGCACGATCGCCTCGATCTGGTTGGCCTCGGCCTGCTGATCGGGCCGCGCGACCATGGCGGAGCTCGACATGCTCGCGCTCTCGAGCGCCCCGTGCTCGGCCAGCTCGTCGAGCTCGCCCTTCTTCCCGCGCGCGCGACGGTCGAGGTACTTGATCCGGTTCTTGCAGTGGTTGGTCGCGACGCGGAACATCCACGTGCTCAGCTTGCTCTCGCCGCGGAAGCTGTCGATCGACTTGAAGACGGTGATGAAGACGTCCTGCGCGACGTCCTCGGCCTCCGCGCGATCACCGAGCATCCGGAGCACGAGGCGGAACACGCGCTTCTCGTACGCCCGCACCAGCTCGTTGAACGCGGCTTCGTCGCGCCGCTTCAGGCGCTCGACGAGCTGTTCTTCGTAGCCTTCGGGCATGGGAACGTGAAAGCCCGCGGCCGCCGCAGCAGCGTGCTCGAGCTCCGAGAGCGATCGTGCACGCTCCACGGCAAGCCCTCCTCGTACCTCGATGACAACGAGGGGGGCCCGCGGTTCCACGCAATGTACGGGCGCGCCGCCCTTTCCGACAAGCACGGAACGGAGCAGAGTGCGTCGGTCCATGCGAGCGCTGCTCCTCGTCGACCACGGCAGCCGCGCGAGCGAGGCAAACGAGAGCCTCGTCGCGATCGCGGAGCTCGTGCGCGCGCGGGTGGGCCCGGGCGTGATCGTGGGCTACGCGCACATGGAGCTGGCGACGCCGACCGTGCACGACGCCATCGCCATCCTCGTGGCCGAGGGCGCCGCACAGATCACGGTCGTGCCCTACTTCCTGGCGCCGGGAAGGCACTCGCGAGAGGACATCCCCAAGCTCGTGTCGGACGCGACGGCGGCACACCCGGGCGTGCTCTTCGTCGTGGCCGAGCCGCTCGGCCCGCACCCGCTCCTCGCGGAGCTGGTGCTCCTGCGGGGCGGCGCCTGACCCCCCCGATCTCGCGATGGCTCTTCAGCGACAGGTGTCGCTTACGCTGATCGTCGTGACCGAGCCGCTCTGGATCGCGTCGCACGCGAGGCCGCTGAAGGTCAGGCGCGTGCCCGTGATCGTGTAGCTGGCGGCTGGGACGACGAGGCCGTTCTGCCGGACGACCTCGTGGCCCGGGCGCGGAGGCGCGCTCGCGAGGTCGAAGCCGCAGTCGGTCGCGGACGCGAGGATGGCGCGGAGCGAGCGCTCGAACGCGGGGCCGTCCACGGCCTCGTAGTAGTGCAGCGAGCCGCTGCGCGCGCGTCCGCCGGCGTCGGCCATCTGGTTCAGCGCCGCCTGCAGCGCGGGGATCCCCGACGTGTCTCCCGTGCGGTCCGGGCCGACGAAGCCGAGCACGAACGTGTCCACCCCCAGCATCGTGCGCAGCGACGTGATCGCCGCCACCGTGGCCGGCACGGTCGCGCCGCAGTTCGGCTCCGGGAGGCCGTCGGTCGCGAGCACGACGAAGCGCGGCATCGAGGTCGGGTGCGCGCGGATGTACGCGTCGGCCGTCGCGAGCGCCTGCGGCGTCGGCGTGTCGCCGCCGCGCGGATCGACGGTGATCAGCCGCGCGCTGATGGTCGGCCCCGTGCCGAGGGCGATGCCGATGTCGGGTGTGCTCGCGACCATGCAGCTCATCAGCTCGCTCGTTCCGTCCATGCGCGGGAACGTCAGCAAGCCGAGCGGCAGATCCGTGAGCAGGGGCAGGACCGTGCCCATCGCGCCCTCGAGCTCGACCCAGCGCGTGTTCGTCGTCCCGACGGCGGGCCAGTCCATGCTGCCCGAGCGGTCGACCACGAAGAGCAGCTCCGTGCTCGTCGGGATCACGGGCACCGTCTCGGTGTAGGGCGTGCAGCACGCCGCGTCGGTGTCGCAGTCGCTGTCGGCGCAGTCGGTCGTCCCGTCGCAGTCCTCGTCGAGGCCGCCGGTGCAGTCCTCGGTGCCCGGCAGCACCGCGCCCACGCACGTTCCCCAGCCGGTGGCCGTGCAGTCCTGCAGGCCGTCGTCGCAGACGCCGCGCAGGCGGGTCCCGGCCGGGCCGCCGTAGCAGTTCCGCGTGGTGCCCGCGGTGCACGTGCAGCCCTCGTCGACGATGCCGTCGCAGTCCTCGTCGTTCACGCCGTCGCACGCTTCGGTCGAGGGCGTGACCTCGCCCGTGCAGGTGCCGCTCCAGCGCGAGCCCGTGGCGGTCAGCTCGCAGGCCTCGACGCCGTCCGTGCAGAGGCCGGTGCCGCGGCCGTCGGTACCCGAGTAGCAAGGACGCGTCGCGCCCTCGAGGCACTCGCAGCCCTCGTCGACCATGCCGTCGCAGTCGTCGTCGATCGCGTCGCAGCGCTCGGGGCTCGGCATGCCGTCGCCGGAGCAGGCGTCCCAGACTCCGAATTCCATCGTCGAGACGCAGTCCTGTACGCCCCAGTGACAGGCGCCGACGCCCGCCAGGCCGGGGTCGCCGCGGAAGCACTGCTGCTGCGTGCCCGGCGGGCACATGCAGCCCTCGTCCACGTTGCCGTCGCGATCGCCGTCGATGCCGTCGCCGCAGGGATCGATCGGCCCGCCGTCCACGAGGTTCGCGTCCCCGGGATCGGCGTCCTCGAGCACGCCCGAGTCGCGGTTCGCGTGGCGCACGGGCATGCCCGCGCAGTCGCAGCCGGTGGCGAGGCCGCCGAGGGTGGAGACGAGCGCGAGGCCGAGGACGACGCGCGACGGAAACAGCATGGTGGTCATCGATCCCCGATGATCGAGAGAGGAGCCCCGACGATAGCACCCGCGTGGGAATCGGCTCACGGAGAGGCCGGATTCCGCCGTGACTGCCGCTCAGCCGCCGGGTGCCCAGTGCCCGCGCCGGTGGCAGCCCTCGAGGTGGTCGTCGACCATGCCCATCGCCTGCATCAGCGCGTAGCAGGTGGTCGGCCCGACGAAGCGGAAGCCGCGCTCCTTGAGGTCCTTCGCGAGCCGCGTCGATGCGGGCGCGGTGCTCATCGCGCGCAGCTCCCTCAGGCGCATGCGCCTGGGCCGCTCGCTCGCGGGCGGCGCGAAGCCCCAGAGGTACGCGTCGAGCGAGCCCTCCTGCTCCACGAGTGTGAGCGTCGCGCGCGCGTTCTGGATCGCCGCCTCGATCTTGCCGCGGTGGCGCACGATGCCGGGGTCGCCCAGCAGCCGCTTCACGTCCGTCTCGCCGAAGCGCGCCACCTTCGCCGGATCGAAGGCGCGGAACACCTCGCGGAAGCGCGGGCGCTTCTTGAGGATCGTGATCCACGAGAGTCCGGACTGAAACCCCTCGAGCACGAGCTTCTCGAAGAGCCGATGCTCGTCGTGCGTGGGCTTGCCCCACTCGTCGTCGTGGTAGCGGAGATACACGGGATCGCTCCCCGCCCACGCGCAGCGCACGACTCCGTCCTCGCCGCGCAGGAGGCCCTCGGGCAGCTTCTTCGTCATTCGTCGTGCGCCCGCCCGGCGAACTCGGTGACGAACGCGAGGTGCAGCTCGCTCCCCGGCTTGCGCAGCTCGCTGGCGCGGCGCCCCGTCTCGATCGCCGTCACCGCGATCGTGCGGCCCCGCGTCTCGAAGCGAACGTTCCACTCCTTCACGCTCATGCGCGCGCCGCGCGGGTCGATCTTGATGCGTCGGTACGCGTGCGGCTGCGGGCCGAGCGCGAGCGAGGCGAGGATGCGCTCGCGCAGCTCGACGCCGCGCTCGCGCAGCCACCCGAGCTGCGCCTCGGCGCGCGGATCGATCGTCACCTCCCACGTCGGGCGTGGATCGGCGGGGCGCTCGCCGCCCGGCAGCGCGCCCTCGGGTGGCGCGAGCCAGCCGGTCTTCGCGCTCGGGATCGCATCGGTCCACGGCACGTAGGGCTTGAGGTCGAGCACGGGCGTTCCATCGATCAGGTCGAGATCTTCGACCACGAGCACGAGCCCGCTCACCGAGACGAGCTTCACCGCGCTGATGCCGATCGGGTTCGGCCGGTGCGGTGCGCGCGTCGCGAGCACGCCGCGCTTCCGCTCGCTGCGTGGCGGCTGCACCTTCGGCTTCCAGCCCACGGCGCGGTCGAACCAGAACACGACCCACACGTAGTCCCAGCCGACGAGGTCCTCGACCGCGTCCTCGAGACCGAGACCGCTCACGAGCTCGATCCGGCCGCGCACGCCCTCGGCGGCGCGAGGCTGCCGCGGCGCCTCGGCGAGCTCCGAGAAGGGGCTGCGCACGACGCCGATCGGCCGGACGACGAGCTCGCGCTCCATCTCAGTGGCCCGCGGAGACGAGCGCCTCGATCTCCTCGAGGTCGCTCGACTCGGGGTCGAGCTCGCGGGCGTGAGCGAGGTGTGCGCGGGCCGCGTCGATCTCCCCGCGCTCGACGGCTGCGCGCGCCGCGTCGAGCTCGTCCTTGGCCATGTCCTCGCGCTCCTGACGCGTGAGCGCCTCGAGCGCGCTCGCGCCGGTGTCGGGCTCGCTCCACGCGTCGAGCCCGGCGTCGTCCGCCGCGCCCGCGTCGGGCGGCCCGGCGTCGCGCGGCCGTGGCCGTCCTGCGTCGGCGCTCGTCGCGACCGAGCCGTCGGCCAGCTCCGCGTCGCCCTCGCCTCCGCCGCCGCCGAAGATCCCGCTGCCTCCGCCGAACACGAGCGCGGCTCCGCCGAGCACCACGAGCGCGACGACGAGCATCGCTGCGAAGAGCCCGCCGCTGACGCCCGCCTTCCCGCGCGCCTCGCTCGGACGATCGCCGGGCATCGGCGCCAGAAGGCCCGCGTCGACGTAGGCCTGCTCGAAGGCCTCGGCGAGCTCCACCGCGCTGCCGAAGCGCGCGTCCGCCTTCTTGTCGAGCCCGCGCATGATCACGGCGTCGACCTGCGCGGGGACCGCGGCCTTGCCCGCCACGCTCGGCGGCGGGGGCGTGTCGTGGATCACCGCGTGTGCGACCGAGATCGCATCGTCGCCAGGGAACGCGCGCGCGCCGCTCGCCAGCTCGTAGAGCACCGCCGCGAACGAGAAGAGATCCGTCCTCGGGCCGTACTTGCCGGCGGCGAGCGTCTCCGGCGCGGCGTAGCAGGGCGTCCCGAGGAACTGTCCTTCCTTCGTCAGCGCGGCGTCGGGCAGGCGCGCGACGCCGAAGTCCGCGAGCTTGGCGCGCCCGTCCTCGGCCAGGAGGATGTTGTCGGGCTTCACGTCGCGGTGGATGATCCCGCGCTCGTGCGCGAGGTCGATCGCATGCCCGATCTGGCGCGCGACGTCGACGAGCTCCTCCGGCGGGAGCGGCCCTCGATCCCGCAGCACGTGCTTGAGCGTCGTGCCCTTCACGTACTCGAGCACCAGGAAGGGCCCGCCGACGGCCGGATCCTCGCCGACGTCGAAGACCTGCACGATGGTCGGGTCGTGCAGGCGCGCGGCGGCCTTGGCCTCGTTGCGGAAGCGCTCGAGGAAGCGCTTCTTCGCGTCGTCCTGGAGGTCGAGCTCCTTGAGCGTCTTGATCGCGACCTCGCGGTCGAGCGAGGGGTCGCGCCCGAGGTGCACCGCGCCCATCGCACCCTGCCCGAGCAGGCGGATGACCTCGTAGCGGCCGATCTTGTCGGGGACCTTCGTCACGACGCGAGAGCGGAGATACCCGTGATCGACGGCCCACGTCCAGCCAGCAGCCGCTGGATCAGCCGGCCTTGGACTGCTCCTCGAGCAGCGCGGCCTGGTGGCTCGCGCGGAGCGCGCCGAAGAGCTCGTCGAGGTCGCCGTTCATCACGGCGTCGAGCTTGTGCAGCGTGAGGCCGATGCGGTGGTCGGTGACGCGGTTCTGCGGGTAGTTGTAGGTGCGGATCTTCTCGCTGCGCTCGCCCGAGCCGACCATGTCCTTGCGCTCGCTGGCGCGCGCGGCGTCGGCCACCGACTGCTCGCGCTCGAGCAGGCGCGCCCGGAGCACCTTCAGCGCGCGCGCCTTGTTCTTCAGCTGCGAGCGCTCGTCCTGACACTTCACGATCAGGCCGGTGGGGATGTGGCGGATCTGGACCGCCGAGTTCGTGGTGTTCACGCCCTGGCCACCGGGGCCGCCCGATGCGGCGATGGAGATCTCGAGGTCCTTGTCGTCGATCTGCACGTCGACCTCCTCGGCCTCGGGCATCACCGCGACGGTCGCGGTGGACGTGTGGATGCGCCCCTGACTCTCGGTCGCCGGCACGCGCTGCACCCGGTGCACGCCGCCCTCGAAGCGCAGCCACGAGTACACCTTGTCGCCGCTGACGCTCGCGATCAGCTCCTTCAGGCCGCCGGCGCTCGCGTCGCTGGAGTTGAGGATCTCGACCTTCCAGCCGTGCGCGTCCGCGTAGCGCGAGTACATGCGGAAGAGGTCCGCCGCGAAGAGCGCTGCCTCCTCGCCGCCCGTGCCGCTGCGGATCTCGAGGATCGTGTTCTTCGCGTCGTTCGGATCGCGCGGCAAGAGCAGCGTCTCGAGCTGCGCCGCGAGCGCGCTGATCTGCCGCTCGAGGCCGGGGATCTCCTCCTCGGCCATCGGGCGCATCTCGGCGTCGGCGAGCAGCGCCTTGTTGCCCGCGAGGTCGCTCGACGCGCGCTCGTAGGCATCGAACGCCTTCACGATCTCGCCGAGGTCCGCGTGCTCGCGCCGCAGCGCCGTGTAGCGCTTGGTGTCCGCGATCACCTCGGGCACGCAGAGCAGCTCCTCGAGCTCGGAGTGGCGCGCGCGGAGGCTCTTCAGCTTTTCGATCGGCAGCATGGCCGGGTGCTCAGGCAGCGACGGCGTAGTGCTCGATCGCGCCGGCGAACGAGTCGAACGACGCGACGCCGTCGGCCTTCGTCTTGGTGCGCGCGGCCTGCATCGCGACGATGGCGACCTCGATCTGCGCGTCGTCGGGCTCGCGGGTCGTGATCTTCTGGAAGAGGAAGCCCGGGTAGAGCAGCACGCGGAGCGGCCCGGTCGTGCAGTGGCGCGCCGAGAGGCGCTGCAGCTCGTAGCTCACCGCGGCGATCAGCGGCAGGAGCGAGATGCGCAGCGCGAGCGTCTCGAGCTGCCCGACGAGGCCCGTCGCGCCCGGCAGCACCAGCGGCGTGATGATCGAGCCGAGCACGACCGAGATGATCACCACCGTGATCAGGAACGTCGTCCCGCAGCGCGGGTGGAGCGGGCTCTGCTTGCGCACGTTCTCGACCGTGAGCGGCAGCTCCGCCTCGTAGGCGTAGATCGTCTTGTGCTCGGCGCCGTGATAGTGGAACACGCGCCGGATCTCCTCGATGCGCGAGATCGCGACGAGGTAGGTCGTGAGCACGGCGAGCTTGAAGCCGCCCGTGATGGCGTGGAAGCGCCAGTCGGCCGGGCCGAGGTCGAGCCCGAACAGGCGCGAGAGCCCGACGGTCAGCCCCTGCGGCAGCGCGATGAAGAGGCCGAGCGCGAAGAGCGTCGAGAGCGCGAGCGCCCCGCGCTGCGCCATCGTGGGCTTCTCCTCGTCCGTCAGCGAGGGCTTCGTGGTCTTCTCCGGCGCCGTCTTCTCGCGCGCGTCCTCGGGCTCCACGTCGGTCGCCGCGATGACCCACGCGTGGAGCATCGTGAGCGCCGCCTGGGCCGCCGTCTCCTGCTGCTGGGCCGAGAACGAGAGCGCGCGGTAGCCCACCGACATCGACTCGACGAGCGTCACGATGCCGCGCACGCCGGGGATCTTGCGCAGCCCCTTCTGCTCGCTCGGTAGCTGCCCCTCGAGCACGGCGAGGGTTCCGTCCGGCCGCCGCACCGCGACGGACAGCCCCTCGGGGGCGCGCATCATCACGCCCTCGATCACGGCCTGCCCGCCGATGTACGGCTTGGGAGCCGCGCTCATGACGCGGCCCGCGCGAGAAGTCGGTAGCTTGAGTCGATCGTCGAGAGCATCGGGTTCGAGGCCGTCACCGCGTGGCGAGGTGATTCGTACCTCGCGAGGCGAGCGGTAGCGAGCCGAGTCGCAACGCGGGGTGGGGCCCCGATCCGGCTCCGCCGGGCGGGGCGGGGCCGCGTATCGGCCCCGGGAAGATCAGTCTGGCTTCGGCTTGCGGACCGGCTTGGCCTTCGGAGCGCGCGGCTCCTTGGCGACGCCCTCGTACTTCTTGCGGAAGCGCTCCACGCGGCCGGCCGTGTCCATCATGCGCTGCTTGCCCGTGTAGAACGGGTGGCAGGCGGAGCAGACGTCGACGGTGAACGAGCCGCGCGTCGACTTCGTCTGCACGACGTTCCCGCACGCGCAGTTGACCGTCGCGTCGAGATACTCGGGGTGGATGTCGGCCTTCATGATGATCGCTTCCTCTGGCCCCTCCGATCTCCGGCCGGGACGGCGCGGGTGAGAGGGGGGTCGCGTATGTAGCGAAGCGGCCGCCCGGCGGCAAGCGGGCTACTGCCGGATCGGGCCGGTGGCGGGCGCCCAGCTCAGGGTGCCGTGCTCGAAGCGGATCGACTGCGGGGCGCTCGGATCGTCGGGGATCGACGTGTCTTCCAGCGGGAAGCCGAGGCCGCTGCCGAAGGCGCCCAGGGTACACCAGAAGGAATAGAGCGCTCCGTGGACGGCGTGGGTCCCCAGGCGGGGGTGGTCGAAGATGGCGCCGCGGGTGCACGCGAGCGCGCGGGCGGTGCCGTCCGGGGTCGCGACGGGTGCTTGCGCGGGCCAGCCGACGGGTGCACGCGCCGCGCCGAGGGCCAGCCACGCCGCGAGCAGCCGGTCCGCGGCGGGCATCACGATCGCCTTGGCGCCCGACCACGCGAAGATCGCTCCGCTCTGGAAGCGCATCGCCACGCCGGACGCGGGCCCTTCGTGCATCGCGGCGGCCGGAGGCATCGGCATGCCGAGCGGACCGCCCTTTCCGCCCGCCGCCGACCACGCCGCGCGGATCACGTCGGGGATCGCGTCGGCCGTCGCGGCAGGGACGGAGGCGGGTGCGGGTGCGGCGGCCGGCGCGCGCGGCACCGCGGACACCGGCTGGGCGGCTCGGTGCTCCGAGCCCGCGGGCGCGGTGACGCGCGACGCGGGCGCGATCGCCGCGACCTGCGCGCGCTCGTCGAGGTCGTCGTTTCAGGGCAGGCGCGTGAGCTGCGGCGGGGGCTTGCCGCCCGCCTGCATCGCCGCGAGGATCTCCGCGCTGCGATCCCGGCCGACGACGGCGCCCGAGTCGCGGCCGCGCACGCGCGACGCCACGCCCGGCGTGATCCCCGCGACCAGGCCGCCCGCGAGGCCGGCGAGCAGCGAGCTCCCGGTGAACATGCCGACCGCGAGCTGCGCGCCCGTCCCCACGATCGAGCCGATCGCCGAGGCGCCCGTCGCACCCGCGCCCGGAGACGGCGGCGCTGCGGGCAGCGCGCGCGGATCGATCTTGGCGGTGGGCGAGAGGTCGGGGCGCTCCGTCAGGCGGATCGCCCAGCAGCTGTGCGTCCACGCGGGGTTCAGCACCCACGCGTAGGGCATGTAGCCGTAGCCGCGGTCGCCCCAGTCCTCACCCCAGGAGTTGCGCACGACGAAGCGCTGCTGTGCGTCGTCGTAGCCGACCAAGAGCAGCGCGTGCCGCCCGTGCCGCCAGTTGGCGCTCTCCCCCGCGCCGGGCATCGGGATCACGCCGCTCGCCGGCGCGCGCATGAAGCTCTCCGTGCAGCGCGTGCCGAACACCACGGGGAAGCCCGCGGCGAGACAGCCTCGCACGGCGCGCGGGTCGAGCCCGACCGACCACCAGTCGCTCACGCGGAACTGGCTGGCCTCGCGGTACACCTCCTCCGGCGGCTGCACGGCGAAGAGGTTGCGGTCGTAGGGCCACGAGCGCTCGGTCGCCACGCCGAGGCGCGCGAGCACGCGGATCCCGGTCGCGATCGCCGCCCCCGCGTCGTCGCGCACGCAGTCGTCCCAGAGGCGCTGGTTGTAGTAGACGAAGAGCCGGCTCAGGTCGGTCGCGCTCCCCGTCTCGCGCCGCACGAGGTACTCGAGGGCGCCCACGATCGCGTTCGACGTGCAGCTGCCGAGCGCGCCCTGGTCCTCGACGCGCGTCATCCACGGGCGCAGGTCGACGGCCGCGGGCAGCGTGCTCGCGCGCGGCGTGAACGGACGCCGCTCGAAGTCGTCGTCGGGGTCGTCGCGGCACGCGCCGAGCGCGATCTGCCGCCCGAGGAACGACCCGAACTGCAGGCCGATCTGCTGACCTATCGCGCCGGTTCCCGGCATCGCCTAATGATCGAGATCGTAGAACACGCTGTCGCTCGCGCCGGCGGCGATCGTGACGGTCCGGTTGAAGACGCGTCCGTCGCGGTCGACGATGCGCAGGCGCACCGTGCCGGACGGGACCGAGGCCTCGCCGATCGGCGTGGTGCCGAGCAGGCGCGGGCCCACGTAGACCTTCGACCAGGGGCGCGTGTTGATGGATAGGTGCGCGGGCGGAGCGACGTGGCGCACGGGGAGCACCACGTCGAGGCGCGCGGTCTCTCCGTCGACGACGTCGAGCTCGCCGTCGAACGAGCTGTGGCCCGAGGCCTCGACGTGCACCGCGTAGTGACCGACCGGCAGCTCGACGCCCGCGGCCGCCTGCGTCGCGTCGAGCACCTGCTCGCCGATGCGCACTGCGGCGGTCGGCACGTCGACCTGGACGAGCACCGTGCCTCGCGCGATCGCCGGCGGGAGGTCGGGGGTCGTCGTGCTCGGCGGCGGCGGCGTCGCTTCGGTGGGCGGTGGCGTCGCCACCACGGAGGTCGGCGGCGCGATCGCGACCGTCGTCGGTGGCGCGTCCCTGCCCGACCCTCCCGCCAGGAACGCCAGGGTCGCGATCAGCGCGACGCCGATCAGCGACGCCGCTCCGATCCACAGCGGCCGGCGCGAGCTCGGGACCTCCGCGGGCAGCTCCTCCTCGGACGGGATCGTCGCGCCCGAGATCGGCGCGGGCGCGGCCGGGGCCGGCGCGGGCGTCGGCGTCGGGGCGCTGCTCGCGGCGAGCGCCGGGTTCGAGCCCGTGATGCTCGCGAGCTGGCCGCCCGGGTGCTTCGAGAACGACATCCCGAACGGCGTCGAGTCGACCAGCGGGCCGCGCTTGATCTCGTCCTCGAAGAGCTTCTCCATCAGCTCCGCGGTGCGCGCCGTCGTCACGGCCTTGCCGGTGCTCGCGAGCCAGTCCTCGAGCGCTTGCTGGAACTTCGCCGCGCTCGAGTAGCGGAGGTCCGCGGACTTCTCGAGCGCCTTCTGCACGATCTCCTCGAGCGCGGGCGGGACGTCCTTGCGCTTGCTGCTCATCGGAGGCGCCTTGTCCTCGATGACCGCCTTCATCGTCTCGTAGTCGTTGTCACGCTGGTAGAGCGTGTGCCCCGTGATCGCCTCCCACATGCAGATGCCCAGCGCGAACACGTCGGCGCGGCCGTCGATGCTCTTTCCGAGGCACTGCTGCGGGCTCATGTAGGCGAACTTGCCCTTCACCACGCCGGCCTCGGTCTTCGTGCTCGCCGACTCGGCCTTCGCGATGCCGAAGTCGAGCAGCTTCACGCGCCCGTCGTAGCTGACCATGATGTTGTGGGGCGTGCAGTCGCGGTGGACGATCTGGAGCGGCGCGCCGTTCGCGTCGCGCGCCGTGTGGGCGTAGTGCAGCGCCTCGGCCACGGACGCGATGATGCGGGCGGCGAGCTCGACGGGGATGCCGCCGCTCGCGCGCGCGCGCCGCACGATCTTGCCGAGCGGCGCGCCCGAGATCCACTCCATCGCGATGAAGTAGGCGCCCTCGAGCCCGCCGAACTCGTAGATGTGGCAGATGTTCGGGTGCGAGAGCTGGATGGCGAGGCGCGCCTCGTCGAGGAACATCTCGACGAACTTCGGATCGTCGGCGACGTGCGGCAGGATGCGCTTGATCGCGAGCAGTCGGCTCGCGCCGACCTGCGTCGTCTCGCGCCCGAGGAAGATCTCCGCCATGCCGCCGAACGCGATGCGGCCGAGGATCTCGAAGCGGCCGAACATGCAGATGGCCGGGAGCTGTCCGCGCGCCGGCGCGGTCGGGCGGGGCGGCTCCGACGAGGCCTTGGGCGGTGCCTCGACGTCGATGTCGAGCTCGTCGCTCGGCAGGCCGGCGTCCATCGGCGGGGACGGCAGCGCGGTCGGTCCGCCGTTCGCGGGGGCCGGCGGCAGGGGCGGCAGCGGCGTCCTGCTGCGCGGGATGATCGGGGCCGGCGCGTCGCTGCGGCGCGCGCCGGTGATCACGCTCGCTCCCGTGAGCTCCGGAACGGGCCGGTTGCCGACCTTGGCGGCGAGCTCGGGCGGGAGAGGCACACGGGGCGCGGCCGGGGTCGGCGCGGCCGGGGTCGGCGCGCCCGGAGCGGGAGCAGGTCGCGGGACGCTCGCCGCCGTCGCCGGTCGCGGGAACACGCCCGGCTTCGGTGTGGAGACGCCGCCGGGGCGCGGGGGCGGCACCTTCGGGCCCGGCGGCGCAGGAGCGGTCCCGGCCGCGGGCGCCGTCGGCTTCGCGGTCGGTGCCTCCGGCTTGCGCTCGATCACCGTCGATACGACGCTCTTGTCCGCGCCGGGCGGCGCGCTGTTCGGCACCGCGGATATGCCGCTCCCCTCGCGTGGACGGGGCTCGTCGCCTCCGCTCACTGCTGCGGATTTCGGGTCGGAGTCGGGCCGGATGCTCAACCCCTGGCATCATACCGGTCTTTTCGCGTAACGTGGAGATGGTGCGGAACACCCCCGGATGGCTGGTCGTCGCCTTGGCGCTCGGGCTGACGCTGCCGGCGGTCGCGGTGGCCCAAGCGCCCACGGTCGACGAGGATCTCGCCGCGATCCGCGAGCTCGTCCTGCACGCCACCTACCGCGACGCGCTCGCGCGCGCGACGAGCTACCTCGCGCGCGCCGACCTCGACGCGAGCCACCGCGCCGCGGGCCTCGAGGTCCGCGCCACCGTGCAGCTCGCGCTGCGCGACGAGACCGGCGCGCGCACGACCCTCGCCGAGCTCTACGCTCGCGACCCCGGGCACCGCCTCGAGGATCCGGACGCGAGCCCGGTGGTGCAGTCGGCCTTCGCCCACGCGCGCGAGTCCGCGGCTCCGCTCGCGGTCGCGCTCGACGACCGCACGGAGACGGCGCCCACCACGCGCGGCACCCCGGAGGTGAGCGTGGCGGTCGGCGAGCACGGCGACGCCGTGCAGGAGCTGCGGGTCTCGTACCGCCGGGCCGGGGACAGCCGCTGGCTCACCGCGCTCGTGTCACCCGACGAGACGGGGACGGCGACGAGCCCCCTCGCGATCAGCGGAACGGCCGGGGCAGCGTACGAGGTCGACTACCACGTCGAGGCGCTCGCGCCCTCGGGCACCGTCATCGCGCGGCTGGGCTCCGCCGACGCGCCGCTGCACATCGCGATGCCCGCGGCGTCCACGTCCGGCGACGCGCACTTCGCCGACGACGAGCACCCGGTGGTCCCGGCGACGCCGGGCGGCGGAGTCGAGACCGAGGCCTGGTTCTGGGTCGTGATGGGCGTGCTCGTCGTCGGTGCGGGCGTCGGCGTCGGCGTCGGCGTCGCCGTCGGCACGACGCCCACCGCGACGAGCGGCTCGCTCGACACCGTCACGCTCCCGCTGGTCTCGTTCTGAAGACCGCCCCGATCAGATCCCACTCATCGTGATGCGGTACGCGCCGCAGGGGCACGTCGTCATCGTGGGGTCGTAGCCGTCGACGTAGAGATAGAAGAGGCCCGGCCCGAGCATGCCCGAGAAGGTCGAGTGCAGGCCCGCCGTGCAGCTCGGTGATCCCGAGCAGCTGTCGTCGTCGCACGCGACCTGCGTCGGCAGGGTCGCGTCGTTGCAGACGTTCCGCACGTAGAGCGTCGTGTCGTACAGCGTCGCGGCGTTGCAGGTGTTGATCGTCACGGGACGCGCCGTCGGCAGGTAGAAGTAATACACGCGGTCGGCGCCCAGCCCGGTCCCGATGTAGGGGCAATTCGCCGTGGTCGAGGACGCGTAGTCGTTCGCGAAGCCGCAGGTCGTGCCGTTGAGCTGCGTGGTCCCCGGGGCGACGAACGTGGGGTTTCCGCAGCGCTCCGACTCGGCCGCGGGCGGTGTGATGTAGATCTGGACCGGCACCATGGTGCCGGCGGCGGCGCTCGCCGTGTCGACGAACACCTGGTAGCTGCCCGCGGGCAGGTTGGTCAGGTGCAGCTGCGAGGTGTTCCGGGTGTCCGCGTCGTTGTTGCAGGCGACCTCGGTCCCGGTGCAGCTGCACGATCGGACGTAGAGCACCGTGTCGACGCTCGCGCCGTGGGTCGTGATGAACACGTCCTGCACGCCCGTCGTGGTGAAGGTCAGCGAGAACTCCGAGCCAGCGCCCCCGCAGCTGCCGGTCTGGGTCGCGCCGGTGGTCATCGCGTCGTAGCGACCCCCGGTGCCCGTGACCGTGGTCGCACCGGGGCACGCCGCGCACGCGCCGCAGCCCTCGTCGACGCCGTTGACGCAGTTGTCGTCGACGCCGTTGCAGACCTCGGCGGGCGGCACGCACGCCCCCCACGCGCAGACCGGCGTGCACGTCTGTAGACCGGTCGAGCCGCACGTCGTCGTGCACGCTTGCGTGAGGCCGACCGCGCACGTGAAGCCCTCGTCGACCCGCGTGTCGCAGTTGTCGTCGACGCCGTTGCACGACTCCGCGGGAGGCGTGCAGGTCGCGCCCGCGAAAGAGCAGTCGGACTGACAGAGCTGAGAGCCCGTGCTGCCGCACATGGTGGTGCAGCTCGAGGTCGTCCCCGCGCAGCAGGTGAGCCCGGCGCCGTCGTCGCAGGTACCGTTGCAGTCGTCGTCGCGGCCGTTGCAGGTCTCCGCCGGCGGCGAGCACGCGAGCCACGAGCAGGCGAAGCCGCACTGGTGCGTCCCGGTCATCGCCCCGGCCGCGTCGCACGCCGTGTGGCACGGCTCGATCGCCCCGACGCAGCAGGTGTTGGCCTGGTCGCAGACGCCGCTGCAGTCGTTGTCGATACCGTCGCAGACGTCGGGGACGCTCGGCGAGATCATCCGGTTCGAGTCGACGCAGTCCGTGTTCGGAACGCCGCCCACCGCCGCGCACATCGAGTCCCCGAACCCGTCCATGTCCGCGTCGCGTGTCTGGTGGGTGCACACGTCCGACGTCTCGTCGCAGGTGTCCGTCGTGCAGTTGTCGGCGTCGTCGCACGCGCTCGTCGCCGCCGCGCTGCAGACCGTCGCGACGCAGGTCTCCATGCCGTTGCAGAACAGGCCGTCCTGGCACTCCGAGTCGTTCGCGCATACGCGAGGCGGGCAGCCGAGGGTGGCGCTGCACGTGGAGCCGGTCGCGCAGAGAGCGTCGTCGGGCGTGTTCGCGCACGCCCCCGCGACGCAGGTGTCGTGCGTGCACGCGACGCCGTCGTCGCAGGCGAGGTCCGACGCGCACCCCGCGTCCGTCGGACCGGTGTCCGGTCCGGCGTCCGGGAGCGCCGTGTCCACGCCGGTGTCGCGCGCGCCCGCGTCGCCCGCGTCGCTCGGCCCGGCGTCGCGCACGCCGCCGTCGGTGCCGCCGACGCAGCGGCCGGCCACGCAGTCGACGCCGTCTCCGCAGCGCACGTCCGCGCATTCGGCGGGCAGGTCCACGACCACCACCTGCTCCGTGCCCGTCACGAACATCGCGCCCACCACGCGCTGCACGACGAACGCCCCACCGTGCGTGCCCGTGACCGTCAGCGTCACGTGCGACGACTCGGTGGGTCCCGGACGCAGCGAGAGCGTCTGCGGGAAGCTGGTGATCGGGTACGAGCGATCGACGTTCGCGCCCGTCGTGTCGCCGTGGATCCGGATCGTCAGCCCGTCGACGCGCCCGGGGACCGGCAGCGGTGACGTGATGCGCACCAGGATCGACGTGGGGCCGGAGCACGCGAGGAGGCCCGCGGCGAGAGCCAGCAAGAGAGCCCGAACGGCGGCGCGCGACATCCGGCTCTCAGCATAACCGCTCGCGCCGCGCGGGGGAAACGATCCAGCGGCGCGCCAGGCGCCCGGATCACGCCCGCGGGTCGCTCTTCACGCCGTAGCGCGCGAGCTTGTTGTAGAGCGTGTTGCGGGCCACGCCGAGGGCGCGGGCGGCCTGCGCCACGTTGCCGCCGCAGATCTTCAGCGCGTGCTCGATCGCGCGTCGCTCGATCGCATCGAGGGTCTCGAGCTCGGCGGGGCTCTGGGGCGCCGCCGGAGCCGAGGCCGGCGGCGGGTAGCTCGACCGGGACGGGGGCTTGTCCGAGCCCGGAGCGAGGGCCCGTCGCACGGACGCAGGCGTCTGCCGGATCAGCGTCTCACCCGCGGGCAAGAGGCTCGCGACGCCCTCGAGCAGGTTGGCGAGCTCGCGCACGTTCCCGGGCCAGGCATAGCGCTCGAGGTCGCTCATGACCGCCGGCGTGACCTGCAGCGACCGGCGGCCGCTCTTCTGCGCGAGCGAGTCGAGGTGGTGCTGCGTGAGGACCGCGACGTCGCCGCGTCGCGCGCGCAGCGGCGGCAGGCGTAGGTGAACGACGCGCAGCCGGTAGAACAGATCGAGGCGGAACGACCCCTCCTTCACGGCCTGCTCGAGGTCGCGGTGGGTCGTCGCGATCAGGCGCGCGCGCACGGGGATGGCGCGCGTGCCGCCCAGCCGCAGCACCGTCCGCTCCTGCAGCACGCGCAGGAGCTTGGCCTGCATCTCGAGCGGCATGTCGCCGATCTCGTCGAGCAGGATCGTGCCGCGATCGGCGAGCTCGAAGCGCCCCGGGTGGCCCCGGGCGCGCGCGCCCGTGAAGGCGCCCGCCTCGTAGCCGAAGAGCTCGCTCTCGAGCAGCTCGCGCGGGATCGCCGCCACGTTGACGCCCACGAAGGGCTGCGTCGCGCGAGGCGAGGCGTTGTGGATCGCCTGGGCGAAGAGCTCCTTGCCCGTCCCGCTCTCGCCGGTGACGAGCGCGGGGACGTCGGCCAGCGCGACCCGTCGCGCGTCGGCGATCACGTCGAGGAACGCCGGGTCGCGACCGACGAGATCTTCGAACGTGAAGCGCGCCTCTTGCCCGACGAGGCGGTGCGCGAGCTGACGCGCCCGCTCGAGCTCGGAGATCGTGGCGACGAAGCCGCCCGCGTAGGCACGCACGCGCACGAGCACGTCGACCTTCGGCAGGCGCACCGGCTCGTCCTCGAGGCCCTTGGCGATCGCGTCGGCCAGCGGCGCCAGGCCCGGGAGCGCCGCGAGGTGCGTGCCGGTCACCTCCTCGCGCAGGACGCCGAGCACGGCGGCCGCAGCGGTGTTCAGCGCGCGAACCTTGCCGCTCGAGTCGAGCGTGAGGATGCCCTCGCGGATGGCCTCGAGCGTGGCCCCGTCGCGGGCCGCGGCCTCGCGCAGCGCCGCCGCCGCGTGGGCGTTCTCGTAGGCGGCCGTGGCGACCGAGGCGAGGATCGTGAGGCGCTGCTCGTCGCGGGAGGCCGTGCCGCCGCGCGGCTGGCCGCCGCGGATGGCCAGGACGCGCACGCCGCCTTGCACGCGGATCGGGACCAGCGCGAGGCGGCCGGTCCCCTGCGCGATCACGAGCACGCTCGTCCCGCCCGACGCCTGCGCGAGCAGCTCCTGTGACGGACGCACGTCCTTGGTCCACGGGCCGACGCTCGAGAGCGTCACGAAGCGATCGCTCTCCCGCCGCAGGAGCTCCGCCGCGTCCCCTCCGAGGCCGAGCGCGAGGCGCGGCAGCTCCGCGTCGAGCAGCGCCGGATCCTGGCGAACGAGCAGCTCGCGGCAGACGTCGACGAGCTTGCCCATCTCCTCGCGATCGACGAGGGCGAGCTCGAGCGACGCGATGAGCTCCTCGCCCTGCGCGCCGAACGAGACGAGCAGGGCACGCAGCTCCTCGTCGAGCTTCTCGCTGTCCTCGCCGCGCGCTCGCTGGTCGCGGGCCGCGCCGGCGAGGTCGATGGCCCGCGCGCGCGTGCGCCGCGTGCCCTCGATGATCCGCTCGAGATCGGCGTCGACGAGGTGGTCGATCGCGCGGCGGCCGTGGCGACGGAACGCGCCGCGCAGCCGCTCCTCGTCCGCGGGCGTCCCGGCGCGCGAGATCAGCGGATGTGCACGCGCGAGCCAGCGCGCCGCGTGCTCCCGCGCACCGCCGAGCGCCGTCTCGATCTCCGCCATGAGCAGGTACGAGCGCCCGAGCTCCGCGACCGCGCCCAGACGCACGAGGCGCCACACGCCCGCGCTCAGCTCGTCGCGCGCGCGCCTCTCGTCGCGCCCCTCGGTCGCGAGCCACGCCTCCGCGCGCATCCGCCGCGCGCGCGCGCCGAGCAGCCCGGTGCTCTCGACCCCGTCGAGCAGCTGATGGGCCCGCGACGCGTCGCCCGCCGCGAGCGCGAGCGCAGCGCGAGAGAGCCGCACGTACACGGAGTCGCCGGGGAGGTCGGCGAGGCGGGCCTCGGCCTCCGCCGTCTGGCCCAGCTGGCCGAGCGCCTCCGCCGCGATTCCTCGGGCGACCACGTCGTCGGGCGCGCGATCCGCGGCGACCAGCGCCCGCTTGGCGTCGCCGAACGAGAGAGCGACGAAGGCGGCGATCACCGTGTGCCGGTCGTCCCCGGCGGCCTCCTGGGCGCGCCAGATCGCCGCCTCGGCCTCGTCGCGCTGGCCCAGGAGCGCGTGCAGGATGGCCAGGCGCGCGTCGCGCTCGCGGCCGCTCGCGTGCCTCAGGCCCTCGAGGCGCTGGCGCAGGGGCTCGTCGCTCGCGAGCTCCGCGAGCAATCAGCCGGCTCCCGGATCCGCCGGCAGAAACGCGAGCAGTCGCACCCGGTTCCCCGAAGGATCACGGGTGCGATACTCGAACGCGCCCTCGGAAGAGAGCGTCGGCCCCGGCAGGGTCCGCTCGTCCCGCGTGTCGCGCGCCCAGACCTGCTCGAGCACGTCGATGGACACGTTGATCACGAGGCGCGGCCGGCCGTCGTCGGGGTCGAGGCGCTCGGCGCGGCAGAGCACGAGCTGGAAGCCCGGCCGCTCGAGCACGAGCTCCTCGGCGGGATCGCCTCCGGCGACGTGCAGGCCGAGCAGCTCGTAGAAAGGCGCCGCGGCGGCCGGGTCCAGCACGGGCAGCATCACGAGCTCGACCGAATGACGCGAGGTCTGCACGCGGAGCGAATCAGTGTGCTCGCGATCGGAAAGCGTTGCCAAGCACTTCTCGCCGGAGCGCGTGCTCGCCCGAGCGCAGACCGGGACGTCGCGAGCGCGACGGCGCGCTGGAAGGAGATCGAGAGCGATCGCACGCAGGACGGAGGGTCGGCCGCCACGCCTCGGCGCGCCGAGCGATACTGCGCCGAGCCGCCTCCCGAGGTCCGGGACGGCCTCGTCGTCGCGAAGGACAAGTGATGCACCGCCTCGCCCTCCTGCTCGTGTTGCTCGGCCTCGCTCCGGGCTGCGCAGAGGTGGCGCCGCGCGTGGTGGCGGACGGCGCAGCGGCCGACGCGGGGCGGCCCCCGGTCGATGGCAGCGCCTTCGACGCGCCGGCGGTGATGGACTCCGGAGCGCCCACCACGTGCTTCGGCGTCGCCTCGTCGTCGATGGCGCTGACCGTCGACCAGGCGGTCGCCGCCGCCGGCTGCTCGACGGCGGTCGCCGCGCCGCTCTCGCAGCAGCTCGTCGAGCAGATCAACTGCCTGGTCCCCGGGACGCTCTCGCGCATGGACGGGATCGCCGGCCTCTCCCTCGGCGCGTCGGTGAACCCTTGGCTCCAGACGCCCGCCGTCCGCGGGCTCGCCGCCGCGGTCGCCGCGCGCGGCGGGACGCTCTCGCTCAACTCGGCGCTGCGCACGCTGCCGCAGCAGCTGATGCTCTATCGCTGGTACCAGGTAGGCGCTTGCGGCATCACGCTCGCCGCCGCACCCGGCACGAGCCCGCACGAGAGCGGCCTCGCGATCGACACGAGCGAGTACAGCGCGTGGCAGAGCGCGCTCGAGGCGCACGGCTGGAGCTGGCACGGCGCGGGCGACCTCGTGCACTTCGACTACGTCGGCGGGGGCACGGTGGACCTCGCCGGGGCCTCCGTGCTCGCGTTCCAGACGCTCTGGAACCGCAACCACCCTGGTGACACGATCGCGGAGGACGGCGCGTACGGTCCGCAGACCGAGGCGCGCCTGCGCATGGCGCCGACCGAGGGCTTTCCGATGGGGCCCGACTGCGGGACGCCGGTGCACGTGCCCTTCGCCGTCGACTGGGCGCTCGATCGCGGCGAGTACGTCTTCACCGCGAGCGCGTCTTTGGACACCGACGCCGTCGAGTACGTGGCGGACGGTCGCGTCCTGGGGACGATCCACCGCGCGACGAGCGCGGCGTTCTCGTTGCGCGCGGGGATCTGCGACGACCGCATGGATCACGCGATCTCGGCGCGCGCGCTGGACGCGAGCGGCGCGGAGCTCGACCACGGCGTGGGGCTCTTGCAGGCGCGTCCCGACGTGAGCGTCTACGTGAAGCCCGTCGACACCGCGACCTTCGAGGTGGGGCTCGAGCGCGCAGGCCCCGACCTCACCGCGATCGAGGTCGACGCCGACGGAACGCCGGTGACCGACGCGACGAGCAGCACGGCGCACTCGAGCCGCCTCGCCGTTCGGCACACGTACTCCGCGCTCGGCGCGCGCACGTTCGTCGTGCGGATCTACGGAGCGGGCGGCGCGCTCGCGGACACCCGCACGGTCGCGGTCACGCTCCGCTGAAGAGTGTCCCGAAGACGGGACGGCTCTTCTCGCGTAGCGATACGTCGCCAGTCGGTGGCTCCACTCGGATTCGCTCGGAGTGGAGGGGGCCGCGCATCGGCCCCCGCAGGCTGAGCCTCGGCGCGGAGGGCCTCAGGGGATGGCTGGAATGGTGACGCGCGAGGCGCGGTGCAATGCGGAGTCGGCGGGCCGGGCCAGCTGACCGTTCGCGTTGCTGCCCCAGCACACGAGCGAATGGTCCACCAAGATGGCGCAGGCGCTGGTCGGCCCGACGATGACGCGGTCGGCGCCCTCGACGGGCGAGCCGTCCTCGTACTCGACGTCGCGCGAGGCGAGCGTGGAGTCCGGAGCGCCCGGCCAGCCCGCGTGGCCCGAGAGGTTCTCGCCCCAGCAGCGCACGTGCCCCATCACCGCGCCGGTCGCACCTGCGAGCACTCCGCACGACGCCTCGCCGCCCGCGCCGATGGTTCGCATCGCCGGCAGCCGCGTCATCGGGTCTTGCGGCATGGGAAAGCAGCCCATCGACGCGCCGTCCGCGCACCGGCCTCCAGGCAGATCCCACGGCAGCCCGAGCTGGCTCGAGTGGTTGAAGCCCCAGGCGCGAAGCGGATCGGTCGCGCCGACCAGGTGCACGACGCGGTGGCGCGCTCCGGCGGCGATCTCGAAAGGCGAGCCTCCGACGTCGACGGTCGCGAGCGGCTCGAAGATGCGTGAGGGCGTGCGGGCCGCCTCGCCCCACTCGTTGCCGCCCCAACAGGCGACCGTCTCGTTCGCGCGCTTCACGCATCCGCCGGTCTCGGCCACCAGGATCTCGTCGACGTCGAGCACGCCGACGAGCGCCGAGGGCACGCGCGGCGGCAGGATCGCGCTCGCGGGCATGACGTCGTCGATCAGGCCGGCGTTCTCGCCCCAGCAGACGACGTGGTCGGCGGTGTCGAGCACGCAGACGTGCGCGCCCGACGCCGAGAGGCGCCCCACGCTCGCCGTCACGGCTTCATCCGTCGAGGTGCGCACGGCGTCCGCGACGAAACCGACGCCGCGACGGGCGCCGAGCTGCCCGAAGCTCCCATCGCCCCAGCAGACCACCTCGCCGCTCGTCAGGTGGGCGCAACCGAACCCGAGACCGCACACCACATGATCGGCTCGCTCGAGCGGCGTCACCCCGTCGGCCTGCAGCACCGCGACGGGAACCGTCGAGCTCGTCTCGTCGCCGTGCCCCAGCGCCCCGTTGTTGCCCTCCCCCCAGCAACGCACCCGCGTGTCCTGCCCGACCGCGCACGTGAGGACGGAGCTAATGCACACGTCGACGACGGGCACGCTCTCGATGCCGGCGTCCGGTCCCACGCCCCCGTCGCCCCCGTCGGCGGCGCCGGCGTCCGCCGTGCGACGCGGGTCGAAGCAGAAAGACGTCGCGCCGCCGCTCACCGGGCGACACTCGCCGTCCAGCGGGCAGTCGGACGCGGTGCTGCACGTGCGCTCGCAGCGATCGCTCACGCACGCCAGCCCGCCGGCGCACGCGCGACCGACGCCCGTCTCGCAGCTCAGGTCGACGTCGATGCTGCACCCGCCGCCGCCGGACCCATCGAGCAGGCAGCTCGCGCCCGCGGGGCAGTCTCGGTTCTCCACGCACGCGCTACGGCATCGGCCGAACCGACACGAGAGGCTGGAGCTGCAGTCGGACGCCCGCGTGCACGTGGCTCCGACCGGGGCGCCGCTCTCGCACGCGGCGAGCAGTCCGGCGAGCACCAGGGCTGTTGCCGAGACGACGCGAGGGAGGGCAGCCACGAGAGCCAATCATACGCGGTTCGGCCCGGGCGATCGCGGCGACCCGCCGTTCCCCTCCGCGGCATCGAGCGGACGCGGGTCCCGCGATTCGTCGGTGAAGTCCACCCGCTGACAGGGCAGGATGGGCCGATGGACGAGGCATTCTGGCTGGCGCGCTGGAGCACGGGACAGATCGCGTTTCACGAAGGTGCGCCCAACCGCTGGCTCGCGGAGCACGTGCTCGCGCTCGGTCCGGGAGCGGGCCGGCGTGTGCTCGTGCCGCTCTGCGGCAAGTCGATCGACCTCGCGTTCCTCGCTGCGCACGGGTTCGAGGTGGTCGGTGTCGAGCTCGCCCTCGCGGCGGGTGAGGCCTTCTTCGACGAGGCGGGCCTCGCGGCGTCCCGCGACGAGCGGGGCGCATTCGTCCGGCTGCGCGCGGGCGCCATCACCATCGTGGTCGGGGACTTCTTCGCGATGGGGCCCGAGGAGCTCGGCACGTTCGACGCGTTCTACGACCGAGCGGCCGTCGTCGCGCTCCCCGCACGGATGCGCGAGCGGTATGCGGCCGCCGTGATGGCGCGGCTCGCGCCGGACGCGGTCGGCCTGATCGTCACCTTCGAGCACGACGCCCCAGCGGACGCACCGCCCTTCTCGGTCACCGAGGCGGAGCTCGAGCGCATCTGGCCGGAGCTCGAGCGGGCGTCGCTGGGCTCGGTCGACGTGATCGAAGATCGCGGCGTGCTCCGTGATCGCGGGGCCACGTTCGCGATGGAGCGGGCGTATGCGGTGAGGAGGGCGTAGCGGGCGGGAGCGAGTGCGAGTGCCCGAGTCTGTCCCGAGGCGGGCCTTGCGCGCCCGGCGCCCCTGAAAATTCAGCGCGGCTTGCGCGGGCTCGCGGTCCTCGGGTCCTCCGGCCAGTGGTGGCGCGGGTACTGGCGCATGAGCTCCTTGCGCACGGCCGGGTAGTGCCGGTCCCAGAAGCCCGCGAGGTCGGTCGTGACCTGCACGGCGCGGTGGCTCGGCGCCGAGAGGTGCAGCACGATCGGCGCCCCGCCCGCGCGCGGACCCTCCGTCAGGCCGAAGAAGTCCTGCAGGCGTGACTCGATCCAGGGCGGGCGATCGACCTCGTACGTCACGGGCACCTTCGCGCGACCGGGCAGCGTCACGTGCGTCGGAGCGAGCTCGTCGAGGCGGGCGCGCTCGCGGTGGCTCATCGCGCCCTCCATCGTCGCGAGCACGTCGGCCTTCTCGAGCTCGGCCAGCGAGCGGCGGCCCTCGCACGCGCCGATCAGCGCCGCGCGGACCGCGTCCTCGTCGAACGAGGGCAGCGAGGGATCGGCCTTGCGCGCGAGAGCGGCCCTCAGGCGTAGCTGCGCGAGCCGGTCGCGATCGACGAAGCGCCCGAGGTCCCGCGCGAGCGCCTCCTTCGCGAGCGCCTCGGCCGCTCCCGGCTCGTACGCCGCGTCGCCGCGCGACTCGTCGATCGGCAGGCCCTCGTACGCGAGGCCCGTGATCCGCTCGAGGCGCTCCTTCTCCGGGTCGAAGCGGAGCTCCCGGAAGTCCGTGACCCGGTCGGGGAAGAGCTCGAGCAGCCACTCGGGCTCGATCGCCGACGCGATCCGGCAGATCGCCCCGCCGCGCGCCTCCTCGGCCTCGACGCACACGAGCAGCGCTGCGTCGCGCACGACGCTCGTCTCGGCGAGCTTCACGCTGCCGCCGCCCGCGAGCACGATCTCGGCGCCGCCCTTCTTGCGGCGCTTGCCGACGCGATCCGGGTAGCCCGCGAGCACCGCCCGGCAGAGCGCGGCGTCGGTGTCCGGCGCGTAGCCCGGCTCGCCGAGGCGCAGGCGCTCGACCGCGCGCACGAGCTGATCGCGCAGCTTCACGGCCGCCTGTGCGCCGCGCGGGTCGAGGTCGTACGACGCGAGGCTCGAGCGCGAGAGCCCGCTCGCCTCGGCCGCCGCGAGCGCCTCGAGCCGCTCGAGCGCGTCGGACGACCCCGCGAGCACGCGCGGACCGCTCCGGTCGCCGAAGCGGGTGCGGTGGCTCGCGCGGATCTCGCGCTCCGAGAGCACCGCTGCGAGCAGCGCGCCCTCCCGCAATAGCCCCACCTCGCGCGCCGCGAGCACGATGCGTCCCAGCCGTGGATGGAGCGGCAGCGCGAGCAGCGCCGCGCCGTCCTTGGTGATCGCGCCCGTCTCGTCGATCGCGCGCAGGCGGGAGAGCAGCGTGCGCGCCGCGTCGATCGCCGCCGCGCCGGGCGCCTCGAAGAAGGGGAACGTGCTGGCGTCGCGCAAGCCGACGCTCGCGAGCGAGAGCAGCGTCTCGGCGAGATCGACGCGCGCGATCTCGGGCACGTCGAAGCGCGGCCGTCCCTCGAGGTCGTGCCTGGTGTAGAGGCGGATCGCGCGCCCGTCGCGCGTGCGGCCCGCACGGCCCGCGCGCTGCGTCGCGGAGGCCTGCGAGATCGGCGCCACCTCGAGCACGGGCAGGCCCGACCAGGGCGAGTGCTTGGCGAGACGGTGCAGGCCCGAGTCGACGACCGTCGTCACGCCGTCGATCGTCAAGGACGTCTCGGCGACGTTCGTCGAGAGGATCACCTTGCGCCGCGCGCCGCGCCGCACCGCGCGGTCCTGCGCCTCGGGCGGCAGGTCTCCGTGCAGCGGCACGACGTCCGCGCCCGCGCGCTCCGCGAAGGGGCGCACGCTCTCCTCGCAGCGCCGGATCTCGCCCGCGCCCGGGAGGAACACGAGCACGTCGCCGTCCGGATCCTCGCGCAGCGCCCGCGCGCACGCGCTCGCGACCTGCTCCTCGAGCCTGCGATCGTCGCGCGCTGGCAGGTGCTCGATCTCCACGTGGTGCGCGCGCCCCGGCACGCTCAGCGCGTCCGCGTCGAGGAAGGCCGCGACCCGCTCGCTCTCGAGCGTCGCGCTCATCGCGACCACGGCGAGGTCCTGCCGCGGGCCGAGCCGCAGCCGCCGCACCATCGCGAGCGCGAGGTCCGCGTGCAGCGAGCGCTCGTGCAGCTCGTCGAGCACCACGACCCGGACGCCCGGCAGCGTCGGCTCGGCGACCAGCCGCCGCGTGAGGATGCCCTCGGTGACGAACTTCACGCGGGTGCGCGCGCTCGACACGTCGTCGAAGCGCACCGCGAAGCCGATGCGCTGCCCGGGCCGCTCGCCCAGCTCCTCGGCCACCCGCGCGGCGGCCATCCGCGCCGCGATGCGCCGCGGCTCGAGCACCAGGATCTCGCCGCCCTCGAAGCGCGGATCGAGCAGCAGCGCGCGCGGCACCCGCGTCGTCTTGCCCGCGCCCGGCTCCGCCGCGAGCACGAGCGCCCCGCGCGCGGCCAGGCGGTCGGCGACCGCAGGCAAGAACGCGTCGATCGGGAGCGGCGTGAGGGCCACGTCGAGGTCAGGC
Source organism: Sandaracinaceae bacterium (assembly GCA_044220955.1). Classification (GTDB taxonomy): domain Bacteria; phylum Myxococcota_A; class Polyangia; order Polyangiales; family Sandaracinaceae; genus JBBSAT01. Next base: position 112,543 of record JBGAQA010000010.1, read on the forward strand.
CCAGTCTTCGAGGTGCAGGCCCGTGACGCGCGCGAACTCCCGCGTGTCGTGCGTGACGAGCGTGACGTCCAGCGCGAGCGCGTGGCCGGCGATGAGCGCGTCGAGCTCACCGATGGGCTTGCCTGCGCGCCGGAGCGCAGCGCGGATGCGGGCGGTCGTCCGCACGCAGCGCTCGTCCAGTGGAAGGACCGCGATCTCCGACAGGAACACGTCGAGCAGATCGTGATAGCGCTTGGGGTGCGTCGCGAGGTCGGCGCCCGTCCGGAGCTCGATCGCCGTCACCACGCTCACGGCCACCCTCGCGGGGCCGAGCGTCGCGAGCCTCTCGACGACCGAGGGCGGCCGCTTTCGCATCAGGTAGCCGCAGATGTTGGTGTCGAGGAGGTGGGTGACTCCGGAGCTCACGGGAAGATGCGCCGCCGCGCCTGCCGCTTCTGGGCGGGCCGCCGGAATCCCGGCCAGCCGCCCAGCGCGCTCCAGAATTTCGCGCTGAACCGTGCCGACCGGAGCGGCCTCAGGACGAGGCGCTCGCCGTCACGCTCGATCGTGAGCTCGTCCACGTCGGCGGCGAACCGGAACTCCCGCGGCAGGCGGACCGCCTGGCTGTTCCCGCTCTTGAACACCTTGGCCGTCGCGCCCATCGAGGACGTATATACGCGTATGTCCGTCCGAGCAAGCGCGCCCCGCTTGCATGTCGTGACGTTCACCGAGATCATGCAGCGATGACCTCGACGGCGAGCGACGCGCCCGTCGTGCTCTTCGACGGGGTGTGCAACCTCTGCAACGGCGCGGTGCAGTTCATCCTCGATCACGACCGCACCAAGGTGCTCCGCTTCGCGTCGCTGCAGTCGGCGGGCGGGCGCGCGCTCCTCGCCGCGCACGGGATGAAGGTCCCGGAGGGCGACCCCGACACGATCGTGCTCGTCGAGGGCGGGCGCGCGTACGAGCGCTCGACCGCGGCGCTCCGCATCGCGTCGCACATGACCTTCCCCTTCTGGCTCGGCCGCGTCGCGATGATCGTGCCGCGCTTCGTGCGCGACTTCTTCTACGAGCTGATCGCGCGCAACCGCTACCGATGGTTCGGCAAGACGAACGAGTGCCGCATCCCGACGCCGGAGCTGCGCGCCCGGATGGTCACGTGACGCGGAGGACCGGGGCTCCCCTGCGCAGGCCGAGGCGATCCCGCGCGCTCCCGTCGCGCACGGCGATCTCGATCAGGCCCGTCGAGCCGACGTAGGCGACGAGCTCGCCCTCCTCGACGCTCGCGTAGTGCGACGCGATCGGCAGGCGCCGGCCGGCGATCTCGATCGCGCCCTCGGTGTCGTGCTCGGCCTCGATCGTGGTGATCGCGTTGCCGAAGCGATCGAAGGTCCACACCTCGCCGCGCCGGTCGCGCGTGGGGAGCACCGGCGCGCGCACGAGCGAGGCCGGATCCACGAGCTCGCCGAGGTGGAAGAGGCCCAGCCCGCCGACGATCGCTGCGGCCGTCGGTCCGAAGAGATCTCGCCCGTCGAACGTGCGCGCGCGCGCCGCGGCATCGCGCTTCAGCACGCACGCCTCGCGCGGCGGGTCGCGCTGCCACGCGGCGCCGAAGAGGCCGTTGTCGGGTCCGACGTACGAGAGCCGCTCGCCGTGCGCGGCGATCGGGCGGCGAGCGCTCCCGACGCCCGGGTCGACCACCGCGAGCACCACCGCGTCGCGCGGCAGGTGCGGCGCCGCCGACCAGAGGACGTACGAGCCGCCCCGCACGTCCTGGGGCGCGATGTCGTGGGCGAGGTGCACCACGCGCGCGTCGGGCGTGAGCGAGGCGATCGCCGCCTCGACGATGCCGACGTAGCCGTCCGCGTGCCCGAAGTCGCTCGCGAAGACGATCATCGGATCATCCGGCTCGACGCCTTGGTCACAAGCCGAAGCGGACGC
>JBGAQA010000110.1:0-20790 GCA_044220955.1 Sandaracinaceae bacterium
GCCGGGCCCGATCGCCGGCTGGCTGCGCGACACGCTCATCGAGGCCGGCACCGTCGACCGCGTCGCCGTGGTGATCGCCGTCCTGGCGCACATCCTCGTCGGCGCCGCGCTCGTCGCCGCGCTCGTCCGGATCGGCGCGCGCCTCGTGAGCGCGGAGGTCGCGGCCGCGGCCGTCGTCGTCGTCGCGGCGCTGCCGAACGTCCGCTCGCAGGTCGAGGCGGGCGGCGTGCTCCTGCTCGTGCACGCGCTGGCCGTGCTCGCGGTCGAGCGCCTCACGAGCGGCCGCCGGGTGCTCGGCGTCGTGCTCGCAGTGCTCGCCGCGGGCCTCGTCGGGCTCACGGACGAGGGCACGTCGCTCTTCACGTCGGCGATCACCCCCTTCGCCGCGCTGACGCACGCCGCGCTGCACGAGGGCGCCTCGCGGCTCGCGCTCCCGATCGTGGTGCTCGGCGTCCTCGGCACGGCCGTCGCGTTCCTCGACGCGCGGGGCCGCCCCACGGCGATCGCGTTCGGCGCTCTCGCACTCCTCGGCGTCTGCCCAGGTCTCGCGACGACGGATGTGGGCTACCGGCCCCTCGCGGCGCTCGCGCGCGCCCGGGATGGCGCTCGCGCTCTCGACCAAGGCGGACCTCGCGGGCTCGCTCCGGGCCATGCTCCCGCCGCGCGCGCCGCTCGCCGCGGGGCTTCTGGCCCTCACGCTGCTCATGACGGTCGGGACCGTGCGGCGCGTCCGCGCCGAGGGCGAGCCCTTCCACCTCGCGAGCTACCGCGGCGTCCGCGGCGCGGTCGTCCTGCTGCACGAGGGCGAGCGCGACGTTCCCTGCGACTTCCTCGCGTGGGAGCACATGAGCTGGGAGTGCAGCCACTACGACGCGGGCCTCTCCGGGATGTTCGGCCTCGCGCTCTCGGGCGGCCCGATCGAGGTCGGGCACGTCCCCGAGGTGCTCGCGCTCCTCCCGACCGGGCAGCGCGGCCAGACGCGGCGCGTGATCTGGCCCTCGCTGCGCGCCGGCCCGGAGCTCCTGATCCGCTGGGCCATCCCCGACGGCCAGCGCGGCGGCGGCACGCTTCGGGTGCTCGTGAACGACGTCGAGCGCGCGGCCATCGTGATGCCGCGCGAGCCCGACGGCTGGGATCGCATCGTCCGCATCGACACGACCGAGGTGTGGGGGCAGGACGCACGCCTCGAGATCAGCCTCGGCGGCACTGGCGTCGCCTCCGTCGTCGGCATCGACGCCGCGTGGTAGCATCGGGCGTGTCCGCGCGAGAACAGGAGACGGCCGAGCAGCGTGCGGAGCGCCGTCGTCGCACCTGGAGCGGGGGTGTTGCGCGGTCGTTCGAGGAGCTCGAGCAGATCGAGCTCGCGGAGGCGCTCCGGACCACGCCCGCCGACCGGATCCGCGCCGTCACCGAGCTCGTCATCACGTTCTTCGATCTGAGGACCGACGATGGAACTCCTCCCCGACTTCCGAGATCTCCTGGTGGAGTTCGAGCGCTCCGCGGTTGAGGCGGTCCTCGTCGGCGGATACGCGGTCGCGTTCCACGGGCATCCCCGGAGCACCAAGGACATCGACCTCGTCCTCGCACCCGATGCTGCCAACCTCGCGCGGGCAGCCGACGCCCTCGCCCGCTTCGGCGCACCACGAGCGGTCGCCGACGCGGTCCGCACGATGGCCGACTCGGACGTCGTCTGGTTCGGACAGGAGCCCGGGCGCGTCGATCTGCTTCGTGCGATCGACGGGGTCACGACGGCAGATCTCTTCGCGCATGCACGTTCGGAGCTCATCGACGGCGTCCGCGTTCGTGTGATCTCGCCGGAGGATCTGATCACCAACAAGCGCGCGGCGGGGCGTCTGCAGGATCTCGCCGACGCCGAGAAGCTCGAGCGGCTGCGAGCACGTGCCGGTGGTGTAGAGTAGGCGCGCTTTGGCGGGAAGACGGGGCCGCAAGGCAGACGACACGCTGGTGGATCTCGCGCCCGAGGGCGTGAAGGTGGTCCCGCGCGAGGCGCACGAGCGCATCGGGAGCTCCATCGCGGGCCGCTTCCGGATCGACGCGCTGCTCGGTGAGGGCGGGATGGGCGCGGTGTTCGAGGGGATCGACGCGACGACGGGCGAGCGCCTCGCGCTCAAGGTGCTGCACGACCGCTACGCGGTGCTCGACGAGCACGTCGCTCGCTTCCACCACGAGGCGCGCGTGATGAAGCGGATCCCGCACGTCGGGATCCCGCGCGTCGTCGCCGCGGGCATGGACGAGCGGCGTCGCGCCTACATCGCGCTCGAGAAGCTCGAGGGGCAGGACCTCAGCGACGCGCTCGACGAAGGACCGCTCGACGCGAAGGACGTCGTCGAGGTCGGCCACCAGCTCCTCGCGGTGCTCGCGCACGTGCACGCGCACGGGATCATCCACCGCGACGTGAAGCCGGAGAACATCTTCCTCGGCTTCGACGGCGACGATCTGCGCGTGAAGCTCCTCGACTTCGGCATCGCGAAGGTGCGCGGTGACTCCATGGACTCGGACGCGATCCGCACGCACGACGGCGTGCGCCTCGGCACCCCGCACTACATGAGCCCCGAGCAGTGGCGCGGCGAGGAGCTGACCGAGCGCAGCGACGTGTGGGCCGCGGGCGCCGTCCTCTACACGGCGACGACGGGTGATCCCCCGTACGATGCCGAGGACCTCGGCGAGCTGATGGAGCTCATCACGAAGACGCCCGCGCCCTCGCTCGCGAAGCTCCGCCCCGAGCTGGGGCCGGCGTTCACGGACACGATCGACCGCGCGCTGAAGAACGACCCGAGGCAGCGCTGGGCGAACGCCCGGGCCATGGCGGCGGCGCTCCACGAGGGCGGGATCCGCGTGGATGCTCTCGACTGGGACGAGTGATCGCTCGGGCCGCTCGGGCCTCTCTGTCTTGGTCCGTCCGTGTGGCTACGGACGGACACTCCGTGAGGAACACCCTTGCAGTCGGAGACCCAAAGCAAAAGGATCCCACCCGGTGGACACCCGCAAGCTCATCTACGACTGGAACAACGTCGGCCGGCGCGCCCCCGTGGTGCTCAAGGGCCGCTTCGAGCTGCACGACGAGACGCTGCGGGACGGCCTGCAGAACCCCTCGGTGCTCGACCCCTCGATCGAGGACAAGCTCGAGATCCTGCACCTGCTCGACGACGTCGGGGTCGACACCTGCGACGTGGGCCTGCCCGGCGCCGGTCCGCGCGCGTTCGAGCACGTGCTCCGGCTCTGCCGCGAGATGGTCGACGCGAAGATGCACGTCCGGCCGACCTGCGCCGGCCGCACGCTCGTGCAGGACATCAAGCCGATGGCCGAGATCGCGCAGAAGACCGGCAGGCCCATCGAGGTGATGACCTTCATCGGGTCCTCGCCGATCCGCGCGCTCGCGGAGGACTGGTCGGTCGAGCTGATCAAGCAGCGCTCGGTCGACGCGATCGCGTTCGGCGTGAAGGAAGGCCTGCCGGTGAACTACGTCACCGAGGACACGACGCGCAGCGACCCGAAGGTGCTCTACGAGCTCTTCTCCGCGGCGATCGAGGCCGGCGCGACGCGCCTCACCCTCTGCGACACCGTCGGCCACGTCACGCCCGACGGCGTGCGCCACCTCGTCGAGTGGACGCGCAACCTCCTGCTCGCCCTGGGTGCCGAGAACGTCGGCATCGACTGGCACGGCCACAACGACCGCGGGCTGGGCGTGGTGAACTCGATCTGGGCCGTCGAGCACGGCGCCGATCGCATCCACGGCGCGATCCTGGGCGTGGGCGAGCGCGTCGGGAACGCGTCGCTCGACCAGATCCTCGTGAACCTCAAGCTCATCGGCGAGCTCGGCGATCGCGACGTGACCAAGCTCGGCGAGCTCTGCGACAAGGTCTCGACCTCGCTCGGCATGCCCATCCCGATCAACTACCCGGTGATGGGCAAGGACGCGTTCCGCACCGGTACGGGCGTGCACGCGTCGGCGATCATCAAGGCGCTCGAGAAGGGCGACAAGGATCTCGCCGACCGCGTGTACTCCGGTGTGCCGGCTGGCGTGTTCGGGCGCGAGCAGGAGATCGAGATCGGCCCGATGAGCGGCGCGAGCAACGTGACCTTCTGGCTGAAGCACCACGGCATGCCGGCCAAGCCCGAGGTGGTGCAAGCGATCCTGGCCGAGGCGAAGAAGTCGAACCGCACGCTCACCGACGAAGAGGTGCGCCGCGCGATGAGCGCTGCGGGATGATCCGGCGCGCCGCGGGGAAGAAATCGACGTCGGCGCCGTAGCCGCGGGAACCGGGCGCACCCCGCGCTGTCTGCGCCTTCCGAAAGGGAGGTGCGCGATGATCCTGGAGAGCTTTCACAACGGTGGCTGGGGCATGTGGCCGACGCTCGTGGTCGGCCTGCTGATGATCGGCGTGTCGGCGCGCTATGCGGTCTCGCCGGAGCGGCGCTTCGTGCCGCTCATCGCGGCGAGCAGCGTGCTCACGTTCCTGACCGGGCTGCTCGGCTTCGTCACGGGCCTCATCGCGACGTCGCAGTACTACGACGCGAGCGCCGCACCGCCGAACGTCGTGGTCGTGGGCTTCGGCGAGTCGCTCAACAACGTCGGCCTCGCCCTCGTGCTGCTCGCCGTCGGCATGATCGCCGTGACGCTCGGTGCGGCGCGCCACGCGCGCACGCCGAGCGTCGCCTGAGCCCGGCGCCGGCGCTACTCGCCGAGCAGCTCGCGCTTGGCCCTCTGCATGTCGCGCTTGGCCGCGTCGGGCACGTCGGGGTAGCGCAGCTTCATGCCCTCGAGCGCCTCGACCACGATCTGCGCGACGGCCCGCCGCATGTAGTGCTTGTCGTCGGCCGGGATCGCGTACCAGGGCGCCCAGGGGCGTGAGGTCTCGTTCAGGGCGTCCTCGTACGCGGCCATGTAGCGGTCCCAGTGCTGCCTCTCGCGGATGTCGGCGCCGCTGAATTTCCAGTTCGCGGCCGGGTCGTCGATGCGCGCGAGGAGGCGCTCCTTCTGCTCCTTCTTGCTGACGTGGAGCCAGAACTTGAGGATGTGCGTCCCGTTGCGAGCGAGGTGCCGCTCCATGTCGCGGATGGAGTCGTAGCGCTCGTCCCAGATCTGGCCGAGCTTGGGGCGGTCGGGGAGCTTCTGGAAGTCGAGCAGCTCCGGGTGCACGCGCACCACGAGCACCTCTTCGTAGTAGCTGCGGTTGAAGATCCCGATGCGCCCGCGCTCGGGCATGCAGCGGTACGTGCGCCAGAGGAAGTCGTGATCGAGGTCGAGGTCGCTCGGCTTCTTGAACGAGTAGACCTCGCAGCCCGCCGGGTTGATGCCCGACATCACGGCCTTGACCGTGCCGTCCTTCCCGGCGGCGTCGAGCGCCTGGAAGACGAGCAGGAGCGAGCGCTGGTCGTTCGCCATCAGCTTGCCCTGCAGCTTCTGCATCCGCGTGACGAGCACCGAGAGCTCCGCCTCGTTCTCGTCCTCCCTGCGGAGCTTCTTGGGCGCGCGCGTGTCGTGCTTGCGGACGCGGAAGCGGCCGTCGAAGGGCACGAGGTGCGGCGAGTCGACGACGTGGAATCGCTTGCTCATGGCACCACGGTACCAGACGGCGCCGCCGGATTCGCCCGGCTCACTCGGCCGCAGCGTCTGCGGGCTCGATCGCCGGCGCGCGCGGCGCGGTCGCCACGATCAGCGTGCCCACCGTCACGAGGCCGGCGCCCACCCAGGTGAGCGGCGTCGGGAGCTCGCCGAAGAAGAGCGCGCCGAGCGCGAAGCTGAACACGATCTGCACGTAGCTGAACGCGCTCGCCCGCGCGGCGGGCAGCTGGCTCAGGCCCTCCGTCATCTTCAGCTGGCCGAGCTGCGTGACCAGGCCGACCGCGAGCAAGAGGAGCCACTCGCGCGGCGTCGGCGCGACCCAGACCGGGATCACGAAGGGGAGGGTGAGCGGCACCACGAGCAGCGGGAAGTGGAACACCACGACGAGCGGGTGCTCCGTGCGCAGCTTCCGCACGACGACCGACGCCGAGGCGCCGAACACCGCGCCGAGCATGCCGATCGCGACGCCCAGCGGCGAGAGGGAGACGCCGGCGCCCCCGAAGAGGAACGCCGGCTGCGTGACGAGGACCACGCCGGCCAGGCCCAGCGCGACGCCGACGAGCTCGCGCGGTCCCACGCGCTCGCCGAGCAGGAAGGGCGCCGCGAGCGCCACGAAGAGCGGGTTGGTGAAGTGGATGACCGTCGCCTCCGCGAGCGGAAGCACGGTCACCGCGTAGAAGTAGCACTGCAGCCCGCCGAGTCCGATGAGGCCGCGGACGATCAGCCACTTGTTCCCGTGTCCGAACGCCGGGATGCCCGCGCCGCGCAGCGCGACGTACGACGCGACGAGCGTGACGACGCCGCGCGCGAGGGCGATCTGCACCGAGGGCAGGCGCTCGCCCGCGAGCTTCACGAGCGCGCTCATCACGGCGAAGGCGAACGCCGAGACGATCATCGCGCGGATGCCGGGCGAGAGGCGCACTGCGAGAGTCGCTCTACCGCGCCGCCGGCGCGTGTCGACGTCCACGGCGGCAGAACGGATCAGGCCTCTCTCGAATTGCGTCGGCTCGCCGCTCCGGCCCCTCCCGTCCGCGGGCTGCGCCCGCTCCCGTCCGGGACCTCCGTGGCGAGCACTCCTCTCGTGATCAGACCTGGATCCGCGCGAGGAATTCCGCGATGGACGGCGGAGACGTCTCGAGCGCGCCGCCGTCCAGCGTGACGTGCGCGAGCGCCAGGTACCTCCGGTCCCGGCTCGCGAGCAGCTCTGCGTATGCACCGGGGAGGGCCTCGAACGCCGTCTGCCCCGGCGGCGCGTGGAAGGCGCCGGCCCACACCACGGGCTTGGGCTCCTCGAGGTAGCGCTCCAGCATCGTCTCGCGCCGCGCCTCGGGCGTGCGCAGGTAGACGACCCGGCACTTCTCGCGGATCGCCGCGAGCAGATCCTGCGGGAGGTAGACGACGCTTCCCGTCGTGTCGAGGACGTGCGCCTCACCGGTGCGGCCGAGCGCGGCGCGCGTCACTTCCTCCTCGAGCGCGAGGTAGCGCGCCTCGCGCTCCGCGTAGCCGGGCGTCCATGGCATCCGCATCCAGCGGCCGAGCGCGTGCACCGGCTGCTCGCCAGGATCGGGCCTCACGATCGAGGAGAGGCGCGCGCCGATCTCGGCGTCGCAGTCGTGAACGACGAAGCCCGCCTCGTACGCGAGCCGCCGCGCCCAGAACGACTTGCCGACGCCGGACATGCCGACGAGCGCGATGGGGGCGCTCAAGGGACCTCGATCGGGTTCGTCACGCCGAAGGGATGGAACGGGAAGAGCGGCTCGGCGTCCACGCCGCCGTCGGCGCGCGCGACGACGAAGTGCGCCCCTCCGAGCGCTACGCTCACGACGCCGTCGAAGCGGACGCTGGGGCCGCTCGTCAGCGGCATGTCGATCACGACCTCGCGACCGGCGTAGATCCGCAGACGGCTCGTGTCGGCCCAGGGCGCGGCCTGCACGACCACGTGCAGCGGCACGCTTCCGCTCGCGTCGCGCGGTCCGGCCGGCGTCGCGGTGACGAAGATGCCCGCGGCCACCGTCGCGTCGTGGGAGTGCAGCGCGCTCGCCGCGTCCGACCAGCCGAAGGCCCCGGGCGCGTCGTCGGCTACGCGCAGGAACGTGCGCGGCGCGCCCGCCGGCAGATCGGCGCGGTGCGAGTCGCTGTTGCCGACCATCGTGAAGCGCCGTCCCGTGTCCCAGAGCGCGAGGAAGTCGGCGAACGCGGCCTCGTTGTCGCCGCGCGTGTAGCCGTTCCACGCCTCGATCACGTCCACGGCCGAGAGGTCGTCCAGATCCGTCGTGGCGGGCAGCCCGAGCGACGCGGGGCTCGCGGTCGCGTGCGCGGTCGTGGTGTCGAGGCCGATCCGGTCGAAGAAGCTCGTCATGCGCAGGCGGGGGTGGTTGATCTGCACGATCGCGCCGCCCAGCGTGGCGTCGCCGCGCGCCTCGATGCGCGCGAAGACGTCGGCGGGCGACGCGTCGAACCAGATGGGCGCGCCGGCGCCGGCGGCGTCGACGTCGCGCGCGAGCGGATAGCCGCCGAAGTGCCCGAGCACGGTGGACGACACCTCGTCGCCCGGGACCACCACGAGCCGTCCCGCGAGCCCGACGCGCCCGAGCACCGCGTCGTAGTCGGTGATGTAGTCGTGATCGGTCGACGCCACGAGATCGAGCCCCTCGGCGACGATGACGCGCACCGCGTCGGCGACGTGGTGGAGGCTGTCGGTCGAGAGGTCCGAGTGCAGGTGGAAGTCGCAGCCGATCCACCCCGTCGTGTCGACGACGCGGTCGAGGATCGCGGTGACGGTGCGAGTCTCTCCGTCGGAGATCGTGATCGACTCCTCGTGGACATCGAACTCCACGCCGTGAGACACGTCCACGGTGTAGGCGCCGGGCGGGATGCGCGCGTCGGTCGGGCCCGTGGCGACGAAGCGGAGCACGTCGTCGGTGGAGCCCGGAGCGCGCAGCGTCACGCGCACGGGCGCGCCGGCGTCGCCGTCGGCGATCGCCTCGACGTGGAGCGTGGCCGACGGCGGCGAGGCAGGCGCCACGTCGCCTCCCGCGGTCGTGACCGACACCGGAGAGGCCGCGCCCTGGAAGAAGGGACCGAGCCCGGCGCGCACCACGTAGTCGCCGGCGGGAACGGGGACGCGCGCCGTCCCGTCCGCGCCGATCCTCGCGCGCAGATAGGGCAGCGTCGCGCCGGCGATCTCGACCCGGTCGCCCGCTGCCCCGTGAACGACCAGCACGGGCTCGCTCGCGGGATCGACGAGCGACCACGCGTCAGCAGCCGTCGCGCCGACGGCGACCCGCGCGCGCGCCGTCGTGATCACGCCGGGATCCGCGCTCGCTCGCGCGCCCTTGAGCAGGTGGATCGTGTTCACGGCCAAGAGCGACCCGCTCGGCGCGTCGAGCGCGATCGCGAGGGCCGAGCGTGACCCCTCGGACACGACGCCCGGGACACCGCTGCCGCCGCCGCCCTCGGGGATCGGACCGAACCCGGGCCGCTCGAGCTCGCCGTTGCCGCCGATCAGCGCGGCGAGCCCCGGCACGACCGCAGTGCGCGCATCGCCGGGCGTCGACGAGAAGCGCATCGTGATCTCGAGGACGTCGCGATCGGCGGCGAGCCGGTACTCGATCGCGCCGCGGATCGGCCGCGCGCTCGAGAGCCCGGGCGCGGCCGCCTCGAGGATGCCGAGCGGCTGGACGTCGAAGAGGACGCTCACCGCTGCGTCGGCGTCGCCGCCGGCGTCGGTCACGACGACCTCGCTCGCTCGCGCGACGCCGAAGTCGAGGAGCGGGAAGATCTCCTTCACCGCGTCGTCGCCGCCCTCGATCGAAGCGTCGACGATCCCGCCGCCGAAGCCTCCGATCGTGGAGGCGCTCTCGGGGCCCGTGCGGATCACGAACCGAGCGTGGGCGTTCGCGACGAGCACGTCGCCGAGGCGGCCCATGGCGAGCGCACCATCGACGAGCTCGCCCGCGCAGGTCACGTGCTTCGCGATCGCGGTGCCCGTCGCGACGTCATCGGCGCAGTCCGTGCGCTCGGCCGGATCGGGAGTGGCGGTGAACACGACCGGCGCCACGATCGCGGCGTCGCTCCCCGCGTCGTCGCCAGCGGCGTCCGCGGATGCGTCGACCACGATCCCGCCGGCGTCGCACGACGCGAGCACACCGAACACGACGACGACCAGGAGCCCCCGCATGCGGGCGATCCTACGCCGAAGACGCGATCAGCGCGCCTGGTGCAGGCTGAGCGATCCGACGTAGAGGAAGCCGACCATGAAGAGCACCAGGAAGGGGATGCTCGTCCAGGCGCCGATGAAGCCGGCCGCCACGATCGTCGCGACGAAGTAGAGGCCGATGCCGACCTCGATCCAGGAGAAGAGCTCCTTGCTCGCGCGGTACTTCTTCTTCGTCCAGGTCTCGCTCGACTTGGTCACGCCGTGCTTGGGCGTGCGCACGAACTCGCTCTCGCGGCCCCAGAGGCCCTCGAGGACGGCGCGCGCGTTGTTCAGCGAGAGGCCGATGCCGAGCGCCATCATCAGCGGCAGCCTGCGGATCGCCTCCCAGAGGTTGCCGTAGAGCGCGCGGTGCGTCGTCAGGTAGAACATGACGATCGATCCGCTCGTGAGCGCGAAGAGCGGCACGTCGAGGAGCAGGAGCTCGGGGCGCTGGATCTCCTGGCGCAGCACCATGTTCGGCAGCTGCAGGAACGCCAGCACGAGCAAGAAGAGGTAAGCGAAGTTGTCCGTGAGGTGGAAGAGCACCTCGAGCTTCACCTTCCACGGGATGTCGGCGCGCATCACCGTCGGGATGAGCTTCTTCGCCGTCTGCGCGGAGCCCTTGGCCCAGCGGAACTGCTGGCCCTTGAAGCTCATCATCTCGCAGGGCAGCTCCGCCGGCGCGATCGCCTCCGGGACGTACACGAAGCGCCAGCCCTTGAGCTGCGCGCGGAACGAGAGGTCCATGTCCTCGGTCAGCGTGTCGTGCTGCCAGCCGCCGGCGTCGACGATCGTCGCGCGCCGCCAGATGCCCGCCGTTCCGTTGAAGTTGAAGAAGCGCCCGCTGCGGTTGCGCGCGATGTGCTCCACGACGAAGTGCCCGTCGAGCATCATCGACTGCACGCGCGTCAGCACCGAGTAGTCGCGGTTCAGGTGGCCCCAGCGCGCCTGCACCATGCCGACCTTCGGGTCGGTGAAGTGGTGCACGAGGTCCAGCACGATCGAGGGCGTCGGCACGAAGTCGGCGTCGAAGACCATGAGGAAGTCGCCCTTGGCGATCTTGGTCCCGTTCTCGAGGGCGCCCGCCTTGAAGCCGGTGCGATCGACGCGGTGCACGTAGGTCGCGTCGTAGCCGCGCTCGACGAGCTCTTCGACCTTGGCCTTCGCGATGCTCTGCGTCTCGTCGGTCGAGTCGTCGAGCACCTGGATCTCGAGCTTGTCCTTCGGGTAGTCGATCCCCGCGACGCTCTCGATGAGCCGCTCGGCGACGTACATCTCGTTGAACATCGGGAGCTGCACGGTCACCCGCGGCAGCTCCTTCCACTTCTCGGCCGCCTTGGGCGCCGACTCGCGGTGCTTCCAGTACAGATAGAGGAGCTGCGCCCGGTGGAACCCGTAGAGGGCGAGCACCGTCAGGACCGCGAGATAGAGGCAGATCACGAAGGCGTGCAGCACGCGGCATTCTTGCCACGGCGATTGTCACCAAATGTACTTTCTCGTGCTCGTTCGTCGGCCGACGGAGCGCGCCTTCGACGCCAGAGCGGCGCGGGTCAGCCGCGGGAGCCGCGAGCCACCGTCACCACGCGCTCGTTGGTGACGACGAGGTCGACGCGCTGATCGCCCGGGCCCTCGGGGAGCTCGCCCAGCACCTGGAAGTCGTGGGCGACCCCGACGCGCGCCGCGCCCGTGCACGTCGGAAGCAGCCGGTCGTAGAGCCCCGCGCCGTACCCGATGCGCGCGCCGCGCTCGTCGAAGGCGAGGCCGGGCACGATCACGAGGTCGACCGTGGCGGGATCGACCCACGGCGCGTCGGCCGGAGGCTCGCGCACCATCTTGCCGCTCTCGACCGGCGCGACGCCCTCGACCCACTCGCGCAGCTCGAGCTCGGTACGGCCCTGCACCTCGATCATCCGTGGGGCGGCCACGCGCTTGCTCTCCAAGCGCGCGGCGCGCTCGAGGAGCCCGACGTCGATCTCGGTGCGCATCGGCACGAAGAGCGCGACCGTCCGGGCCCGGGCCCACGCATCCGTCGAGCGCACGCGCTCGGCGATCGCCGCGCTCCGCGCGTCGCGGTTCTCCGGGCCGAGCGCCCGCCGCACCCGCCTCATCCGGTCGCGCAGCTCGGCCTTCACCCGCCGTCCGATCTCGAGGCGCTCCGCCTCGTCGATCACGACCGGCATCGAGCGGCTCAGCCCCGCGCGCCGTCCGAAGCCAGGCGCTGGTCGATCCGCGCGATGGCCCGGCCGACCGAGTCGCGGACCACGTGCTCCACCTCGCGTCGGCGCTGCTCCGCCTGCACGAGCTCGTCGGCGAGCCCGAGAGCGACGACCGCGAGGAGCTGTGCCGGCGTCGCGGTGCGCGCGACCTTGGGGCCGAGCGCGGCGATGCGATCGTTGATGAGCTCGCTGAGCCGCGCGAGGTGCGCCTCGTCGGCGTCGGAGGCCATCCGGTAGCGCGCACCCGCGATCTCGAGCGTGACGGTTCGCTTCATGGCCGGGGAACCCTACGGGCCGGTCGATCCCCGGGTCAAGCGCTGGCGCGTTTGTGCAGAGTGGCGCGAGCGTCGTGTTACGCTCGCGGGGCTCCGCGCGGCGACGCAGAGGAAGAGGAAGAGCCCGAGCCGATGATCACGGTCGCGTGTATCTCGTGCAGTCAGCAGTACCCGCTCGACGAGCGCCGGCTGCCTGCGACGGGACTCAAGATGAAGTGCCCCAAGTGCGGCACGGCGTTCCTGGTGTTCCCCGACGGTCGCACCGAGACGGTCGTTCAGAAGAGCACGATGCTGGGTGGGGCGGGCGCGCCCGGCGGCCCGCCGCGCGTGCCGCCGCCCCCGCCCGCCAGGCCGGTCGTGCCACTGCCCGCGCCTGCGCTGGACGATCTCGATCTGCCGGCTCCGCGCGGTGCAGCTCCCAAGGCCGCGGCGTCCGACGACCTCGACCTGCCCGCGCCTCGCGGCGCGGTCCCACGGCCAGCCGTCGGCCGCCCGCCGCTCGCGCCGCCGCCGAACCTGTCGGACGACCTCGACCTCGATCTTCCCGCCCCGCGCGGCGCGCCGCCCGCGAAGCGGCCGATCGCACCTCCGATGGAGATCGACCTGCCGGCGCCTCGGGCGGCCGGGCCGAAGGCCCCGATCGCGCCACCGATGGAGATCGACCTGCCGGCGCCTCGGGCGGCCGGGCCGAAGGCCCCGATCGCGCCACCGATGGAGATCGACCTGCCGGCGCCTCGGGCGGCCGGGCCGAAGGCCCCGATCGCGCCTCCGATGGAGATCGATCTGCCGGCGCCTCGCGGGGCGGCGAAGGCGCCTGCCCTCGACGAGCTCGATCTGCCTGCTCCCCGCGGCGCCGCGAGGCCGGCCTCGCCCGCGCTCGACGAGCTCGACCTGCCGGCGCCTCGCGGGGCCCCGAGGCCGGCGGCGCCCGCGCTCGACGAGCTCGACCTGCCGGCACCTCGCGGCGCCAAGCGCGCGCCCGTGCCCGACGAGATCGACCTGCCGGCGCCCCGCGGTGGTGGCGGCACGGCCTTCGACGTCGACCTGCCTGCGCCCCGCGGGCAGCGCATCGACAGCGTGAAGCCGGCGCTGGCCGATCACTCGCGCACGCCCTTCGACGACGAGCCGGACGGGCTCGATCTGCCGGCGCCGAGCGGCCGCGCTGGCGGGATCGAGCTCGACCTGCCTGCCCCGAAGGGGATGGGCGGCGTGGACCTCCCGGCTCCGAAAGGCCGTGGTGCGCTCGCCGCGGCCGATCGCGCGTTCGGCGATCTCGACCTCCCCATGCCCAAGCGCGGCGGCGCCTCGGAGATCGCCGACCTGCCCGCGCCGCGCGACATGGCCGATCTGCCGGCGCCCGTTGGCGCCGCGGACCTCCCCGCCCCTCGCGGCGGGGTCGATCTGCCGGCGCCCCGCGGCAGCGTGGATCTGCCCGCGCCGCGGGGTGGTGTGGATCTCCCTGCGCCGCGCGGCCCGGCCGATCTGCCTGCGCTGCGCGGGGCGCAGAGCGCTCCCCCGCGCCGGCCTCCGGCCGATCTGCCGTCCCTCTCTCCGGAGAGCGGAGGGGGTGGGTTTCCGGACCTCGACCTCCCGCCGCCGCGACGTCCCGCAGCGGCCGCGCCTGCAGCGGTGGGCGACCTCGAGCTCCCGCCGCCTCGCGCTCGCGCGACCGGGCCCTCCGTCGAGCAGGATCTGGAGCTGCCTCCGCCGCGCAAGGCCGGAGGCGCCCGTGCGTCCGTCAGCGAGTTCGAGCTGCCCCTGCCCGACGGGCGCAAGAGCATGCCGTCCCGCGGCCACGGCGAGATCGAGCTCCCCGAGCGGCGGGACGACGGGATGGAGTTCTCCGACATCCCCCAGGAGCGGGCCGGCGGGCTCGCGCCCTCGCGCGTGGAGATCGAGCGCCCTCGCGAGACGCAGGCCAAGACGCTGCCCAAGCCCGAGCCGGCCCCGCGCGGCCGCCGCGGGCTCGTCGTCGCGCTCGGGATGCTCGCGCTGATCGCCCTGATCGGCGGGGGTCTCTACTTCACCCCTCTCGGCCCCTTCGGCATCTACGCGATCGAGCAGCAGATCGCGGCGGGCGATCCCGCCGCGGTGGGCGCGGCGATGACGCGGGCGCGCGAAGAGCTGCTCCACGACACGCCGAGCTCGTCCGCGGAGGCCTTGCGCGGCCTCGGATCGGCACGGCACGACGCCGGGTACAACCGCCCGCTGCTCTCGCTCAGCCTCTACGCGGAGTCGGTCGCCCAGATCCGCTTCACCTCCGATCCCGGGCGCGCCGCCGCGATTCGCCAGCGCATGGACTCGCGCGATCCGAACGACCCGACGTTCGCCCTCGGCGTCGCGGCCGACGAGCTCGCGCACGGGCACCGGCCGAGCGCGCTCAGCTACGTGTCGCACGCCCGCGCCTTCGCGCCCGACGATCCGCTCGTCGACCTGCTCGACGGAGAGATCGCGCTAGAGGAGGAGCGCTGGGCCGACGCGAGCCAGGCGTTCCAGGCCGCGATCGATCACCAGGGCGGCGCGGCCGCGCGCTGGGGCTTCGCACGTGCTCTCTCGCACGGCGAGGATCACGCAGCGTACGACGCCGCGATCGCGGCGACCCTCGAGGCGGCGCCCGATCACGTCGAGGCGCTCTTCGCGCGCGCGCAGCGGCTGCACGAGAGCGGCGACGACGCACAGGCGACCACCGTCGCCAGCCAGGTCGTCGGGCGCGAGCCGCTCGGGGAGCAGACGCTCGTGGCGCACGCGCGCCTGCGCGCGGAGGCGTGGTCGCTGCTCGGCGCGATGTACGAGCTGCGCGGCAGGACGGGTCAGGCGCTCGAGGCCTACCAGGAGGCTGCGGCCGCGGACAGCACGGACATGGCCGCGGTGCTCGGCGAGGGGCGCATGCTCCTGATCGACCGGCCCTCGGACGCGCTCAGTCGCTTCCAGGCGGTCATCGGTGCGGGCGACGCGGGCTCGCTCGTGCTGCCGAGCGGGCGGACCGCGAACTTCGACGCCCGCCTCGGCGCGGCGCGCGCGATGACGCAGCTCGACCGCGTCCAGGAGGCGCACACGACGCTCGACGATCTCGCCGCCGAGCGGCCCGACGACCCCGAGGTCCAGCTCTGGCTCGGCCGCGTCGAGGAACAGCTCGGCAACGCAGACCTCGCGGAGCCGCACTACCAGGAGAGCGTCCGCCTCGCGCCGGGCAACTTCGAGCCCTATCTCGCGCTCGCTCGGCTCTACGACCAGGCAGAGCGGACGAGCGATGCCGTCGCGGTCCTCGAGTCGGCGCGTACGGCGGTGCAGCAGACCGCGCAGGTGCACGAGCAGCTCGGGACGTACGCGCTCTCGCAGAGCCGCCTCCCCGAGGCCGAGACGGAGTTCCGCGCGGCGCTCGCCCTCGACGACGCGCTCCCGGCCGCGCGCTTCGGGCTCGCCGTCACGCTGCGCCGCGCGAACCGGCTCGACGACGCCGCCGCCGCGTTCGAGGCGCTCGCCGCGATCGATCCCAACCACCCGGGACTCGCGCTCGAGCGCGGCCTGCTCTTCGAGGCGCGGCACGAGGAGAACCGTGCCGTGGAGTTCTACCGGCAGGCGCTCACGGAGCGTCCGGACGACTCCGACCTGCAGCTCCGCCTCGGCGGCGCGCTCGTCGCCGTCGGGCAGTACGACGAGGCCGAGACGACGCTCGCGTCGGTGCTGCAGGAGGTGCCGCCACACGCGGAGGCCGAGTACTACGCAGGCCGCATCGCCTTCGCGCGCGGGACCTTCCCCGAGGCACAGCAGCACTTCGTCCGGGCGCTGGGGCTCGACTCGACGCGGGGCGAGTTCTACATGTGGGCGGGCAACGCGGCGCTGCAGGCCAACGACATCGGCCTGGCGATCTCGCGCTCGGACGAGGCGCTCGCGCACGACGGGTCGCTGGGCGATGCCTACTACATCCGGGGCATCGCGCGCCTGCGCTCGGGCATGGTGCGCGACGCGCTCGTCGATCTGCGCCGCGCGCTCGAGCTGACCCCCGATCGCTACGAGGCGTACGCCGCCGAGGGCGACTGCTACGACCAGCTGCGACAGCTCTCCGACGCGATCGCCGCGTACTCGCGCGCGGTCGCGGCGGTCGACACCAACGGCGAGTGGTGGTACCGGCTCGGGCGCCTGCAGCTCGACGCGAGCCACACCAGCGAGTCGGTGCACGCCCTCGGGCGCGCGACGCTGATCGGGGAGGCCGCGACGCCACGCCCCGCGTGGCTGGCCGACGCGCACCGCATCCTCGGCGACGGCATGCGCCTCTCGGGCGAGCGCGCCGGCGCGATCCAGCACTACGAGCGCTACCTCGCGATCGCACCCGAGGGCGCGATCGATCGGGACGACGTCCGCAGCGCGCTCATGGATCTCGGCGTCGTCCCCGACTGACGCGAGGCGTTGCGCCGCTCCCTACCAGGTGGTAGACGTTCGTCATACCACTCGGTAGAGAGCGAAACGTGGCCGCGGCGAAGGACAAGGACGTCGAGAAGGAGATCCTCACCGAGGCCACGCGGCTCTTCGCGGCGCGCGGGGTCGAGGCGACGTCGCTGCAGGAGGTCGCCGACGCGGTCGGGGTGAAGAAGCAGTCGCTCCTCTATCACTACGAGGGGAAGGACGTGCTGCACCGCGCGGTGCTCGAGGCGCTGCTCTCGCGCTGGAACGAGACGCTGCCGCGCCTGCTGCGCGCCGCCGCCCGCGAGGACCGCTTCGACGCGATCCTCGACGAGACGATCGGCTTCTTCGTCGAGGATCCCTCGCGCGCGCGGCTGCTCCTGCGCGAGGCGCTCGACCGGCCGGAGTCGATGCGGGCGCTGGTGGCCGAGTTCGTGAGCCCCTGGCTCGCGGTGCTCTCGGACAACATCAAGAAGGCGCAGCAGCACGGGACGATCCGCCCGGGCGTCGACCCCGAGGCGTACGTCGTGATGGTGATCCACCTCGTGCTCGGCAACGTCGCGACGGCGGGCACCGTCTCGACCATCGCCGACAAGAGCCGCGGCACGAAGGTGCCCGACCGGATCGTGCGCGAGATCAAGCGGATGGCGCGGGCGGCCCTGATGGCCGACCCGGCGAGCGAGCGCCGCGCGGCGGAATGAGCGGACCAAGGAGAGCGGACATGGCGAGCTTCCTCAAGGACAACCAAGACCTCCTCTACTACTTCGACAAGGGCCTCGACTGGGAGACGCTCGTGGAGGCGACCGAGCGCGGGGGCCTGGCCGCGAGCGGGTACAAGTCCACGGCCGAGGCCGTCGCGTTCTTCCGCGAGATCGCCGAGACGGTCGGCGAATTCGTCGCGACCGAGATCGCCCCGCACACGGCGGAGATCGATCGCGGCGGGGTGATCTTCGAGAGCGGCGAGGCGCGGTTCCCGGCGCGCGCGCAGGCGATCTTCGACCAGATCAAGCAGCTCGAGCTCCACGGGCTCTGCGTGCCGCGCGAGCTCGGCGGGCTGAACGCGCCCATGGCGCTCTACTACCTGGTGAGCGAGATGTTCGGCCGCGCCGACGTCTCGATCATGGCGCACCACGGCTTCCACGGCGGCATGGCGGCCGCGGCGCTGATGTTCTCGGCGCGCGAGGGCACGACGAAGTTCGACCCGAAGACGGGCGCGATCACCGAGACGCGCTTCCGGCAGATGATCGACGAGATCGTCAAGGGCCAGAGCTGGGGATGCATGGACATCACCGAGCCCGACGCGGGGAGCGACATGGCGCGCCTGCGCGCGGTCGGCGAAGAGGACGAGCAGGGCAACTGGTTCGTCACCGGCCAGAAGATCTTCATCACGAGCGGCCACGGGAAGTGGCACTTCGTCATCGCGCGGACCGAGAAGGTGGCGGACCCGGAGGATCCGATGTCGGGCCTGAAGGGCCTCTCGATGTTCCTCGTCCCGACGTACGAGGATCTGCCGGGCGGCAAGCGTCGGCGCATCGTCGCGCTCGAGCGCGTCGAAGAGAAGCTCGGGCACCACGCGTCGGTCACCGCCGCGCTCGCCTTCGAGCGCGCGCCCGCGCAGCTGATCGGCAAGCGAGGCGAGGGCTTCGACTACATGCTGCTCCTGATGAACGGCGCGCGCGTCGGCGTCGGCTTCGAGTGCCTCGGCCTCTGCGAGGCGGCGATCCGCATCGCGACCGACTACGCCGCGCAGCGCAAGTCGATGGGCAAGACGATCGACAAGCACGAGATGATCGCCGACTACCTCGACGAGATGCGCACCGACGCGCAGGCGCTGCGCGCGCTCTGCGTGCACGGCACCTACCACGAGGAGCTCGCCCAGAAGCTCGCGATGCGCCTGCGCCACGGCGAGCTCGGCGCCGACGAGAAGAAGGCGCTCGAGAAGAGGATCGGCAAGCACAAGCGCGCCGCGCGCCGCGTGACGCCGCTTCTCAAGTACTTCGGCGCGGAGAAGGCCGTCGAGATGGCACGACGCGCGATCCAGATCCACGGTGGCGTCGGCTACACCAAGGAGTACGGCGCGGAGAAGCTGCTCCGCGACGCGATGGTGATGCCGATCTACGAGGGCACCAGCCAGATCCAGTCGCTCATGGCGATGAAGGACACGCTCGGGGCGATCATGGGCAAGCCGCAGGCGTTCCTCCGCCGCGGCGCACAGGCACGCTGGCGCGCGATGAGCGCGCGCGACCCGCTCGAAAGGCGCCTCGCCAAGCTGCAGGCGACCTCGCACGCGGCGCAGCAGCACCTGGTGCTCCGCACGGCCGGCGACAAGTTCCGCTCCGTGCAGGACCACCCGCTCACGGAGTGGCCCGAGCGCTTCAGCAAGAACTGGAACCCGAAGCGCGATTTCGCCTTCGCGATGCTGCACGCGGAGCGCTTGACGCGGATCCTGATCGACGAGGCCGTCGCGGAGATCCTCGCTGGCCAGGCGCAGCAGCACCCCGAGCGGCGCGAAGTGCTCGAGCGCTGGCTCGAGCGGGCCGAGCCGCGCTCGCGCTTCCTCCTCGACGAGATCACCAGCACCGGCGACCGGCTGCTCCACGCGCTGCACCCGGACCACGCGCCTCCGGGCGAGCGCCGCGAGGCTGCCGAGTAGCGAGCGCGCCCGCCCCGCGCAGGGCGCTTGAGCGTGCCGCGATCCGAGCCATCATCGGGCCCCCATGGCGATCCCGGTCTCGAACCCGCCTCCGCCCTACGAGCCAGCGCCGCCGCCGCGCCGCGATCGCGACGAGCCGGCGCTGCCGCCCGGGCCGCCGTTCCGCGGGAGCACGGGCGGGCCGGGTGGCCTCGATCCACGCATGCGCGGCTGCATGATCGCGCTCGGAGTCGCCGCTGCCCTCGCGTGTATCGGCAGCGTCGGCATCGCCATCGGCTGCCGCGGCTGCATGCAGATGGGCGAGGCCCAGGCGACGCGCCAGATCGCGGCCGGCTACCGCGCCGCCACGAGCGGCTCGCCCACCGAGACGGGCGACCTCGCCGATCTGCGCGCGCTGGAGCAGCTCGGCGACGCGGGGTCGATCTCGATCGTGCCGCCCCTGACCGACGACGAGCTCGCGGCCGGCACGGTCCAGGTGCAGGCGAACGCGGACCGGATGCGGGACCTGCTCACGGTGGACTGCGCGGGCGGCGAGTGGGACTTCCCGATCCCGATGGAGCCCGGGCAGGAGTCGCCCATCAAGCGGGTCGTCCTGGTCGTGCGCGAGAACAAGACGTACGACGCGCAGCTCGGGGCGCTGCGCGTGCTGCTCGACCAGGAGCTGGCCGACTTCAACCGCCTCGTGCGCGAGCGCGATGGGCTCCTTCTTCGCCGCGTCCACGTCCTCCGCCGACGCGAAGCCCTTCTGCGCCATCTGATCGAGAACGAACGTCCGCCGCTGGAGCGCGCGCGCCATGCTCACGCGCGGTGAATACACGCTCGGCCCCTTCACGATCCCCGCGAGCGCCGCGGCCTCGGCGAGCTTGAGATCGCCCACGCTCTTGCCGAAGTAGTACCGGCTCGCCTCCTCGACGCCGTAGCGCCCGTGCCCGAAGTAGATGTGGTTCAGGTAGAGCTCGAGGATCTCGTCCTTTGTCAGCGCCTGTTCGATCCGGCGCGCGAGGATGACCTCCTTCGCCTTCCGCGAGAACGTCCGCTCCGGCGTGAGCAGCACGTTCTTCACCACCTGCTGCGTGATCGTGCTGCCGCCCTGGAGCGACCCCGGGCGCGTCACGTTGTGCGCGAGCGCGCGCAGCATCCCCAGGTAGTTGAGCCCGTCGTGCTGGTAGAAGTGCGCGTCCTCGGCGGCGAGCACCGCCTTCTTCATCACGTCCGGCACCGCCGCGATCGACAGCAGCCGCGTGATCAACCGGACCAGTCTGCCATTTGCCGGCAATGTGACGCTGACATTCGACGGCGCCACCAACAGCTTCAGCGCCAGCGGCGGCATCACCGCCGGCCCGTTCCCCTACGCCGCCGGCCAGCCATTTACCGTCGGCGGCGTCGAGTTGACGCTCACCGGCACCCCGGCCAACGGCGATACCTTCACGCTCGGCAACAATCCGACCGGACGCAATGAC
>JBGAQA010000111.1:0-20648 GCA_044220955.1 Sandaracinaceae bacterium
TGGTGCGTGGTGAGTGGTGAGTGGTGAGTGGTGAGTGGTGAGTGGTGAGTGGTGAGTGGTGAGTGGTGAGTGGTGAGGGCGGGGGTGAGGGCGAGGGTCCGCGCTCCGAGGTCGCCTCGAGGGATGCGCTCTGCTCGAGATCGTCATCGTGCCCGCGGGGTCGTCGCGTTCGACCCCGGCACTTCGAGCGGCCTATGCTCCCGGCCCGACCCCGGCGAGGACATGACGCCTTCCGATCCGCCGATCCTCCGCTGCGACGCAGCGGGCAGCCCGTTCTCGTACACGGACGTCGGCCGAGGGCCCGTCGTCGTCGCGGTGCACGGCCTGCCAGGCAGCGTGCGCGACTATCGGTACCTGGGCGCCGCGCTCGAGGGGCGCGCACGCTTGGTGCGTCTCGACATGCCGGGCTTCGGCGGCACGCCGCGCAGCTCGGCCGAGGGCTTCGACGTGGAGTCGCGCGCTCGCTTCGTGCAGCGCGCGCTGGCGGCGCTCGCGATCGATCGCTGCGTGGTCGTCGGACACTCGATGGGAGGCCCCGTCGCGCTCGCGGCCGCGAGCCTGCCCGCGAGCGGCGTGGCCATCACGGGCCTCGGGCTGCTCGCGTCGGTGGGCGCCCGCCCGCATCGCCTGCTGCGCCGCATGCCCCTGCGCGTGCCGCTCGGGCGCGCGATCGATCTGCCGCTGGTCGGTCCGCTCGCGCAGCGCATCGCGGCCGCGGGCTTGCGCCGGAGCGGCTTCCCTGCCTCGACGCCGCCGAGCGACATCACCCAGACGATGCGCATCGTCGCCGCCTTCGACTTCGCGCCGGTCGAGCGCGCGCTCGCCGCCCTCCGCGTGCCGACCCTCGTTGCGTTCGCGCACGACGATCCCTTCATCGAGCCCGAGATCCAGCGCGAGCTCGGCGCGCGCGTCCCGGAGGGCCCGCGCCTGAGCTGGCCCGAGGGCGGACACAACGTCCAGAAGACCCACGCGCGTGAGATCGCCGACGGGCTGCTCGCGATCGGCTGAAGAGCGTCTCGACGAGGCGGACCCGAGCCACACGGCGTCGTCCCCGCCGCCGATGGCGCTGCTCCCGCTCCCGCTACGGAGCCCCCTGGTTGATCGCCTTCGCCTCGCGGTAGCCGTCGACGGCGAAGCAGGTGTTGGCCACGAAGACCGCCACGAACATGAGCCCGAACGCGAGCGGGCTCGTGGTCTGCAGGTTCGCACCTCCGGCGAACACGGGGCCCTGCTCCACGATCGTCAGCACGATCGCGGCCAGCGTCCACCCCACGCCCAGCGCCGAGCGCCGTCCGTTGTAGAGGTAGCCAGGTCCCATGAAGAAGAAGTTCAGGAGCGCGGCGAGCCAGGGCTTCTTGGTCATGCTCGTTGGACGGCCGGCCCCCTCGGAACTCATCGCAGAATCGACCGCCGGCTCGACGCCGACGCCCGCGTCGGGCCGATCTCGCGGTCTTGCCCGATCGAGACGCGCTCCCTCCGCGCTCGCCCTCGCGCTCGCGCCCCCCGCGCGTACGTCGAGGTGGCGGTCTCGCGGCTTGCCACGCGGGCGCGGCGAACCGCATGCTCCGCGCGCGCGAGGTCCAGGACGTATATGCCCGAGAGTGACGCCACCGCCGAGACCCTGATCCCGACGCTCGACGATCCCCTCGCCCCGGCCGCCGTCCCGACCCAGGCGCGGACGGGCTACGAGAGCACGCTCGAGGAGGCGCGCGCGCTGCGGCTGCGACCGACGACCTCGCCGGGCGTCGAGGCGATCGAGCGCCAGCACGCCAAGAACCGCATGACCGTGTGGGAGCGCATCCGCGTGCTGACGCCGGAGCGACCCGACGTGCTCTTCGAGAACTGGGGGCCGAACCTCGACGGCGCCTCGCTCGTGACGGCCGTGCTCCGGATCGACGGGCGCGACGTGGCCCTCTACGGCCACGACTTCACGGTGCGGGCAGGGTCCATGGACGCGACCAACGGCCGCAAGCTCGCGAGGCTCTTCCAGCTCGCGGGAGAGAAGGGCCTGCCGCTCATCGGCATGAACGACTCGGCGGGCGCCTTCGTGCCTGCCGGCGTCGGCGGCCTCGACGGCTACGCGGAGGCGTTCACGGCGCTGCGCAAGATCAGCGGCGTGGTGCCGAGCATCATGGCGATGTTCGGCTTCAACGCCGGCGGCGGGAGCTACCTGCCGCGCCAGGGCAGCTTCGTCATCCAGCCCGACGACACGTTCTTCGGCCTCACCGGGCCCGGCGTGGTGAAGTCGGTGCTGGGCGAGGACGTCTCGCCGGAGGATCTCGGCGGACCGAAGGTGCACGGCGCCTCGGGCGTGGCCGATCTCACCGTGGCCGACGAGGTGTCGGCGCTGCGCACGGCCCGGCGCCTGCTCGCGTACCTGCCGAGCAACAACCACTCGCTCTCGCCGTTCCAGCCCACGAGCGATCCGCTCGATCGCCCGACCGACGAGATCGACACGCTGCTGCGCAAGACGTTCGACTCGCCGACGGGCTTCAACACGCCCTTCGACATCTCGCTGCTCATCCAGCAGGTCTGTGACCACGGCGACTACTTCGAGCTCCAGCCGGCGCGCGCGCGCAACATGATCACGGCGTTCGGCCGCGTGGGCGGGCACGTGGTCGGCTTCGTCGCGAACAACAGCGCGGTCGCGAGCGGCCAGATCGACGTGGCCGCCGCGTACAAGGCCGCGCGCTTCATCCGGTTCTGCAACGTGTACAACGTGCCGGTCGTCTTCGTGGAGGACACGACGGGGTTCCTGCCGGGCAAGGAGCAGGAGTCGCTCGGCATCGTTCAGGCCGGGCGCGCGCTGCTCGACGCGATCGTGGATCTGCGGACGCCGCGCATCCTGCTCCTCGTGCGCAACGCGTACGGCGGCGCGTACGCCTCCTTCAACAACTACCCGACGGGGGCCGATCTCGTCCTCGCGCTCCCGACGACGCGCGTGGCCGTGATGGGCCCGGCGGGCAAGGAGTTCGTCTACAAGGACGAGCTCCGGAGGGTCCGCGCGGAGGCGGCGAAGATGGCCGCCTCCGACGAACGAGCGGCTGGGGCCTGGCTCAAGGCGCGCGAGGGCGAGCTCAACCTGCGCTACGAGAAGGAGCTGATGAACCCGCGCGAGGCGCTCTCGCTGGGGTCGATCTCGCGCCTGGTGATGCCGACCGAGCTACGTCAGTCGCTCGGCGAGAGTCTGGCGTTCTTCATGCGGCACTACGTCCCCTCGACGATGAGCGGTCCGCAGCGCGAGTTCCACTAGCTCCTCGGGAAGCATCAGCCATGAACGACCGAGCCATCGACTGGTACGCGCACAACCCCGAGACGACGGGCGATCGCCGCCTCTCCCGCGCGGGCTCCGCATGGGTGCGCAGCTTCGCCTGCGAGGACGTCAGTCCCCTCGTGGTGTGCCGCGGTCCGATCCGCAAGGAGGCGATCGACGTCTTCTCCGAGATGGGGATCACCCGCTACGGGATCTTGATCTCGGAGAAGGACTCGATCGTCTACACGCATGCGCTGGCCCCCGAGCTGCGAGGCGTCGGCCCGCGGCGCGTCCACCACGTGCGCGACTACAGCGGGGCGACGAAGGAGGAGCGCCTCGAGCGCATGGCGCAGATCGTCGAGATCTGCCGCGAGCACGGCTACACGCACGTGTTCGCCGGCTACGGCTTCATGGCGGAGGACGCCGAGTTCGTCGCCACGCTCGAGGCGGCGGGTCTGGTGTTCATCGGCCCGCGCTCGAGCGTGCAGTCGGCCGCCGGGAAGAAGGACGAGGCCAAGCGTACCGCGCTGCGCGAGAAGGTGAGCGTCACCCCCGGGATCGACGACGTGACGACGCGCGTGCTCTTGCGCAAGCACGCCGACCTGGCCGCCCTGCGTGCGCTCGCCAGCGAGAAGGCGCTGGCGCTCCCCGCAGGGGCGCTCGCCGACGGCGTCCCGCCGAAGGCGGCGGCCGAGGCCGTGCTCGACGCGTCGTATGCCGCGCGCATCGACCTGTACACGATCGAGGAGCTCGCCGCGGAGATCGAGCGCGCGGCGATCGAGGTGTTCACGGCGCACCCCGGCCATCGCGTGCGCCTCAAGGCGATCGGCGGTGGGGGCGGCAAGGGCCAGCGCATCCTGGCCGGCGTCCCCAGGACGGGCGCCAGCGCCGCTGCGATCGCCGAGGCCGCCAGGCCCGCGATCGGCGCGACGCGCGAGATCCTCGCCGAGGTGAAGGCCGGCGGCGTCGGCGAGGACAAGAACATCCTGCTCGAGCTCAACGTCGAGCAGACGCGCCACAACGAGATCCAGCTCCTCGGCAACGGCACCTGGTGCGTCGCGCTCGGCGGTCGCGACTGCTCGGTGCAGATGCACGAGCAGAAGCTCCTCGAGGTCTCGATCACCGAGGAGGGCCTCGCGCGCGCCGCCGCCGAGGCGCGCGCGGCGCGGCAGTTGGCGGCCGCGGAGGCGCTCGAGATCGATCTCGCGACGCTCCGCACGATGGAGGCGGAGGCCGAGCGCTTCGGGGTCGCCGTCGGGCTCGACAGCGCGTCCACCTTCGAGTGCATCGTGGAGGGCGACCACCACTACTTCATGGAGGTCAACACGCGCATCCAGGTGGAGCACCGCGTCTCGGAGCTCTGCTACTCGCTCCGCTTCACCAACCCCGACGACGCGAGCGAGGCGTTCGAGGCGCGCTCGATCGTGGAGGTGATGGTGCTGCTCGCGCGCCACGGAGCGCGGCTGCCCCGGCCTGTCCGCGTGCCGCGCCACGGGGCCGCGGTGGAGGCGCGCCTCAACGCCACCGACCGCTCCCTCGCGCCGCACGCCGGCGGGATCATCCAGAGCTGGACCGATGCGATCGAGCACGAGATCCGGGACGATCAGGGGATCTGCCGGAAGAACCCCGACACGGGCGTGTTCGTGCACTACAGGCTCGCGGGGGCGTACGACAGCAACGTGGCGCTGCTCGTCACGTACGGCGGCGAGCGGCGCGAGAGCTACGTGCGCCTCGCGGAGATCCTGCGTCGGATGAAGCTCCGAGGCCACGATCTCTCCACCAACAACGCCTTCCACTTCGGCCTGGTGCAGTGGTTCCTCGGCTGGAACGTGTGGGCCAAGCCGACGACGCGCTTCGTCGTTCCTTATCTCTGTCAGGTGGGCTTGCTCGGGGAGGGCGCCGCCGCGATCGACCTGCCCTTCGCGTGGGCCGAGCTCGGCAAGGCGCTCGAGGCGCGGGCCGGCAGGGCGAGCGATCCGGAGCTGGGCAAGCGGGCGATGGCCGCGACCCGGCGCGCGCTCGCGCTCAAGGAGACGCTCCTGTCCCGGCCGATGCGAGCGCTCTTCGACGAGCCCCACGTCCTCGCCGGCTGGCTCGCGCGTAACCGCACGCGGTTCTCGATCGAGAGCGGTCGTGTGCGCTGGGGCGTGAACCCGCTCGAGATCCTGCGGGACACGTACTGGCTGCTCAACATGGACCCGCAGCCGGGCGCGCCCGCCGCTCACGTCATCTGGGAGCACGACGAGGCGCTGCTCGAGACGGCCCTCGGCTTCTACGCCCGGGCCCGCGAGCGGCTCGGCGCGATGCCCTGGCCTGCCCTCTCGGCGCGCCTCGCCGACGCCCGACCGCCCGAGGGCCTCGACGCGAGCACCTGGGCGAAGGTGCGAAGCGCGCACCTCGGCTACCAGCTCGGGCTCGAGGTGCTGGAGCTGCTGCCGCTCCTCGGTGATCGTTCGCGCTTCTTCGAGCTGCGGGTCGAGGACGATCTCACCATCACGATCCCCACGCACCTGCTCGACCGAGACCTCTGGCCGCGCATGAGGAAGGCGCTCGTGCCGCCGCCGGTCACGAAGAGCAACGAGATCGTGGCAGCCTCGGGCGGGATGTTCTACTCGCAGGAAGCGCCGCACCTGCCGCCCTTCGTGACGAAGGGGACGCACTTCGAGAAGGACGCTCCTCTCTACATCATCGAAGTGATGAAGATGTTCAACAAGGTGCTCGCTCCCTTCGCGGGCACGATCGAGGAGGTGCTGATGAGCGGCGCCGACGGCACGATCGTGCAGAAGGGACAGCCCTTGTTCCGCGTCACGCCGGACGAGAAGGTCGTCGAGGAGGACGCTGGCGCGAAGAAGAGGCGACTGCGCGCGAGCACGGCGGCCTACGTGCAGGCCATCACGCCGCGCTGACGCGGCGGCGATGTAGAATCATTCGAGGTCTTCGTGACACGCATCTCCCTCACGCGAGCC
Organism: Sandaracinaceae bacterium; assembly: GCA_044220955.1. Taxonomy (GTDB): domain Bacteria; phylum Myxococcota_A; class Polyangia; order Polyangiales; family Sandaracinaceae; genus JBBSAT01. The sequence continues at coordinate 6,220 of JBGAQA010000111.1, forward strand.
GTCGAGTGCGCGATCGAGCTCGGTGTCCCGCTCGGGGTCGAGCACGTCCCGCTCGACGCGTGCGCTGGGCGAGTGCTCGCCGAGGAGATCGAGCACGCGGCCGATCTGCCGCCCTTCGACCACGCCGCGATGGACGGCTACGCCATCGCGGGAGCCGCGGCGCGGGGTCGCTCGTTCGTCGTCGAGAGCGAGTCGCGCGCGGGCGCTCCGGCCGCCTCGGCACTGCCCGGCGCGGCGGTCGCGATCAGCACGGGAGCGGCGATCCCGGCGGGCGTCGACACCGTCGTCCCGTGGGAGGACGTCGAGCGCACGGCGGATCGCATCACGCTGACGCGGGACGCGCGGGCCGGCCAGCACGTGCGCCGTGCCGGGGAGGACGCGCGGCGGGGCGAGCGCGCGCTGGGGGGCGGCGTCCGCCTCGCCGGCCGGCACGTGGCGCTGCTCGCCACCCTCGAGCGGAGAGAGGTCGCGGTCCACCTCCGGCCGCGCGTGGAAGTGCTCACGACCGGCGACGAGCTGCGCGATCCGGGTAGCGAGGTGCGCCCGGGGTCCATCGTGGACTCGAACGGGCCGATGCTGGCCGCGCTGGTGGCGCAGGCAGGCGGTCGCGCGCGCGTCACGCGCGTCCCCGACCGGGAGGGAGCGCTCGTCGCCGCGCTCGACGCGAGGCGAGAGGATGCCGACCTGATCGTGACGGTCGGGGGCGCGGCCGATGGGCAGCATGATCACGTGCTGCGTGCGCTCGAGGTCCTCGGCGCGGAGCGGACGTTCCGCGGCGTCGCGATCAAGCCGGGCAAGCCGGTCGCCCTCTCGCGGCTCGGCGGCCTTCCGCTGCTCGCGCTGCCCGGGAACCCGGGGTCTGCGTTCGTGACGTTCGTGCTGCTCGGGATTCCGCTCCTGCGCAGGCTCGGAGGAGAGCGGGACGTTGCGGCCCCGCGCCGCCTCGCCCGCGCCGGGGCGCCCCTGCGCGCGCCCGCGGACCGCGCCGCGCTCGTCTACGGCGTCCTCGCCGTCCACGACGACGAGCTCGTGTTCACGCCGGCGCCGCCCTCGTCCTCGGGCTCGGTCGTCGGGCTCGCTCGGGCGAGCGCCATCGCGATCGTTGCGCCGGGGGAAGAGCGCAGCGCGGGTGCGCGCGTCGAGATCGTGGAGGTCGACGTCGCATGAGCGTCGCGCTCGAGCGGGTGCGCCTCGGCGAGGAGCCGCTCTCGGTGGAGGCGGTCCTCGCGCTCGTCACCCATGCCGGCGCGGGCGCGGTGGACGTGTTCGTCGGTGTCGTGCGGGACCACGCCGAGGGGCGTGCGGTCTCGAGCCTCGAGTACTCCGCCTATGACGCCATGGCGCGGAAGGAGCTCGCGCGGATCGTGGACGAGGTCGAGGCGAAGGTGCCCGGCGCGCGCTGCGCGGTGCACCACCGCCTCGGGCTGCTCCGCGTCGGCGAGCTCGCGATCGTGTGCGCCGCGAGCACGCCGCACCGGGCCGAGTCCTTCGCCGCGTGCCGGATGCTGATCGAGGAGGTCAAGCACCGCGTCCCGATCTGGAAGCGCGAGCGAGGCCCGGAGGGCGAGGTCTGGGTCGGCTGGGTCGACGCGCGCTGCGGGCGGGTCGGGCACGCGCACGAGGGCAGCGAGCCGGCGCACGCGCACGCGCACGACCACGCCGCCACCGACCCCTCGGCGCACGACCACGCCGGACACGACCCTTTGCGGGAGCGCTGAGCTGTCCCGAAATCGGGACGGCTCTGCGAGAGGCGCCCCGGGGCCGGGCCCGCACCGAGCGCCGGGCCCCCAGCCGAACCTCGGTGGCCGCTCCTGCTAGGACGAGACGAGCACCTTCCGCTCGCGCATGTTCGCGCAGTGCGAGAACCCAGCGTTGATGCGGGCTACGCCCCGGGAGCGCAGAGCGAGAGCGAAGACCGGCGCGTGTCGGAGCGTTCTTCTGGATCGGCTCCAGGGGACGTCCGCTGGCGCGTGCTCGGCGACCCTGCGTGGGTGACGCGCGGCGAGGTGGCCTTCCCTGCGTCTCGAGAGGAGGGGACCGTCACGGTCCAGACCCTGTTGCGGTTCGACCTCGCGACGCTCACGGTCGAGCCCGCCTTTGGCTCGGCCCCCGACGCAGGACCGTGAGCGGCCGATACGTTCTCGGCGTGGGGTGTCCGGCGCGCACGAGGGCGGCGAGCCGGCGCACGCGCACGTCGCGCCTCCGTGGCCACTCCCGCTACGCCGAGACGGGAACCTTCCACTCGCGCATCTTCGAGCAGTGCGAGAACCCAGCGTTCGTGCGGCGTCGCCCTGCCGCGGGACGCAAAGGCATGATCCACGGCGTTTCTTGGCGCGATCGGCGCCCGACATCCCGTCTCAGGCCGCAAACGCCTCCACTCGCGAGCAGGCTTGCGTGCCCGATCTCGTCTGGCAGGCCGCGCTTGGGCTATGGTGGTGGTCTTCGAGGGGTTGACGATGGCGACCACGATTCGCTTGGTGTGGATGCTCGCGCTCGCGACAGCGGCGGTCTCTCCGGCGGTGACGCACGCGCAGGACTCGGTCCCCGCGGGGCTCTCGAGCGACGAGGAAGCGCGGATGCGCTTCGAGCTCGGGCGCCGCTACTACGACACCGGCCGCTTCGCCGACGCCGCGCGCGAGTTCGAGGAGTCCGCGCGCCTGAGCGGTCGCACCGAGCTGCTCTACAACCTCTTTCTCGCCTACCGCGACGCCGGCGAGGACGAGCACGCGATCGACACGCTGCGCCGCTACATCGAGTCGCTCGATGCGGGCGAGCGCCGGACGCAGCTCGAGTCCCGGCTTCACGTGATGGAGGAGCGTTTCCACTCCACGTCGACCGCGGAGCCGACCGGCACGGCGACGGAGCCGACCGGCACGGCGACGGAGACGACCGGCACGGCGACGGAGACGACCGGCACGACCACGGCGGCGACCGACGCTACGCAGCCCGCGTCGTCCGGCGCGGGCGGTCTCGGGGTCGTGCCTTGGTTGGTGATCGGCGTCGGCGGCGCGCTCATCGTCGGCAGCGTCGTCACGGGCGTGCTCGCGCTCGATGCGCGCTCCACGCTCGATCGCATGTGCACCGCGGACGGCGCATGCCCCGCGGGCTACGAGTCGACTCGCTCGAGCGGTCAGGCGCTGTCGATCACCACCGACGTGCTCTGGATCGCGGGCGGCCTCGCCGCCGCCACGGGCATCGTGCTCGCGATCGTCGACGCGACCTCGGGCCACGCCGACGCGCCGGTGACCGCGGGCCTCTTCTGCACCGACCGAGGCTGCCTCGCCTCGGCCCAGGGGAGCTTCTGATCATGTCGCGCATCACGCTCACCCTCGGCGCTCTCGGTATCGTCGCGATCGCGGGCCCGGGTTGCACCGCGATCACCGACTTCGGCCACTTCCACGCGGGCGAGGGAATCGACGGAAGCATCGACGGCGGTGGTGGGATCGATGGCGGAGGCCTCGACGTCGGTCCGCACGATGGTGGACCCGACACGGGCATCGCCCTCGACGCCGGTGTCGATGGGGGGGCCGACGCCGGCCTCGACGCCGCGCTCGTGTGCACGCCCTCGTGCGGCGCCACCGAGGCGTGCTGCATGGGCACCTGCACGGACATCGGCTCGGTCACCAACTGCCGCGGGTGCGGTACGGTGTGTCCCGACTACGACCACGCCTCGCCGCGCTGCGACGCGACCGGGTGCGCGTCCGACTGCGAGAGCGGCTACATGGATTGCGACAGCATGCCCTCGACCGGGTGCGAGCGCAGCGTCACCACGGTCACCGACTGCGGGACGTGCGGCCACGCGTGCGGCGCGGGCGAGGTCTGCAGCGGCGGGACGTGCATGTCTGGCTGCGGGACCCAGACCAACTGCAGCGGCACCTGCGCGAACACGGCGACCGACGTCGACCACTGCGGGACGTGCATCAACCGGTGTCCGGATGTGGCGAACGCGACGCGGGCGTGCACCCTTGGCGCGTGCAGCAGCGTCTGCGTCGTCAACTACCAGGACTGCAACGGCAACATGGCCGACGGATGCGAGCCGCTCGTCACCATGTACGTCGACAACGACAGTGACGGGTTCGGCGACCGGAACGATGTCGGTGCGCTGCGCTGCCCAGGCACGCCGGGGTACTCGACGTTGCGATCCGACTGCGACGACGCAGCCGTCTCCGTCAGCCCCGCGGCGACCGAGCGATGCAACGGCGTCGACGACAACTGCAACGCGCAGACGGACGAGGGGCTCCTCTGGAGCGGGCTCGCGCTGGGTCAGCCGTGCGCGTGTGAGCCGGGCGCGGCCAGCGGCGTGGTGATGTGCATCAGCGGCGCTCCGGGCTGCACGTACACGACCGAGGTGTGCAACGGCCGCGACGACGACTGCGACACCATGCGCGACGAGACGTTCTCTTGCGTCGCCGGCACGATGCAGAGCTGCACCGGCAACCTCGGTGGATGCACCTACGTCGGCAGCATGGGCTGTGACTCGACGTGCGTCCCGGGCACGTGCATGCCGCCGAGCGAGACGTGCAACGGAGTCGACGACGACTGCGACACCTTCCCGGACGAGCAGACGTGGCAGATCCAGCCTGGGGTCAGTGGATTCGGAGGCGCCAATGGACGTCTGCGGGCGAGCGCGCGGACCGGCGGCGGCGCCGTCGTCTGGCTGGAGGACGACGCGTCCGGTCGGCGCCTCAGCTTCCGCACGTTCGACACCACGGGCGCGCCGACTGGCGTGGTGATCACCCTGGTGTCGAGCCCCACCTCCGAGATCTCGGCGGGGCGCGGCCTCTTCACCACCGCCGACCTCGGGTTCGACGGCGCCGACTGGCAGGTGTTCTATGCGTTCAACACCGCCCCCGGCGTGACCGAGATCCGGCGCATCCGCGTCTCGGTGGCTGGGGCGGCGGGCGCTCCGAGCACCGAGGCCACCGGGCCCCAGGCGGTCGCGGTGGCGGTGGGCGCGGGCGGGATCGGCGTGGTCATGGGCGGTGGCTCGCAGATCCTCGTCGGTGTCTTCGGCGCCGGGTCGTGGGCACGCACGCCCACCGTCGCGGTGAGCGGCTCGAACCTCGACTTCCCGGAGATCACGGCCGCGAGCGGCGCGCGCTTCATCGCCGTGGGCGCCGACTACGCCTCGCGCTGGGTCAACTCCGTCCAGTTCGACTCGGGGACGGTGGACGCGACGCTCCACGTGCTCAACGACGGAAGCAGCCGAGCGTCGTGTTACGTGGCGTGGGACGGCGCCACGGCATCCGCGGTGCTCACCTGCAACCTCTTCGGGACGACGGTGACCAACGCGATTCGCTACAACCCGAGCACCGCAGCCGTACTGGCGGGGCCGCTCGACACGGGCATGAGCTCGGGCACGCAGCTCGTCGTGGTCGGCGGGCAGGTCTGGCTCAACCGCCGCGACACGCAGGTGCGCCTGCAGACGGCGACGATGCGGCTCTTCCCGGAGTCGTACGGACGCAACTGCTACGACTTCGCGCCCATCGGATCGACCCCGATCTGCTTCAACGACGGGATCACGCAGCAGTACACCTGTCCCTGATCCAGGGCCGCGCGGGCCCGAGCGCCGTGCCGATGCCGGGGCACACGCTCTCTCTCTCGCTCGTCGGTGGGGAGCATGATCTGGATCAGCCCCCCACCAGGCTCATGCCGACCGCCGCGTGAGCGCCCGCATGTCCCTCGGCGAACGCATGCTGCGCGGCCTTCGTGCGAAGCGCGGCGTGCAAGGCCCAGGCGAGCTCGAGGTCGTCGGGCGTCGAGCGGATGATCTCGCGCAGATCGACGCCGTCGGGGCTCCCGAGGCAGCCCCGCAGCGCGCCGCGGGCGGTGATCCGGATCCGGTTGCACTCGGCGCAGAACGGGCGGGAGGTCGCGGCGATCAGGCCGACCTTTCGACGGGAGCCGTCGCGCGCGGTCGCGTAGGTCGCCGGGCCCGCGCCGGAGGGCGGCGGCAGGGCGCCGGCGACGCGCGCCGCGAGGGCGGCCTGGATCTCCGAGGCCGGGACGAAGTCGCTCGCCGGCAGCCGTGCCGCCTCGCCGATGGGCATCAGCTCGATGAAGCGCGGCGTGACGCCGAGCGACCATGCCCAGTCCACGAGGTTCGGGATCTCGTCGAGCGACGCACGGCCGAGCACGACGGAGTTGAGCTTCACCTCGAGGCCGGCGTGCAGCGCGGCGTGGACGCCGGCGACGACGGTCGCGAGCGAGCCGCCGCGGGTGATCGCCTCGAAGCGCGCCGGATCGAGGCTGTCGACCGACACGTTCACCGAGCCGAGCCCCGCCTCGCGCAGCGGCCGCGCGAGCTCGGCCAGGCGCATGCCGTTCGTCGTCAGCGCCAGGTGCAGCGTCGGAGCCGCGAGCCGCACGAGCCGCACCAGGTCGACCAGGCCACGGCGCACCATCGGCTCGCCGCCCGTGAGCCGCAGCCGCGTGACGCCGCTCCGGGCGAGCAGGCCGGCGACGCGCGCGATCTCCCCGAAGTCGAGCAGTCCGGCCGATCGTGCGTGGTCGCGCTCGCCTCGCGGGGGCATGCAGTACACGCACGCGAGATCGCAGCGATCCGTCACGGAGAAGCGCGCGTACGTGATGTGGCGCCCGAGCCCGTCGATCAGCGCGCCGGGGATGCGCGCGAACCGGGCGGGACGTGGCGGGGGCACCACGACCGCTGCGCCCTCGCAGGCCGCGGGCAGGGAGCCGAGCACCGGCAGGGCGCGGATCACGGTCACGATCTACGGCCGGGCCGCAGCCGAGACATGACATCGATCATGTCGGCCCGCGCGCGGGTGACGATGTGGGGCGTATGCCGCTCGGGACCGTGTATCGATTCGAAGGGATCGCGGACGATCTCGACCTCGTCCCTCTCGCCGGCCGGCGCGCCCTCGACGCGGCCGGGCTCAAGGTCGGTCTGGCCGCGTGGCGGGCGATGCCGCTCGAGGGGCGGTCGGCCATCGTGGCTGCGGGCGCGGCGGAGACGATCGACACGGCGCAGGTGCGCTCGCGGCTCGTGGGGGTCGAGACGACGCCGGTCGAGGCCGCGCCCGAGCCCGATCCGGCCGCGGTCGCCGACGCCGCCGCGCGCTTCTCCATCGACGTGGCCGCGTGGTCGGCGCTCCGCGCCCTCGACCGGTGGGCGATCGCGAGCCTCGCACGTCGCGGCAAGGACGAGTCGGTGAGGGCGCTCCTGGCCGAGCTCGCCTGAGGGCAGCCCTCGTGCGGGATCACCCGCCCGCGACCGGCGGGATCAGCGCGACCACCGCCCCGCTGCGGATCGCTTCGTCGGGCTCGGCGAAGGACTCGTCGATGGCGAAGCGAACCGTACCGAGCCGCCCTGCGAGGATCGGGCGCGCTTGCTCGAGCCAGCGCATGAGGTCTCGCACGCTCCGCACGTCGTCGGGAAGGTGCACCGACTCCTCCGACACCCCGGTGAGCTCGCGGAGCGCGGCGAAATAGAGCAGGGTGATCGACCGACTCATGATGGACGCCTCGCGGGGGATCCCGCACCGGACTGAAGATAGGGGAACGCGGGAGGTGTTGGCGACGATCGATTCGCGCGTGTCCGTGACGGGGCCGACGTCGCGAGCGCGCGCGAGGTGGCTCACGCCTTCGCGCCCGGCGTATTGACGCCTCGGCGTGCCATCGTCGAGCCTGTGGGCTGTGGGGCGGCCAGCCACAGGGCTCGCGACGGTGCTCGCAGTGTCCGCGATGCTCCACGGGTGCTCGCTCGCCGTTCCCTACCCCGAGCCGCAGGTCGAGGTCTGTGACGATCACGAGGACGACGACCTCGACCGGGCGATCGACTGCGACGACCCCGACTGCAACGGCGCGGCGGCGTGTCTGCCGCAGATCCCGTGGCTGGCCGCCGGGATCCCGACGCTCGCCCCCCCGCGATCCCATGCGGCCCTGGCTGGCGTGCGATCGCCACCGCGGACGGCAGCACCGCATGTGACCCGTATCCGGATGGGGTCCCCTCGCCTTGCGGGCCTGGCCTGGCGCACTTCCCCGGCGAGGCGGGCTGTGAGCCGATCGGCCGCGCCTGTCCCGCCGGCGAGTGGCCCGAGGATCTGCCGTCCACGGGCGTCTACTACGTGCGGCCCGGCGCGACCGGCGACGGCACGCGTGACTCACCCGCGGGTCAGTTCGTCGTGCCCGGCCCGAGCGCCGCTCCGGTCGTCATCGCGCTGGCGCGCGGCGTCCACCTGGTCCCCCAGCTCACCCTGACGGTCCCCACCACGATACGCGGCGTGTGCGCGAGCGACACGACGCTGCGCTTCTCCTCCAGCGAGAGCAACCTCGCCATCTTCGCCCCGAGCATCGCCGGCGGACCCCTCGCGATCGAGGATGTTCGCATCGAGGTCTCCGGCGTCGGCGTGGGCGTCCGCGCCGAGAACGCGCTCACCTTGCGAGGCGTCGAGTTGGTCGGCGCGCGCTCGACCGGCGTGCTCGCACTCGGCACCGGGGACGGCGCCCGCTTCGACGCCGAGGGCGTGGTCGTCTCGGGTGTGGGCCCGGACCCGAGCGGACTGCTCGGCTTCGGCATCTCGCTCGGCGCGGACGTGCAGGCGCGCCTTCACCGCGTGATCGTGGAGCACGTGCATGCGGCCGGGATCACGGGCGGCTCCGTCGCGCTCGCCGATGTCGTCGTGCGCGACGTGCAGGAGGTCGTCGGGACGGGGGCGAGCGCGTATGGCGTCGGCTCCACGGGCCTCGTCACGATGAGCGAGGTCCTCGTCGAGGGCGTCGTGGGAACGGGCGTCATCGCGCAGGGCCCGACCACGATGCGCGATGTCCTGGTGCGCGACGTGCGCTGGCCGGCCGGTGATCTCGCCGGCTCGGGCGTCACGGTGCTGCTCTCGGGCCGGCTCGATGCGCGCGGCCTGTCGATCACCGACGTCGACCGGCACGGACTCGTCGTCGTCGGGCCTGCGACGGCGCGAGTCGAAGACCTGATCGTGCGTGACGTGCGCGGTCCGGGCCCCTTCTCCGCGGGCGTCTTCGTCGGCAACACCACCCTCGAGCTCGCGCGGGCGCGCGTGGAGAGCGCGACCATCGGCGTGCTCGCTCTGATCGGCGGCTTCGTTCGCGTGACGGATCTGTCCGTCGAGGCGACCTGGCTGGGCGGCGTCGTGGCCGGCCGCGGGAGCGAGATCGATCTGGCCCGCGGCATCGTCGATGCGGGCAGCGGCGCGGGGATCGTCGCCGACGGTCGCGGCTCCTCGATCGCGATCGAGGACGCGCTCGTCCGTGCGACGGTCGCGTCGTCCGACGGCACGCTCGGCTACGGAGTCGCCGTGCAGGACCACGCGATCGCCGAGCTCGACCGGCTCTGGATCGATCGCAGCGCGTCGGTCGGGCTGCTCGTGACCGGCGACCGAACGCGCGTGGTCGGCGCCGATCTCGTGGTCGCGTCGACCGGGGCGCCCGAGTGCGCGTGCGGCGGCGGCGTCGGCGTCCTGCTCGCCGAGGGCGCGCGCCTCGCCGTCGGCCGGACCGCGGTGGCGGGAGCGGCCGCGTGCGGGATCGAGCTCGTCACGCCCTCGACGCTCGAGTCGCACGGCGCGGAGGTCAGCGACGCCCCGCTCGGCGCGTGCGGTGCCGAGCTCCGCGAGGGCGCTCCCGACGCGCGTTTCTCGTATCGAGGCACGGGGGCGCCCACAGGCTCGACCGCCCCGGCGCTGCCGGTGCCGTTCGTCGTCCCGGAGGCGCGGTGATGCGCCCGCTGCTCGCGCTCGCGCTCGGCCTCGCGAACGTCGGCTGCTCGCTGACCGAGACGTACCCGGCCGCCGACACCGAGGTCTGCGACAACGGTACCGACGACGATCTCGACGGCGCGACCGACTGCGCCGATCGCGCGTGCAACGGCGTCGCTCCCTGCGCGCCGCGCTACGCCTGGGCGGGTGACGCGCCGCCCGTCGAGGCCCCGCGCATGACCTGCCCCTCGGGGTGGCGCTCGGACACCGACCCGGGCGGCATCACCACGTGCGATCCGTACCCGGAGGAGGGCCCGCTCGGCTGCGTCTCCGGCTGGGCACACTTTTCGGGCGAGCCGGCGTGCCGCCCGATCGGGCGCCCCTGCGCGACCGACGGCTGGCCCACGGATCTGCCCGGGACGGGCGTCTGGTACGTGCGCCCAGGCGGGACCGGACCGGGCACGCGGGAGTCTCCTTCGGGCTCGCTCGCCGACGCCCTGCGAACCGCCGCCGCGAGCGGCGGAACCGTGGCGCTCGCCGCGGGCACCTACTCCGAGGGCGCCGCGCTCGTCGATGGGACCGCAACCCTGCGGGGCGCCTGCGCGGCCGACACCCTGATCCAGGTCGCCGACGGTCTGGTCGCGTGGGTGGCCGCCGGCGCGACGCTGACGATCGAGGACGTGCAGCTGCACAGCGGCGGCGCGGCGGTCGGCGTGCAGGTGGCGGGGCACGCGGCCCTTCGCGGCGTGCTCCTCGACGGCGCGGCCGGGATCGGCCTCTTCGCGTACGGCGGGACGGCGCGGGCAGGGCTCGACCTCGAGGACGTGGTCGTGCGCAACGTCGGCCCGAACGCCGTGGCCGGCGGGATCGGGATCGCGGGGCAGACGGGCGTGGACCTCCGCCTGGATCACGTGATCGTCGAGGACGTCCAGATCGCCGGGCTCGCGGTGTTCGACGCGCTCGGGAGCGTCACGGGGCGCGACGTCGTGGTGCGTCGGGTGCGCGACGGGCTCGGCGTCCTCGCGGCCGTTCCGACGACGCTCTCCTCGAGCCTGATCGAAGACGTGGTGGCCTACGGCCTCGCGCTCCAGTCGAGCGCCGTGCTCGAGGACGTCGTGGTGCGCGGCGTCGCCCCGAACGCGTCGACCGGCAGCGACGGCGTCGGCGTTCAGAGCTCGAGCGCCGGCACGCTCGAGGGCCAGCGTCTCGTCGTCGACGACACGCATCAGGTCGGCCTCGTCGTGGTGAGCCCGGCGCACGCGAGGCTCGAGGACGTCGTCATCCGCGGCACGCGCGCTCAGCGCGTCGATGGTCGCTTCGGCCGTGCGCTGGTCGCGATCGCGTCCGGTGTCGAGGTGACGCGGCTGGCGATCGCCGACGCGGACGACGTCGGAGTCCACGCGACCGAGGGCGCGACGCTGCGGCTCGCGGACGTGAGCGTGAGCTCGGCGCGGCTCGGCGGGATCGTGTGCGACCACGGCGCGGCGATCGACGTGCGCCGCGCGGTGGTCCGGGACGTCGAGGGCATGGGCCTGGCCGCGCTCGGCCGGGGTGCGACGCTGGTCGCGGACGACGTCCTCGCGGTGGACGTCGCGGCGCGCGCCGATGGCTCGCTGGGCTACGGCCTCGTCGCGCAGGATCACGCGTTCGCGCAGCTCGATCACGTCCGCATCGAGCACGTGGATGTCGCCGGCGCGCTCGCCCTCGGCGATCGTGCGACCCTCTTGCTCTCGGACGCGATGGTCCGGTCGAGCGCGTCTGCGAGCGTGGGCATCGGCGGCTACGACGGCGCCGACGTCGCGCTCACCCGCTTCGTCGTGGAGGCGGGCACGGCGTGCGGGCTCGTCGCGACCGCGGGGACGACCTTCGAGACCGAGGCCGGCCTGGTGCGCCTGGTCTCGAGCGCGGCGTGCGGCGACGGCGAGACGATGCCCCCGGGCATCGCCGCCGGCACGCGCTACGCCGACTCGGGCACATCGTGGACGAGCGCGGCGCCGCCCGCACCGACGATGATCGACGTCCCACCCCTCGACTACCATTGACGAGGTAGAGCGCATGCGCACCCGACGAACCACGCCCGCCTGGCTGCTCCTCGGCATCGCCGCGCTGCCGGGCGTCGCGGCGTGCACGGCCGCGCACGGCATCGGCGTCTGCGATCCACCGTGCGCCTCGCCCCTCTCGTGCTGCGCGGGCGTCTGCCTCGATCGCGCGACCGATGCGCGCAACTGCGGCGCCTGCGGCGTGCTCTGTCGACCGTCGCAGGCCTGCGTGGGCGGCGTCTGCACCCGCGCGACCGACGCAGGTCCGAGCTACGACGCGGCGGCGCTCGACGCGCGCATGGTCGACGACGCGGGCGCGTGTCGTCCGGCATGCATCGCGCCGGCGGTGTGCCTCTGCGGCGGCTGTGCGCGCTCGCCCTCGGGCGTGGCCTCGGGCGACGGGCGCGCGGACGCGACGTTCGCGAACTGCGGCGCCTGCGGCGTCGCGTGCAATCCGACGACCGCGAGCCGCTGCGGGCAGCTCGACGGCGCGGGCCCGCTCGACTGCCGATGCGGCGACGGAGCGCCCTGCGACCTCGGCAGCACCTGCCAGGTCGCCGCGTCGATGCCGGGCGGCTTCGTCTGCGTCGGCGCCCTCGAGTGTGGCGGTCCGGGCGCGCCGCCCTGTCCGCCGGGACACGACTGCGTCGACGGTCGCTGCGAGTGCGGCGCGCTCGGCCACCGCTGCGAAGCAGGTGCGACCTGCAGCGGGGGCGCGTGCCTCTGCGGTGGCGTCGCCTGCTCGCCGGGCACGGCGTGCGACGGCTTCGCGTGCGTCGACGTGTCGTCCGATCCGAACAACTGCGGCGCGATCGGGCGCTTCTGCGGCGCGGGGCAGGGCTGCGCCCTCGGGATGTGCGTGTGCGGGGGCACGGCCTGTCCGCCGGGGTGGGGGTGCGTGGCGGGAGCGTGCGCCGACCTGACCTCCGATCCGCAGAACTGCGGGCTCGTCGGCCTCGCGTGCGCTCCGGGCGAGACGTGCTCGCTCGGCGTGTGCCGCTGCGGCGCGGGGCTGGGCTGCTCTCCGTTCGGTCCGATCGGCTGCGCTCGGATGTGCTGTGGGGGCGCCTGCGTGGACAGCACGGTCACGCACTGCGCTGCGTGTGGCGACGTCTGCGGGCCCGGGGAGAGCTGCGCGAGCGTCCCGGGCGTCACGGGGAGCCATTGCGTCGATCGCACGATGATCCCCGAGGCGACGCTCTGCGGCGCGGGCGCCGGGCCGCTCTGCGAGGGCGTGGACTGCTCCACCCTCACGGCCCCGTGCGCGATCGGCGTCTGCGACGAGCGGACCGGGACGTGCGTCGCGGTGCAGCGGTCCGACGGCGCCACGTGCTCGGCGGGACCGCCGTGTCGGTCGGGACGTTGCGTGGGCGGTAGCTGCGTGCTCACCGACGACCCGCTCTGCCAGCGCTGCGTCCTGGCCCCCGGCGGCACAACGTTCTGCCGCTCCGGCAGCTGTGGCCCCTCGCCGACGAGCGTGCGCTACGACTTCGAGACGGACGAGCTCCCCGCGCTCTGGGGCCTCGTCGTGCACGGCGCGCCCTGGCTCGTCTCGAGCGCGAGCGCGCACGGCGGCGCGCACGCGGCGCAAGCGGGACCGACGCCGCCCGGCGCGGAGAGCGTGCTCGGCGTGCCGTTCGACGTCGGCGGCCCGACGCGCGTCTCGCTCTGGGTCGCGATCGACGCCGACCCCGCGACGGACGCGCTCGAGATCTGGCTCAACGGCGTGCTCCTCGAGCAGCTCCGCGGCGCGAGCGGCTGGCGCGAGGTCGTGACGGTCCTCGATCTCGCGCCCGGCCCCGTGGAGCTCGTCGTCCGCTTCGTCCGCGGCGCCGGCTCCAGCGTCGGCGCGGGCTCGGCCTGGGTCGACGACATCACCTTCGAGTCGGCGCTGCCGGGCGAGCCGCTCTGCCGCTGACGGTCCTCGTCGTCTCCCGGCGACGCGGGATCACCCGTGCGGATCCTCGATCTCGCTGGCGAGCATCGTGATGGCGTCGTAGTCGAAGGAGTCGAGCAGCCGGGCGAGCGCACGCGCCGAGTCGGTCGCGCCGAGCGCGCCGACGATCTGCGCGATCGCGTCGTAGTCGGCCGCGATCGAGGCCGCGCGCAGCCGCTGCCTGAGCTCGGGCGACAGGCCCTCGAGCCGCACGGGGATCGCGCCCGAGCGGGAGGCCGGCGGCGGCGGGTCCACGGGCGGATCCTCGCGCGCCAGCTCGATCCCGAGCAGGCGCTCCAGCCGATCGAAGAGGTCGCTCTCGACGATCGGCTTGCGCAGGAAGTCGTCGGCGCCGGTCGCGAGCGCCTCGCTGCGCGCCATGTCGAGCGCGCTCGAGGAGAGCCCCAGCACGGGCGTGCGCAGTCCGCGCTCGGTCGCCTTGATCCTTCGCGTCGCCTCGAACCCGCTCATGCCCGGCATCCTCATGTCCATCACGATCGCGTGAGGTGACCACGTCTCGAAGAGCGCCAACGCCTCGTGCCCGTCCCTGGCCTCCCGCGTCGAACACCCGGCGCGTTCGAGCAGCGCGCGGACGAGCAGCCGGTTCTCCGGGCGATCGTCGGCGATCAGGACGCGGACCTCCCCGGCCGGGGCGCGGATCCCCGTCACGCGCCGCCGATCGAGCGCGGGCGCCGCCGGCCCCTTGCTCGGCTCGAACGGGACGCGCAGGCGAAGCGTGGTCCCCGCGCCGCGGTGGCTCTCGAC
>JBGAQA010000112.1:0-20194 GCA_044220955.1 Sandaracinaceae bacterium
GAATGGGTCACCGTGGCCGACCAGCAGCACCCCACGGTGCGCCGTGCCCGCGTCGGCCTGGAAGTGGCCCAGCTCGAGACCGGCAAGGCGCGCGCCGCGATCCGCCGCGCGAACGGCTGGCTCGCCGAGACGTTCGGCGCGGCGCCGCTCGACGTGGAGGCGAGCGCGCGCCGCTACGCGCTCACGCTCGGCCGCTCGCTCGAGCTCGCGCTGCTCGCCCACCACGCCGACTGGTCGCTGAAGAGCGAGAAGGACGCGCGCGCCAAGCACGCCGCGATCCGCTTCGCGCGGGCGCCCTTCGACCTGCTCGCCGTGCGCCCGCGCGACGAGAGCGCGGCGCTCGCGCTCGACTGAGCGTCAGGTCGTCTCGAACGGGCCGCTGGGGTCGTGGGTCACGCGGCGGGCGCCGTGAGTCTGCGGCGTCCGCGACGCGTGCGACTCGCTCTCGCTCTCGCTCTCGCGTCAGCTCGCAGGCACCGCGATCGAGTCCGTGATCGTCTCCGGCGTCGAGCTGTCGATCACTGGGAAGGTCTGGTTGCTGGGGCCGACGCCCGGACGGCCCAGGCGCGCCACGACGCGCAGGTAACCGCCGAAGGGCACGCCGATCTGCGCGAGCAGCATCGCCGTCTCGCAGCCCGTGGCCGAGCACGCCGAGCGGTTGCCGGCGGGCACGTTCGTGAACGGGCCCGGGTTCATCGCGAGCTGGCGCCAGCCGAGCGTCGTGTCGGTGGGCCCCACCGAGTGCGGCATCATCGCGGTGCCCCAGCCGAACTCGGGCTGGAACTCCGCCGTGCCGATGATCTGGAGCGAGAGGACCTGGTTCACGACGTTCGTACCGTCTCCGAGCCCCGTCGCGAGCATCACGCCGTCGCCGAAGTGCGTGTCGACGTAGACGACGACCGCGTCGCCGGCGGTGAGCGGCGCGTCGGACTCGAAGCCGAGGTAGAGCCAGTCCCCGTCGCGTCCGTAGTGGAGCGCCGTGAGCCGCTGCGCGAAGCGCGCGTCCGCGGGGGTGCCGTTCGTCGTGACGCCGGCCGTCGTCCAGAAGTCCTCGGTGAACGTCCCGTCGATCGTGATCTGCAGCGGCGGACCGGCGTCGTTTCCCGCGTCGATCCCGGGCGCGTCCACGCTGGTGTCGGGCCCCGTGTCCCTGACGCCGGTGTCGCGCGGGCCCATGTCGCGCACGACGACGGTCCCCGCGTCCTCGCGGTACGCGTCGAGCACGCCCGTGTCGTTGGCCGGCGCGTGCGGCGGCGGCGGCACGCTGCACGCGGCGAGGCCGAGAACGAGTGCCAGCGAATTGCGTCGGCTCGCCCCAGCGGCCCCTCCCGTTCGCGTGCGCAGGCCGGTGGCGAGCACTCGTGTGTCAGTCCGCATACGGCACCACCTCGTACGGGCGGCGCGGCCCGTGCCATCGATTGAGCGCGACCTTGGGCGGACCCTCGTCACCATACTGGATCGTACAGTACGTCAGGCCGCTGTCCTGCCCGAGGTGGCTCACGTCGAGGTTGATCATCTTCATCCAGGTGCCGGTGTTCACGAGCACCTTGCCGCCCTCGATCGTCAGGTAGCGCGGGCCGTGGCTGTGCCCGAGCACCAGGTGCGTCACACCGCGCAGCCGCCGCAGCTCGCGCAGCGACGCCTCGTCGTAGCCGCCGAGCGCGAGGATGTCCTGCCGGAGCAGCTCGGGGATCCGGAAGAGGCGCTCGCGCCAGGCGCCGATGTTGAACACGCGCCACTTCAGGAAATAGAGCGTCGAGCGCCACAGGAAATGGAGCACGAAGCGCGTGTCGAAGAGGAACGAGCCGAGCAGGAAGCGCGAGAGCGGCTGGATGCGGTCGACGTAGCTGCGCTCCTGCTTGGCGGGGTTCATCACGTCGAGGATCCAGAGGCTCCCCCAGGGCAGATCGAGCACGAGCGTCCCGTCCCGGCGCTTGCGCGTCAGCCGCCGGTAGTCCACGCGGTGGATGCGCTCGAGCTGGTGTCCGTGGCGGATCTGGATGCCGTCCGGTAGGTAGTACGTGTCGCTCGCCGTCACGAACTCCAGCCGGTCCTCCGGCACGTTCGGCGCCACGTAGCGCCGCAGGAGCTGCTGCGGGCCCTTGAGCACCATGTCGAGGTCGTGGTTGCCGGGCACGAAGACGATCCGGTGGGAGGGTCGCTTGAGGAAGTCGCGCAGGGCGCGAACGAAGCGCGGGTGACCGTCCAGGCACTGCCGCAGCTTCTCGGTGGCGATCTCGTCGGTGATCTCGTGGGGCCACCTGCCCCCGATCGTCACCTTGAGCAGGTCGAAGATGTCGCCGTTCAGGATGAGCTCGATCGGCGTGTCCCCCAGCTCGCGCTCGTAGTGGCCGAGCAGGTCCGCCAGCTCCTCGTCGTGGCGGAAGTCCTCGAACGGATTCGGCTCGCCCTGCCGGACGCCGGTCCCGAGGTGAAGGTCGCTGAGGACGAGGCGGAGGAGGTTCATGGACGACCGGAGCGCCCGGCGCGGCCGGGCCGAACGATGGCGGATCGGCCGGGCCGCTCCTTGACTTCCCCTAGGTTCCCCCGATACTCGCCAGGTGGCCATTTCTCGGCGATTCCCGGTGTTTCCGGGGATGGCCGTGACTTGAATGGGAGGTCGCGGACGCGCGACCGAGGGTGATCGAGATGACGCGACGCGCGCTTGGCCTCGGGCTCGGGCTGATCCTTTCTCTCTCGCTCGCCAGCGCGGGCTGCAACGAGCACGCGATGCTCGCGCTCCCCGAGGCCGGCGAGTTCGACGCCGGCCCGGGCCACGACGCGGGGATGACGTTCGCCGACAGCGGGATCGGCTTCAGCGATCTCTCGATCTTGCGCGTGGTTCCCGACCACGGGCCGTTCACCGGCGGCAACGTCGCCGTGCTGCGCGGCGCGGGCTTCACCGACACGGCGCAGGTGACGTTCGGCACCCACATGGTGCAGCCGGCCGATCACACGCTCATCGACTCGCGGCGTCTGCAGGTGGTCGTGCCCGCCGGCACCGTCGGCCCCGTGGACGTCTCGATCCAGGTGGACGATCACACCTTCACGCTGCCGCGTGGCTACACGTACGACGCGATCAGCGTCGACCCCGATCGCGGCTCGGTCGCCGGCGGCACGTTCGTCAACATCGTCGGCAGCGGCACCGCGTTCGCGACCGGCGACTCCGTGCTCTTCGGCCGTGCGCCGTGCACCGGCGTCACCGTGGTCTCGCCCGAGCGCATCACCTGCCGCACGCCACCGATGTCCGCCGGGACGGTCGACGTCACCGTGGTGAGCGGCGCGGACGGCACCGAGACGACGGCGGTGCAGGCCTACGACTACTACGACACCGCCGACCCGGTCTCGGGCGGCCTCGGCGGCGGGCCGGCGAACGGCACCATCAACGTCACGGCCATCGACTGGAACACCGGCATGCCGATCCCCGGCGTGTTCGCGATCGTGGGCGAGGACCTGTCGACGCCGTACCAGGGCATGACGGACTCGCTGGGGCAGATCAGCTTCTCCGGCCCCGACCTCGTCGGGCAGCACACGGTCCACCTCTCGAAGCACTGCTACATGCGGACGTCGTTCGTGGCGTTCGACGCGCAGGACGCGACCGCGTTCATGATCGCGTGGCAGGACCCGATGTGCGGCATGGGCATGGGCAACCCGCCGCCGGGCCGTGGACGCAACGGCTCGTTCGTCGAGGGCGACCTCGTCTTCCCGCAGGGCGAGCAGCACTACGGCTCGAACCCGTGGGACATCATCCCGCCGCCGCGCACGGACTGGGTGCGCGTCGCGTACGTGTACTCGACGCAGGCCTCGCTCGAGCGCCCGGCGCCAGACCCCTCGCTCGGCGGCGCGATCCAGCGCGTCGTCGAGACGACGCTGCCGCCCGACGGGCACGTCGGATACCCGTACAGCATCTTCGTCGAGCCGCGCGGCATGGCCGTCTTCGCGCTCGCCGGGCTCGAGAACACGATGACCGGGCAATTCATCCCCTACGTGCAGGGCGTCGCCCGCAACGTGCTCGTCGGTCCCGGCGAGACGGCGACCGGCGTGAACATCCAGATGAACCTCCCGCTCGACCACACGCTCGTGACGAACCTCGGGATGCTGCCGCCCCAGGTGAACGGGCAGCCGGACCGGTTCTACGTCCAGGCGTACGTCGACCTCGGCGGCGAGGGCGTGATGGTGCGCAACGTGAACGGCACCGACTTCGACTCGATCCGCCGACGCGACGCGAACCGCGAGTTCCGCTTCTTCTCGGAGCCGAGCCTCACGGGCACGATCGCGGACGGCCGCTTCCGGGTGATCGCGGGCTACCAGTCGCAGTACCAGTCGCCGTACACCGGCAACCCGCTCGGCCTCGACCCCTACCCCTTCACCTACGTCGTCTCGACGGGCATCACGGCGGTCGACGAGGCCGTCCAGCTCGCCGACTTCCTCTCCGTCCCGGACGCGACCTCGCCGGCCGACGGCGAGCGACTCCCCGCCGACCGCGTCCTGCGCTGGGAAGAGGACGGCGGCCCGCCGGCGGACTTCCACCTCATCCTGATGTTCGGTGGTGACGGCAACCCCGCGTGGATGATGTTCGTGCGCGGCGACCAGCACGAGGCCGGGATCCCGGACCTGTCGAGCATCCCGATGGTCGACGACATCTCGAGCGGGCAGATCCTCTGGGGCGTGTGGTCGGTGACCATCCCCGGCTTCGACTTCGACGACCTCTCGTACAACTACCTGTCGATGGCCTACTGGTCCGCGTACTCGTACAACTTCTTCACGTCTGAGATCTGAGCGATCGCCGGAGGCCTCATGTTCCGTTCGCTTGGGCTCGCTCGGATCGACGGGTGGGCGGCTCTCGCATCTTGGTTCTTGCTCGCTTCGTCGCTGACCGCCCCTGGCTGCACCGTCGGGGCCACGCGGGAGCGCATCGACGGCGGCAACCCGCTGCTGCCGGACGGCGCCTTCGTCTGCCTGAACTCGGACTCGCGCGCCTGCACGGGCACGATCCTGCGCAGCTGCCTCGTCAACGGCGAGTTCCTGACGCCGACGCAGCACGACTGCGCGGACGACGGGCGGCTCTGCATCGACGGGATCGGCTGCGCGCTCTGCCGCCCGGACGCGTTCGGCTGCCGCGGCCAGGACGTCGTGGTCTGCTCCCACGACGGGCAGTCCGAGACCGTGCAGGAGACGTGCGACATCACGATGGGCGACTCGTGCGTCAACGGGTCGTGCGTGAACCTCTGCGAGATGGCGCTCGACCAGCGCTCGTACGTCGGATGCGAGTTCTACGCGGCCGATCTCGACAACGCGGTCGTGGAGAGCGGCGACGCGTCGGCGCAGCAGTACGCGATCGTCGTGTCCAACGCGGGGCAGTACACGACCGAGGTCGTGATCGAGCGTGACCGGGGCGCCTTCGGCGCGGCGTCGATGCCCGAGAGCATCCAGACGGTGATGATCGGACCCGGCGACCTCGAGATCTTCCGGCTGCCGCGGCGCGAGGTCGACGGCTCGTCCAGCTTCCTCACCTGCACCGGCGACGCCATGTGCAACCAGGGCGAGCACTGCTACTGCATGGGCGGCATGCCGCCGGGCCCGGGGCGCACGGACTGCCGCTGCCGCAACGCTCCGACGGCCAACGGGCGCAACGACGGCACACACTCGGCGCTGACGTCGAACGCGTACCGCATCCGCTCGACGCTCCCCGTCGTCGCCTACCAGTTCAACCCGCTCGACAACGTCGGCGTGTTCTCGAACGACGCCTCCATCCTGCTTCCCACCTCGGCGATCGGCTCGGCGTACACCGTCGTCACCTGGCCGCAGACGATCGCGGACTCGACCGACGCGACGCACGACTTCATCCCGGGCGACGTGCACAACGAGGATCTCCGCTCGTTCTTGACCATCATCGGCTCGAGCGAGGGCACGCACCTCTCCGTCACGCTCGGGCGCCGCGTCGTCGAGGTCCACGGCGTCCCGGGCTTCCCCGGACCGCTCGGAGACGGCGACCTCTTGACGTTCGATCTGGGAGCCTTCGACGTCGTGAACCTCGAGACGCACGGCTTCAACGGCGACTTCACCGGCACGACCATCACGAGCGACCGCGCGGTCACCGTCCTGGCCGGAAGCGAGGCGTCCGACGCTCCCCGCTTCGACGACCTCGCCAACCGCCAGTGCTGCGCGGACCACCTCGAGGAGTCGATCCTTCCCGACACCGTCCTCGGCCGGCACTTCTTCATCGGACGCACGCCCTCGCGCTCGGTGGCCCTGAACCACGCGTTCGTCACCACCGACAGCGTGGGCGAGTTCAACGAGCCCGAGTACGTCCGGATCCTCGCGATCGATCCGGGCGTGACGATGGTGACCACGACCATGCCCTTCCCGAACGACGTCCTGATGATGGCCGAGGGCGACGACCTCATCCTCACCGCGACGCAGGACTTCCGGATGGACGCCGACCAGCGCATCGCCGTGATGCAGGTCATGGCGAGCCAGCAGGCGACCGGCATCGCGAACGCCTATCCGGGCGGCGATCCCTCGCTGATCGCGGTCGCGCCCGTCGACCAGTGGCGCAACGACTACGTCTTCCTCACGCCGCTCTACTACGGATTCGACTTCGTCACGATGGTCGCGCCGGCCACCGCCCAGATCCAGCTGGACGGGGCGCCGCTCGACCCCAACGCGTGCACGGTGGGCCCGGCCGACGGCCGCGTGCGCATGGACGGCGAGCCGGAGCCGGACACGCTCGTCTACCACTGCCAGCTCTCGTTCCCCGACGTGGTGGGGCTGCCCAACATCCGTGTCGAGGACGGTACGCAGCACGACGGCTACCACACGCTGCAGGCGACGCAGCCCATCTCGCTCCTCGTGTCGGGCTTCGACCGCTTCGTCAGCTACGCCTACGCGGGCGGCATGAACCTGCGCCCGCTGATGTAGATCTCGAGCCGAGTGCCCGCCGCGGAGGTCCCGGACGGGAGCGGGCGGCGCGCGGACGGGAGGAGTCGTCCGCTTTCGTGCCGCGCGGTTGATGTATCCTGCCGGCCATGAAGCGGCTCTGGGGCCTCGCGCTCGCATCCTTCCTGCTCCTCGCTCTCTCGCTGCCGGCCCTCGCGCAGACCACCGGCGGCAGCTTCGGCGGGGGCGACTTCTCGAGCGGCGGCGGCGGTGGCGGCGACGACTGGGGCTCGAGCGGCGGCTCCGACTGGAGCTCGAGCGGGAGCGACTGGGGCTCGAGCGGCGGCTACGGCGGCTCCTACGGCGGCTACTCGTCCGGCGGCGGCGGCGGCGGCGGGATGGGCTGTGGCGGCCTCTGCTGCACGGGCTTCGTGATCGCCATCGTGGTGATCGTCATGGTCATCCAGCAGCGGCGTCAGGGCGGCATGTACCAGGGGCCTCCGGGCGGCATGGGCGGCCCGATGATGGGCGCGCCGGGCGGCTTCAGCCCGATGGCGCCTCCCGGCGGCGGCATGGGCGGCGGCTACATGGGCCCGAACGCCATGTACGTGACGCAGCTCTCGATCGGCCTCGACTGGCGAGCGCGCGCGCAGCTGCAGCAGACGCTCATGCAGCTGGCCCAGCGCGGCGACACGGGCTCGCCCCAGGGGCTGGCGAACCTGCTCAACGAGACGGTGCTGAACCTCCGCAGGAACGAGATGGCGTGGCTCTACGCCTCGTACAAGGACGGCGGCAGCCATGCGCCGCAGCAGGCGCAGGGCGCCTTCCAGCAGCTCGCGAACGAGGCGCGCTCGCGCTTCCGGAGCGAGCTGGTGCGCGGCGCGGGCGGTCAGGTGAACCAGACCGACGCCCCGGGGATGCAGGCGCGAGCAGACGAGGGCAAGGGCACGGTCGTGGTGACCATCGTGCTCGCCACGCGGCGTCCCGTGCAGGGCGTGATGATGCCCATGGGCGGCGCGCCCGGGATGCCCCCGCCCTCGCCGAGCGCCGATCAGATCCGCAACGCGCTCGCCGACCGCGGCACGATCAACGCCCAGCAGATGGTCGCGCTCGAGGTGGTTTGGTCGCCGGCCGCCGAGAACGACCGCATGAGCACGGCGGAGCTCGAGCAGTTCTACCCGGAGATGCGGCTGATCGACCCGAACAGCATCGCGGGCCGCGTGTTCTGCGCGTACTGCAACGGACCCTTCCCGGCCGAGCTGCTGACGTGCCCGCACTGCGGCGCCCCCGCAGAGGCCAGCAAGGACCGAAAGACTCCGCCCCGGTGAGGGCCCGGTAACGCCCGGGCGGGTTTTTCGGCGGCCTGCTAGGCTCGCGCACCATGCGCGCTTCCTGGCAACGGATCCTCCTGATCGCGACGGTCTTCGGCCTCGCGAGCTGCAACGGCTCCATCTCGATGGACCCCCGCTTCGTCACCCTGCACAACACGATGGCCGCCATCGGGATGTCGCAGAGCGGCTCGATCAGCGAGGGGTCGCTCCCGGAAGGAGGCGAGGCGCACTTCGACGGCCGGCTCGATCCGGGGCAGTGCTACACGGTCGTCGGGCTCGGCGCCGGAGGCGTGGCGAACCTCGACGTGGTCATCACCGACGAGGCGGGCAACGACATCGCCCACGACAGCACCGAGGACGGCTCGGCGGCCGTCCAGTTCTGCCCCCAGTACCCGGCCCAGTACCGCATCTCGGTCCGGATGACCCGCGGCTCGGGCGGCTACCTCGTGACGTCTTGGTCCGGGGCGCCGGGCGGCGGCGCCAGCTACGGCGTGCCGACCCCCGACTACGGCTACGCGGCCGCCGCGCCGGTGCGACCGCCGCACGGCGGGCCAGGCACGTGCGATGCGCCCTACACGCTGACCCCGAGCGAGCCCGGTCGTGGCGACACGACGGACGGCGACGCGGTCGTGACCGGCAGCTGCATCTACGGGAGCACGGCGCCCGAGCACGTCTACCAGTTCACGGTCGAGCAGCGCTCGCTCGTGCGGGCCGTGCTCAACTCGACCTACGACGGCGCGCTCTACTTCCAGGCGGCCTGCGGCGACTCGCGCGCCGAGCTCGCGTGCAACGACGACGCGCCGACCACCTCGCGCTCGGAGATCAGCGCGACGCTCGATCCCGGCCTCTACTACCTGGTCGTCGACGGCTATGGGGCCGGGATGGGGCAGTACGAGGTCAGCCTCTCCATGATGGCGATGCGCTCGGTCGGCGAGGTCTGCGGCGCGGCCACGCCGCTCACGCCGGGCGCGACGGTCGCAGGCACGACGGCCACCGAGGCGAACTACTTCGAGGCGACGTGCGCAGGCAACGCCGGCTCGCCCGACCGCGTGTACACCCTCGACGTCGCGCAGCGCTCGCGCGTGCGCCTCCGGATGCAGAGCACCTACGACGGCGCCGTGTACGTACGCTCCACGTGCGCGGACCCCTCGACCGAGATCGCGTGCAACGACGACTACCAGGACACGCGGCACTCGCTCGCGACGGCCACGCTCGATCCGGGCCGCTACTACGTGTACGCGGACGGCTTCTCGGACACCTCGAGCGGCGACTACTCGCTGACGGCCGACGTGGTCGCTGCAGCCGGGTCGGGCGCCGCCGGCGACACCTGTGCGGCCGCCAGCGTGTGGGCGCCCGGCGCGGACCTGAGCGCCGACACGTTCACGATGGGCGACGACGCCACGGGCAGCTGCGGCGGCGGCGGCGCACCCGACGCCGTGTACCGGCTGAACCTCACCTCGCGCTCGAGGATCCGCGCGAGCTTCGCGAGCGCCGAGTTCCCGCCGGTCGTGTACCTGCAGCGCACCTGCGGCGACACGACGAGCGAGGTGTTCTGCCTCGACGGACGCTCCGGCGCGCCGATCGACCAGACGCTGGCGGCGGGCACGTACTACCTCGTGGTCGACGGCGTCGATCAGAACGCGTTCGGCGCGGCCTCCGTCCACGTGCAGGTCGACGACATGGGCGCGCTCGAGGCCTCGTGTCGCTCGGCCCCGCTCATCCGCCCGGGTCACCAGGTCACCGGCACCACCGTCGGATCGACCGACCGGTTCCAGGCGACCTGCGCGGGCGGCGCGGCGAGCCCCGACCTCATCTATCGACTCCAGATCCGCCGTCGCTCGACGGTGCGGATCACGAGCGAGCAGACCGACTGGGACGGCGCGATCTACATCCGGAGCGACTGCACGGACCAGACGACCGAGCTGGGCTGCAACGACGACGCCGGCGACAACCGCCACTCGACGCTCGAGACGGAGCTCGACCCGGGCACCTACTTCGTGTTCATGGACGGCTTCTCGTCGGGCAACGCCGGCGCCTTCACGATCGACGTGGACGTGCAGACGTCGACGCCCTGACGGCGGGCCAGCCGAGAGCGGCTCGGCTCCCTCGCCCCACGCAGTGGGGAGAGGGAGCGGGTGAGGGGGCGAGAGCGAGAGCGAGAGCGAGAGCGAGAGCTCAGCCGAGCTGCGCCCGCACCCGCTCCGCGGGCTTGCCGCTGATCCAGCCGCGCGCGACGCACCAGCGCAGCGCCTCGTCGATGGCGTCGCGCGCGGGCCTCGGCTGCCAGTCGAAGGCCGTCTTCGCCTTCGTCGTGTCGTACCAGCCCCAGCGGCCATAGAACTCGTCGGCGGCGGCCGCGCTGAGCGGCAGCCTCACGCCCACGCCGCGGGCGATCGCGTCGAGCGCTTGCACGCTCGGGACCATCATCCAGCGCGGCAGCGGCGAGGGCACGGCGAGGTTGCCGGTGCGAGCGATGATGTGGTCCACGATCTCGCCCATCGAGAGGTTCTCGCTGCACACGATGTAGCGCTCTGCCTCCGTGCCGCGCGTGATCGCCTCGACGAGCATCCACGCCGCGTCACGCACGTCCGTGAAGGCCATGCCGCCCGCGAAACGCGCGGCCGGGAACATGGCGCTCCCCACGACGAATTCGTGGCTCGGCGTCTGGCGGTAGTCGAGCGAGCCCAAGATCCCGTTCGGAAGGATCGCGACGAGCGGCACGCCGAGCTCGCCCGCGATCTCCCAGGCGCGCTTCTCGGAGAGCGTCTTGGCCGCGGCGTAGGGGTCGACGAGGCGCTCGTTCCAGGCGGTCTCGTCGAGCGCTGCAGGCCGGGCCGAGAAGCCGACCGCATACGTCGAGCTGCAGTGCACGACCCGCGCGCCCGTCTCCGCCGCAGCGCGCAGGACGTTCTCCGTGCCCGACACCGCGGGGCGCACGATCTCCTCGGGCACGCGCGAGCCGATCTTGAACACGGCCGCGAGGTGCACGATCGCGCTGCATCGGCGCGCGGCGCGGCGAACGGCGGCGGCATCGAGCACGTCGCCGAGCGCGTGCTCGAGCGCGAGGCCCGCGTGGCCGCTGGTGTCCGCGCCCTCACGCACCATCGCGACGACCTCGTGGCCCCGCGCGATCAGCTCGCGCACCACGTGGTTGCCGACGTGGCCGTTCGAGCCGGTCACGAGCACGCGCATCGTCAGGCCGCCTCGTCCGGCGCCAGGTCGCTCGCGCCCCAGGGATGCCGGCGGAGCGCCCGCGCGGCGCGCTCGCGCAGCTCCGGGCTCACCTGGCCCCTGCCGAGCGCCTCGAACGCGGCGATCAGCTCGGCGGCCGTCTGGAAGCGTTCCTCGGGGCGCTTGGCCATCGCGACGGCCAGGACGACGTCCACCGCCGGGTCGAGCCCGCCCGCGGCGGAGGGCGCCGGAGGCATCGTCCCGATCACCTTGAAGAGGACCGACGGCGTGTCCTTGCCGCTGAACGCAGGGCGCCCGGTGAGCGCGCGGTAGGCGATCACGCCGAGCGAGTAGAGGTCGACCCGCGCGTCCACGCGCCCGCCACGCGCCTGCTCGGGCGCCATGTACGGCGGCGTGCCGATCATCTGGTCCTTGGTGAGCGTCTCGGACCCGGCCAGCCGCGAGATGCCGAAGTCGAGGATCTTCCACACCGTCTCCGCGCGCGGGGCGTCGCGGTGCGCGAACACGTTCTGCGGCTTGATGTCGCGGTGGATCACGCCCGCCGCGTGCGCCGCCGCGAGCCCGTGGCCGATGCCGGTGACCAGCGCCACCGTCTCGCCGAGCGGCAGGCGTGCGCGCGCGCGCAAGAGGTCCGAGAGCGTCTCGCCGTGCAGGCGCTCCATCGTCAGGTAGGGCGCCCCTTCGGTATCGCCCGGCGTCTCGAGCACGCGCACGACGTTCGGCACCTGCAGGGCCGCCGCGATCTTCACCTCGCGCAGGAAGCGCGCGACGAGCTCGGGCTCGCGCGCCGCGGAGGCCACGAGCAGCTTCACCGCGGCGGGCGCGCCGCTCTCGACGTGCGCCGCCTCGTAGACCTCGCCCATGGCGCCGCGCCCGAGCACGTTGCCCAGCCGGTAGTGACCGACGACCTGCTCGGTGAAGCGGCCCGGACCGCCGACCTTGAGGGCGCGATCGAGCTCCTGCTTGGCCTCGAGCAAGAGCGCCTCCCGCTTGGCCAGGCCTCGCGCCGCCTCCTCGAGCGCGACCATCCCCTCCTCGGTCGACTCGCGGTGCCCGCGGGCGAGCAGGTACGCGATGCCGAAGAGAAACTGCGCGATGCCGAGCACGGCGACCGCCTCGAGCCCGCCCAGCGTGACGGGACGGATGATCCCGTGATCGGGGAAGAGCCCCGTGGCGACGAGGACGCCGAGCAGCGCGTGCGGCAGCGCGGCACCGGCGAGGACCGCGACGACCGGAGCACGCTGCCCGCCGCTCGCGAAGAAGTAGACGGCGATCGGCACGATGGCGACGCCCGAGGAGAACACGCCCCAGAAGACGAAGGTCGATGCGATGCCGACGCCACAGCAGAGCGCGAAGACCACGCTCATCCAGGGGCGATAGCGGCCCTGGTCGCGCAAGAGGCGCCAGAGCGCGAGCGACATCACGAACGTCGGCATGATCCCGGCGAGGTGGATCCAGCGCGCGACCGGCTCGGCGTCGATGACGAAGATCGTGATCGAGACGAACACGATGAGCATCGCGGTGAGCTTGGCGAACATGTGCGTCCGCCGGATCTCGACGAGCAGCAGCGCCTCCCGCGGGCTCGAGACCGTGCGCGGCGCGGAGCCGCCCGTCCCGGGGGTCGTGCCCGCGGGGCGCGTGCGCGCGGTGTTCTTCGCCTTGGCGGTGGGGGCGACCTCGTCGGGGGCAGGAGCGGGGAGCGGCGTGAGGGTGTCGCCGTCGAGCGGATCCGGCTCGCTCATCGCGTGTCGCCGAGGGGCGCGAGCTCGAAGAAGAAGTGGTCCCCCTCGCCCCGCTCCGCGTTCAGGCCACCGAGGCCGAGCACCCGCCCGTCGGCGAGCGGCTTCAGCTCGTCGTAGAGGATGCCGCGGAGCGGAAGCCGCGACACGTCGTAGTGGACCTGCAGCACGCGCGCGTCCCGCCAGCGCGAGGGCCCCTCGACCAGGCGGAAGTGTCCGGCGGCGAGGCGCGGGTCCTCGAACCACCAGCGCTTGGCGTCGAGATCGAGGCCCCAGCGAACGACGCGGAACAGGATCGCGTCCAGGACGCGCACCGAGAGCCGACCGGCCCCGCGCGAGGCCACCGGGCCGAGGAAGCTGCCCCGTACCAGCCCGCGCGGGAGCGTGGCGAGCCCATCGCCGGCGAAGAGCGCCTCGAGCGAGGCGAGGGGCGGACGCGGGACGGCATCGGACGGGAGCGGGAAGCGGCGGGTCGAGCGCGGAGACACCACGCACAGGATAGCGCCCGCGCCCGTGGCCCGCGTGTACGATCGGACGATGCAACGATCTTGGGGCGCGCGCCTCGCCCTCGTGGCTCTGGTGGCCGGGTGCGGCAGGTCGACGCCGGGGTGCGGCGCCCCTGCGCCCGTCCCGGACGACGCCGCGTCGACCGACGCCGGACGCGACGCAGGACCGACCTATCCGACGTGCGAGGTGCTGGCGCCCGTCGTGGCCGGGACGGCCGAGACCGATGCGCTGGCGGACGCGCCCGCGCGCTGCGGCATGCCGGCGTACGTGTGGCTGCGTGATCCGTCCCTCGGGAGCGTCGTCTCGCGCACGCGCGGGCAGTCGTTCACGAGCGCGATGCTCAACGCGCTCGCCACGGGCGCGAGCCTGGCGCTGCCGCGGCCGATCGCCCACGACGTGCAGATCGACGACGTGGTCTACGTCACGCAGGACCGTGGGCGGCTCGTCCAGAGCAGCGCGGCGCTCGCGTATCCGACCGACCTGCCGGATCGGCAGAGCCTGCCTGTGTTCCTGATGCTGCACGGAACGAGCGGCTGGCGTCCGCGCTGCGGGCCGACGGCCGACGTCAGCTACCACGCGCTCGCGGCCGCGCTCGCCGGGTTCGGCTTCGTCGTCGTCGCGCCCGATTACCTCGGCCTCGAGAGCGGGGGGACGCCCTACGGGGCTCCGCTGCCCTACCTCGTGGGCGAGCCGACCGCGATCGCCTCGCTCGACGCCGTGCGCGCCGGGCTGCGCGCGCTCTCGGAGCTCCGCACCGCCGCCTGCGGCGCGAGCGACGTCGTCGTCTGGGGCGGCTCGCAGGGTGGCCACGCCGCGCTCTGGGTCGAGCGCCTGGCGCCCTACTACGCGCGCGAGCTGCGCCTGCGCGGCGTCGTCGCGGCCGTCCCCGCGAGCGACGTGGTGGGCCACGCCGAGCGGTGCTTCTCCGCGACGACGGACGGCACCGAGTACTTCGAGGCGATGCTCGCCACGGCGCCCACCTGGTACGGAGCGGGGAGCCGCCTCAGCGAGGTCTTCGTCGCGCCGCACGACGTCGATCTCGGCGCGACGCTCGCCGCGAGCTGCTCGCCGACGATCCCGGTCGATCCGCTCGACGGCATCCTCACCTCCACCCTCCGCGACGCCGCGGCGGCCGGGACGCTCGACGCCGTGCCGACGTGGGGCTGCATCCTCTCCGAGTCGTCTCTGCTCGACACGAGCATCCCGCGCCTCTCGACCGCGAGCGATCCCGGCTACGGAATCCTCTTCATCACGGGCGAGGGCGATACGCTGCTGCCGCCCGCGATCGAGCGACCCGCGTACGACACGCTCTGTGCGGCGGGCGTTCCCCTCGCGTACGTGGAGTGCGCCGGCGCCCAGCACGCCGACGCCGCGCTCTGGACGATCGGCGAGACGCTCGACTTCGTCGAAGCGCGACTCCGGGGCGACGCGTTCACCGCGGCGTGCGCGCGGCCCGCCGCAGCCCGATGCAGCGGCACGCCACCTCGACCCTGATTCAGGGTGGGGGTGTGGCGGTCGCCGGCGCGGACGGGTCGAGATCCCAGTGCAGATCGACCGTGCCCAGGGCCCCGGCGAAGCGCAGGGTGATCCGGCGCGCGTCCTCGGGGATCGTGGGCACCCCGTCTTCGCCGACGGTCGGGAACGCGATGCGGAACGTGTGCCGCTGGCGGTTGATCGACGGGAAGTAGATGCGCTGATCCGTCGAAGGGCGACCGATCCGCAGGATCTCCGACGGGGTCGTCTGCCTCCCTTCGGGATCCACGAGGACCACGCGCACGTCCGAGTACGTGCTCGTGAGGTCTCCCTCGCGGAAGATCGGCACGCCGACCGTGACGAGGAAACGGTGCCGATCGCGCGCGTCGGCCAGCGACTGCTCGAGCGTGCGCGTGCGCTCGTCGGTCGTGAGGCTGTGATCGGCGGCGTAGCGCACGACGTACGCCCAGCGGAACTCCCAGGACTCGAAGGTCGCGGTGACGTGCAGGACCTCCGAGAGCCGGCCGAAGTCGAACTCGTCGGCCGAGCGCGTCCAGCGGTCGTAGATGCCGCCGTAGTCGCTGGCGGTGAACGCGCGCGTGCTCTCGCGGACCGAGACGGCCCCCGGGCCGCAGCTCGCGGCGGCGAGCACCAGCAAGAGCGCGATCGCCAGCACGACCCTCATCACGTCTCGAAGGATGCCCGATCGAAGACCGCGCGCACGCGGACGCCGGCCGCCTCGAGCGCCTCGCGGCCACCCTCGAGCCGATCGACGAGCACGACGACGCCGGCGACCGAGAGCTTGCGCGCCGCCAGCTTCTCGATGGCCTTGAGCGTGGAGCCGCCCGTGGTGATGACGTCCTCGAGCACGACGACCGGCGAGCCGTCCGGGACGTGGGTGTCGCCCTCCATGAGGCGCTGGCTGCCGTGGTCCTTGGCGGCCTTGCGCACGTAGATCGCATCGAGCGGCGTGCCGCGCTGGTGCGACACGAGCGCCACCGCCGATGCGAGCGGACAGCCTCCGAGCTCGACGCCCGCGACCGCGACCGGCCGTGGCTCGAACGCGAGCGCGGCCTCGAGCATCAGCTCGCCGACGAGCGCGTGCCCCTCGGCGAGCAGCGCCGTCTGCTTCACGTCGATGAAGAAGTCGCTCTCGCGGCCCGAGGCGAGCACGACCTTCTTCTTGGCGTAGCTGCGCGTGCGCAGCAGCGCGAGCAGGCGCGCGCGGGGATCAGCCGGCGTCACGGTCGGCTCCATCGCGGCGGCGCGCCCGGACGCGACCGACCGAGGGCATCACGGGAGGCGGAGCGGCACGGCGTACCGGAGCCGGCGGTGGCGGCGGAGCCGCGATCGGAGCCGCGCTCGCGGCGGGAAGCTCCGCACGCTCGACTGCGACGGCGGCGGCCGCGACCGTCGCCGTGCGCGAGCGCTTCGGCTTCTCCTCGGCGACCGGCGGGTGCGGCGCCTCGATCACCGGCGCGACGCGCTCCGTCTTCGGCGCGGCGATCATCCCCGCGGCGGTCCGTGCCGCAGCGAGCGTCCCGGTCGAGGACCAGGGCGCGCGCACGGTGCCGCCCTCCGTCCGGTCGAGCCGCTCCGCGCCGGCCATCCTCACGCGCCCGCGCACCATCGCGCCGAGCGCGGCCGACACGTTCGCGGCGACGACGTCGCCCACGACGCGCGCCCCCGGCTCGAGCCGCACGCTCTCGTCGGCGGTCAGCGGCCCGTGCACGGCGCCGCTCACCACGATGGCCCGCGCGCGGATCGGCCCGCGCACCTGGCCGGTGCCCTCGACCACGACGAGTCCGTCCACGTCGAGCGAGCCCTCGACGAGCCCGGCGACCACGAGGTCCCCCTGCCCGCGGATCTGCCCCTCGACGATCACGCCGCTCGGGATGCGCGAGGTGCGGATCATCGGCCGATCCCCGGACCGAGGTCGAACGCCATGTCGAGCATCCCGTCGATGACCGCGCCGTCGTCGATCGCCAGGCGCGCGGCCCGCACGTCGCCGCGCACGCGACCTCCGGCGCGCACCGTCAGGTCACGCTCGGCGATCACGTTCCCGACGAGCTCGCCCTCGATCTCGACCGAGCGCCCGCGCACGGGAGCGACCACGTTGGACGTCGGACCGAGGGACACGTCTCCGTCGAGCGCCACCTCGCCCTCGAGCACGCCCTCGACGCGCATGTCGCCCTCGCCGCGCAGCCGACCCATCACGACGAGCCCCGCGCCGATCACACCCGCCCGCTCACGGCTCTCGCTCATTCCGACCTTTCCAATCGCCCGCCCCGGCCCTACGAAAGGGCCGGCCGGGACCTACCTGAACGAATGAGGTGCGATCCCGCGCTCGATCAGGCATCGTGCGCACGCCGGCCCGGGATCTGCTTCGTCCGGGAGCCTACTCGGCGCGGGTGCGCGCCGTCTACGCTGGTTCCGCCCACAGAGACTCATGGCCGATTCGAGCCCCGCCCTGCGCACCGAGGACGACCTCCTCGCCCCCTTCCACGCGGCGTGCAAGCCGCGCGCGCAGTGGCGCATCGGCACCGAGGCCGAGAAGTGCGGCGTGTATGCCGACGGCTCGGCCGTGCCCTACGAGGGCGAGCGGGGCGTGCGGGCGGTGCTGGCCGAGCTGGCGAAGCTCGGCTGGGAGCCACACCGTGAGGTCGACGGCGGCGCCATCCTCGCGCTGACGCGGAGCGACGCCTCGATCACGCTCGAGCCGGGCGCGCAGCTCGAGCTCTCGGGCGCGCCGCTGCACACGATCCACCAGACCCGCGCGGAGATGGACGCGCACCTCGCCGAGATCCGCGCGATCGGCGAGCGCCTCGGGATCGCGTGGCTCGGCCTGGGCTTCCACCCGTTCGCGCGGCGGGAGGAGCTGCCCTGGGTGCCCAAGCTCCGCTACGGCGTGATGCGCGCATACCTGCCGACGCGGGGCGCCATGGGCCTCGACATGATGCTGCGCACCTGCACGGTGCAGGCGAACCTCGACTACGCGAGCGAGAGCGACGCGATCCGCAAGCTGCGGGTGTCGCTGCGCCTCTCGCCGATCGTCGCGGCGATGTTCGCGAACAGCCCCTTCGTCGAGCGGCGCATCACGGGCGAGCGCAGCCACCGCACGCGCGTGTGGCTCGACGTGGATCCGGATCGCTCGGGCCTCTTGCCCTTCGCGTGGGACGAGAGGCCCATGGGCTTCTCGCGCTACGTCGAGTGGGTGCTCGACTGCCCGATGTTCATGCTCAAGCGCGACGGGAAGATCGTGCACAACACCGGGCAGACGTTCCGCGCGTTCATGAGGGACGGCTACCAGGGCGCGACGGCGACGGCGGACGACTGGATCACGCACGTGAACTCGATGTTCCCCGAGGTGCGCCTCAAGCGGACGCTCGAGATGCGCAGCGCCGACAACCAGATGGCCGACCTGGTGTGCGCGCTGCCCGCGCTCTGGAAGGGATTGCTCCACGACGAGGCCGCGCTCGCGAAGGCCGAGGCGCTCGTCGGCGGACTCGGTTTCGACGAGGCAAACGGCGCTCGCGAGGCCATCGCCGTGAGCGCGCTCCGCGCGAAGCTCGCCGGCCGCGAGGTGGCCGCGTGGGCGGCGGACGTGCTCGCGATCGCCGAGGGCGGCCTCGAGCGGATCGGCGACCGCGACGCCGCGGGCAACGACGAGCGCGTGCACCTCGACGCGCTGCGGGCGCTGGTGGCGAAGGGGCAGTGCCCGGCGGACCGGGTGCTCGCGCGGATCGATCCCGCTGGGGATCTGGTGGGGCAGGTGATCGAGGCGAGCCGGCTGTAGAGGTCGACCTCGCTCTCGACCTCGACCTCGCTCTCGCTCCCGCTCTCGCTCTCGACCTCGCTCTCGCGTTCGATCCCGCAGATCGATGCCGAGGGGGCGGCGCGGCGTTCACGCGACGGAAGTCGCGGTTCGAAGGACCGCGCTCCGCCCGCTCGGCCCCGAGCGTACACTCGGAGCGTGACCGCGTTTGCTCGAGCGACGTTCGCGAAGTGGGAGCGGATCGGCATCCCGCGCGAGGGGCTCCCGAAAGCGCCACTCGACGCGTTCGAGCGGGACCGAGGCGTCGTGCTGCCCGCCTCGTTGCGCGCGCTCTGGCTCCTGTCGGACGGCACGGCGGCGATGGACGACGATGGGTTCACGTTCTGGCCGTTCGACAACATCGCCGACGACCCGTCTCTCGGGCCTCGGGCGCATCCGCAGGCGCACCTCGTGTTCGCGGACTGGCAGCTTCAGTCACGGTTCTTCGTCCTTCAGCTCGCCGACGGGAGCATCGACGTGCTCGGGGCCGACGGCGCGCTCCGCGAGCGGGGAGTGGCGCTCTCCTTCGACGAGTTCCTCGATCGCTACGTGCACACGCCACAGGCACTCGTGCGCTGAGGGGCGACGGGACGCCGGCTCTGCCCCCGATCCCCGCGGAGGATCAGGCGGCCGCGCATCCGTCGCACGTGACGCGCGGTCTCGCACCGGACCCCGCGCGCTCTCGCTCTCGCCCTCGCCCTCGCCCTCGCGCTCGCCCTCGCCCTCGCGCTCGCCCTCGCGCTCGCCCTCGCCCTCGCCCCCGCTCTCGCTCTCGACCTCGCTCTCGCTCTCGCTCTCGCTCTCGCTCTCGCTCTCACCCCGCGATCCGCGCGACCTCCGCGTCCGTCAGCTCGAACGGCCCTCCGTCGACACGCATCACGTGGATCGCGTCGTCCCCTTCCGCCTTCGCCGCGAGCACGTGCCCGTCGACGATCCACGGCCCTCCCTCGTTCGCGCCCACCACGACCCGCACGATGCGCTCCGGCTCGCCCGCGCGCGTGAACGGATCCCGGTAGGCGATCTCCCGGTTCCCCACGTCCACCCCGCGCGCGAGCGCGACGCCGTGCTCGAGCACCTCGGCCCACGCCTCGCGGTGCGCGTCGATCGCGCTCGGCCGCCGGAGCGCGGCGCGGAGCACCACGGCGAGCAGCGCGACGAAGACCAGCGTCATCAAGCCGCCGAACGCCATGAGCGCGATCGTGCCGCCGTCGAGCGGCACGCCCTCGGCCGGGAGCTGTCCCACCGTGATGCCCACGAAC
>JBGAQA010000113.1:0-393 GCA_044220955.1 Sandaracinaceae bacterium
GCGGAAGCTCATGAAGCGATCGAGCGGAAGGACCGCGCCGCTCGGATCGACGGCGTAGAACGCGACGTCGGCGTCGCGCCCCGACTGGTGCGAGCGATGCGGGCTGAAGCGGCCGCCGCTGCGGCGCGAGAGAGGACCGACGGTGAGTCGCGAGCCCGGCGTGCGCGCCGACACCGCTCGCGACGCGCGCTCGAGCAGCCCGACGAGCTCATCCGTGCCGAAGCGCGCGTCGGTGCTGCGTGCGTCAAGGCCTCGCGCACCGCGCCGAGGTCCCCGTAGGGGACGTGCGTGACGCCCGCGACTTCTCCGAATCCTTCTCGATATTTGGGAGTGCCCGTGAGGCTGAGCGCGCCCATCGTGCGGCCGTGGAACGCGTTGTCGAACGCGAGAAAG
>JBGAQA010000113.1:403-19704 GCA_044220955.1 Sandaracinaceae bacterium
CGGCGGGACGCGAGGACGGCGAGGCCGCGCGCGCGGGCGCAGGCACGTCGTGCTCCTGTGCGGCCGCCGCGCCCGCGACGAGCGCGGACACCATCACGGCGGCAGCGAGGGACGGCCTTCGCATCGACTGCTCAGGGTGTCGGACGATCGCGCTTCGGTCGAATTCAGCTGCCCATTCAGCCGGGGACCGCCGCGTCCTCCGCCGCTCCGAGCAAGTCGGCGGTCACGAGCCTCCGATGCCGATTCTGCGCACGGTGCGCAAGGCATGCGCTCGGGGAGCGACGGCTCGCGCTCGCGTCCCACGATGACCGATCGCGTGGGATGGCACCCTGGTTGCGACAGCGCGCCCGTGCGCCTTCGCTCGTACCGGGTCCTCCTCCTATCCGCGCTAACGCTCGCGGTAGGGGGGGCGGGGGCCGTGCGGGCCCAGCCGGCGGACACGGCCTCCCCGGGCACCACCGCGGCGCCCACCTGCGAGGAGCGCATCGCCGCGCGCGCGCTCCACCCTCCCGACCCGCGACAGGTCGCGTACCAGCGCAGGCTCCCCGAGGTGCTCGTGCGGGCGGAGATCGATCCCGTCCTGTTCCTGCGCTGGCCCGAGGCGCGTCCGCGCAGGCGGCGCGCCGCTGCCCTGCGGAGTGCGATCGATCAGGCGCCGGTGCCCGGCCGGGCGATGGCGGAGTTCCTCGGAGCGCACTCGGATCTCGCGCTGCGCCGCGAGGTGCTGCTCGCCGACGGCTACCTCTTCTCCAGTCGACCGGCGTTGGCCGTGGCGCTCTCGTCGCGGCTGCACCTCGAGCAGCTCTTCGACGCGCCGCGCGTGTACCGCGCGCGCGACGGCCTGGTGGACGTGCTCGAGCGCGGCGACGACGGCTACGTCGAGCCGGACGGCACGCCTGCGACCCTGCGACCGAACGACCGTCTGAGCGACCGTGCGGAGGGGCTCGAGGGGCCGCTCGGCATCGACCTCGAGGTCGTGCGCGCAGAGACGGGCGCGCTCCGGACCTTCCCGACCGCGATGGGCCCCGACGCGGCGTCGCTGGACCTCGGGTTTCCCGACGGCAGCCGCCGCCCCGCGCTGGTCACGATCGAGCACGGACGGACCGAGGTCGTCTGCATCGGCGGCGCGAGCGAGACGCTGGCCGCGACGCAGCTCGACGCGACGCGCTTCTGGACGCGTCACCGCGCGGTCGCCCTCGCGGCGCGCGCGCTCGTCGAGGAGGGCCCCCGCTTCGACGAGCCCCTCGACGAGCCCGAGGGTGTGCAGCAGGACGGCATGCTCCGCGTCGCCTGGCTCGCGGCGTACGAGAGCGGGCAGAGCACCTTCACGTTCGGCACGGTCGAGTATCCCGTGTTCGACCCCGAAGGACGCCCGATCCCGCCCGAGGTGTGCATCGACTTCGTCTTCGACGTGTGGCAGCGCGCGGGCGGCACCTGGTATCGCCGCGAGGGCGAGGTGCGCGGCCGCACGCAGGGCGCGCTCGATCTCGACGTCGCACGACTTCCGCGACGGAGCCTGCCGGCCCTGCTCGCCACGACCGACGCGGAGGGAGCGGTGCTCGATCGCTACGACGTGCCCGAGGACGATCTCGTCCCGCTCTCGCGCGGGGCCGAGTACGCCCGAGCGGTGGCGCGTGAGGCCGACGCGTTCCGCGAAGGCGACGCCCTGATCGTCCACGGGCTGCGGCTACAGGACTATCGGCGCCACTACCACGCGCTCCTCGTGATCAGGACCGACCCGATGACCGGCGTGCCGATGCGGATCGCCGACAACCAGGATCGGCCGCGCTTCCGCACCCTCGAGAGCGCGATGCGGGCAGCACCGTACCGAAGGATCGTGCACCGCCTGCGCCTCGATCTCGACGCCCTCGCCGCACTCGAGTCGGTGCCCAGTCGGTCCGAAGGGCCTCTCGGCGTAGCGAGCCCCTCCTCAGCGCCTGGCGAACGACCGAGGCGCTGAAGCCCGCGGCGAGACCGACGAGGCGAACCTCGCGCTCGCGTGTTTCGACTGCAACCGCTTCAAGGGCTCGGATATCGCGTCGCTGGACGCCGAGACTGGCGCGCGGTGTGCTCGCTCCCGCCTCAGCGCGGCGCGCCGAGCCGCAGGCCGCGTCCGTGGATGTCGCGCAGCTCGACGAAGGCGGGGCGCACCGGGAAGTGCAGCTCCATCACGAGCGTGTCGTCGCCCGAGCCGAAGGGGAGCGGGACCAGCGTGAGCCAGCCGTAGTGGAAGTCGTCGAGCCGCGCGAGGGTGGTGGCGTCGAGGCCGCGGCGCTCGACGAAGCCGAGCGCGCCGAGGTCGGTCTCGATCACGTCGAGGTCGAGGTCGCCACGGCTCGCGCTCCATCGGACCGCGTACGCGTCGCCGGCGGCCGGTGTGATCTCCTCGAGGCGGAACGCGTCGTCGTCGCGCCCACCGACGAAGAGGAAGGGGTGGACGTGCGGATCGAAGCCGGTGACACACGACGCGGTCGGGTTCAGTGCCTGGTACTGCATCGAGCAGACGGTCTGCACACGGATCTCGAAGTGCAGGTGGTCGAACGTGGTGTCGCCGGTGTGGCCGATCGCGCCGACGACCTGGCCGCGCGCGACGGCGCTGCCGTCCGCGACCGCGAACGAGGAGAGATGGAGGTACACGGCGTAGACGCGATCGACCACCTGGCCGTGGAACGTGAGCGGGGCGGGCAGGGTGTGGCGCACGACGAGGACGTTGCCGCCGTCGGGGAACGCCGCGCTGCCGTCGGGGTGGACCCCGTCGACGACGCCGTCGCCGATCGCGGTGACGGGCGTGCCCTCGGCGTCGTACCAGTCGATGCCGGGGTGGAAGTCGTAGCGCGAGGCGCTCGTCTTCCAGCGCGGGCCGAAGGTGGACGAGATCTGGTGCGGGTGAGGGACGGGAGGGTCGAAGAGAGGATCGGCCGCGAGCAGGGGCGGCGCCGTCACGCTCGCTGCGCCGCCGCCGTCGGTCTCTTGGCGCGCGGCGTCCGGGCCCGCGTCGGTCGCGCTGCCGGACGTGCTCGGCGCGCAGCCGGTCAGCATCGCGGCGAGGACGAGCAGGCGTCTCACGGCGCGATCCACGACACGGACCCCGCGCGCGCGCAACCTGCGAGGCCCGGGCCCCTCGTGAGCGACCGAAGACACCGCTCCGCCATCGGGGCGGCTCGGCTCTCCGGGATCGGCGGAGTCGTCTCTCAGCGCTCGGCCGGCGTCACAAGATGCAGACGTTCGCGTGTCCGGTCGGCGTGCTCCGCTCGGTGCAGGAGTAGCCCGCGCGGCAGTCCGACGCGCTCCCGCAGGGCAGCACGCACTGGCCGCCGCCCTCGGTGACGCAGACGCTGTTGCCGGGGCAGTCGGACTGCCGCGTGCACGAGACGCTGCACGTGCCGCCCGGATACATCGTCGAGGTGAGGCACGTCGAGCCGGCCGCGCACCCGCCGCTGCCCGAGCAGGGACCTCCGACGACGTTGCCGTCGCGGCCCACGCCGGTGGGCCCGCAGCCGGCGGCGAGGACGAGCCCCGCGGAGAAAAGGAACAACCCCAACTGTCTCATGAACACCTCGGTGGACGCGACGCAGCAACTCGCGCGCCAGCGATCCTCGCACGTGCCGGCTCGCGATTCAGCCCCCGCGGTGTACGGGCGTTGCGCACTGCGCAGCTTCCGAACGTCGGGTGTACGTGGCGCCAGGATCCAACTATCGTGGTGGCCGAACGATGGCGTCCGCCACGAACGTCCCGCGGGGCAACGAGCCCCCGACCCTGCTCGACGTGGCCTCGCCGGGCACGCCGGGCGCGCGGATCTCGGACGACCTCCGCCTCGTCCGGGAGCTGGGCTCGGGCGGGATGGGCTCGGTCTGGCTCGCCGACCACCGCCGGCTCGGCACCTCGGTCGCCGTGAAGTTCGTGCATCCGCACGAGGGACCCGCGCAGCGCGATCGGCTCCTGCGCGAGGCGCAGCTCACCGCCAAGATCGACCATCCGCACGCGGTCCGGATCCTCGAGCGCGGCGAGACGCTCGCCGGCGTCCCCTTCCTCGTGCTCGAGCTGATCGAGGGGGAGTCGCTGGTGCAGCGACTCGCGTCGAGTGGCCCCACGACGCTCGACGACGCGCGCCGGATCGTGTCGCAGGTCGCCGACGTGCTCGCGGCGATGCACGCGGTGCACGTCCTGCACCGCGACATCAAGCCCGGCAACCTCATGCTCGCGCGCGGGCAGCCCGACCTCTTCGTGAAGGTCGTCGACTTCGGGATCGCGCGCGCGACCGACGGCAGCGAGACGCGGGCGCTCACCCAGCCGGGCGCGCTCATCGGCACGCCGGCGTACATGTCGCCCGAGCAGCTCATCGAGGGGCGGCCCGCCGACGAGCTCGCCGATCTCTGGGCGCTCGCCGTCGTGGCGTACGAGGCGCTGACCGCGCAGCCGCCTTTTCGGGGCCATACGCGCGCAGCGATCTGTGCGGGCCAGGTGCTCAAGCGCTACGAGCGCGTCTCCAAGCTGCGTCCCGAGCTGCCCGCGACGCTGGACGGCTTCTTCGAGCGTGCTTTCGCGATCGAGCCGGAGGTGCGCTTCGCGAGCGCGGCGGATCTCGCGCGGGCCTTCGAGGCGGCGGCGACGGGGACGGCGAGCGCGGCGCCCGCACCGCAAGGGACGGTGGCGCTGCGGATCCCGGACAAGCTCTTCGGTCGCGAGCGCGAGATCGCGGTCGTGCTCGAGGCGTTCGAGCGGGCGGCCGCCGGGCGCTCGCGCGTGCTCTTCGTCACCGGCTACTCCGGCATCGGCAAGACCTCGCTCGTCGCCGCGGTCGAGCAGACGCTCGTCGAGGGTGGCGCCACCTTCGTCTCGGGTAAGTTCGATCAGTTCAACCGCGCGACGCCCTACGACAGCCTCATCCAGGCGTTGCGCGAGCTGATCCGGAAGAAGATCGGCCACGCCGCCCCCGGCGCGCTCTCGGGCGGCGTCGAGGCGCTCGCGGGGCAGGGCGGGCGCGCGCTGATCGAGGTCATCCCCGAGCTCGAGCAGCTCATCGGGCCGCAGCCGGCGCTCGACGGCGTCTCGCCCGAGGAGGCCCGCAACCGGTTCCAGATCGCGGTCGAGCGCCTCGTCTCCTCGCTCGCGACGGAGGAGCACCCCCTCGTCTTGTTCTTCGACGACCTGCAGTGGGCCGATCTCGCGTCGATCGATCTGATCACGAGCCTCGCGACCGATCCCGAGAGCCGCCACGTGCTCTTCGTCGGCGCGTATCGCGACAACGAGGTCGACGCGGCGCACCCGCTGACGGCGGCGTTCGAGCGCTTGCAGGCGGCGCGGGCGTCGATGGAGCGTGTCGCGCTCGGGCCCCTGAGCGAGGACGCGGTGCTCGACCTGATCTCCGCCACGTTCCCGGGCACGAGCGGGCGCGCGCGCTTCGCCACGCTCTGCCACGCCAAGACGCACGGCAACGCCTTCTTCCTGCGCCGCTTGCTCGAGGCGCTCTGCGAGGAGGGGCCGCTGCGCTTCGATCCCGGCAGCCGCGTCTGGACGTGGGACCTGGCTGCGATCGAGGCGCGCGCCGTCACCGAGGACGTCGTGGACTTCGTCGCGTCGGAGATCCGTCGGATGCCGGCGGCGTCGGGGCGCGCCGTGGCGACGGCGGCGTGCATCGGCGACGCGTTCGACCTCGAGACGCTCGCGGTGGCGCTCGGGACGGAGCGCGGCGACGCGATGGAGAGCCTGCGGCTCGCGCTCGGCTCGGAGCTGATCGTGCCGGCCGCGGAGCAGACCGCGATCGCGTCGGACATGAGGCGCGAGTCGGCGCGCGTGACGTTCCGGTTCGCTCACGACCGCATCCGCCAGGCGGCGCGCTCGCTCACCGGGGAGGCCGAGGCAGCGCGCATCCACGCGGCCGTCGGTCGCTTCATGCTCGCCCGCCTCGATCGCGGCGAGCGCGAGCGGAGGCTCTTCGAGCTGGTCGATCACCTGAACGCGGGGCTCGGGGCCGACGTGACGGGCGCGGAGCGCAGCGAGCTACGCGCGCTGAACCTGTCGGCGGCGCGGCGCGCCACCAGCTCGGCGGCCTTCGAGCCGGCGCACCGCTACATGATGCGGGCGCTCGCGCTGCTCGCGGGCGATCCCTGGGCCGACGACTACGAGCAGACGATGGCGATGCACGTCGAGGGCGCGCGCTCGGCGTACCTCGGCGGCGACTACCCCACGATGCAGTCGCTCGTCGATCTGGCGCTGGCGCACGCGCGCACGCCGCTCGACCGCGTGCTCGCGCGCGAGGTCGAGCTGCACGCGCTCGTGGCGCAGCAGCGCCTCGTCGACGTGGTGCGGCTCTCGGTGCAGCTGGTCGGCGAGCTCGGTCTCGCGCTGCCGCTCGCGCCGACCCGCGCGGACGTCGAGCGTGCGGTCGGGGAGACGCTGGGCCGGCTCGCCGGCGTCACCGTCCAGGATCTCGCGAAGATCCCGATGGCGCTCGACCCCAACGTGGTCGCGATCCTCCGGATCCAGAACGACACGATGTCGTCGGCGTACCTCGCGGCGCCGAACCTGCTGCCCATCATGGGGTGCAACATCGTGCGGATGACGCTCGAGAGCGGCATCTGCAAGGAGTCGCCCTACGGCTTCGCGATCCTCGGGCTCGTGCTGAGCGCCGGGAACATGATCGACGTCGCGTACGGCGTCGGCAAGCTCGCGACCGAGCTGCTCGGACGCGTCGAGGATCGCTCGGTGCACCCGCGCACGCTGCACGTCGTGACGAGCTTCGTGCGTCCGTTCGTCGAGCCGGTGCGCACCGCCATCGAGGAGGCGCGCGGCGTGTTCCGCATCGGGATGGACACGGGCGACTTCGAGTACGCGGCGTGGGCGCTGCACACGATGGTGCGCGACGGAATGTTCGGCGGCCTGCCGCTCGACGAGCTCGAGCCGATGTTCGATCGCACGATGGCCATCCTCGAGCACCACCGTCAGGTCGCCGCGATCGGCGTGCAGGCTCCGTTCGGCCAGATGATCGCCAACCTCCGGGGACGCGCGGAGGATCCGACGCGCCTGGTCGGGCCGAAGTACGACGAGGCCGCGATGCGCGAGCTCTTCCTGGAGATCCACTATCGCGGCGCCACCTTCGTGCTCGGCGTGCTCGGCGCGTACGCACGCTACCTGTTCCGGGATCTGCCGGCGGCGCGCGAGAGCCTCGATGCGTGCGAGCCCTACGCGGACGGCGCGGTCGCAACCTACAACCAGGTGTACTTCCACCAGCTGCGCGCGCTCACGATCCTCGGCATGGCGCAGCCCGGGACGCCGGGTGCCGTCGAGGCGATCGAGGCCATCACGCCGAACCTCGCGCAGCTCCGCACGTGGCAGCGGTTCTCGCCGGTGAACCAAGATCATCGCGTGAAGCTCGTCGAGGCGGAGATCGCGCGGGTCGAGGGCCGGGACGGCGCCGATCGGCTCTACGACGAGGCGATCGCGCTCGCGCAGGAGCACGCATACCTGCCCGAGGTCGCCGTCGCGACCGAGCTGGCGTACCGCCACCACGACGCGCAGGGCCACGAGCTGCTCGCCGCCGCCTACCTCGTCGCCGCGATCGCCGCCTACGAGCGCTGGGGTGCGAGCGCGAAGGTCACGCAGCTGCGCTCGACGGGCGGCCGCGCGGACTGATCACGGGAGTGCTCGCGAGCATGGAGGTGCACGAGATCGAGGGCCTCTTCGACGCGCGCGTCGTCGTGCTCTCCGCACCCGTCACCGAGGGGGCGCTCGCGTCGCTGCGCCCGGAAGAGGCGGCGCTCGTCGCGCAGGCGCGCCCCAAGCGACAGCACGAGTTCGCCACGGCCCGCGCGCTGGCCCACCTCGCGCTGCGCCGCATCGGCGCCGATGCGGACGCGATCCTCAACGACACGGAGCGCGCGCCCACGTGGCCCGACGGCGTCCGCGGCAGCATCACGCACTGCGACACGCGCGCGCTCGCCGCCGTGTGCCGCGCGGAGCACGGCAGCGTCGGGATCGACGTGGAGCACCGCAAAGAGCTCAAGCGCACGCTGTGGCAGAGCGTGTTCCTCGAGAGCGAGATCGCGGATCTCGAGCGGCTCCCCGACGCGCTGCGTGGGCGGATGGCGCTGGTCCTGTTCTCGGCGAAGGAGGCGCTGTACAAGGCGCAGTTCCCGATCTCGCGTACGTACATGGGCTTCCGCGCGCTCCGCGTGGAGGCCGTCGGCGGCGCGCTCGTGTGCACCTGGCAGCTCGACGTCCCGGGCTTTCCGCGCGGGGCGATCGCGCGCGGGCGCTACCTGCTCGAGGCGGCGCCGACGGGCGAGGTGGTCACGGGCGTCCACGTTCCTTCGCCCTGACGCGGCTTCATTGGCGATCCTGCGCGCGGCGTGTTTCAATCTTCCGTGGCCTCGATGTCCCGTGCTGCCCTCGTCCTTGCGCTCGCGCTGTGTGGGGTGGGCTGCGCCAGCGGGACGGGGGTGAATCCGCGGGGAGACGGCGGGACGCGTGCCGACACGAGCAGCCCGGGCGACGACGCGGCGGTGGTGTGCGATCCCGCGTGCCTCACCGGCGAGACCTGCGTCGACGGGGTGTGCCACCCGGCGACCGAGGATCTGGACCACGACGGAGTCCCGGCCGCGACCGACTGCGATGACGCGAGCGCGGCCGTCGGTA
The DNA here is from genome assembly GCA_044220955.1 of Sandaracinaceae bacterium. Taxonomy (GTDB): domain Bacteria; phylum Myxococcota_A; class Polyangia; order Polyangiales; family Sandaracinaceae; genus JBBSAT01. The sequence continues at coordinate 9,038 of JBGAQA010000113.1, forward strand.
CGATGTCGGAGCGCAGCTGTAGCTCGAGCTGCGGCGCGGGCGTCGAGCGCTGCACCGACGGGGTGTGGGCGATGTGCACCGCGCCGACCTCGTGCGACTGCACGGTCGGCGAGCCGCCGCGGACGATCGCGTGCATGCACTGCGGGATGCAGCAGCAGGTGTGCACGGCCGGTGTGTGGACCGACTCGGGCCTGTGCGCGGGCGGCGGACCTTGCTCTCCGGGCGACATGGACCTCGGCGGCACGTGCGGGATGTGCGGCACGCAGATGCGAACCTGCCAGGCGGACTGCACGTGGGGTGCGTGGTCGTGCTCGGGCGAGGGCGTCTGCGTGGCCGGGATGACGGAGAGCGGCGACCAGGCGTGCGGGACGTGCAGCACCGGGACGCAGACGCGCTCGCGCACGTGCGACGCCGCGACCTGCCAGTGGGGCAGCTGGACGTCGTGGAGCACGTGCGTCGGCGGCGGCAGCGGCGTGTGCACGCCCGGGCAGACGGAGACGGACTCGCAGGCGTGCGGCAACTGCGGCTCGGGCACGCAGACCCGAACACGCAGCTGCGACGTGGCGGCGGGCTGCGCTTGGGGCGCGTGGAGCGCGTTCGGCGCGTGCAGCGGGTCGAGCGGCTGCACGCCCGGCTCGACGAGCGCGTGCAGCCCCCAGGACGACTGCGGCGAGCGCGTCTGCACCTCCAGCTGCACGTGGAGCGCGTGTCAGCCGCGTGTCAGCGGCGGGTGCCTGTGCAACAACGCCTCGCCCGGCAGTGGTTGCCGGGCCTTCCAGTGCTGCACGACCGGTGGCTCGGGTGGCTGGCAGTTCTGCAGTCCGTCCACCTGCCGGTACAACCCATGCGCCGTTCACTCCTGCTGATCTTCGGCGCACTGCTGCCCGGTGTCTCGGTCCTCGCGGCCGGCTGCTCGTGTGCTGGCGATCCGCCGCCCACGGTCGACGCGGGCTCGGACGCCCCCGCGGTCGACGCCTGGACGGCGCCGGACGCGTGGTCGTTCCAGATCGCGCCGCACGCGCCGGGCTCCGTGGTGCCGGACCAGGGCGGCACGCGGCTGACGCACCCGCAGCTCGTGGTCATCACGTACGCCGACGATCCGAACCGCGCGACGCTCGAGGCCGACGCGGCTTGGGTCGCGACGTCCGGCTGGCTCACGAGGGTCGGGGCCGAGTACGGGATCGGGGACGGGTCGGTCCTCGCGAACGTTCGCCGCACGGACGCGGCGCCGGTGTCGACCACGACGGCCGAGATCCAGGCGATGCTGGAGGCGGGAGTGAACGACCACTCCCTGCCGCGCGCGGCGGATGGGACGCTCCACGACGTCCTCTATCTGATCTACTTCCCGAGCACGACGACGATCACGGATCCGGACCTCGGTCAGAGCTGCATGTCGTACGGCGGCTACCACTTCGAGGGACGAGACGCCGGCGGGGTACCCTTCGCGTACGCGGTGATCCCCGCGTGCACGGCGTTCAACCCCTCGCTCACCGACCTCGAGTTCGAGCAGGAGGCCGTGAGCCACGAGGTGATCGAGGCCGCGACCGACGCCCTGCCGACGAGCGACCCGGCGTACGCGTTCTCGCAGCGGGGGCCGGACTACTCGCCCTGGCTCTACGTCGGGCCCGAGCTCGCGGACCTCTGCGCGCTGCGGGTCGGGCCGAACGCCGCCTATCGCGAGGGCGGGTTCGTGGCCACGCGCATGTGGTCCAACGCCATCGCCGCGGCGGGCAACGCGGACCCGTGCATCCCCGACTCGGGCGTCCCTTTCCGGTCGATCTCCATCACGCCGGACACGATCCAGTTCATCACGGCGGGCGAGTCGATCACCTTCGCCATCGACGCGTGGACCACGGCGCCGGTGCCCGACTACCAGCTCTACGCAGCCGTCTCGGGCGGCACCTTCATGCCGGACGCGGCGCTCGACCGCACGATGGTGAACAACGGTGACCACGCCACGCTCACCGTCACGGCGCCCGCCGGCAGTCCGAGCGGCGCGTACGCGCTCGTCTACGTCGAGGTCGTCACCAGCACGACCGAGTACGACGGCATCCCCGTCGTCGTGGTGGTCCCCTGATCGGTGCCCCTGATCGGGGTTGCCCCTGATCGGGGTCACTCCACGCCACCCCAAACACGCGTAATCATTGGGTACTGGCGGCAAGGTGCGCGTTTTGCGTTCGACGCCGTCAGCGCGGGCGATCCGCACGAATCGCGCACCTTGCCGCAGGAGCCGTGTGATTCCAGCTATTTGTGAGGGTGTGGAGTGACCCCGAAGAAGAAGCCGTCGTCGCCCTGGCCCTGGTAGAGCGGCAGGATCACGAGGCCGTGGGCCGGGGCGCGGATGACCCGGCGGCCGTCCTTGGCGAGGAGCTGGCCCTTCCTCACGTGCGCGAGGTTCGCGAAGCCGGGCGCCATGACGAACTGGTCGCCAGGGTGGATGGCGTAGCGCGCCACGACGTCCATGACCCGGGGGATGTCGCCGCGCGCGGCGTCGAGGTGCGCTCTCGCCGCGGCGACGTCGGAGACGGTCGCGACGCCGCATGCGTCGAGCGCGACCTCGAGCGTGGCCTCGAGGTGATCGATCGTGAGCGGGTCGTCGTGCTGGCCGCCCTCGACCGCGATCGCGGTGGCGCCGCGTTCCACGAGGTAGCTCGAGAGAACCCCCGCGAGCGCCGTCGCCAGGCCGCGAACCATCGGCAGCGGGAAGCGGCGCGCGAACGCGTCCTGCGCCTCGGAGTCGTAGATGCCGAACGCATAGCCCGCGGCGCTCGTCGTGTGGAAGTCGAGCGCGAACACCGGGCCACGCGCGTCCGCGAACGCGCGATCGAGCTCGACCAGGAGGGCGCGCTGCTCGGCGTCCTCCGCGTCGTCGAGCGCGGGGTCGTGCGCCCGCAGCGCCGCGACCTTCGCCGCCGTCCACTGCCGGTTGAGATCCTTCACCTGGAAGCGACGCCCGAGGCGCATCGCCGCGAGGTTCCCGCCCAGCACCACCAGCTCGCCGCGCACCGCCACGCGCTCGGCTGCGAGGCGCTCGATCACGCGCAGCGCCGCGGTCGCGCCCGCGGTCTCGTTGCCGTGGATCATGGTCGTGAGGATCAGCGTCGGCCCGGGCGCGTCCCCGCGGACGCGACCGAGCACGCGCTCGAAGTCCGGCACGGCCTTCAGTCCGACTCGGAGAGCTTCTGCTCGAGCAGCTCGGCGGCGATCCCCATGAAGTCCTCCTCCGTGAGGATGGCGACGAGGTGCCCCTCCTGCACGACGGGCAGGCAGCCGATGCGGTAGCGCTTCAGGAGCGCGATCGCCTCGAGCGTCGGCGTCTCCGGCGTCACCGTGATCACGTCGCGCCGCATGATGTCGGAGACCGGCGTGCTGCCGGCCTCGCGCGCGTCGCCGCTCGTCTTGCGCAGGCTGTTCAGGTAGCGGAGCACCGCGCGGTAGCTGACCACGCCGACGAGCTTGCCCGTGCCGTCCTCGACCGGGACGTGGCGGATGCGCTCCCAGCCCATCAGGTCGGCGACCAGCTCGACCGCATCGTCGGGCTGCACGGTGAAGATGTCGGTCGTCATGTACTGCGCGACCTTGTTGTACGAGTGCTTGGCGCTCGCCGCCTCGTCGAGGCGCGCGCGCTCCCACTCGGCGACCGGGCGCCCGGTCTTCTGGCGCGCGACCGTCGCCGCGACGAGCGCGTTGAGCCGCTCGCCGGGCGAGCCCTTGTTCTGCATGCCCGCGAGCGACTGCACCATCCAGCGCGAGCCCGTGCGCATCGTGCGCGTGCGGTTCTCCACCATGCCGAGGTACTTCTTGATGTCGCCGTCGTCGATCTTCACCCGGCGCAGGCCGCTCTCGGCCATCGGCAAGAGCTTGTCCAAGACGAGCGCCTGCGCATCGATCTCCTGCCCGTCGAGCCACGTGAAGCGCGCGCCGAGCCCCTCGCGCGCCGCTGCGTAGAGGTTGCCCTGCGCCTGGTCGAACTCCATGTGCTTGGTGACGTCCTCGACGGTCGCGCCCATCTCGCTCATCAGGCCGAGCCAGAACGCGGCGTTCGCGATCTCGTCGCCGATCGAGGGGCCGCTCGGCATCACGCGCATCTCGATGCGCAGGTGGGGCTTGCCCGAGCCGCCGGGGGGTGGAGTGCCGTAGCAGGCGCGGTTCCAGCGGTAGACGGTGCCGTTGTGCAGGCGCAGCGCCTTGAGCTGGGGTACGCGGCCCGCGTCGAGCGCCTCCATCGGATCCTCGTCGAGGTCGGTCCCCACGAGCGAGCGGAAGCGCGCGACGTCTTCCTTGTAGATCTCCATGACGCTCTTGCCGACCCAGCGCTTTCCGAAGCTCACGCGCGCGATCGAGTCGCGCATGTGCTGGCCGGGCTTGCGCGTGTCGACCGCCTGCTCGAAGAGCGCGATGCGTGTCTCCGACCAGAGGCGCTTGCCGAAGAGCACGGACGAGTTCGTCGCGATGGCGAGCGAGGGTCCGAGCACCGCCTGCGCGATGTTGTACATGCGCGCGAACTGATCGGGGTCGACCTGCAGGTGCACCTGGAACGAGCAGTTGCACGCCTCGACCATCACCGAGTCGTGGCGGACGATCAGCTCGTCCATGCCCTTGATGGAGAAGTCGTAGGGCTCGCCGCGCATGTTGGTCGTGGCGCGGTTCAGCGCCATGTAGCGCGGGGAGGGCACCATGCTCTCGAGGCCGAGGTCGCTCTTGCGGATGGTCGGCAGGATCCCGACGAGCACCGGGTGCAGATCGAGCTCGCTCGTCGCGCTGCGGACGCGCTCGTAGAGCCCCGAGAGCTGCGCCTCGAGCGCGGAGATGCCCTTGCCGCCGAAGGGCTGCGGGTCCGCGTTCATCTCGAGCTGGAAGAGGCCGAGCTCCGTGGTGAAGTGCGGATCCTGCAGCTTCTCCATCACCTTGAGCGCGGAGAGCGCGGGCTGGTACGCCTTGTCGACGAGGAACATCTCCTGCTCGGCGCCGATCCGGCCGACGCCCGACTCGAGCATGTTCTCGGCGAGCATCCGCTCCAGCGCGCGCAGGTCGGCGAGGATCGCGCGCGTGAAGCGGCGTCGATCCTCTCCCGCGAGCTCGCCCTCGACCTTCTTGTGATCCCTGGTGTCTTCCATCAGCCGTTCTCGGCCTTCATTTCGTTCGTCCACTCGGTGAGGTACTGCGGCAGCATCTTGCGCCACGTCGGCCAGTCGTGGTGCCAGTCCGGGCCCCACGGATCCACGCGGTTCGGGATGCCCTTGTCGCCGAGCACCTTCGCCATCGCCCAGGTCTCGCCCATGTTCTCCGCGCGCCCGGCGCCGCTCGCGAAGAGGATGAAGTTCTTCCGCAGGCGGTCGAGGTGCGGACCGCTGAGCGTCGGCACGAACTGCAGCGGCGAGCTCACGAAGTAGTCGTCGGTGTAGCGGTCGACCTCGATGAAGCGCATCAGGTTGAAGGTGCCGCTCATCGGCAGCGCGCGGCTGAACAGATCGGGGAAGCGGCACGTGACCGCGACGCTGTGGAACGCGCCGATGGACGCGCCGGTGACCCAGATGGGCAGCGCCACGCCGCAGTCCTTGTGGATCGCGGGCACGACCTCGTGCTTGATGTACTGTTGGAACTGGTTGTTCATCCACATGCGGTGGCCCGGCGTTCCCTCCTTGCCGAACCACGCCTTGCCCGCGACCGAGTCGCACGAGTAGACCTTGATCTTCCCGGCCGAGATGAGCGGCTCCAGGACGCGGATCATCAGGAAGCGCTCGATCTCCTCGGCGTCGCCCCCCGCCGTGGGAATGATCAACACCGGCTGCCCGAAGTGTCCCCAGCGACAGAGGGTCGCCTCGGTTCCCGTACGTTCACTGCGCCACCGCGACTTCACGAAGCTCAAGAACCGGCCTCCTTCGGATGCCCTCGCGCATTCTCACACACCCGCCGCCGCCTGCGACAGGGGGTTGTTGCGCTATCATCGCGGCGCGGAGGCAGGAATGCGCGCGATCTTGGCTTGTTGGGTGGTCCTCGGCGTGGCTGGCGCGGTGTCGGGGTGCGGGGGCGTCTCGAGCGAACCGACGCCCGACAGCAGCGCCGGTCTCGACGCCGGTTCGGGCAGCGACGCGGGCCCCCGGCTCGACACGGGCGTCCCGCCTGTCGACGCGGGCGTTCCGCCCGTCGACACGGGTGTTCCGCCTGTCGACGCGGGCGTTCCGCCTGTCGACACGGGTGTTCCGCCTGGCGATACGGGCCTGGACGCCGCGACGGCCTCCGACACGGGCGTCGATGCCGCGAGCGCGACCGACGCGGGCGGCGCGTGCACGTCGGACTCCGACTGCCCGAGCCGCGGCGGGACGACGCGTTTCTGCATGTTCCCGACGGGCGCCTGCGGTGGCACCGGCACGTGCGCGACCTCGGGCGGGATCTGCAGCGCGCTCTTCGCGCCCGTCTGCGGCTGCGACGGGGCCACGTACTCCAACGCGAGCTGCGCGACCGCGGCGGGCGTGTCCGTCGACCACGACGGAGCGTGCGGCACGGCGACCGGCTGCGCGGTCGACCGCGACTGCGCGGGCGGCGAGTTCTGCGACTTCACGGACGGCACCTGCGGCGGCACCGGCACGTGCATCTCGCGCGGGATCGGCGTGCTCTGCGTCGCGACCTGCACGCCCGAGTGCGGCTGCGACGGCAGCTGGTACCAGAACCAGTGCTACCGCGAGCAGGCGGGGACCTCGCTCGACGCCGCGGGCGGCTGCCGCGGCACGCCGCCCTGTGCGACGACGTGCGGCTGCGTGCGCGACCGCGACTGCAGCGCCACCGAGGAGTGTGTGGCGACCGCGAGCGGCGGCGTGTGCCACCCGAAGCTGACCGTCCCCATGTGCTGGCGCAACTCCGACTGCCCGCGCGGCCAGACCTGCATGGGCGAGCGCGTCTGCCCGTGCGGCGCGTCGTGCTTCGCCGCCGACGCTCCCGGCACCTGCGGCTAATGTCCTGACCGGAGCGTACGGACACCGGCCGATCCGAGCTGGCCGCGGCGTGGGCGGGTACCCCGTTGCTTCGCTGCGACGCGGCAAGCACACGCCTCCCTTGCCGGGATCGAACGCGCCGTCCACGGCACTGGTCAGGCGACCAGGCCGAGCCGCCGCACGCGCGGCGTGAGCACGACGAACGAGAGCACGAGCAAGAGGAGCGCGGTGCTCGCAGCGAAGGGGAGCGGCTGCGCCACCTGATAGAGCGCCGGTCCGACCAGCGGGCCGACGAGGCGCCCGAGCCCCTGCGCGGAGCTGTTCGCGCCGGCGACGTCGCCCTGCTCGTCGTCGGACGCGCTGAGCGAGAGCGCCGCCGTCACGCCGGGCATCACGAGGCCCTGGCCGAGGCCCTGCAGCGCCATCGCGAGCGCGAGCGAGGTGAAGTCGCCCGTGAACACGAGGAGCGCCATCCCGAGCGTCGTCAGCGGTAGACCCAGCATGAGCAGGCGGCCGGGCGCGATCTGGAACCGGCGCACGATGAAGCCCTGCGCGAAGACCGCGACGACACCGTAGACGCCGAGCGCGCGACCGACGAAGTAGGGCGTCTGCTCGTGCGCGAGGTGGAGGCGATCCTCGAACGCGAACGCGACCGTCTGCTCCATGAGGACGCTCGCGAAGGTGGTGACGAACGCGATCGCGAGCAGCGTGCGCGCGTTGCCCACGACGCGACGGAAGCTCGGTGGTGCGGCGGGGGGGCCAGCGCGCTCGGGCTCGCGCAGGAGCGCCGAGGCGAGCACGGCGTTCACCGCGGCGATCCCCACCGAGACCCAGATCGGCGCGTAGAGCCCGAAGAAGTGCGAGGTGAACGCCCCGATCACGGGGCCGAACACGATCCCGAGGCCGAACGCGGCGCCGATGACGGCCATGCCGCGCGTCCGGTTCTCGCGCGCCGTGAGGTCGGCCGCCCAGGCCTGCGCGGTGGGGATCGTCGCCGAGGAGAGGACACCGCCGGCGAGGCGCACGCCCACGAGCGAGGCCAGGAGCGCCGGCCCCGCGAGCGTCCCGCGGGCGCCCAGCTCGGCGACCACGCCGAGGCCTACGAAGCCGACCCCGAAGCCGACGACCCCGACGAGGAGGACGGGCTTGCGGCCGTGCTGCTCGCTGAGCCGGCCCCAGAACGGTGCCGCGACGAACTGCGCGAGGGCGTAGCTCGTGGACGTGAGTCCGATCTCCGACTCGCTCAGCCCGAGCTCGCGGCCGAGCGGCGCGAGGACGGGGAAGAGGATCGAGAGCCCGAGGATGCTGTTGAACAGCGATAGGAACAGGAGCGGCATCGAGCGCGCGGAGGTCTGCGCTCGGGTGCAGGTCGTGTCGAGGCCGAATTCCCTCTCCGGTGGCCTGGGAGAGGGTAGGGTCAGGACCCGTGACCGAGGCCAAGCGCCCCATCATCGTGCTCGATGCGATGGGCAGCGACCGCGGGCCTGCCGCGACCGTCGGAGGCGCCGCGCGCGTGAGCCTGCTGGCCAACGCGCCGGACGTCCTGCTCGTCGGGGACGCGGCGGCGCTGCACGCCGAGCTCGACAAGGTGAAGCACGAGCCAGCGCGCCTGCGCATCGTGCACGCGCTCGAGGTCATCGGGCAGGACGAGAAGCCGCAGGCGGCGCTCGCCGCGAAGAGGGATGCGTCCATCGTGCGCGCGGTCGAGCTCGTTCGGTCGGGCGAGGCGGACGCGCTCGTCTCGGCGGGGAACACCGGCGCCGTGACGCTCGCGTGCGCGAGGGGGTTCACGCGCCTGCCCGGCGTCTCCCGCGCGGCGCTCGGCGCGGTGTACCCGACCGAGCGGCGCCGCGGCGAGAAGGACGACCCTTTCTCGCTCATCCTCGACGCCGGGCTCACGCTGGAGGCGAGCGCCGACGACCTCGTCGCGTTCGCGGTGATGGGCAGCGCCTACGCCGCGCGCATCTCGCGCAACGACACGCCGCGCGTCGCGTTGCTCTCGGTCGGGAGCGAGGAAGGCAAGGGCACGCCCGCGGTGGTCGCGGCGCACGAGCGCCTGAAGAGGTGCCCCGGGCTCGAGTTCATCGGCAACGTCGAGGGCATGGACATCCCGCGCGGGACGGCCGACGTGGTGGTCACCGGCGGCTTCGTCGGCAACATCGTCCTCAAGATGCTCGAGGGCGTGAGCGACACGGTGATGCGCCTCGCGCGCTACGCCGGCGAGAAGAGCCTGCAGTACCGCGCGGGGCTCGCGCTGCTCGCGCCGGCGATCAGGCGCGTCCGGCAGGTGACGGACTGGGAGCAGTACGGCGGCGCGCCGATCCTCGGCTTCGATCGGCTCTGCATCAAGGCGCACGGGCGCAGCACCGAGCGCGCGATCGGCAACGCTCTCCGGGTCGCGCAGCGCGGGGCGGCGACCGGGTTGGTCGAGGCGACCCGCGAGGGCCTCACTCGGGCCGGACTGGAGTAGAGGGTGTCCCACGTGACCGGCGCGCCGGACGAGAGATTGCTTCCGCCCGGGACCTCGATCGCGGACCGCTTCGTGATCGATGGCGAGCTGGGGCGCGGCGGCATGGGCACGGTGTACCGGGGGCGCCAGACGCTCCTCGATCGACCGGTCGCCATCAAGGTGATGAACCGCGCGATGAGCCTCGATCCCTCGCTGGTCGAGCGCTTCGTCACCGAGGCGAAGGCCGCGGCGGCGCTCAAGCACCCGAACGTCGTCGCGGTGATCGATCTCGGAAACGACCCCGTGGTCGGCGTCTTCATCGCGCTCGAGCTGCTCGACGGGGAGTCGCTCGCGAGCCGCCTCGCGCGGGAGGGCACGCTCGCGCCGAGCGTGGCGCTGGCGCTCGCAGGCCCGGTGATGGAGGCGCTCGATCTCGCGCACGGGCGAGGCGTCGTGCACCGCGACGTCAAGCCCGAGAACGTGTTCCTCGCCAAGGACCACGACGGACGCGTCGTGCCGAAGCTGCTCGACTTCGGGATCGCGCGGCTCGTCGGCGACGGCGCGAAGTCGCAGACCGCCACCGGCGTGGTCGTCGGTACGCCTGCGTACATGTCGCCCGAGCAGTGCCGCGCGCGCCCCGAGATCGGGCCGGCGACCGACGTGTGGGCGATGGGCGTCGTGCTCTACGAGTGCCTCGCGGGCCGGCTCCCGTTCGCGGGGGTGTCGGCGACGGATCTGATCGTGTCCATCTGCACCGAGCAGCCGTCCCCCCTGCCGCCGAGCCTCCCCGCGCCGATCCGCGACGTGATCGAGCGCGCGCTCGCGCGCGACGCGTCGGCGCGCTGGCCCTCGATGCGCGCGATGCTCGATGCGCTGCGCGCGGCCGTCGCCGCGAGCCCCGATGCGCCTGCGCTCGCGCGGCAGCCGGCGGCGGAGGTCGCGCTGGCCCCGACGATGGCGGCGGGCGCGGTGGCGACGCCCTCGGCGCCGCGCTCGGTGGCCAAGACGGTCCTCGAGGCGCCCGCGGCTCCGACTCCGGCTCGAGCTTCGTCTCCGGCGCCGGGCACCGCCGTGGGGGGCCCGCCGCGCGTCGCGCGCGGGGGCGGCGCCGCCGCGGCGGGCGCGGACGCCTCGGGCTCGCGCGGGCGCACGGCCAGGTTGCGCAGCGAGCGCGTCTTGGGCGTCTGCGCATGGATGATGGCCTTGGTGTCGGGCTCCGCCGGCGCGGGCGACTGCGCGCCGGCCGGGCCCGCGGCCGCGGCCCAGGCCAGCAGGGCGACGAGCGG
>JBGAQA010000114.1:0-19624 GCA_044220955.1 Sandaracinaceae bacterium
CCCTCGACGCACCGGCGGAGCCGGATGCGTCTCACCCCCTCACCGACTCGGCTCGCTACCGCTCGCCTCGCGAGGCAAACGGCTCAGCTCGCGCGGCCGCCGGATCGTGACCGGGGCTCGAATCGATTTCGGGACTGCCTCCGAGTCAGCTCTTCACGCTGATCTGGCGGGGCTTCACCTCGGCCTTCTTCGGGATGCGCACGGTGAGGACGCCGTCCTTCAGCTGCGCGTCGATGTGCTCCGCGTCGACGGTGCGCGGCAGCATGAACTGGCGCGTGAAGCTGCCGTAGAAGCGCTCGACGCGGTGGTAGCTGTCCTTCTTGTCCTCGTGCTCGAGCCTCCGCTCGCCGCGGAGCGTGAGGATGTTGTTCTCGACGTCGACCTTGACGTCCTCCGTCTTCACGCCAGGCAGCTCCGCGCGGACCTGGATGGACTCCTTGTCCTCGAAGATGTCGACGGCAGGCGTCCACGCGGGGCCGCCGTCGAGGCCGCGAGACATCTCGCGCTGGAAGCGGCTCAGCTCGGCGAAGGGATCGAAGCGGGTCAGCATGGCGGTTCTCCTCTTTCTCTCGGGTAGGGGCTCACGTGCGCGCGGCGAGGCCCGACCTCCGCGCGAACGCGGACGGCGGCCCGAGCCTCGGGCGACACTCCCGGCCTCTCGGCCCGGGTGCCGCTCTCCGCGCCGGCTCTTGGTGAACGGCAAGCTAGACATGCCGGCTTTCGGGTCAACCCCGCCCGTGCACGCAGGTCGTGCTGGACGCTCACACCCCGCCCGCCTACAACCCCATCCGTGCAGGGGCGCTCCACCGAGCTGCGAGTCGGCATCTTCGTCACGGTCGCCCTGGTCGTCGGCTTCTTCGTGGTGTTCGCCCTCGGGCGCAGCAGCGCGATGTTCACGTCGAAGAACCACTACACGGCGACGTTCACGACGGCCTCGGGCCTGCGCCCCGGCTCGCCCGTGCGCATGGCCGGCATCGACGTCGGCACCGTGGACGGCGTCAGCTTCCGCGACGACGGACGCGCACAGATCGCGTTCTCCGTGCGGACGAGCGAGGCGCACTTCGTGACCGGGCCTGCCGCGCCACCGCCCGGCCAGGAGCCCGACCCGGCGAACACCGGCGCGACGGTCGCGTCGATCGGCAGCAAGGGCTTGCTCGGCGACGGCCTCATCGAGCTCTCGCCCGGACGCGGCGACCCCCTCCCCGACGGCGCGGAGGTGCAGGCGGCCGAGTCGGCCGGCATCATGGCGGCGGCGCAGGGCGCGATCTCCGACGCACGGCCGGCGATCGAGAACGTGCGTGCGCTGACCGAGTCGCTCGCCGATCCGCAGTTCCGCGCGGACCTGCAGGCGATCGTGCACAACATCGCCGAGCTCACGCGGATGATCCGCGAGGACGACGGCACGGTGCACCGCCTCATCAGCGACCCGGAGATGGCCAACCAGGTGCAGGACACGCTCCACTCCCTGCAGACCGCGTCGGCCGAGCTCGCGGGCACGGCCCGCAACGTCCGCGCGATCACCGGCGAGATCCGAGACGGCGACGGCTCCGTTCACGAGATCATCTACGGCGATCAGGGCACGCGCCTCGTGACGAGCCTCGCGGACACGGCCGGGGAGGCCGCGACGGTGATCCGCGACATCCGCACCGGCGAGGGCAACGCGCACGAGCTGCTCTACGGAGACTCGGCGGGCGACCTGATCGCGAACCTCACGGCGATGAGCGGCGACCTGCGCGCGATCGTCGCCGACATCCGCGCGGGGCGCGGCACGCTGGGCGGCTTCCTCGTGGATCCGTCGATCTACGAGGACGTGCGTCGCATCGTCGGCAACATCGAGCGCAACGACATCCTGCGCGCGCTCGTGCGCTACTCGCTGCGCGAGGACGAGCCGCGCGATGCCGCGCCGCAGGCGACCGACGCGCCCGTGACGCCACACTAAATTGGCCTCGGAGCATCTGGCTCGACGCCCTCGGGTCACCCTCCGTAGCGGAGCAGCGTCGCGACGTCGTCGTCGGCCGGGGCGTTGCCCTCGATGAAGTCGCGCACGCGGGGGTCCTCGGCGCGGCGGATCTCGTCGGGCGTGCCGGTGAAGATGATGAATCCCTTGTGCACCATCGCGATGCGATCGCTGATCTCGAGGGCGCTGGGCATGTCGTGGGTCACGACGATCGAGGTGACGTCGTGCATGCGCTTGGTCTCGGTGATGAGCGCGTTGACGCGCTCGGTGCTGACCGGATCGAGCCCCGTGGTCGGCTCGTCGTAGAGCAGCACCTCGGGCTCGAGCACGAGCGTGCGCGCGAGCGCCACGCGCTTGCGCATGCCCCCCGAGAGGTCCGACGGCATCATGCGCGCGACGTCCGGCAGACCGACGCTCGCGAGGGCCGCCAACACGCGCGCCCCGACCTCGCCCTCGCGCAGCCTGAAGTGCTCGCGCAGCCCGTAGGCGACGTTGTCGTGCACGGAGAGCGAGTCGAAGAGCGCAGCACCCTGGAAGAGCATGCCGATCCGCCGGCGCACGCCCGCGTACGCGCGCTCGTGGATGCCGTCGATTCGCTCGCCGGCGAAGGTGATCGTCCCCGCGTCGACGCGAAGCAGGCCGATGAGCAGCTTGAGCGCGACGCTCTTGCCCATCCCGGAGCCGCCGATGATGGTCAACGACTCGCCCTTGTGGACGTCGAGGTTCAGATCCTCGTACACCACCTTCGGCCCGAAGGCCTTCTTCACGTTGCGGAATTCGATCAGAGCCACGGTGATGAGCGGCGCGATTCTAGCGGCATTCGCGTGGATGGCTTGCGCTTCGTGCGCGGACCCCGCGGCCGAGCCCGCCAGCGCCGCCGCGCTCAGCGCCCTCGTGCTCCCGCACGTCGAGCGCATCGCGCGCTTCGATCGCTGGGCCCACCGCGTCGCGAGCGCGAGCGGCGCGTGGCGCTCCCGGAGCGCCCTCGAGGAGACTGCCTTCTCGCAGGTGCGCGGGGACGACGAGGTGCTGGCGGCCTGGATCGAGCACCCCGGCGAGCCCGTGCTGGCGCATCCCCCGGGGATGGCGCTGCCCGACGCCAGCCTGCGCGCCCTGCAGGTCGGCGCGCTCGGCCACTGCGAGGTGGCCAGGGCCCGCATCGAGCTCGACGGCGCGCCCACCGAGGTGCTCTTCGTGGTGGTCGAGCACGACGGTCTACGGACGATGCTCGCGCTCGCCCGGACACCCTGACTGAAAAGCGGCCGCCCCCCCTTGCGAGCCGGGTCGCGTTCGGTACTGTGCCGCCCTCCGACGTGAGCGACGTCCTCGGTCCGAGCTCCCAGCAGATCATCGAAGCGACCGGCCTGCCCGAGATGATCGCGCTCGGCCTCCTGCGCCGTGCGCTCAAGGACACGGGCGGCGCCGAGCCTCCGACGAAAGAGGACTGGACGCGCGCGATGCCGCGCATCGAGGCTCGGCTGCGGGCCTATCTCGACGAGGCGACGGCCAGGAAGCGCGCGGCCGCCGTCGGCGCCGTCGTCGACGCGCTGCCCTGAGCGCCTCGCCCTGCTAGAAGCCCTCGGATGGAAGACCGACCGTTCCGCGTGCTGGGCGTGCAGCAGATCGCGCTCGGCGCGCTCGACAAGGGCGCGCTCGCGGGCCTCTGGGTGACCTTGCTGGGGCTGCCGCGCGTCGGGACGTTCCGGAGCGAGCGAGAGAACGTCGACGAGGACGTCCTGCGCGCGGGCGCGGGCCCGCTGGCCGTCGAGATCGACCTGATGCAGCCGGTCGACCCCGAGAAGCGACCGCGCGTGCACGAGCCCGCCCTCAACCACGTCGGCCTCTGGGTGGACGATCTCGCGGCGGCCGTGGCGTGGCTCGCGGGCCGGGGCGTCCGCTTCGCGCCCGGAGGTATCCGGAAGGGCGCGGCCGGTCACGACGTGTGCTTCATCCACCCGCGCGGCGACGAGGCGCACCCGCAAGGCGGCGAAGGCGTGCTGATCGAGCTGGTGCAGGCGCCCGCCGACGTCGTGCGCGCGTTCGAGGCGGCGCAGCCGTGATCTCCAGCCGAGGGTGCTCGCCACCGAGGGCCCTTGCGCGAGCGCGCGACGCGCGCGGACGGAAGGGACGCAGCGGCGATCCGATGATCTGGCGCGGTCGTTGCTCGTCGGGCTACACCCACCCACGAGGGGAGCGTAAGTGAAGCCCTGTTCTCGATTCTGGAGCGCTGCGTTCACGATGGCGCTGGCTCTCTCGCTCACGCCGGGCGTCGCGCTCGCCGAGCAAGTGGAGCTCTTCCCCGTCGGTGGGACGGCCGAGGGCTCGACGCTGACGATGGCGCAGTCGCACATCCGGCAGGCGATCGTCGCGCTCGGGCACACCCTCGTCGACGGATCGGGCACGCGCCCGACGACGGCCGCCGAGTTCACGGCGGCGGCGGCGAGCACGCGCTCGGTGTACGTGGTGCTCGCCGACATCGAGCCGCACCCGGGGCACTACGGCCTGCACGTCTGGGTCGGCAGCGTCGACGCCAACCGAGTGGAGGAGCTCTTCGTGGACGTGCTCCTCGAGGACGAGGACTCCCGCCTGCACGACGTGCTCGGGAGCATGCTTCGACCGCAGGGCCTCGGAGAGGACGCGCTACGTCTCTCGGCCGAGGAGACCGACGCGGAGCGGGCGCGGCGCCTGGCGGCGGAGGCGGCGGCGCGGCAGGCCGAGCTCGATCGCCAGCACCAGGCCGAGGCCGACGCGGCCGCCGCGGCCGAGGCGCAGCGGCGCGCCGACGAGGCCGAGCGCGCGCGGCTCGCGGACGAGGAGCGGCAGCGCCGCGAGCAGGCGGACCGCGACGCGGCCCAGTCGGCCCAGCAGGCCTGGGATCATCGCCCGCTCTACGGGGCCGGCGGCGCGTGGATGATCCAGCTCGGCGGCGCCGGCGGCGGGGCCGTCCAGTACGGGGCTCACAACCCACACGTGCCCGACGCCGGCGCGCTCGGCCTCGTGCAGCTCCGCCTCGGCCGAGCGATCGACGGCACGGGCGGCCTCGAGCTGCGTGCGGGCGCCGACGTGTTCTTCGGCCTCGGCGCCGGCCTCGATCTGGTGGTGGGCGCGACCTACCAGCTCACCCCGACCACCGAGCCGATCCACCTCGGCGTGATCGCGGAGCTCGGCCTCTCGATCGCCTTCCAGGGCCCGCGGGACGTCGGCTTCCTGCTCCGCGCGGGCGCCGTCGCGAGCTGGAACCCGACCGGCGGGCTCTACTTCGAGCTGGCGCTCCCCGAGCTCGGCGTGATGACCAACGGCAGCGGTGCGCTCGTCTTCGGAGCGTCGCTGCGCGTCGGCTACCGCTTCGATTGAGCTCCGCGCATGGACGTCGCGAGAGAGAGCGAGCCCCTCGCGACGATGCCGGCTCCCGGCGATCGGATCGGCGATCGCTACGTGGTGGAGCGCGTGCTCGGTCAGGGCGCGACCGGCGTCGTCTACGCGGCGACCCACGAATTCACCGGGCGCGAGGTCGCGATCAAGTGGGTGCATCCGCACGTCGCCCTCGACGCCACCCAGGCGCAGCGCTTCCTGCGCGAGGCGCGCGCCGCGGCGTCGGTCCAGCACCCGAACGTCGTGGAGATCCTCGACGCGGGGCGCGATCGCGGCACCTTCTACCTCGTGATGGAGCGGCTCGAGGGCGAGCTCCTCTCGGCCGCCTTCGCGCGCAAGGATCTCGGCGTCCCCTCGGTGGCGCGCATCTTCGTCACCCTGATGCGCGGCGTCGCCGCGGCGCACGAGCGCGGGATCGTCCACCGCGATCTCAAGCCGGAGAACGTGTTCCTCTGCCCTCCCGCGCGTGGCCGCCCCGGCGGGGCCAAGGTGCTCGACTTCGGCATCAGCAAGCTCGCTCGCGCGACGGCCGAGGGCCGCGAGCTGACGCAGGCAGGCGTCCTGGTGGGCAGCCCCTACTACATGGCGCCCGAGCAGATCGCCGACAGCCGCAGCGTCGATCCGCGCGCCGACGTGTACTCGATCGGCGTGATGCTCTTCGAGGCCCTGACGCACCGCGTGCCCTTCGACGCGGAGTCGCTCTCGGCGCTCTTCGCGAAGGTGGTCGGCGAGAAGCCACCCGCGGTCGACGAGCTGCGCCCCGACCTGCCGGCGGCGCTCGGCGACGTGGTGGCGCGGGCGATGAGCGCCGATCCGAGGGCGCGCTTCGCGAGCGTGCGCGAGATGGCCGAGGCGCTCGAGCCCTTCGCTCAGGGCCTGCGCTTCGATCCGGGCGGCGACGCGTTCGACGTCGCCTGGCGCGAGCGGGCGTCGATGATCGGCGAGCGCCTCGGCACGAGCGAGCGGCCGCCCGCACCGGGCAGGCAGAGCGATCCTCCGAGCAGCGAGCGGACGAGCGATCCCGCGGCGGACGCGGTCGAGCGGGCGCGCGCGCGCGCCGGGAGCGAGCCGCTGCCCGAGCAGCCGACGGTGATCCGTGCGCGGGACGAGGGAGCCGATCGCCCGACGATCGAGGCGCCGCCTCCGTCCGGCATCGCGGCTTCGCCCCCGATCCTCGCGACGCCGACGCTCGTCCACGACCCGGACGCGCCCGGACAGCACTCGGGCCCCTCGCCTCGTCCGTACCGCCCTCCGGAGCCGACGGAGACGTTCGCGCGTCCTCCCGTCGCCGCGGCGCAGCCCTCGCTCGCGCGCGCGCTCGCGCCGTGGATCGTGCTCGCGATCGTCACCGCGATCGTGATGCTCGCCGCCGGCGTCGCGCTCGGGCGCCTGCTCTGACGACGAGCGCGAGCCCGAGCGGCAGCCACGCGAGCCCGTGCGCTGCGCGCGCGCCGGCACGGCAGCCGCAGCCCCCACCCGGCGTGCCCGCGGCGCCCGCGTCGAGGGTGGCGGTGCCCGCGTCGGGTGCGCTCCCCGCATCGGGAAGGAGGCCCGCGTCGGGCCCGCCGGGCGTGATCGCGCGCAGGTAGACGTCGTTCGTCACGACGCGCGGCGCGCCCGCGATCACCAGCTCCACCCGGTAGTGCTCCTCGCCGGGCCCTGCGATCACGGGCTGGTCGTGCTCCCAGTCGGCGCCGATCACGTCGAGGGGCGCCCCCGCCTCGCCGTCGTGGACGAAGCGGATCGTGGCGCCGACCGGAGCGCCGGTCACGCGCACGTGCAGCGTGGTCACGTCGGCCACGATCGTGTCGGTCGTGCTCGAGTCCAGGTCGGGCGAGCTCAGCTCGACCATCGGGTCGTCGGGCCCCTCGAGCTTCACGACCGTGCGCCCGTGCCGCACGCCCTCGAGGATCGCGGCCACGCTCAGCTCGCTCGCCCACACCATCGTCGTCGGCGAGCCGATGGGGCTGTCGAAGGCGCCCGTGCCCGTGCCAGCCGAGTGATCGTCGCTGCCGCCGACCGCGACGACGTGGTGGCCGGCGAGCGCGAGGTCGTCCCACATCGCGGACACCGAGCGATAGAAGAGGCGCCCCGTCACGTGGTAGGCGCCCGTCTGCACCTCCATCGCGTCGATCTGCGCGCCGGGCAGGCCCGTCATCCACCCGCAGCCGATGCAGGCGTCGCCGAGCGAGAGGGCCGGGTGGTTCACCGAGAAGAGCGCGCCCTGCGCGTGCACCTCGGCCGCGACCTGATCGATCGTGCGCCCGCCGAAGCCGAGCCGGTGATCGATCCACTCGGTCCCGCCCATGCTCATCGCGTGGCCCTGGTAGGTCGTGACCTCGATGCCGGGGACCAAGAGCAGCGCGGGGTGGCGCGCCTGGACGTCCGCGTAGAGCTCGAGCTGCGAGACCGTGTTGTGGTCGCTGATCATCACGAAATCCAGGCCGCGCATCTCGGCGAACGTCGCGATCTCGTCGAGCGAGGGGCGCGCATCGCCGCTCTCGCGCGAGTGCACGTGGAAGTCGCCCGCGTACCAGCGCGCCTCGGTGCGGAGCGGCGCCGGCGCGGCGTAGGGAGCGCGCTCGGGCTGCGGCGCGAGCGTCACCGCGTCGCGGAGCACGACCTCGACGTGATAGCGCGCCGGCAGCTCGGTGACCTTGGCCTCGCCGACGTAGACGACCCACTCGCCCGGCGAGATCGCGCCAGGGAGGTAGCTGCGCGACGCCGCCGCCGCGTTGAACACGGCCGGCTCCGTGTTCCCGCCGCCGTATCCGCGGAAGCTGCCGTCCGGCTCGAGCACGCCCCAGTCCAGGATGTTGGTCGCCGAGAGGTCGTCGTGCCGCACCTCGATCTCCGCGACGCCCGCGGGGACGGTGAACGGGACGGTGAAGAAGTCGCCCGTGGCCGGGACCTCGCCCTCGAGCACCAGCGTGGTGTCGGCCGCGGCGGGCGACGCGAAGAGCCACGCGCCGGCAGGCACGAGCCAGAGAGCGCGCATCCACGGGCTCGCCACGGGCTCATCGTACACCCGAGGCGGAAGGGAGGGGCGACGGGCGGCGCCCCGTTGACACCGCGATCGCCCCGCCCTACGGACCGAGCGACCGGTGCGCAAGACCCGCATACTCGTCGCGGACGACCACGAGCTCGTGCGGAAGGGTCTGCGCCGGCTGATCGTGGGCCACGCGGGCTGGTGCGTGTGTGGGGAGGCGCCGGACGGCGAGCGGGCGCTCGAGCTCGCCCGCGCCACGCGCC
The DNA here is from genome assembly GCA_044220955.1 of Sandaracinaceae bacterium. Lineage (GTDB taxonomy): Bacteria > Myxococcota_A > Polyangia > Polyangiales > Sandaracinaceae > JBBSAT01. Next base: position 8,582 of record JBGAQA010000114.1, read on the forward strand.
CCGACGTCGTCGTCGCGGACCTCGCGATGCCGAGGCTCGACGGGCTCGGGCTCCTGCGGCGCGTCCGGCGCGAGCGCCCCGAGGTCGTGACCGTCCTGGTCTCCGGCCTCGTCGCGCCCGGCCTCGACGACGGGCTCGCGCGCGAGGTGCTCGCGATGGGGATCGACGCCGTCGTCTCCAAGGCGGACGTCGCCGAGGCGCTCGTCACGGCCATCGAGCGTGCGCTCGTCGGCGTGCGCACCCGGCCGCGCGAGCGAGCGGCGCGGCCCGGGTCGGCCCCGCGGCCGCACCACGCGCTGACGCCGCGCGAGCGCGAGGTCATCGCCCTGATCGTCGGCGGTGCGAGCACCAAGGACGTGGCGCGCGCGCTGGGCATCAGCCTGCGCACCGTGGACGCGCACCGGGCCAACATCGCGCGCAAGCTCGACGTGCGCTCGGTCGCGGCGCTCGTCCGGTACGCGCTCCGTCACGGGATCGCGGATGCATGAGGAGCCGTTCCGGCGAGCGCTCCGGTCCTGGCTCGCCGGCGCTCGACGGCACTCGGTGTTTCTGCCGATGGCGCCGGCCCGCCGGCGCGCGCTAGGAAGCTCCCCTGGCCGCGCCCGAACCCCATGCGCTCCCGATCCTCCATCCCGTCCGCGAAGGCCGCGAGCACCGCGCGCAAAGGACGCGCGAGCGCGGAGCGTGCGAGGATCCTCGTCGCCCATCACCAGGATCTGGCGCGCCTGGGCCTTCGCTCCCTGCTCGAGGAGCGTCCGGGCTGGGAGGTCGTGGCCCAGTGCGGGGACGGCCGAAAGGCGTTCGAGCGCGCGCGCCGGCTGAGGCCGGACGTCACGGTGCTCGAGGCCGAGCTGCCCGGGATGGGCGGACTGAGCGTCGCGCGCCGGCTGCGCGACGCGGTGCCGGACACGCGGACGCTCCTGCTCGCGACGAGCCCCGCGGCGATCCGCGGCGACGAGGTCGACGCCGCGGGCGTGGCCGGGGTGGCCTTCATGTGCGAGCCGGCCGCGCGCACGGTCGCGGCGGTGCAGGCGCTGCTCGAGGGCCGCACGTGGCTCCCGCGCGAGCCCTCGTCGTCGTCGCCACCCCCCGCGACGGAGACGCTCACGCCGCGCGAGCGCGAGGTCGTCCGGCACGTCGCGGAGGGCCTGAGCTCCAAGGAGATCGCGTCGAGCCTCGCGCTCAGCGTGCGGACGGTCGACACGCACCGCGCGAACGTCATGCGCAAGCTCCGCCTCCGCTCGGTCAGCGAGGTCGTCCGCTACGCGGTGCGGCACCGGCTCGTCGATCCGTGACGCCACCGCCGCGCGACCGGCCGCGGAGGACCACGTAGGTATTTCCATGGATGGCCGCGAGGGGCCCCGGGTCACTACCGTGCCCGTCGGGGGATCGCGTGGGATCGGAGACACCGCCTCGTTCGGATCGAGCCGGCGCGCGCGCGCCGGACAGCCGCGTGGATCGGCTCTCCGAAAAGCTCGGTTCGCTCACGGCCCTGGCCCGCGCGCTCGCGCAGGCCGCTCCGGTCGAGGCGCTCCTCGCGGCGCTCGAGCTCCCGATGGGCGCGCCCGGCGGGGGCCGCGCCGGCGTCCTGCTCGCCGTCCGGCGCGGCGTCGTCACGCGGCACGCGTTCGGCGACGCCCCGTGGCAGGGCGCGGTCCGGGCCTGGGCGGCCGTGGCTCCCGCCGGCCTCGTCGAGCAGCTCGCCGCGGCGCGCTCTGCCGTCCGCGCTCCGGGCGAGGGGGTGCCTCCGGAGCTCGGCGCGCTCGCCGGCGCCGAAGGCGGGCCCTCGATCTGGATCGCTCCCGTTCGAGGCCGCGGCCGCGCGCCCGACGGGATCCTGGTGATCGGCTTCGAGCGCGCGGCGGACTCCGACGCCGACCGCGCCGCGTGGGTCGAGGGCGTGGCGAGCCTGCTCGAGGTGGCCGTCGAGCTCGGGCGGGCCGCGCAGGCGCGCTCGCTGGCGAGCGTCGAGGCGCTCGGCCCCGGCACGACGCTCCGCGCGGTGCTCGACGCGGTCTCGGACGGAGTCGGCGTCATCGACGCCAGCGGCAAGCTCGCGTACTGGAACCCGCACATCGAGACGCTCCTGCGCGCGGTCCCCGTGCCCGGCGAGGGGGCCGAGGAGCGCGCGCGCACGTACGGGATCTTCCTCGCGGACCAGACGACGCTCTGCCCGGCGAGCGCGCTGCCCGGCATGCGGGCGCTGCGCGGGGAGCGGGTCGACGGTGCCGAGCTCTTCCTGCGGCACACGACGGGACCGCCCGCCTGGATCCGGGTGGACGCACGCCCTCTCTTCGACGCGGACGGACGGATCATCGGCGCCGTGGCGGTCTCCCGCGACGTCACGAGGGAGAAGAGCGAGCGCGAGCGGCTCGCGGTGAGCGAGCGCCTGGTGTCGGTCGGGATGGTCGCCGCGGGTGTCGCCCACGAGGTCAACAACCCGCTGACGGTGGTGCTGGCGAACCTCGATCTCGCGATGCGCGCGGCCAGCGAGGGCCCGTCCACCGAGGCGTCCGAGGTGCTCTCGACGGCGCTGCGCGACGCGCGGGAGGCCGCGGAGCGCGTCCGGCACATCGCGATGGATCTGCGCACGCTCTCTCGCGCCGACGACGACGCGCGCGCGCCGGTCGATCTGCACGGCACGCTCGACACCGCGCTGCGGCTCGCGCGTCACGAGATGGCGGCGCGCGCGCACGTCGTGGTCTCGTACGGCGAGACGCCGCCCCTGCGCGGGAACGCCGCGCGGCTGGGCCAGGTGCTTTTGAACCTGCTGGTCAACGCCGCGCAGGCGATCGGGGCCGGGCACGTCGACGCGAACGTCATCGAGGTCACGGTCGGCACCACCGACGGCATGGCCTTCATCGACGTCCGCGACACGGGCGGCGGGATCCCGGCGGCCGTCCGCGCGCGCCTCTTCACCCCCTTCGCCACGACGAAGGCCGGCGGCACGGGCCTCGGGCTCGCGATCTGCGATCAGATCGTCCGCGCGCACGGCGGGCGCATCGTCGTCGACTCCGAGCCCGGGCGCGGGACGACGTTCCGCGTGCTGCTGCCGGCTGCGGAGGTGGGACCGCCGCGAGAGCCCCCGCCCGACCTCGCGAAGGGCGCGCCGCCCGCGCCGCGCGTGCGCGTCCTGGTCGTCGACGACGACGAGCTGACGGCGCGCGCGATCCGGCGAACCCTCGCCCCGGCGCACGACGTGACGGTGGTGCGCTCGGCGCTGCACGCGCTCGACGCGATCGCGCGCGGGGAGCGCTACGACGTGCTGCTGAGCGACCTCGACATGCCGGGGCTCGGCGGCGTCGGGCTCCACGAGCGGCTGCGCGCGATCGCGCCCGAGCTCGCAGCGCGGACCGTCCTGATGACCGGCGGCATGCTCGGCGACGACGTCGCCGCGTACGTCGAGCGGGCCGGCTGCGCGGTCCTCGAGAAGCCCTTCGGCGCCGAGCAGGTGCGCGCCGCGATCCGCGCGCGGGTGCGCTGATCACCCGGCGCCGGCAGACCGGGTCGCCGACGCCGCCGACGACGGCGACGGCCTCCACCGACGCGCGGAGCACGCCGACGCCGGTGCCGTTCGTGGGGTCGCGCGGGCCGTCGGTGCGGTGGCGCGCGGTGCACACCGTTTGGCGCGCGAGTGAAAGCTCGCGACACGTCCCTCGCTACGTTTCGCGCGCGGAGCACGAATGGAACGTTGGGCGGGATGGCGGGGGTTCTCGGTGGGCGCGGTCGGCGCGACGCTCCTGGCGCTCGTCTGCTGGATCGCCGCCCTGATGGTGCTCCACGGCGCGCTCGGATTCACGGCGCTGCCGAACGGCCTCGACGACGTCGTGGGCCTCGTCATGATCCTGGGCCTGCTGGCGCTGCCGCTGCCGCTCGCCCTGAGCGTGCTCGACGCGGTCGTCACCGTCCGCGCCGCGCCGCAGAGCGAGCGCCGTCCGACGGGGACCGCGTACGGGCTCGGGTGCGGGGCGCTCTCGGGGGTGCTCCTCGGCTGCCTCGTGTCGTGGCTCGCCGTGGACGCGTACTACGGCTGGTGCGACAACGACGCCCTCGCCGTCCAGTACGCGCAGTCGGGCGCGCTCGAGGGTGAGGTCTTTCGGGACGAGGCGAGCTCCGATCGCAACTGGATGGTCGCCGACGGCTGCTGCACCGGAGCGCTCCTCGCGCTCGCCGCAGGGCTCGGCGGCGGAAGCGCGGCCGTGTGGAGGCGTCGCCGGGCGAGCTCGTCCGGCTGACCTCGGCGAGGGACGACCGGGAGTGGCTGGTGTAGCTTCGCGAGGTGCTCGCGGCTCACTCCCTCCGGCGCGCAGAGTCGGAGTCGGCGTTCTTCCGATCGCCCCGGGGGCTCTTCGTCACCGAGGCGAACGCCGCGTACTGGTGCTGGAGCCCCGAGCTCTGGGGCGCCACCGTCGTCGGGCACGCGGACACCGCCACCGTCCGCGCGCTCGCGCGCTGGATCACGGAAGAGCGCAGGCTCGACGGTCCTCTGCACTCGGCGGTCTTCGACCTGCGCGGGCTGCGTGGGATCGACCCCGCTGCGTTCCTCGTGTTCGCGAGCTTCATCCGCGAGCCCGCGCGCCGGTTCACGGTCGGCCGAGGCGCCGTCATCCCGCCGGCCGGCGGTCTGGCCGAGGCCGCGGTCGTCGGAGCGACGGCGATCCTCGAGACCCGGCGACAGTGGTTCTTCGCAGACTCGCTCGATCACGCCCTCCGGAGCCTGGAGCAGCCGGGAGCGGAGCCCGCAGTCGAGTCGGTGCTCACGACGCTCCTCGAGGAGCAAGCCGTCGTCGAGAAGGTCGAGGCGCTGCTCGCGAGCGACTCGCCACGCACGACCTCGAGCGAGATCGCGCGCCTGCTCGGCCTCTCCACGCGGACGCTGCAACGGCGCCTGCGCGACGCGAACGAGACCCTGCGGTCGATCCGGGAGCGCGTGCGCCTCCGCTCGACGCAGCGCCTACTGGTCGACACGGACCACAAGATCGCGTTCATCGCCGCGGAGCTCGGGTTCTCGTCCGCGGGCCAACTGACGCGCGTGTTCCGTCGCTTGACAGGCCTGAGCCCGACCGAGTGGCGAGCGCGGAGCCGAACGAGCGCCGCGCGAGAGGTCCGCGGGAAGTGAGGCGGCCATCGGCGGCACGCGCGAAGGCGAGAGCAGCGCCGTGGAGATCGCTGCCGAGCGCGGCTGACGCTCAGGGTCGGCGGATCTGATCGACGCCGACGACGGCGACGGCCTCCGCCGACTCGCGGAACACGCCGACGCCGGTGCCGTTCGTGAGGTCGTAGATCCCGAGCACGTAGCCGCGCTGGCTCCACATGGTGTGCGTGAAGCTCGACTGGTACGTGAGGACGGCCGCGGTCGCGAGGCGGTCCCCGGTGCGGAAGCCGACGCCGACGAACTCCTGGTGCCCGGAGCCCCAGCGCACGTCGTAGACGCCGCTGCCCATGTCGCTCACGCTGACGGTCATCGAGTAGGAGCCGCCCCCGGGGTTGGTGCCCCACGTGCGGAAGGCGCCCGAGAAGGGGTCCGGCACGCCGAGGCCTCGCCACTCCTCGGTGCCGAGGTCGGTGCTGCGCCCGTCGGCCCAGACGCCCTCCACGTCCAGCTCGCCCGGGTGGTACACGGCGACCTGCGACGCCTCGAGCGCGCCCGTGTAGCCGACGTAGAGGTGCCCCGCCTCGGCGACGGCGACGCCGAACGCGAGGGGCTGGCCGGCGGCGTCGACGCGCGCGACGCGGAACACCGGACCCGGCCCCTGGATCTGCAGCGTGTGGCCCGTGCCCCACGGGAGGTTGCCCTCGGCGATCCAGGTCCCGCTCGGGTCCATCACGTCGAAGGGAGGACGGCCGGAGAGCAGCGCGCGCCCGCGCCCGCGCCAGCCGCAGCCGACCGAGAGCAGCGAGAGCGCCGCGAGCGAGAGCACGAGGAGGGCACGCAGAGAGCGCGTCATGCCGCCACCCTACGTCCGCGGCGAAGCCGCCATCAAGCGCCTCGCGATCGCTCGGCGCCCGCTCAGCGATCGAGCGGGACGACGAGCTTCGGACGCGGCGGCGTCGCCGCGCGGCGCGGATCCTGCGGGTGCAAGGGCGCGATGGCCGTGCCGAGCGCGGTGAACTCGACGATGGGCGGGCCCGACGCGCCCGCGCCGCCGTACACGGCCTCGTCGACCGTCATGCCGACGATGCCGACCGGGCAGTCCGGGGTGCCGCGGGGCCAGTGGCGGAAGAGATCCTGCTGCAGGCGCTCCATCGCGAGCTCGCGCGCGTCGAAGAAGGCGCGCGTGACCGGCTCGATCTCGCAGTCCTTGTCGCGGTACGCGCGCAGGACGCGCGGGTCGATGCCGTACACGCAGTTGCCCATCGCGACGGTGACGGGCCGGTAGCCGGCGGTGAGCAGCGTGACGAACTCCGCGCCCGAGAGGTCGCTGTCGAAGGGGTGGCCGTTGGCGAGCCTCAGGCTGGGCGAGCCGCGGAGCCGCTCGGGCGCGTGGCGCGCATCGAACACCACCGCCGTGCCGACCGCCACGCACTTGGCGACCTGCCGCGCGCCGCGCCACACGTGGTGCTCCACCTCGAGGCGCACGTCGACCACGCCCTCGGCCCCGAGCTGCGCGGCCTGCGCGCGCATGCGCTGGATGGCGAGCAGGCGCGCCTGACGCATCGCGTGGCTGAGCGTCTTGATCTCGGCCGTCGCGACGGCCCAGTCGTACTGCGAGCCCGCGGCGAACACGCACGAGCCGATGACGAGCCCGCGCGGCAGGAAGCCGACGCGCGCGAGCGTGATGAACTCGGTGACGCCGAGCTCGCTGAGAGCGGCGCTCATTCGAGCACCCGAGGCGTCGAAGACGCGATATTCATTCCGCACCCTCCACTTTCTTCACCACCGGCGGGTTCGCCGAGAGCACGAGGATCGGATCCGGCAGCTCTCCCGCGTGGCCCGGCGCGACCGCCGTGCCGATGACGAAGAGCTCGATCACCTCGCCGTTGCTGAGCGCCGCGTTGCCCATGTTCCACGGATCCGTGCGCCACGCGTGCTCGCGCTCGGCCACGGTCACGCCGACGATCCCGGTCGCCCCGAGATCCTCGGCCTCGTCCTGCAACCGCTCGATCGCGAGCTCGCGGGCGTCGTAGAGCGCGTGCGTGTACTCGGGCAGCTCGCGGCTCTCGTTCGCGCGCACCTGCAGGAGCGAGGGCGGCACGTAGTAGACGCAGTTGCCCATCACGAACCCGAGCGGCCGGTAGCCGCAGCGGATGAGCATCCAGAAGTCCTGCCCGCTCAGGTCGGACTGGAAGGGCTTGCCGCTCTGGTGCCGGTAGGTGCCCGGGTGCGTGCGGTGCCGGATCGCGGTGCCGATCGCGATGAACTCGGCCGTGTTGCTGCCGAACGAGTAGCTCGCCCGGCCCTGCGGCTGGTTCCAGGGCGGGATGGGCAACGCCTGCCACGCCTGCCGCCGCCCGTACTGCTGCCACTGCTGGTCGGCGACCTGGCGCCAGCCGCTCCAGTAGCCGGCGCTGGGGATGCTCGGCATGCCGCCGAACGTGACCGTCCCCATCGGCCGGCGGAAGCCGAGCCGCTTGGACCACTTCGCCCACGCCCGGTACTGCTGGAACTCCTGCCGGCGCGGGTCGAGGGCGAGGTTGATGGTGAGGCGCACGCCGATGATGCCGTCGGCGCCGAGCTCGGCCGCCTCCTCCTCCATGCGGTTCATCGCGAGCTCGCGCGCGTGATAGAGGGCGCGCGAGGTGTCGACGAGCTCGCGGCCCGGCTCGCCGCGCGCGAGCGAGGGGAGCTGCGTCGCGACCTGGTAGATCGACGTGCCCATCACCATGCCGACGGGCTCGAAGCCCGCCTCGCGCACGAGCAGGAACTCGTTGACGCTCAGGTCGCTCGTGAAGAAGTGGTGCTGGCGCATGTCCGCCAGGCGCTCGAGCGCGTGGACGGGCAGGTCTCTCGCTTCTCCGGGCTGCCAGGCCATGTCAGCCGTCCCCCGCGTCTTCGTCGCGCTCGAGGGCCATCTCCTCGGCCTCCTCGGCGGCGATCTCGATCTCGTCGGCGTCGTCCTCGCCCTCGATCACGTCGTCGTGGCGGCGCCCGAGCGGCACCATGGAGAGGATGAGCGGCGGCACCTCGTGCGCGCGCTCGGCCTGGCGCTCGGGGATGCGCCGCACGCCGGTGCCGAACCAGCTCACGTCGACGTCGAGGTCGTCGAGCTGGCAGCCCCCGTAGCCACAAGGGACCTCCTTCACCTTCACCTTCAGGTCGCTGCCGATGACGAACTCGGCGCCGAACTGGTTGGCCTGCTGGAGCAGGCGCTGCGACGCGATCTGGCGCGCCTGCTCCACCGCGTTGCTCGCCTGCGTCAGCTCGACCGTGCCGTTGCCGACGCCGCTCGTGACGTGCCAGACGTGGTAGCGGCAGAACTCGAAGAGAAAGCCGCAGGGCTCGAAGCCGTCCTGCGCGAGCGCCCAGAGCTCCTGACCCGAGAGGTCCGTGATGATCGGCTGCCCGCGCTGGTGCGTGATCCAGGGCGCGCGCACGGCCGTGCCGACGACCGTGAACTCGAGGATCTCGCCGCCGTCGTCGCCGCCCTTGCCGCGCGCGCCCATCGTGATCATGCGGTCGCGCAGGTGCACGCCGATGACCGCGTCCGCGCCGACGAGCTGGGCCTCCGTGAAGAGGCGGGCCACGGCCTTGCGCCGCGAGGCCCGATGGCCGTCGCTGATGATCGAGATCTCGCTCGTCTTGCCCTTGTAGTCGGGGATCTGACCGACGTGGTAGATGCAGCTCCCCATCACCTGCGAGATCGGCTGCACGTGCGCGTCGCGCGCGAGCAAGAACTCGGGGACGGAGAGGTCGCTCGTGAAGAGGCGCGCGTGCGCGCCGGCCTCCTCGGCGAGCCGCTCCTTGGCGCGCAGCGGGATCCCGCCGCCGCGCACCTCGTTCAGGCTCTGCGCGATGTTGATCGCCGGACGATTCCGGACGTTGGACATCAGTCCCCCACGCTGAGCACGAGGGCGGGGCGCTCGATGTGGTGGTCCTCGCGGATGGGGACGACGGCCGTCCCGACGGCGCTGAACTCGAGGACGGTCGGGCCCCACGTGTGGTTGTTCTCGTCGATCGCCACGCCGACGATGCCACGCGCCCCGAGCGCCTCGGCCTCGACCTGCATGCGCTCCATCGCGAGCTCGCGCGCGTCGTAGAGCGCCTGCGTCGGGCCGGTCAGCTCGCGGCTGTCGACGGGCTGCCGGTTCGACATCTGGCCCTGGCCGACGTTGTAGACGCAGTTGCCCATCACGAAGCCGAGCGGGCGGTAGCCCGCGTTGAGCAGCGTCCAGAAGTCCTGGCCCGAGAGGTCGCTCGTGAACGGGCGGTTCTCCGGCCCGCGGAAGCCTTGCTGGTAGGCCTTCACCGCCGTGCCGATGGCCATGAACTCGATGACGTTGGCGCCCCACGCGTGCACGTTCAGCGTGAGCCGCACCGCCACGATGCCGTCCGCGCCGAGCTCGTGCGCCTCCTCCTCCATGCGCACCATCGCGAGCTCGCGAGCGCTGTAGAGCGCCTGCGTCATCGTCGTGAGCTCCTCGTTGACGTGCGCGCGGATCTCCTGCAGGCCGATGTTGAAGATGCTCGAGCCCATCACCAGGCCGAGCGGCTCGAAGCCCGCCTCCTTCACGAGGAGGAACTCGCTCACGGTGAGGTCACTCGTGAAGAAGTGATGCTCCCGCATCTCGGTGAGGCGCTCGCGCGCGTGCTGAGGGAGGTCGTGGAGCTCCCGTCTCTTGTGCGCCTGCTCCATGGACGATCAGCCTCCCTTGAGGCGCGCGAGCACGGAGGCCACGCGCGCGTTGTCGTTGGCGTGCTCCGCGATCGACTTGGTGACTTCCTTCACCCAGACGTCGAGCGCGAGCACCTTCGTCTTGAGCGCGACGCCGCGGACGAGCTTCTTGTAGCTCGCGGTGTACTGGCCCGTGTGCTCGCGCTTGGCGGTGTACATGTGCGGGTCGAGGTTCAGCTCGAGGTGCTCGATGTGGTGCCCCGCGCGGTGGACCTTCGTCTTGTCCGGGAGCGCGTGATGGAGCGCCTCGGAGAGGTCGTGCAGGAACTTGTGCACGTTGTTCGCGTCGAGGTGCAGGCCCGCGGCGAGCTGGTGCTCGTCGATCGCGACCTGCTTGCGCGACTTGCAGAACTGACAGTCGTAGATGCGGGGGTCGGCGTTCGGGAGCATCGCGGCTCCGCAGCTGTCGCACTGGACTACCTTGGTCATGCCGTCCTCACTGCGCCCTGGACGTAGCCGACGTCGGGGCCGATCACGAGCACCGTCGATCGATCGCTGCCGACCCGAAGCTCCATGGTCGAGCCGGGCAGCACGTCCCGGACGAGGTTGCCCGGGATGTAGAGGTTCACGTTCGCCTCGTAGGGCTGGTAGCCCGGCACCTCGATGTCGACCTTCGCCGTCCGGATCTCGTAGCGGATGCCGCCCGAGGTCGTGCGCTGACCGACGTTCGAGACCCAGAGCATGATCCCGCGCGCCGGCGTTCCGTTCGACGTGAGGCCGTAGACGCCGCCGGTGAAGAGCCCGGCGCCGCCGGCGCGGGCGAGCGAGGCCACGCCGCCGCCCGTCGCGAGGACGAACGCGAAGACCATGAACATGAAGAAACAGACGATCAACCCACCCACGCGCGCAGCGTACGCCCCGGCACGCGAGCGGCTCAAGGACGAACGGCGGGGTAGACGACGGCCGAGGTGTACTCGCACGTCCTCGTGGCGAGCGACGCGAGCGAGGTGTAGCCCACACCACGATCGACAGAATCGATGCACGTCCCTGACGACGAGGGTCGCCGGCACGGCGGAATCGTTTCTTGGGTTCGGAACGCTTCGCGTCTGGGCAGGGATGGGGATGCATCCCCGCGCGGCCGACGGGTCCGCGAGTTGACCATGCTCGTTGACCATGGTCGCGTCGCGTGGGACCGTCGGGCCGTGGACTCGATGCCCATCTCGAAGTTCAAGGCGACCTGCCTCGCGGCGCTCGAGCGCGTGCGGAAGAC
>JBGAQA010000115.1:0-19372 GCA_044220955.1 Sandaracinaceae bacterium
AGGCGACCGCACCCGAGGCGACCGCACCCGAGGCGACCGCACCCGAGGCGACCGCATCGCAGGCGTCCGCACCCGAGGTACGGCCCGCTCCGGCGGCTGACGGCGCGGTGCCCGCGCCGGTCCGATCGGCGGACGAGAGCGCGGGCCCCGCCGCCGACGCTGCGCCCGATGCTGCCGCTCCGCCCACCGCGGAGGCGCGTCCCTCGAGCGTCGCTCCGCCGTCTCCGAGCCCCGCTGCCGTCGAGCCCCCGAAGCCGGACGCGTCGCGCCCGGAGGCCTCGCGCCCCGATCAGGATCGCGGCGCCCAGGCAGCTCGTCGCAGCGTGCGGTCGCGAAAGCCGCGCAAGGAGCACTTCCCGCTCGTCGGTCACGAGGAAGGCGCCCGCCGCGCTCAGCTCGAGATGCTCAGCCGCATCGCCGAGCGGTCGACGGGGGTGGTGGCGGGCCGCTCGTTCGCGACGGCGGCCGACATCGCCGCGGCGATCGGCGACACGGCTGGCGCTGCCCGACTGCGTGAGCGGGCGCGCGCTGCCGATCCGAGCGACATCCTGGCGCTTCGCAGCGCCCGCAGGGCCGCGCAGCAGCGGGGCGCGTGGGAGGAGATCCGCGCGAGCCTCCGCGCCGAGGCCGCGCTGCCGGGCAGCAGCCGCGCGCTGGTCCTGGCGACCCTGGCGGAGCTCGAGCTCGGCCCGCTCGGTGACGGGAGGGCGGCCGATGCGACGGCGTCGGAGGCGCTCGCCGACGGCGCCGTGTGCGTGGGCGCGGCGCTGACCCGGCACGACGCGGCGGAGGGCGCGCCGGGGGAGAGCGCTTACGCGGCCCTCGTGGCCGGGGTCGGCGCCGGACCCGCTGCCGCGCTGCTCGATCGCGCGCGGGCGCGGGCCGCCGAGCGCGCTGGGCGTCCGACGGAAATCGAGGGAGACGACGTCGAGGCAGCGCTCATCCGGGCCCGGACTGCGCTCGCACGGTCGGCGCCGATGGCGCTGGCGAGCGCGCTCGCGGCGCTCGCGGCCCGCGCGGCCCCGCCGGAGCTCGCGGACGCGGCGCGACGAGCGGCCGCGCTCGCCCACGCGCGGACCGGCGATCATGCCGCCGCGCTCGCCCACGTCACGGCGCTCGAGGGCGCGAGCCTGCCGACGCTGCGCGCCGCGGCGCGTCTGGCGGCGCGGGTCGGCGACCCGCAGCGGGAGACGGCCGCCCTGCGGGCGTGGGCCGCGGCGACGAGCGGCAGCGACCGCGCGTCGGCCCTCGCGCGCGTCGCGGATCTGGCCGTCGACGGCGGCGACCTCGACCAGGCCGAGGCCGCCCTTCGCGACGCGGCACTCGCCGACGCGTCGCTCGGGACGCTGCGCATCGTCCGCGACCGCATCGTACGCAAGGACCCCGCCCGCGCCGGGCGCGCCGACGGGTCCGAGGGCGCGCTCGTCCTCGCGGCCAAGGTCGCCATCGACGTCGACGACGTCGGCCGCGAGACCGAGCTGCTCGCGCGCGCGCGCACGGAGGACGACGCCCCGGTGACGGCCGACGTGCTCTCCCTCGACGCGGCCGTGCTGACCGAGAGCGCAGGCGGCCTCGCGCAGACCGATCACGCGGCCGTCGATCAGGGGCTCGCGCGCGAGGTCGAGCGCACGCCGGCCGACGCGCGGACGCCGATCCTCGTGGCGTTGGCGGATCGCTTCGCTTCGCGGGGCGACGCAGGGGCACGCGAGCAAGCACTGCGTGACGCGCGCTCGCTCTCGCCCGGAGAGGCCATCGTGGTGCGCGATCTCGCGGCGATGCTCGCGCCTCGATCGCCCCGAGACGCGGCGGCGCTCTGGCTCGAGGAGGCGAGCGCCGCGCCCGATGCCCGCGCGGCGTTCGCGGCGTCCATGGCGGGCCGTCTCCTCGACGGGGAGGGCGCCGTCACGGCACACCGCCGCGCGCTCGACGCACGGCGTGGCCACGCTCCGTCCATCGATGCGCTCGAGCGTCAGGCGAGGGCGCTCGGTGACGCCAAGCTGCTCGAGGAGGCTCTCGAGCGCGGCCTCGCGCTGCCCACCGTCCCGCTCGACCGCGCAGCGCAGCTCGTCCGGCTCGCCCTCATCCGCGCCGAAGATCCGGTCGCCGCGGCCAAGACGTTCGACGAGGCGCGGGAGCTCGCGCCGGACGATGCGGTGCTCGCCGACCTCGCGCTGCGTCTGGGCGACGCCCTCTCGCTCCGGCAGCGCGCGGATCTCGCCGGGCGCGCGGCGGCGAGCGCGCCGTCGGCCCTCGCGCCGGCGTACCGGCTCGCGCACCTCTTCGCGCTCGAAGACGCCGGCGACCTCGCCCAGGCCGCGGCCTCGGCGCGCGATCTCGCGTCGACGCCCGGAGCCGTCGGGCGGGCCGCGCAGACGGTGCTCGACCGCGTCGAGATCGCCGCGGGCGAGCTGCCGAGCGTCGCGGAGCGACGCTTCGCGGCGCTGAGGAGCGCGACGCCCGCTGACGGATCGACCGGCCAAGAGAGCTCCCGGGTCCGGGCGCTCGAGGAGCTGGCCGCGTTCGATCTCGAAGTGAAGCGTGATCCTTCCTCGGCTGCGGCCTCGCTCGCCGGCATCCTGGAGCTGCGGCCCCAGCACCTCTTCGCGCTGCGCGCCCTCGAGCGGCACGCGATGGAGACGAACCAGGGGGTCGAGCTCGCCGCGCTCGAGGAGCAGCTGGTGCGCGCCGGCATCGCTCCGTCCGACGCGGCCGCACACCTGAGGCTCGCGGTACGGCTCCTGCTCGCGCCCGCCGACGCGCGCGGCGATGCCGCGGACGATGCGGCGCTCGCTTCGCGCTCGGCGGTGGGCGACGACGCGTGGACGCTGCGCCGCGTCGTGGCGGCGGCCCACGCGAAGAACGACGCCGCGACGGCAGCGGCCGCCGGACGTGCGCTCGCCGAGCAGCTCGCCGGTCCCGTCGAGCGGGCGACCTACGCGCTGCGTGCTGCGCACAGCCTCGGGCGCGCGCATGCGGGCGTCCCGACCGCCGCGGCGAGGGCTGCGGAGCTGCTCACCCCCTTCGCGGCCGCGGCGCCCACGCACGGCCCCATCTGGGAGGAGCTCGCCGAGCTCCACGAGCAGGCCGGAGCTCACGCGAAGGCCGTGGACGCGCTGGAGGCGGCCGCGGCGGCTTCGAACGTCCCCGCGCGCAAGGTCGCGCTCTTCCATCGGGCTGCCGTCCTCGCGAGCGACCGAGCCGACGACGACGCGCGCGCGCTGGCGATGCTCGAGGGCGCGGGGGCCATCGACGTCGCGTACGCGGACGTGTTCGAGCGGACGCGGGTCATCCTGGAGCGCCAGGGCGATCGGCACAAGCTCTCGGATCTCGTGAAGCGCAGGGCCGCCGCCGGCGGTGACGGTGCGATGCTGGTCGAGCTCCACCTCGCGGAGGCGGGGCTGCGCGAGGCCGATCAGGACGTCGAGGGCGCGAAGGAAGCGCTGCGCGCGGCGCTGGCCATCGCGCCCGAGAAGCTCGAGGCGCTCCGCAAGCTCGCGCAGCTCAGCCTCGCGGGCGAGGACTACCGCACGGCGGCCGACGCCCTGATCCGCATCGCGCGCATTCGAAAAGACCGCGAGGAGCTCCGGTGGGTGTTCTTCACGCTCGGCGACATCTACGACCGGCACATCCCCGACCCGAAGCGAGCGGAGGCTGCGTTCCTGCGCGTGCTCAAGCTCGACCCCGAGGACGTTCCCTCGATGGAGCGCCTCGCCGAGCTCTATCAGCGCGAGCGGCAGGTCCCGCAGGCCGCCGAGATGCTCGAGCGGCTCGCCAAGAGCGAGGTGGACCCCGATCGCGTTCGCCGGCACCAGCTGGCGCTCGCGAGCGTGCTCGAGACGGGCGGCGACGCGCGCAAGGCCGAGCAGGTGCTCGAGATCGCGCGTCGCGCGGCGCCGACGGAGCTCGAGACGCTGCGCGCGCTGGCCGAGTTCTACGGCCGCCAGCGCGCCCAGACGGCGCACGCGATGCACCTCAACCGGGCGGTCTCCGACTTCCGGCACGCGCTCCTCACGGACCTGGCCGACACCCAGGCCTGGCTCGGCCTCGTGGAGGTGCTGGGCTGGCGCGGCAAGCGCGACGCCGCCCGCGCGGTGGCCTCCCTGGCCATGGCGATGGGCATCGTGGACGTGGAGCTCTCGAAGCTGCTCGACGCAGCGGGCGGCGCTCCCGGCGCGGGGCAGCGCGGCGCCGACGGCGACCTCGACGACGTCCTGGCGAGCGCCACGCTCACGGCGCCGACGCGCTCGGTGTTCCGGTTGCTCGGGGCGGCGCTCGAGAAGGTCCTCCCCTTCGACCCGCGCACCCTCCGTGCCGAGAAGCTCGGCGCGAAGGACACCTCGCTGCGTCCCATCGCGCTCGAGATCGGACGCTGGATGGGCCTGGGTGACGTGGAGATCTGGATCGCGCCCACGGCGGGGCGCGTCTGCATGCCCGTCTCGAGCCAGCCGATCGCGCTCGTCGTCGGGCGCGATCTCCTGAGCGCAGACGAGCGAGAGCGGACGTTCCTGCTGGCGCGCGCGCTCCGGATCGCCAAGAGCCAGCTCACGCTCGCGCTCCGGGCGCAGCCCGCGGAGCTGGCCGCGCTGCTCGCCGGGCTGGTGCTCAACTTCGACCCCCACTACCAGATCCCCATGGGAGTCGACGCCGCGCAGGCGCAGGACTTCATGCGGCGCGTCGCGCGCCAGCTGCCACGCCGTGCGCAGGAGGAGATCGGGCCGGTGGTCTTCGAGATGGCCGGCGCGCCCGAGTACGAGCCGACGAAGCTCGCGCTCGCCGTCTCCGAGCTCGGCGATCGTGCGGCGCTGCTCATGACGGGCAACGCGCCCGCGGCGCTCTCGGCGCTGGCGAAGCTCGCGGGCGAGGCGGCGCTGCCGGCCGATCCGAGCGCGCGCGTGGCGGCGCTGCGACGCTCGCCCGAGTCCGCCTCGCTCGTCTCGTTCGCGCTCTCCGACGCGCACTTCGACGCGCGCCACCGGGCCGGTCTGAGCTGAGCTCCGATGCGCATCGGCCTGCTCGGACCGGGAGAGGACGAGGCGCTCTTTCGCGAGGCCGCCACGTTCCTGCTCGGTGATGCAGGGGCGGAGCAGGTCGTGTATCTCGGCGACGGTGCCTTCCTCGAGGACGCGACCTCTCGCTGGGCGCGCGAGCTGGGCGTCGCCACCGAGGATGCGTTCCTGACCCACGCGCTCGACGTCGCGATGTCGGGCGGCGCGGAGGACGTCGACCGACTGCTCGCGCGCGACGCTCTGACGTCGCGGCTCGCGCACATCCGCAAGCTGCCGCCGCCGCCGGCTCGAGCCATCGAGCTGATCGACGAGCGCGTGGTGGTCTTCGTGCACGACAAGGCCGTCCTCGACGAGGAGGACATCGCCAACGCGGCCGTGGTGGTCTACGGCCGCTCGACGGAAGCGGGCGTCCGGCGCTTCGGCAAGCGCCTCTTCGTCACGCCGGGGCCGCTCGAGGGCCGCCGGGTCGGGATGATCGAGGACGAGGATGCGGGCGCGTTCGTCTCGCTGGTCGACCTCTCGGGACACGCGCTCCTGCGCGAGGCGCTCGCCGCAGGCTCGACCAAGCTCACGGTCGCGGGATGAGCGAGCCGGGCGCGCTCGGCGTCTTCGGCGGCAGCTTCGATCCGCCGCACGCTGGACACGTGCTGCTCGCCGCGTACGCGCTCGCGTGCGCACCCATCGCGGGGATCCTGGTGGTCCCGACCTTTCAGCACGCGTTCGGCAAGCGATCGGCGTCCTTCGACGACCGCGTCCGGATGTGCGAGCGCGCGTTCGGTGGCCTCGCGGGCGTCACGGTCACGCGCATCGAGGAGCGGCTGGGGGGCGCCAGCTACACGGTCCGCACGCTCGAGGCGCTCGGGTCGGAGCGTCCCGGGGTGCCCCTGCGCCTTCTCATCGGTGCCGACGTGCTGCCCGAGACACCGCGATGGCGGCAGTGGGAGCGCGTCGCCGCGCTCGCGCCGCCCTACGTGGTCGGACGCGGCGGCAGCGACTCGCCCGAGGACGCCCCGGTGCTGCCGACGATCTCGTCGACCGAGGTGCGCGAGCGCTACCGGATCGGCGGGTCGGTCGAGCGCTGGGTCCCGCGCGCGGTCGACGCGTACGTGCGCGCGCACGGCCTCTACGGGACCGGCGCCCCGTGACGCTTCGCGTCCTCGTGATCGGCCGCGGCCGGCTGGGGACGAGCGTGGCGCGCGCGCTTCGGGCCGCCCGCGCATCCGTCGTGCACTGGTCCGGGCGGGGCCCGTGGCCGGTGCGCCGCCCGGCCGTGGACGTGGCGCTGCTCGCCGTCGCCGATCCCTTCGTGAGCGACGTCGCGGCTCGCCTCGCCGCGCGGCTGGGCCGCGCGTGCGTGGTCCTGCACGCGAGCGGTGCGCATGGAGCCTCGCTGCTCGATCCGCTCGCGCCGAGAGCACGTGGCGTCCTGCACCCGCTGGTCTCGTTCGCGGGGGCGCATGCCCCGAGGCTGGAGCGAGCGACGGCGGTCGCCGGCGGCGACGCGCGGGCCGTCCGCGCCGCGCGCTCGCTCGGGCGGGCCCTCGGCCTCGAGGTCGTGGTGCTGCCGATCCACGGGCCCCGGTATCATGCGGCGGCTGCGCTCGTCGCCAACGGCGCCGCGGCGCTCGCCACGTTCGCGGTGCACTCGCTGCACGCGCAGGGCATGCCGCGACGCGTGGCCGAGCGCGCGGTCGGCGGCTTGCTCCGCTCGGTCGCCGAGAACGTGGCGACGGTCGGGGTCCCGCGCGCGCTCACCGGTCCGATCGTGCGTGGAGACGCCGCCGGCGTCGCGCGACACCGCGCGGCGCTCGATCCGCCGACGCGCGCGGCGTATGACGCGATCGCGCCCGTGATCCTCGCCGTCGCCCGGGAGGCGGGGCTCCCGCCGGCGCGCGCGCGCGCCGTCGGCGTCGCGCTCACCAGAGCAGCACGTAGACCGCGATCGCCAGCGCGGTGAGGATCACCGCGACGACCCCGATCGCGATCGGGACCACGTAGCTCTCCTCGTCGGGCGTGGCGGGCGGCACTTGCAGCGGTGCCGGTGCGGGCACGCTCCCCGAGGCTCCCGGCACGGGCGTGGGCAGATCGGCGACGGAGACCTCCTCCGAGGGCAGCCGTGCGCTCGGCGGGATCGCCACCACGGCCGACTCGGCGCTCTCGGGCGGCGGCGCCGGATCGGTGCCGCCCTGGCTGCCGTCGCCGCCCTCGGCGGCCTTCGCGGCGCGCTCGCGGGCGCGCCGCTCGGCGATCAGCTCCTCTTCGAAGTGCTCGGTCAGGAACGCTCCGAACTTGATGGGTGAGGCGAAGAGGCGCGCCTCGTCGAGGTAGGCGTCGAGCGCGCCGCGCATCTGTGCGGCGCTGGCGAAGCGCTCGTCGCGCGCGGGCGCGAGCGCGCGGTCGAGCAGTGCCTGGAGCGAGGCCTGCGAGGGCAGGCCGCGATCGGGCAGCGGCGGGACCTGCCCGCGCTGCGCTTGCTGGAGCATCTCCTCCTCGGTGCCGCGATAGAGGCGCCGCCCCGCGCAGAGCTCCCAGAGCAGGATGCCGGCGGCGAACACGTCTGCGCGGCCGTCGAGATCCTCGCCGCGCGCCTGCTCGGGGGACATGTACGCGCTCTTGCCGACCACCTTGGCGTCGCTCTGCGCGGTCGGCACGCCGAAGGCCTTGGCGATGCCGAAGTCGCAGAGCTTCACCTCACCCTCGATCGACGTGAGCACGTTGGAGGGGGACACGTCCCGGTGCACGATCCCCAGCGCTCTGCCGCTCGCGTCCGTCGCGCGGTGCGCGAAGTCGAGCGCCGAGAGCACCTCGCGCACCACGAAGATGGCGAACTCGAGCGGCAGCGGCACCTTCTTCTGGGACAGGCGCCTGAGGAGCTGGTTCAGGTCGAGCCCCTCGACGTACTCCATCGCCATGAAGAGCAGTGGCGCGCCGCTCGGTCCCTCGGCGCGCCCCAGGTCGACGATCTGCACGATGTTCGCGTGGCGCAGGCCCGCGCAGAGCTTCGCCTCGTCGGCGAACATCGCGGAGAACTTCGGGTCGCCCGAGAGCGCGGCGTGGATCTCCTTCACGACCAGCAGGCGCGAGGCGCCCGCGATGCCGGTGTCCGCGCGCGCGAGGAAGATCTCGGCCATGCCGCCGCGACCGATGCGGTCGAAGAGCTGGTAGCGACCGAAGCGGCGGGGGAGGGGGGACCCGAGCCCGTCACCCGCGACTGGCTGAACGGCCACCATGTGCGGGCCTCATGTATTCCTGTCGGCCCGGTTCGCGCAAGCCCGAGCGGTCACGCGACCCGGCGGTGCACGCCGGTGCCCGCCGCCCTTCCCGGTTCGAGGGCGAGCGAGCAGTTCCGGCAGATCGGCCGCTCGTTGGCGAGGCGGTTCAGGGTCCCGCCGGCGAAGACGAAGGCGAACGAGCTCGGGATGAGGATGCAGAAGTCGGCCCCGAGGACCGGCGAGAGCGCGAGCAGGAGCGCCACCCCGCCCCACCACGCCATCCGCAGGCGGGCCCAGCCGCGCCAGGGGACGATCGCGGAGACGACGTCGTCGCAGCGACGGCAGTACATCTGCGGGTCGGAATCCTCGACGCTCTCGGCCACGACCGGAACCGTGGTGCCGGGGGCCGGCCGACGCAACGCCTTTCAAGCGATAGGCTGGCCGAGCCTGTCACCTCACCCCGGCGCTGATCTGGACGTCGGGGAAGAGCGGGACATCGTCACGGCTCCGCAGCGCGTCCATCGTCGCGATCACGTCACGATACGGAATGCCCGGATCGGCGCTCACGACGACGGTGTGCTCGGTGGGGTGTGCCGCGTGGAGGACGGCGGCGCAGCGCGCGATCGCCGCGACCTCGAAGCCCTCGTCACCGCGCGCCGCCATCGGGACGACGGGTCCGCCGACGCGGCACTGGGCGTCCACGCCGCCCTCCCGCGTCGCCATGACCGCGCCCCGCTCGGTCAGCGTCACCGACAGGCCGAGCGGCGGAGCCCGGCCGGGGCCGAAGCCCGGGAGCTCGGCGCGCACCTCGCTCACGGTCGCGATGCTCGCGCTCGTCGCGAGCAGGAACAGCATCAGGTTGGTGACGATGTCGAGGAAGGGGACGATGTCGAGCTCGGTGCTGCCCGTCTGCTCGCTCTCGCGCTGACGGATCGCCCTTCGGAGCGCGCGCCGGATGTTCGTCATGGGCGAACCGACACCGGCCGTGCGCGCCGGTTCCCGGGGCCCGACGCGGGCGGAGCGGGCGCCCCGCGCGCAGCGACGAGACGCGACGACGGGGCGGGGCCTCGCGGCCCGGTGATCAGTAGTTCCGGACGACGACCTCGGAGACCAGCCCGCGCTTGTCGGCGTCGCAGTTGATGGCGCGCGGCGCGGCGATGGTGTCGATCCGGTAGTCCGCGTAGAGGCCGCGGATGAAGGGCACGTCGCTGTTGCTGAGCATGATCTTGCAGCCGCGCCGGTCGAGCTCGTCGACGACGTCGCGCAGGCGCGTCTGGTCGGCCTGCGAGAAGCCGTCCGCGCCGTAGGCGACGAAGCTGGCCGTGGTGCTGACCGGCTCGTAGGGCGGATCGAGGTACACGAAGTCGCCCGGCTTCGCGAGCGAGAGCAGGCCTTCGAAGCTCGTGTGGCGGATGTCGGCGCGGTGCAGGGCGCGGCTCGCCGTGCGGAGCGCGTGCTCGTCGCAGATGTTCGGGTTCTTGTAGCGGCCCTCGGGCACGTTGAACTCGCCGCGGCGGTTGACGCGGTGCAGCCCGTTGAAGCACGTCTTGTTGAGGTACACGAACATCGCCGCGCGCTCGTTCCTCGAGAGCTCCCGGCGCTCGGCGTTGTAGCGCTCGCGCACCCGGTAGTAGCTGCCCGAGGCGTGCGCGAGCGAGAGCACCTCGAGCTCGCCGATCACCGCCCCGACGTCGTCGCGCACCGCGAGGTACGTGTCGACGAGCGACGCGTTGAGATCGCAGAGCAGCGCGCGCTCGGGCCCGCGAGCGAAGAACATCGCGCCGCCGCCGGTGAAGGGCTCGACGTGCCGCATCCGCTCGACCCCGGGGGGCAGCATGGGCAGCAGCTGCCCGAGGAGCCGACCCTTGCCCCCCACCCACTTGAGGAAGGGAGACGCCTCGCGGGCGGCCGGCGCTGTCTCACGCGCGATCCGCGGAACGGGCCTACGGGAAAGCTTGATCCGCGCGACCGCCTGCGATGTAGCCATATGTGCGACAGTAAGCGCACATGTAGGTACACCCAAGAAAACGGCAGATCACGACAGGCGAGCCGACCCCATCCGCGGATCGGGTCAGCGCGCGTCGGCGATCATCGCCTCGAAGCGGGCGAGCGCGCGCTCGAGCACGTCGTCGCTCGGGCCGAAGGAGAAGCGCACGTGGTGGTGGAAGCGCGAGTGCTTGGCGCCGCGTCGCTTGCCGGGATCCACGTCGAAGAACACGCCGGGTACGGTGATCACCTTGTGGTCGAGCGCCGCGCGGAAGAACGACTCGCCGTCCCGGATCGACGCGGGCAGGCCCGAGAGATCGCCCCAGCAGTAGAACGTTCCCTCGGGCTCGAGGTCGAAGCGGACGCCCAGCTTGCGCAGGCCCGTGAGCAGGCGCTGGCGCTTCTGGCCGAACGTCTGCTGGATCGCGCGCGTCTCGGCGGCGGTCCGCTCCGGATCGAGCAGCTCGATCGCCGCACGCTGCATCGGGCGCGAGGGGCCGCCGTCGAGGAAAGAGCCAGCGCTCGAGATCGCCTGGATCACGGACTTGGGGCCGACCGTCCACGAGATGCGGAAGCCCGGGTAGCGCCAGTTCTTCGTGAGCCCGTCGAACATCACCACTGGGTCCGCGTCGACGTCCTCGACGTGGGCAGCGGCGCTCACGGGCGGCGGCGTCTTCCACGTGTAGTGTGCGTAGAACTCGTCGATCAGCAGGGCGCAGCTCTCCTCGCGGGCGAGCGCGACCCACGCGCGCAGCTCGTCCCCGGAGACGACCTTGCCGGTCGGGTTGCACGGGTTGGAGAAGAGCAGGGCGCCGAGCCCGCGGCCGCGGACCTCGCGGCTCAGCGCGCGCACGCTGAAGTCGTAGCCGCTCTCCGGGTCGAGCAGGATCGGGATGGGCGTGAACCGGCGGAAGACGTCGAGCAGCTCCTCGTAGGCGGTGTAGTCCGGCAGGAAGTGCCCCATGTGCACCCCGCCGACGGCGGCGCAGGCGCGCATGATGGCGACGCGCCCGCCGCCGCTGATCGCCACGTTCTCGACGCCGTACTGCGAAGGCAGGCCGCGCCGGTAGCGCTGGTTGTAGAGCGACGCGACGGTCTCACGCAGCGCGTTCAGGCCCGCGACGGCCGAGTACTCGTGGTCGTTCGGGTCGACCTTGATCTCCCGGACGCGGGCCGGGGCGCCCGGCAGCGGTCCGGTCTCCGGCTGTCCCTGACCGAGGTTGCACCACGCGGGATCGTCGGGGGAGTAGCCGTGTCGCGCGGCCTCGGTGGTCACGTAGATGACGCCGGTCCGCGGGACGGGCCGGAAGCCCATCGCGCGCGCGTCGGGGACTGCGGTCGAGCTCATCGCGCGCTCCTTTACCACACGCCTGCGGCGCTCGCGTCGGCGACGCCGCGCTCGCCCGCCTCGCTCGGGCGCGCGCGGGTCGATCTCGGCGCCGCGTGGGGCGGCGCGCTATGGTCCTCGCGTGCGAGCCAACGCGCGAGATCGATCCCGGCGAGACGTCATCCGCATCCAGGCGCTGCGGGTCGACTGCATCGTCGGCGTCTATCCACACGAGCGTGACACGCCGCAGCCCCTGACCCTCGACGTGGAGATGGAGCTCGATACCGCGCCGGCCGGCGAGACGCAGCGCCTGCGGCGAACGATCGACTACGCAGCCACCGCGTCGCAGCTCGCGTTCCTGCTCCAGAGCTGCCGCTTCGACCTGCTCGAGACGGCCGCGCACGCGCTCACTCGCTATCTGCTCGCTCCGCCCGCTCTCGGCGAGGAGCGCGCGCGGGTGCAGGCCGTCACGCTGCGACTGGAGAAGCCCCTCGCGCTCGCGGGCCGCGGCGTACCCTCGCTCGAGGTCCATCGAGACGCGAACGACGTGCAGATCGCGCACGAAGACAAGCCCTTCGGTCGCGTCGACATCGTGGCCGAGACACGCGACGTGGGGATCTACCGGCTCAACGTGGCCCCCGGCCGCGGCATCCCGCTGCACGTGCACCGGGTGATGCAAGAGTCCGAGATGGTCCTCGGCGACGGCTTGTTCCTCTCCGGGCGGCCGGTCGCCGCGGGCGCCGTGCATCGATGGCCGCACGACGCCGCGCACCGCTACGACAACCCGACGACGCGCTGGCAGTCGATCCTGTGCGTGGACGCGCCGGCGTTCATCCCCTCCGACGAGATCGAGGTCGCGGGCGAGCCCGCGCGCGTGGCGCCCGAGGCGCCGTTTCTTCCGCGCCACCCGGTGATCGAGGGCCGCTCGTGAGCACCGTCATCGTCACCGGCGCGAGCCGCGGCATCGGGCTCGCGACGACCGCGGCGCTCGCGGCCCGAGGCGACAGGGTGATCGGGATCGCGCGCTACGACGCCGGGAGCGAGCACGTGGCGAAGATCGCCGACCCGCTCGCGCTCGACCTCTCGCGCACCGAGGATGCCGAGCGCGCGGTCGCCGCGGCGGAGGAGATCGCAGGGCCCGTCGACGCGATGGTCCTGGCCGCCGGCGTGGCCGAGCACGCTCCCCTCGAAGAGGTCGACGCAGCGCGCATCGAGCGCCACTTCGCGCTCAACGTCCGCGCGCCCCTCCTGATGTGCCGCGAGCTGGCCAAGCGTGCGAAGGCGCGAGGCAGGGGCGCCTCCATCGTGATGGTCGCCAGCACGCTCGGCATCGCACCGGCCAAGCGCACGAGCGTGTACGCCGCGACGAAGGGGGCGCTCATCGCGATGACGAAGGCGCTGGCCCTGGAGCTCGCGCCGGCCGGCGTGCGCGTGAACGCGATCGCGCCTGGCGTGGTCGACACCGAGATGACCCGCCGGCTCCGCCTCGAGCCCGGCGAGCCCATGCCCGGCGGTGCGGAGCGCGCGCGTCGCGAGGACGAGCAGATGCGCGCGCTCGCGGGGCTGCACCCGATCGGACGCGTGGGCCGGCCCGAGGACGTCGCGGCCGGGATCCTCTACCTGCTCGACGCGGAGCTGGCGGTCGGGACGATCCTGGTGCTCGACGGCGGGCTCACGGCGGGCAGCGCGTAGCGGGCGGCTCTCGGTCGGACGTGGCGCGCGCGCCGCGGAGCTCCTCGATCTCGCGCTCGAGCTCCGCGATGCGTCGCTCCTGGGACTGCACCGTCGCGAGCACGAGGCTCGTATAGCCGTAGAGATCGACCCGCGCGCGGGAGGCCTCGACCGCGTACGAGGGGTCGGGCTGGTCCTCGATGACGAAGCCGAGGTGGCGCGAGCCCGCGAGCGCGGGGTCGGTGTACTCGTAGGTCGCGAGCTGCACGTCCTGGGCCTCGGCGGCGAGCGCGTCGACCTCGTCGGGCGCGAGGTACCGGATGTCTCGCTTCAGGCGCCGGGTCGAGATCGGGCACTCGCCGCCGCGCTCCGTCACCCAGACACCGCCGGTGCATGCGCGGCCGCCGGCGTCCCCGCACTGATAGACGCACGTCTGCCCTTCGGTCGGGCACCCCGCGCCCAGCGCCGGCATCGCGGGCGGGCAGGCGGGATCGGGGTTCGGCACGTCGCAGTCCCACACGGGGGACCCCGGCCCGCAGAGCGGCGCGCCGCGCGGGCAGTCGGTGCAGTGGCAGGCGAGGTCTCCGTACGCGCAGACGGCGCCGAGGTTCGTGCAGGGCTGGCGCGCGGCTGCCTCGCGCGTGGCCGGACACGTCTCGGAGGGAGGCGGGGGACAGCCTGGCACGGCGACGCGGAAGGCCCCGCCGGTGCAAGTGGCGGTCGTGCGGCACTCGCGTCGGGGGTCGCTTCCGTACTCGCAGACCAGCCCCTCCCGCGCGCACGGCGCGCCATCGGCAGGGACCGCGCTACCGCAGGGGCCCGCGGTGCCGCCGGCGTCGGCCCCCACGTCGCTCGGGGTCCCGGAGTCACTCGGCGTTCCGCCGTCGCCGCCCGCGGAGTCGACGGCGCCGCCGCCGTCCGCGCCCGAGGCGTCGGCGGGGGTCGTGCTCTGCGCGCACCCTGCCAGCGCCGTCATGGCGCAGAACAGAAGATGGAAGGACGCGTTCCTCATGGTGTCTCCGTTCCTGTGGTGCGCGCGCCCGAGGCGCTACTCCTCCGCCGCGTCGTCGAGCGTGGGGATCGACCCGAGGAAGGGCCCCCACTCCGGGTAGCGCTGGCTCGGCGCGGCCATGCGCAGGGCCGTGCTCCAGCCCGGCCGCGCGGGCCTCGCGCGCAGGACCATGCCGCACTCGTCCGGGAGCTTGAACCCCTTCTTGAGGTTGCACTCGCGGCACGAGGTCACGAGGTTGTCCCACGTGCTCTTGCCGCCGCGGCTCTTCGGTAGGACGTGATCGAGGTTCAGCTCTCGCACGTGCGGGCGCTCGCCGCAGTACTGGCAGGTGAACGAGTCGCGCAGGAAGATGTTGCGACGCGAGAGCCGCAGCGGTGCGCTCGGGACGCGGCCGTAGCTCACGAGCAAGAGCACGCGCGGCACGCGGATCGGCCCCCGCATCGTGCCGACGGTCTCGTCGTCCGGCTCCGGCTTGGCCCCGGCCCAGTCGTCCCAGCCATGTGGCTCGAAGCGCGCGTCGAGCGCGCGGGCACGGCCCAGGAAGAGCAGCGTGAAGGCTTGACGCGCCGTGGTGATGCGGACGGGCGCGAAGTTCCGGTTGAGCACCAGGACCGGCGCGGCCAGCCCCGTCTTCGTGGTCTCTCTGGGGGCGTTCGTCGCAGTTGGGCCCGCGAGCACGCGGGGACTATAGCGCAATGCGGGCTTCGGTCCGTTGCTCGCGGTGGAACGAGTTGGTAAGCCGGTCGTGACGATGTCCGACACGCTCCCGCCGCCGAGCCCGTCCGAGGGAGCTGCGCCCGACGGCGACGGGGAGCGCGCGGCGACGCCGCCGCCCGACGCGCCCGCGCGCACGGGCGGGCCCCGGGTGTTCGTCGTCAGCGGCGGAAAGGGCGGGCTGGGCAAGACGGTCCTCGCGGCGAACCTCGGCGTGTACCTCGCGAGCGTCGGCCGCCGCGCGTTGCTCGTCGACGCCGATCCGCAGGGGGCCAACGCGCACACGCTGGTCGGTGTTCCGGGGTCGCTCGCCCGGCGATCGCGCGAGCCCATCGAGACCCCGGTGCCGGGTCTGCGGCTCCTGCACACCGGGGCCGACGAGGGGCTCTCGGGCCTGCGCCGGAAGAAGAGCACGCGGGCGCTCTTCGACGAGCTGCTCGCGTTTCCGGGGATCGACTACGCCGTCGTGGATCTCGGCACGGCGACCAGCCGCGCCGCGATCGCCGCGATGCTGCGCGCGAGCACGCCGATCCTCGTCACCCTGCCGGAGCCGACCGCGCTCGAGTCGACCTACCGCGTGATCGCGCGTGCCTTCCTGGCCCGGCTGCTCTCGAGCGCGGGCCGCGCCGACCGGCTCGTGATCGCGACGCGCGCGCGCCAGCTGGGGGGCTCACCCCCGCCCCTGGACCTCTGGCGCTCGCTCGAGGACGACGGACACCCGCTCGCCGACGACGTGCGCGCCGCGATGGAGGCGTTCCGCCCGGGCCTCGTCCTGGCGCAGACGCGGCTGCGCGCCGACCTCGATCTCGGAGACGCCGTGCGGAGCACGGTCCGGCGGCGCCTCGGCATCAGCGTCGAGTACTTGGGGCACGTCGAGTACGACGACACGGTGTGGACCTGCGTGCGCTCGAGGAAGCTCCTGCTCGTCGAGAGCCCCGGCACGAAGGCGGCGAAGAACATCGAGAAGATCGCGCGGCGCCTGCTCGCGCTCGAGTCCGGCAAGCGCCGAGCGCCGGTCCGGGCCGTGCCGCCCGAGAGCCATCACGATCTGCTCGAGGTGGAGCGCGGCGCGACCGAGGAGGAGGTGCGTCGCGCCTACAAGCGGAGCCGAGAGGTGTATGCGCAAGGCGCGCTCGCGACGTACGGCCTCTTCGAGCCGCACGAGATCGAGGCCCTGCGTGCGCGGCTCGACGAGGCCCACGACGTGCTCCTCGATCCCACGCGGCGCCGGCCCTACGAGCTGAGCGTGTTCCCGCCTTCGCCCGAGCACGACGAGCCCGTACAGGCGCGCGGCGAGGGCGAGGAGCCGCTGCCGCCGCCGCCGGAGATCACGCCGGACACGGCGTTCACGGGCGCGATCCTCAAGGCCGTCCGCGAGAGCCGCGGCGTGAAGCTCGAGGAGATCAGCGCACGAACGAAGGTCGGCATCGCGTATCTCGCCGCGATCGAGGGCGACGACTTCACGTCGCTACCCGCAGCGGTCTACGTGCGCGGGTTCGTCGGCGAGCTCGCGAAGTACCTCGGGCTCGACGCGGCCCAGGTCGCGCGGACGTACGTGCGGCGCCTGCGTCGGGCGACCGAAGAGCGCAGGGCGGGGTGACCCGGTGCGGCTCGTGCTGGCATCGGGCTCGCCGCGGAGGCGGGAGATCCTGACGGCGCTCGAGATCGCCTTCGAGGTGCGGCCGACCGGCGCGGACGAGACGCCTCGAGCCGGGGAGAGCGCGCTCGACCTGGCGATCCGCGTGGCGCGCGCCAAGTGCGCGGCCGCGATGAGCGAGTCCGAGGTCGGCGGCGCGGTCGAGGTCGAGGGCGAGGGCGACGTCGAGACGGCCTTCCTCGCCGCGGACACGGTCGTCGACGTCGACGGCGCCCCCCTCAACAAGCCCGACGGCGACGACGAAGCGCGGCGCATGCTCCGACTGCTCTCCGGCCGCACGCACCTCGTGCACACGGCGATCGCGCTCGGCGTTCGAGGCGAGGTCCACGTCCGGAGCGTCTCGAGCGAGGTCGTGTTCCGCTCGCTCGATCCGGCGGTGATCGACCGCTACGTCGCGAGCGGCGAAGGCCGGGACAAGGCGGGCGCTTACGCGGTCCAGGGCATGGGGGCGGGCCTGGTGCTCGCGGTGAACGGATCGCCTTCGAACGTGATCGGGCTCCCCGCGGCGCAGACGGTCGCGCTGCTCGTCGACGCGGGGGTGCTGCCGCGGTGGCCCACGTGAGCTCGATCGCAGAGAACCTCGCCGCCGTCCGTGAGCGCATCGCGCGCGCGGCCGATCGGGCGCGGCGCGATCCGGCGAGCGTCGCGCTCATCGCCGTGAGCAAGATGCACGACGCCGCGGCGATCCGCGCTGCCTACGAGGCCGGCCAGCGACGCTTCGGAGAGAACTACGTCCAGGAGCTCGACGCGAAGGCGACCGAGCTCGCGGCGCTCTCCGATCTCGAGTGGCACTTCATCGGACACCTGCAACGCAACAAGGTGAAGGCGGTCCTGCGCGCCCGTCCCGTCGTGCACACGGTCGACTCGACGCGCCTCGCGGACGAGCTCGCCCAGCGCGCGACCGGCGGGCGCGCCCGGGTGCTGCTGCAGGTGAACGTCGCCCGCGAGCCGCAGAAGTCGGGCGCCGCTCCGGAGGAGCTGGACGCGCTCGTCGCGCACGCGCGCGCGCTGCCCGCGCTCGACGTCCTCGGCTTGATGCTGATCCCTCCCGAGTCCGGCGATCCGCGGCCCCACTTCCGTGCGCTGCGGGCGCTCGCGGAGCGTCACGGCCTCGCGGAGCTCTCGATGGGCATGAGCTCGGACCTCGACGCGGCCGTCGAAGAGGGCGCCACGCTCGTCCGCGTCGGGACCGCGATCTTCGGTCCGCGCGCGCCGCGGCCCTGATCAGGAGTCCGCTGCGGAGGGCATCGGTACGCAGGACCACACGCGGTCGCGGCACGAGCAGAGGGTCGTATGGCCGCCGCTCGTGTACGTGCATGCCGCGAACCCGGGCGGCGCGCACGCGGTCCCGGTCACGGGCACGGAGTGCGGGCACCCGGCGGGCGGCAGCGCGTCCGCGCTCGCGCTGCTCGCGAGGCCGATCAGCGAGAGCAGCCCGAACGCGAGCGTGCGCACGGCCCTCAATTCGGCTGGGCCGCGGGCGTGACGGCGTCCGTCTCGCGCGGCGCCGCGCCTGGCTTCGCGGGCGTCTCGAGGCCGAGCTCTTCGAGCGGGTCGCCGCTCCAGAGCTTGCCGCGCGCCATGTTGCTCCACATGCGCAGGTCCGCGAGGAACGACCAGAGGGGATACTCGAACGTCGCGGGCCGGTTGCCCTCGACGCCGAAGTGGCCGATCCACGCGCACGCGTATGCGCTCACGACGCCCGCGGGGAACAGCACGGGCGAGGCGAGCGTCGGGAGCGCCAGCATGCCGGCGACGTGCGCGAGCGGCCGGCCCTTCGGCTCCTGCGTCGCGCCGTGGGCGAGCAGCGCGGCGAAGCCGGCCATGGCCAGCGGGAAGCGCACCGGTCGAGTCACCGCGCTCGCGACGCAGCTGGCGAAGAAGCTCGTCGTCCCCACGAAGTGCAGGCGCCGCGACGTCGGGTTGCGGTGCTCGGAGAGGTAGTACGGCCAGAACTCCTCGAAGGACTGGTAGCGCTCGGTCATGGCGCGAGGATACGCGACGGCGACGGCGACGGCGAGCGGGGCACGGTACGCTCGAGGCCCGGCCCGTGGTCCCGCTCGCGCTCGTCTGTGCGTTCGTCGCGCTCGCCTGGCCTCTGGCCGCGCTCGTGCTGGCCCGCCGCGGCCGCGCGCGGCCGGATCGGGACGCGCGCTTCGACGCCATCGTCGTCCTCGGCTGCCGCGTGCGCCCGGACGGCAGCGCGAGCCCTTCGCTGAAGCGG
Source organism: Sandaracinaceae bacterium (assembly GCA_044220955.1). Lineage (GTDB taxonomy): Bacteria > Myxococcota_A > Polyangia > Polyangiales > Sandaracinaceae > JBBSAT01. The sequence goes on from JBGAQA010000115.1 coordinate 18,810, forward strand.
CGCGTGGAGCTCGGCTGCGCGCTCCTGCGCGCGGGTCACGCGCCGCGGCTCGTGGTCACCGGTGGCCGGGTCGGTGGCCCGGTGACGGAGGCGGCTGCGGCGAGGGCCCACGTCGCGGCGCGCGCGCTCGCGCCCCTCGACGCGCTCGTGCTCGAGGAGACCGCGACCTCCACCCGCACGAACGCGACGTGCACGCGCGCGCTGCTCGGCGACGCCAGCGTGCTCGTGGTCACCGACGACTGGCACGTGACGCGGGCGCGGATGCTCTTCGGGCGCTCGTTCTCGCGCGTCGCGTGCGCGGGCGCCCGGGCGAGGTGGCGCGGCGCGCTGCGCGAGGTGCCGCTGGTGGTGATCGACTGGGTCCGGTGATGAGAGCGCGCAAGCGAGCCGCGGGCGGAGCGCGCAACAGCAACATCGGCGGCGCGCGGCGCCGCGCAGAGGCCGCGAGCTGCCAGGCCGGTGGCGCGACGCGGCTCTCCCATCGGAGCGAGGGCGAGGGCGAGGGCGAGGGCGAGGGCGAGGGCGAGGGCGAGGGCGAGGGCGAGGGCGAGGGCGAGGGCGAG
>JBGAQA010000116.1:0-19226 GCA_044220955.1 Sandaracinaceae bacterium
AGCGAGAGCGAGAGCGAGAGCGAGAGCGAGAGCGTGTATCCTCGGCCGGCGATGGGGGCTCCGAACACCTTTCCGCCGCTCGTGTGGGCCGAGAGCGACCTGCTCGTCACCGCCGAGGGCAGCACGCTGCTGGCGTACGACGCGGCCACCGAGGGGCCGGTCTGGATGGACGCGCTCGAGGGCGACGTGCTCTCTGTCGCGGACGCCGGCAAGCGGATCGTCGCGCTCACGTCGGGGGGCAAGCTCTTCGAGCACGGGCTCGACGGAGCTCGGATCGCGGTCCGCAGCGTGCGCGGCGCGCGCGGCGTCGTCGCGACCGAGGAGCTGCGCTGCGCCTTCGGGGACGACGAGACGCTGATCGTCGACAAGCAGGGCAAGGAGCGGCGCATCGCCCTGAGGGACGTCGGCGGCGCGGCGTTCTCCGGCGACGGGACGAGGCTCCTGCTCGGCACGCGCGGCGGCAAGACGCACGTCGTCGATCCGAGGACGGGCGCGACCCTCGGCACGGGCAGCGCGCCTGGCCCGATCTGCGGCGCAGCGTGGTCGCCGGCCGGCTACTTCGGTGCGTCGGTTCGCTCCAAGGTCGGCGGGATCGCCCGCGTCGAGCCCGAGACGGGCGCCATCAAGCCGATGATCGGCATCGGCGACCACCCGATCGACGCGATCGCGTTCAGCCGCGACGGCCGCTTCGCTGCGGCGCGCATCCCCGACTTTCGCGTGATGCTCTTCGACGTGGCGGGCAACCGACCGGTCGGGGTCGTCACCTACGGCAAGCCGGAGACGCTCGGGCAGGTCGCGTTCGGCGTGGGCTCCTGGGTCGCCATCGCGATCGGCCACGGCGACGCCAACAAGATCGAGCTGGCGACGGGCGCGGTACACCGCACGGATCCGCACGCCGGCCGAGCGCGGCACCGGTGGGTCCTCGCCTCCGACGTCAACGCCGCCCGCGCGCGCGAGGTGCTCGGGGCGGCCGCGCGTGGGCAGGCGCGCGTCGCGAGCGACGCTGCGCCCGCCGGTGGCGAAGCGCTGTCGACCTCCGGGTGGATTCGCCTCTTGCTCGGTCTGTTCGCCCTCATGGTCATCGCGTACGCGCTGATGAGCCGCTGAGGTGCGGTCACGCCCGCGGCGGCCGCGTGCACCACCAAGCGATCCACATGAACATCGGCTGCAAGGGCAAGCGCGCCCACACGATCCAGCGCTCCGGCACGGCGCCGTTCACCGCGATCGGCTCGAGCGCCATGTAGACGTTCGCCGGGAACACCGCGACGTAGAGCAGCACGAGGCCCCAGCCGGCGAGCGCGCGCGTGCGCGGCACCAGCACGCCGAGGCCACCCGCGATCTCCGCCACGCCCGAGATCCACACGAGCAGCAGCGGCGCGGGGAACATCGGCGGCATGATCTGCACGAAGGCGTCCGCGCGCGCGAAGTGCAGGACGCCCATCGTCGTCATCGCGACGGCGAGCAGCCCTCGAACCGCGCGGCGTGCTCGCTCCCGGCGCTCGTCCCTCATCGCGGGCGAGCTTGGTCCGGATCCCGCCGCGCGCCACGATTGCGTCCACGCGCCGCGTTGTGGTGATCGCGGGGCCGCTGCCGCGCTATCCTCGCCGGGCCGCGGAAGCGGCGCGATGGAGACGGACTCGACACAGGTGACGGGATCGCCGGCCGCGACGCGCGGACCGCGGCGCGGGACCGTGCTCGGAGAGCGCTACGAGATCCTCGATCAGCTCGACGGGGACGCCCTGGGTCTCACGTACAAGGCGCTCGATCAGGAGAACGAGGCGCACGTCCTGTTCCGCATGCCCGCGCCGGGCGCGCTCGGAGAGCGGGACGCGCGCTCGCTCGTCAGCCGCCTCTCGCCGCTGGTTGGCATCGGCGGCCGGACGCTCGCGCGCATCCGGGACGTCGATCGCGAGGGCGCGCTCGTGTTCGTGGTCGAGCCCTGGCCGCAGGGCACCACGTTCCGCGCGATCCTCGAGGCGCGAAGGAGCAAGGGCAGCGTCTTCACGAGCGTGGAGCTCTTGCCGGTGATCGCGAGCCTGGCCGAGGTGACGCTGGCGATTCCCGAGCCGTGGTTCCACGGCGATCTCCGCGCGCACCGCGTGTACGTCAGCAGCGACGGTGTGCGCGTGACGGGCGGCTTCGCGCTCTCGGTCCTGCCGGGCGACGCGATCGTGGACGCGCTCACCGACGACGTGGGCCTGCGCCGGCAGTTCGCGCCCGAGGTGGGCGACGGGCTGGCAGGGCGGCCGTCCGATCGATGGTCGGTGGCCGCGCTCGCCTGGGAGGCGCTCACCGGGAGCCCGCCCGAGCCGGGGCCGAAGACCGCGCCGCCCGCGCTGGGTGAGCTCGGCAAGGTGCTCGTTCGCTACCTCGACCCGGATCCGACGCTGCGACCGCCGACGCTCGAGCTGCTCGTGGGCACGCTCGCCAAGCATGCCGGCGCGACGGCGCCGAAGCTCACGCCGGAGCCCTTCTCGGTCGAGGTCGAGGCGCCGAGCGACGAGCGCACGCAGCAGCTCGACGCGAGCGACCTCGGGCCGCTGGACACCGGCGCAGGCAAGAAGCCGGCGGCCAACGACACGGCGAAGATGCAGGCGGTGGTGCTCTCCGACGCGCCGACGGTGAAGGAGAAAGACGAGCGCGATCTCTCCGACATCGATCCCGCCCTCCTCAAGGCCGCCGCGCTCAACCGCAAGATGAGCGAGTCGGGCACCTTCGCGCTCGACGCCAAGGAGCTCGAGCCGGTCACGGGCCAGAAGAGCGAGCCGCGGCCGCGCGCGCCGGACAGCGGCGAGCTCGATCCCCGTCTCGTGCGGGCAGCCCTGGGGCTCGACGAGGGGACCGATCCGAAGGGGGACGGGAAGCCGCGCGCGCGGCCGAAGGCGTCGACGACCCAGGAGCTCGATACGCTCGATCTCGAGGCGGTCCCGGCTCCGGCGAAGCAGGCCGTCGCGTCGGCGCGCGCCTCGGCGCCCAGGGCGGCCGCCCCGGCGCCGAGCGCGAAGTCGATCCCGGTGCCCAAGCCGCTGCCAGCGTCCAAGTCGATCCCGGCGCCGCAGCCGATGCCGGCGTCCAAGTCGATCCCGGCGCCGAAGCCGATGCCCACGCCCGCGCCCAAGGCGGCTGCCCCGGCGCCCAAGCCGCTGCCGGCGCCCTCGCCCGCGGCTGCGCCTCACACGCCCATCGTGATGCCCGCGCCCAAGCCGATGCCGGCCGTGCAGCCCGCTCCGCGGCCGATGCCCGCCGTGCAGCCGGCCGTCCAAGCCGTCGATCAGGCCACGGTCGTCACTGCGCCGCCCGCGGTCGTCCCCGGTCCCCGCCCCTTCGCAGAGCAAGCGCCCACCCGGATCGATCGGCCGCGCTCGAACGGTACGCTGATCATCGCCATCGCGGTCGGCGTCGCGGTGACGATCCTGGTGCTCGCGTTCTGGTACCGCTCCGCGCAGCAAGAGGCCGCGCGGCAGCGCGAGATCGACGAGCGCGTCCGTCAGATCCAGGGGCAGTGACCCCGAGCGAGCGCTGCGTCGCCCTCGCGCCTACGCCGAGAGCCCGCGCTGCAGAACCTGGGCGATGACGGTCTTGGGCGCCGCGCCCATCTGACGCGCGACCGCCTCGCCGCCCTTGAACACGATGATCGTCGGCACGCCGCGCACGCCGAACTTCACCGCGGTGTTGGGGGCCTCGTCGATGTCGAGCTTCACGACCTTGACCTTGCCGACGTACTCGTCGGCGAGCTGGTCGATCAGCGGCGCGATCTGCTTGCAGGGGCCGCACCACGTCGCCGTGAAGTCCACCAGGACGGGGGTCTCCGACCTGAGCACCTCGTCCTCGAAGTTGAGGTCGTTGACCGAGGAAACGTTCTTGCCCGCCATCCGTGAACCTCCGAGTACCCACAAGAGTGCTCGCCACGCAGGACCCGGACGGGAGCGCGCGTCGAGCGCGCGGACGGGAGGGGCCGGAGGGGCGAGCCGAACAATTGTCCCGTCCACTCTTAGGGAGATGGCCCCCCGGTGTCAACGCAGGGCGAGCCACGCGCGCAGCGCGCCGTAGAGCGCGATCAGGCAGGCCCAGAGCACCGCGTGCCGCCGTAGCCCCGACTTCCACGCGAGATAGGGCGTCACCAGGGGCACGAGCGAGAACAAGCGCTCGCGCGTGGTGATCCCCGTCACGCCCATCACCCGCACGACGAGGGCCACGTGCACGACGATCCAGGCCGCGCACAGCACGACCAGGGCGATCAGGACCAGCACGGCGGGACGATCTCACAGCTCGACCGTTGTCGCACCCGCGAGATCGGGCGTATGAAGCGCGCGTGTCCCCCAACCCGAACCGCCCCATCCGCGTCGGCCTGCTCGGCTGCGGCGTCGTCGGCGAGGGCACGCTGCAGCTCCTGCGTGACAACCGCGAGAGCCTCGCGCGCCGCCTCGGGACCACCTTCGAGGTGCGCCGCGTGGTCGCGCGCGATCGCGTCAAGCCGCGCACCGACGCCCTCGAGGAGGGCAAGCTCTCGTTCGACGCGAGCGACGTGCTCGACGACCCGGACGTGGACGTCGTCGTCGAGCTGATGGGAGGGCTCGACCCGGCGGGGCGCTACGTGCGCACCGCGATCGAGCGCGGCAAGTCGGTGGTCACGGCCAACAAGTTCCTGCTGGCCGAGCAGGGCCACGAGCTCTTCGAGCTGGCCGAGGCGCGCGGCGTCGACCTCTACTTCGAGGCGGCGGTGTGCGGCGGCGTCCCCGTGATCCGCGTGCTGCGCGAGGCGCTGGTGTCGGACACGGTCGTCTCGCTCCGCGGCATCGTGAACGGGACGAGCAACTACATCCTCTCGCGCATGGCCGAGGAGCGCGTCGGCTACGACGTCGCGCTCAAGGGCGCGCAGGCGGCGGGCTACGCCGAGGCCGACCCCTCGCTCGACGTGAACGGGGGCGATGCGAGCCACAAGCTCGCGATCCTCTCGACGCTCGCGTTCGGCGCGCGCGTGCACACCGCCCAGATCGCGCGCGAGGGGATCGAGGCGATCTCCGCGGTCGACGTGAGGTTCGCCGAGCGCTTCGGCTACACGATCAAGCTGCTCGCCACCGGGCGGGTGCTTCCTGGCGGGTCGCTCGACCTGCGCGTGCACCCCGCGATGATCCGGCGCACGAGCGTGCTCGCGAGCATCTCGGGCGCGCTGAACGCGGTCGTGCTCGAGGGCGAGCGCCTCGGGCCTTGCATGCTCTCCGGGTACGGCGCCGGCGCGATGCCCACCGCGATGAGCGTGGTGAGCGACCTCGTCGACGTCGGCCGCAACATGCTGGCCGGCGCGCGCGGCCGCGTGCCGCAGCGCTCGATGCGCTCGGAGCTGCTCGCCGATCGCGAGGTGCGCTCGCCCGGCGAGCTCGTCGGCCCGTACTACCTGCGCTTCTCGGTGCTCGACCGCCCCGACATCCTGGCGCGCATCGCGGGCGTGCTCGGCGCCTTCGAGGTCTCCGTCCGCGAGCTCGTGCAGGACGGCCGGTCGCCGGGCTCGGACGACCCGGTGCAGCTCGTGATGATCACACACCCGTGCCGCGATGCCGCGATCCGGGGCGCGCTGCGCGAGATCGACCGGCTCAGCGGCATCGCGCGGCCGACGAGCGCGATCCGGATCGAAGAGAGCGCCTGATCAGGCCGCCGGTCGCCTTGACATGCATGTGCATGCATCACCACATTCACATGCATGCGGACCACGATCGAGCTCACGGCTCGCCAGCGCGCGAAGCTCCTCGAGCTCGCCGGTAGGCATGGAATGAAGGGCTTCTCCCTGCTGATCCAGGAGGCGGTCGACCGCTACCTGGCCGAGCAGGAGTCGCAGTCGGCCCGCATCGGGCTTGCTCTCTCGGCCATCGGCTCGCTCGATGACGAGAGCGCGGACGCGCTCGAGGCGGCGACCCGCGCGAGCCGTGAGAGCTGGCGATGATCGTCGCCGACACGGACGTGCTCGTCGATGCGCTACGCGGACGCGGCGCGGCGCAGCGCATCCGCGTCGAGCTCGCGACCGGCAGGCTCGCCACCACGGTGGTCAGTGTGTTCGAGCTGCTCTCGGGCGCGCGGACGGACGCGGAGCGAGAGCGCGTCGAGAACCTCGTCGGCGCGATCGCGAAGCTGCCGATCGACGAGGCGAGCGCGCGCGAGGCCGCCGACATCGCGCGCGAGCTGTCGGCTCGGGGCGCGCCGATCGGGCCGGCCGACTCGCTCATCGCGGGCGTGTGCCGCGCGCGTGGCGCGACGCTCCTGACGAGGAACCGCGCGCACTTCGAGCGCGTGCCGGGACTGAAGCTGGGCAGCCTCACCGAGTGAGCGAGGGCGAGGCTCAGCGCGCGTCGCCGAGCAGCACCTCGAGCCCGACCGTCACCATGAACACGTCCGGGCCATCCCCGCTCGAGGCCGGCATCACGTGGACGAAGCGGAGCGCGGGGCCGATGTCGGCAGCGCCCGCGAGGAAGAGAAAGCCGACCGCTGCCTCGAACGTCGGCTGAGCGCGGGCGCCGAAGAGCGTGAGACCGGCGTCGATCTCGGCCCACACGCACGCGGCGCGCGAGGGCTCCTCCGGGTGCGCGATTCCGCGCGGCCGGAAGCGGACGCCGCCGAGGAACGACGCCATGCCGGTGGGGTCGTGCTGCTGCCCGCCCGCACCGAGCGCCGCGGCCCGCGCGCGGACGAGCGGCATCAACCAGTTCGTGACCGAGAACTGCGCCGCGAGCGAGAGCGTCGCGCCGGGCGCGAGCGCCGACGTGCTCGGCGAGGTCGTGGGCACGAGCAGCGCGCCCTCGGCGCCGAAGATCACGCGCTCGCCCTGCGCCGCGGCCACCGATGGCGCGAGCCCGAGCAGCGATGCGAGCGCCAGCGCGGCGATCCTCAGGTGTGCGCGGCCGGGCCCTGCCCGATGCGGCACGTGTCGATCCCGAAGAGGCGGTAGAGCGGGCAGCTGCCCGCGACGCCGGTCACGAGCGGCAGCAGCCCGACCAAGCCCCACAGCGAGTGGGGCGGCAGGATGGTGAGAGTCAGTAGCGCGACCCCCAGCACCACGCGGATCAAGCGATCCACCGTGTGCTCGTTCTGCGGAAACACCTTTTCGATCATGGCGTCGCTCCTCTCGTGCTCGGTTGCCCATCACCTATGCACGTGAGAGCCGGGCGCCGCGGGGAGGGTTCGTGCGGTCCTCGTGCGCGTGCGCGGGGTCACGGGAGGCAGAGCCAGGCGAGGGCCAGGGCGAGAGCGAGACTTCGCGCTCAGCCCGGATCCGATCCCCTCGGCGCCGCTGGCACCATGCTGCACCGGCCGTCGAAGAGGCTGCCCTTCGCGATGTCGATCTCGGGCGCCGTGATGTCGGCGTGCACCTGCGCGCCCTCGTGGATCTCGATCAGCTCGCGCGCCACCACGCTGCCGCGCAAGGTCCCGCCGCGCACGATCAGCGTGCCGACCTCGATGGTGGCGTCGACGTTCGAGCCGTCGCCGAGGACGAGCAGGCCCTCGCTCTTGATCTCGCCCTTCACCTCGCCGTCGACGCGGACGCGGCCCTCGAACGTCAGGAGGCCCTCGAAGCGCGTGCCGCGGCCCAGCAGCGCTTGCAGCTCTCCGAGGCCGGTCAGGTCACGCATGGCCGGCCCTCACCCAACCCTCTCCCTCGAGAGGGAGAGGGCTCCGGGCTGTTCGCTGCACGTTGCGGGCACATCAGCGGAAGGCATAGCCCACGGCGGCGGCAAAGCGATAGCCGCCGTCGGTGCCCTGCGTGCCCTGCCCGATGAACCACGAGCTGCCCTCGACGAACGAGTGCTGGTACTGCGTGAAGCCGGCCTCGATCGCGTACGCGAGGCCGAATTCGAGCGTGCCCGAGAGGCTCCCGCCCGCGTCCCAGCCGAAGCTCGCGCCGTCCACGCCGAACGCCGACGAGAGGCCCTCGCGCCCGAGCAGCGCGCGGTAGCCGCCCTCGAGTCCGATGACGACGGTCTCGCCCATCACGCGGAAGCGCGCGCGCACCGCGGGCCGCAGGTACGGGTACTCCACCGTCGGCATCGTCTGGTTGTCGGCGAGCTGATAGGCGTCCCAGCCGCCGCCGAAGCCGGCCCCGACCTCCACCACCTCGCCGACCGGCACCAGGTAGCCGACGCTGATCCCGAGGCGGTAGAAGCTCGTCGGGAACGACATGCCGTCCGAGCGTCGCGACGAGAGCCCGAGCGCGCCGGCCACGTCGGCGTACGCGAACACGCCGCGCGCGTAGCTCTGCTCGTGCGCGAGCGGACGCAGCTCCACGCGGCCCCCGAGCTCGAAGTAGGGGCTCGCGTCGTAGGTGCGCACGCTCGAGTCGGCGAGGTGGATCGTCGCGCTCCGCGAGCGCACCGTCCCCGTCACCACGATCGTCAGGACGGCCGGATCCTCCCCGAAGCTCGCCGGCTCGGGCTCGGGGGGCGGTGGCGGCGGCGGCGCCTCGCTGACCGGACGCTCGCGCGGGCGGTCGGGCGGGAGCGAGGCGAGCGCGGTGTCGAGCAGGGCGTCGAGCGCCGCCGCGATCGCGCGCCGCCCCGCCGCCCCGCCGCGCATCCGGGTCGACTGCGTCGCGATGTCGCGCCCGCTCGCGTCCCGGGCCGTCAGCGCCAGGCGCCGCCGCGCGCCGCGGCCCGTCAGCGCGCCCTGGATGACCAGGCGCACCTGGATCTGGCGGGCGAAGCCCTCGACGCCCGCCGCCCCGCTCGCTCCGGCGCCGGTCCGCTCGGCCGCGGCGTCCGCGATCCCCTCGTCGGTGACCGTCACGCGCGCCTCGTTTTCCAGGATGGAGATCGCCGCCCGCCGGGCCGCCGTCCCGCCCGGGCCGCTGAACGGGAGCACCGCGACAGGCACCCGCGGCTGGGCTGCGGCCGTCGCGGCCACGACCGAGACGACGCCGATCGCCGCCCAGAGCGAGAGAAGCCTACGCACGGCGGCCGAGGATAGAGGACTTCGATCCGCCGGGCATTTCCTTTCGCCGTTCGTGCCTGATTTCATGGCAGATTCGGCACCCCGGCCGTCCTTGACCGGGTGGGGGGCCACTGCTACACAGCGCGCGCTCCGCGGCCCCGAGACGGAAGTCCCGGCCGCCGAGGCGCACGACGAGACCGCCCGCGATGGCGGCATTCGAAGTGCCACGAACGAGGCCTCATGCAGCTTCTTCTCACGAGTGCGTTGCTCTCCGGCGGAGCGCTCATCGATCTCGACGGCACGGTCGTCTTCCAGTTCTTCACGTTCGTCGCGGTCTTCGCGGTCCTCTATTTCCTGGTGTTCAAGCCGATGCTCGCGCTCTTCGACGCGCGCGAGCAGGCGATCGACGGCGCCAAGGCGGCGGCGAAGAACCTCGAGAAGGACGCCGACTCGGCCCTCGTCGAGTTCGAGGCCAAGGTGAAGGCGGCCAAGGTCGAGGCGGCGACCGAGCGCGACCGCCTGCGCGCCGACGGTCAGCGCCTCGAGCGCGAGCTCGTCGCGACGGCGCGGCACGAGTCGGAGAAGACGCTCGCGGACGCGACCAAGAAGATGAACGAGGAGGCCGAGGCCGTCCGCGCGCACATGGTGCAGAGCGTGCCGGTGATGGCCGGGCAGATCGCCGAGAAGCTCCTCGGGAGGAAGGCGTCGTGATGCGCAGGATCGCCATCGTGATCGCGCTGATCGCGGTCACCTCCGGCGGCTTCGCTGCGATCGCCTCCGCTCAGCACGACGAGGAAGGCCACGGCGAGCACGGCGGCGAGGCGGGAGCCGAAGAGGGCGGCGAGCACGCCGAGCACGGCGCGCCCGAGCTCTTCTGGACCGAGAGCGGTCCGGACGGCGAGCCGGCCCTGGCAGGTCGTTTCCTCGCGTTCTTCATCTGGGCCGGGATCCTCGTCTACTTCGGGCGCAAGCCGCTCTCGGAGTTCCTCGTCGCGCGCCGCAAGGCGATCGTGGACGGGCTGGAGGAGGCCAAGCGCATCGAGGCCGAGGCGACCGCCAAGCACGAGGAATACACCGCTCGCATCGAGAACCTCGACGCCGAGATCGCCAAGCTCCGCAAGGAGTTCGAGCGCGCGGGCATGGAAGAGCGCGATCGCATGGTCGCCGCCGCCGCCGACAAGGCGCACAAGCTCCACGCCGAGGCGCACTTCCTCGTCCAGCAGCAGCTCAAGACGCTGCGCGAGGATCTGACGCGGGAGGCGATCGAGGCGGCCGTCGGCGCGGCCGAGAAGATCCTCCGTGAGCGCTCGACCGGGGCCGATCAGCAGCGCCTGGCCGACGACTACCTCGCCCGCCTGCGCGCCTCGGTCGAGCGCGGTACCACCAAGGGAGCGAGCTGATGAGCGCGGTCGCACGTCGCTACGCGAGGGCGCTCTACGACCTCGCGAGGGAAGAGAACGGGGTCGAGCGCGTCCAGCGCGAGCTCACCGCGATCGCCGACGCCTGGGACGGCAGCGCCGAGCTGCGCGGTATCTTCGAGAACCCGGCGTTCTCGCCCGACGCGCGCAAGTCGGTCGCGCAGGCGATCGGGCAGCGCGTCGGCGCCAGCCGGATCGTGCTGAACGCGCTCGGCATGCTCGCCGACCGCCGCCGCATGAAGAACGTGCGCGAGATCGCCGACGCCTTCGTGGCCAAGGTCGAGACGGCCTCCGGCCGCGTGCGCGCCGAGGTGACGACGGCGGCGCCGCTCCCGGACGCGTACTACGTCGAGCTCGCCAAGGTGCTGACGAGCGCCATCGGTCGCGACGTCTCGATCACGAAGAAGGTGGATCCGTCGCTCATCGGCGGCGTCGTCACCCGGATCGGCGACACCGTGTACGACGGCTCGCTGCTCTACCGCCTCGAGGACATCAAGAACGACCTGCTCAGCGGATCGCGCTGACGCTACCGAGAACCAGGGACAGGGAATGACCATGCAGCTTCGCGCCGAAGAGATCTCCGAGATCATCAAGAAGCAGATCCAGAGCTACGACAAGTCGGTCGACGTCATGGAGACGGGGACCGTGCTCTCGGTCGGCGACGGCATCGCGCGCCTCTACGGGCTCGAGAGCGCCATGGCCGGCGAGCTCGTCGAGTTCGCGGGCGGGCTGACCGGGATGGTGCTGAACCTCGAGGAGGACAACGTCGGCGTCGCCATCCTCGGCAGCGACACGAAGGTCCGCGAGGGCGACACCGTCAAGCGCACCGGCCGCATCTTCGACGTGCCCGTCGGCCCGGCGATGGTCGGCCGCGTCGTGAACGCGCTCGGCGAGCCCATCGACGGCAAGGGCCCGATCGACACCAAGGCGCGCCGCCGCGTCGAGCTCAAGGCGCCTGGCATCGTGCAGCGCCAGCCGGTCAAGGAGCCGCTGCAGACGGGCATCAAGGCCATCGACGGCATGATCCCGATCGGCCGCGGCCAGCGCGAGCTCATCATCGGCGACCGCCAGACCGGCAAGACCGCGGTCGCGGTCGACACGATCATCAACCAGAAGGGCCTCAACGTCTTCTGCATCTACGTCGCCATCGGCCAGAAGCAGTCGACCGTCGCCAACGTCGTCACCAAGCTCACCGAGTACGGTGCGATGGAGTACACGACCGTCGTCACCGCCGGTGCGTCCGAGTCGGCGCCGCTCCAGTTCATCGCGCCGTACTCCGGCGTCACGATGGGCGAGTACTTCCGCGACAACGGGCAGCACGCGCTGCTCGTCTACGATGATCTCAGCAAGCAGGCCGTCGCGTACCGCCAGCTCTCGCTGCTCCTGCGCCGCCCGCCGGGCCGCGAGGCGTACCCGGGCGACGTCTTCTACGTCCACAGCCGCCTGCTCGAGCGCGCCGCGAAGATGGCCGAGGAGTGGGTCTGCGTCGGCAAGAACGACGAGCCGAAGCGCGGCCTGCCCGGCGTCCACGTCCACATGGGCGAGGACGCGAAGAAGGAGGCCACGAAGGAGGCCGAGAAGAAGGGCGGCGACTTCGTCGCGAAGAAGATCCCGGACTCGGGCGGCTCGCTCACCGCGCTGCCGATCATCGAGACGCAGGCCGGCGACGTGTCGGCGTACATCCCGACGAACGTCATCTCGATCACCGACGGGCAGATCTTCCTCGAGTCGGACCTCTTCTACTCGGGCGTCCGCCCGGCCATCAACGTCGGCATCTCCGTCTCGCGCGTCGGCGGCAACGCCCAGACGAAGGCGATGAAGGGCGTCGCCGGCAAGCTCCGCCTCGAGCTCGCGCAGTACCGCGCCATGGCGGCGTTCGCGCAGTTCGCCAGCGACCTCGACAAGGCCAGCCAGCGCCAGCTCGCGCGCGGCGCGCGCCTGGTCGAGGTCATGAAGCAGGACCAGTTCGTCCCGATGGCGATGGAGAAGCAGGTGCTCTCGATCTTCGCGGCGACCAACGGCTACGTCGACGAGATCCCGACCGGCGAGGTCCGCCGCTACGAGCGCGAGATGCTCGCGTACATCGAGGGCAGCTACGCGAGCGCGATCCTCGAGCCGCTCCGCGCCAAGCCCGAGCTCACCAAGGAGCTCGCGGACAAGCTGCACGAGGTGCTCAAGGAGTTCGCTGGCGTCTTCGTGGGTGACCACGCGGTGGCGTCGAGCGCGGGGACCGCCAGCGCGCCCGGTACCGCCGCGGCGCCGAAGAAGAAGAAGAAGAAGAAGGCCGAGAGCTCGGCGTCCTAACGTCCGCTCCGAGGAGAATCTCCCGTGCCCAGCCTGAAGGCGATCCGCAAGCGGATCGGAAGCGTGAAGAACACGCAGAAGATCACCAAGGCCATGAAGATGGTCGCGGCGGCGCGCCTGCGTCGTGCGCAGCAGAACATCACCGAGCTGCGCCCCTACGCCATCAAGACGCTCGAGGTGCTCTCGAGCGTCGCTGCGCGCGCGGGCGAAGAAGAGGTGCACCCGCTCCTGGCGCGTCGCGCGCCGAAGAAGGTGCTGCTCGTCGTGCTCACGAGCGACCGTGGCCTCGCGGGCGCGTTCAACGCGAGCATCAGCAAGGCGAGCTACCGGAAGTGGAAGGAGCTCGAGGCGGCGGGCATCGCGGTGAGCTTCGCGGTCATCGGCCGCAAGGGCCGCGACTTCCTGCGCCGTCGCGGCGCCGACATCGCGTTCGAGTTCACCGGCGTGTTCGAGACGCTGGCCGTTCCGGCCAAGGGCATCGCGAAGGCGGGCGAGATCGGCCGCTCGATCGTCGGCGAGTACAAGTTCGAGGGCTACGACGCCGTCTACCTCTGTTACAACGAGTTCAAGAGCGCGATCAGCCAGAAGGTCGTCATCGAGCCGCTGGTTCCGATCACCGTCGCGGTCGATCCCCACGCCGGACTCGTGCCCCAGACGAACGTGGACTTCATCTACGAGCCCTCCAAGGAGGCGCTGCTCGATCGCCTGCTTCCCATGTACGTCGAGATCGAGGTCCTGCGCGCGCTGCTCGAGTCGTTCGCCTCCGAGCACGGCGCTCGCATGACCGCGATGGACAACGCGACGAAGAACGCCTCCGAGATGATCGACAAGCTCACGCTCGTGTACAACCGCGCGCGCCAGGCGGCGATCACGAAGGAGCTCATGGAGATCATCGGCGGCGCCGAGGCGCTCAAGGGCTGAGCGCTTCGCCCCGGGGCGCCGACGCCTATCAGGGCATCCCCTCGGTGATGCAGATGCCGACGCCGTTCGGGAGCGGCGCGCCGCTGCCGTCGCCGAGGCGCACGTAGACCCACGCGGGCACGGTGCAGTCCGAAGGCGCGCAGGCAAGCCCGCGACAGGTGCCGCTCGCGCCGTCCGGCACGCACACGGTGCCCGGCGCGCAGGACGACGCCTCCGCGCAGGGGGTCCCCGCGGGCGCGACCCCGGCGGGGACGCACTCGCTCGCGCCCGGGCCCGGGACGCACGCCTGGCCTGCGGGACAGTCCTGCGCGAGCAGGTCGCAGCCGCCCCCGTAAGCGCAGGGACGTCCGGCGTCCGCGCTCGCCGCGCCGTCCGCTGAGGCGTCCGCACCGGCGTCGCGCTCGGGGCCCGCGTCGGACCCCGTGCCGCCCGTGTCCGCCGTAGCTGCGGCACCGTCCGGGGCGCCGCCGCCCGGCCCGCAGGCGCCGAGCGCGAGGACGAGTCCGACACCGAGCGTGATCCGGGCCACGCCCCATCGTCGCACGGACCCGTCATCGTGGTATCTGGCCGAGGTCGTGGCTCGTGCCCTTCGCCCCGTCCGCTCCCTCCCGTCGCTCGCGCTGATCGCGCTGATCGCGCTCGCGCTGGCTCCGCACGCGCGCGGGCAGACCGTGCACTGCGCCACCGGCTACGCGTGCGAGCCCGACGACGAGTGGCGCTTCGAGGAGCCTGACCGGCACGTGAAGGTCGTGCTGCTCGCCGGCTCGATCGGCGCGTTCCAGGACGGCCCCTACGCACACTTGCTCCACGAGTGGTGCGGCAACGTGGAGATCCGCAACCTCTCTCGGGTCGGCTACGGCGCGCAGCAGCTCCACGGCGTGTTCCAGCGGGAGGTGCTGCGCCACCGTGGTTTTCCGTGGAGCGATCCGAGCCTCGAGCTCTGGCTGCTCTGGAACGGCGGGCTGAACAGCGCCGTCGCGCCCGCGCGCACCAACCGCTACATCCGCCGCGCCTTCGTCGACGCTCACGCGCGGCACATGCGCGTCGTGGGGCTCTCGCTGACGCCCTGGGGCGCCCTCGACGACGCGCGCTGGACCGGGGCGCGGGCGCTCGAGACACACGACAGCACACAGCGCATCGTGGACTTCGTCATGGGGCGCGGGAGCCCGGCCGAGCTGCTCGGAGGCTTCGCGAGCGATCGCGGCGCGGCCCCGGCCGGCTACCAGCCGGACGAGTCCGCCGAGGTGCGCGTGGACCTGCTCGACTCGGACCTGCGCGATCGCGGCGCCCGGC
Source organism: Sandaracinaceae bacterium (assembly GCA_044220955.1). Taxonomy (GTDB): domain Bacteria; phylum Myxococcota_A; class Polyangia; order Polyangiales; family Sandaracinaceae; genus JBBSAT01. The sequence continues at coordinate 14,850 of JBGAQA010000116.1, forward strand.
CGCGCGAGCTGGCCGAGATGCGCCGGCTCGTGTCGCGTGACGGGCGCTGGCGCCACGCGTTCGGCGCGCTGCCCGACGAGGCCCGCGCGGCGCGCCTCGACGCGGACGCCGCGCGTCTGGCGGAGATCGGGCGATGGTTCCTGCGTCCCGAGCTGCGCAGCTTCGACGACGTCCACCCGAACCGCCAGGGCCACCGGCGCATCGCCGAGCTCGTGTGCCCGAGCCTGCCTGCCAGCTGGGGCTGCCGGTGCCCGTGAAGGAGCGATGCCGATGATCGTCGATGCGTGGATCCAGCACCCCACCGGCACGTTCGCGCGCCATCCGATGTTCGCGTCACTCAACCGCTGGCGTGGCGCCGATCCGAGCACGCTCCCCGAGACGATCCCGATCGAGCTCACGCTCGGCGCGATGGACGCGGCGAAGGTCGACCGTGCGATCGTCTCCGCGTGGTGGGGCCCCGAGGGCGCGATGCTGAGCAACGACCACGTCGCGGCCGTCGTGCGGAGCCACCCGGAGCGCTTCGTCGGCGTCGCCTCGGTCGACCTCTCGCGGCCGATGGAGGCGGTGCGCGAGCTGCGCCGCGCGGTGCGCCAGCTCGGGCTGCGGGGGTTGCGGATGCTCCCGTGGCTCTGGAACCTCCCTCCGAACGACCGCCGGTACTACCCGCTCTACGCCGAGTGCGTGGAGCTCGGAATCCCCTTCTGCCTGCAGGTCGGGCACACGGGCCCGATGCGTCCGTCGGAGCCGGGGAGGCCCATCCCGTACCTCGACGAGGTGGCGCTCGACTTCCCCGAGCTCACCATCGTCGGTGGCCACATCGGATATCCGTGGACCGTCGAGATGATCGCCCTCGCGACGAAGTACCCGAACGTCCACATCGACACCTCGGCGTACAAGACGAGCCGCTACCCGCGCGACCTCGTCGACTACATGCGCGGACACGGCCGCAAGAAGGTTCTCTTCGGCAGCAACTTCCCCATGATCACGCCGGCAGAGTGTCTCGCGGGGCTCGACGCGCTCGAGCTGCCCGACGAGGCGCGCGCGCTCTTCCTCGGCGGCAACGCGCAGCGCGTGTTCCGGCTCGAGCGCTGAGGGTCGTCGCGGCGCCGTGCTGGACCGCGTGCTCCCGGCTGGACCGGCCCTACATCATCATCGAGGGCGTGGGGCGCATCCCGATGTCGACGCGGCGCTCGGGCGTGTCGAAGTACACGCTGCGCTCGGCGTCCACGAAGCCGGGCGCGGAGGCGCGCACCTGGCCGAAGCGGGACCGCGAGAGCACCTGCATGCGGTACCTGCCGTCGCCGCTCGAGGTGGTCGTGAACACGTCACCGACGTCGGAGGTGAACCGGACGGTCGCCCCCGCGACGGGGGTCGCCGACACGCCGGACTCGAGCGTCTGCGTGATGCGGCCCGAGAGCGAGTACGTGTCGCCCACCGCCCCGGGCACGCACGACGGCAGCAGCGCGCCCGCGACGAGCACGAAGAGAGGAACCGCGAGCCAGCTGCGCTGTCCTTGCACGCGTGAATCATAGCGAAGGGATCGTCCCGGGGGCAGTCGTTCGTTCGCGGTCGGGGTACGCTCCCCCGTCCGTGAGCACGCCTCTGTTCCGCATCGACGATCGCGCCCGTCCTTCACCCTCGCTCGCGCGCTTCGCCCTCGGGCCGGTCTCGCTCGTCGTGGCGTTCGGCCTGTACTACGGCGGCTTCGTGGGGCAGCTGCCCGCGATGTGCATCGTCGGGGCGGGCCTCGTCGCGTTCCAGTGGGCGAGCGTGCTCGCGAACGGCTCGCGCGACGCGTACGACCGCGCGGCGATCGGTCTGCTCTCGAGGGGCAAGGCGAGCGAGCTGGGCGCGCGCCTCGAGGCTGCGCTGCCCTTCCGGATCTTCGGGCCCGCGGCCGAGCACGCGGCCCGGCTCGGCGCGGTGCAGAGCGCGCTCGGGCAGAAGGAGGAGGCCGCGCGGTCCTGGGCGAAGGCCGTCGCCGGCTACCGTGGGGGTGCGGTCCCGCGCGCGGTGGCGCTCGGCTTCGCCGGCGCGGCGCTCGACGCCGGCTGGAACCGCGACGCCTCGCGCGCGTACCGGGCCCTCTTCGACGGCGATCCGGACCTGCCGCGGGTCCGTGTCCGGCTCGCCCGCTCGCTCGCCGCGCTCGGCGAGGATCTCGACGAGGTCGACGCGCTCCTCGCCGCCGAGGAGCGGCACGGCGGTGACGCCGGCGAGATCGCGGCGGCGCGGGCCGCGCGGCAGGACGCCGGAGCCCCTACGAAGAAGAAGCGGAAGAAGGGCCGCTGACGAAGCGTGCGACACGCTCGAGCGCGACCGGATCGTCGGGGCGCTCGATGCGCAGGGCGTCCTCGTGGTGGCCCCACCAGGTGCGCTGACGGCGGGCGTAGATCCGGGTCGCCCGGGTGATCGCGGCGGGCAGCGCCTCTTCCGCGAGCTCGCCGGCGAGGAAGGCGCGTGCTTCCTTGTATCCCACGGCCTCCATCGCGCGCACGCTCGGACCCCATCGCTCGAGCAGGCGCCGCGTCTCGTCGACCAGCCCGCGTTCGAGCATCGCCCGCGTCCGCGCCTCCATCCGCGCCGCCATCTCGTCCCGCGGGCGATCGATCAGGATCACGAGCGCCTCGTAGCGCGGCGCCCCGAGCGCGTGCTGCGCGCGCAGCTCGCCCAGCGGCTCGCCCGTCTGGGCGTGGACCTCGAGCGCGCGCACGATGCGCAGCCGGTCGTTCGGGTGGATCGCGGCCGCGGCTCTCGGGTCGAGGGTCGAGAGGCGCGCGTGGAGCGAGGCCGATCCGGCCACGTCGGCCTCCGCCTCGAGCGCCTTGCGGATCGCGGCGTCGGGCTCGGGCAGCGTCACCAGCCCGCGGAGCAGCGCGCGCAGCCAGAGCCCGGTCCCCCCGACGACGATCGGGATCTTCGCGCGCGCCGCCACGCCCTCGATCGCCGCGTCCGCGAGCGCGGCGTAGCGCACGGCGTCGATCGGCTCGTCGGGATCGATCACGTCGAGCAGGTGGTGCGCGACCCCGCGCAGCTCGTCCCGTGCCGGCTTGGCGGAGCCGATGTCGAAGCCGCGATACACCTGCACGCTGTCGGCGCCGATCAGCTCGCCCCCGTGCGCTCGCGCGAGGCCGAGCGCGAGCTCGGTCTTGCCTGCGGCGGTCGGTCCGCTCACGACCACGAGGCGCGGCCTCTCGCCGTTCGTCACCGGCCGACCTTGCGGGCGAGCTCGGTGAAGCCGAGCTCCATCAGGATGGGACGCCCGTGCGGGCAGTGGCTGGCGAAGTCGTCCACCTCGTCGAGCGAGCGGAGCAGCTCGCGCTGCTCGTCGGGCGAGAGCACGTCGCCGGCGCGGATGGCGCCGTGACACGCCATGGTCGCCAGCGCCGTGTCGATGGCGTCGCCGAAGGCGCGCGAGCCGGTCTTGGCGAGCTCGGCGAGCACGTCGCGCAGGAGCCGCTCGGCCGACGCACGCCGCGCGATCGCCGGAACGCCCCGCACGGCGAGGGTCGAGTCGCCGATCATCGCGACGTCGAGCCCGAGCTCGGCGAGCGTGCCGCGCTCGGACTCGGCGAGCGCGACCTCGCTCGCCAGCAGCTCCACGCGCTCGGGCAGGAGCAGGCGCTGGACGGCCACGGCCTTCGCGTCGTACGCGGCACGGAGACGGTGGAAGCGCACGCGCTCGTCGGCCGCGTGCTGGTCGAGGACGACCAGGCCGGTCTCGCCCTCGCACACGAGATAGGTGCGCTTGGCCTGGCCCAGGACGCGCAGAGAGCCGAACGCGCCGCGGGGTTCGAGGGGGCCCCGTCCGCTCGAGGGCGAGGGTGAGGGCGAGGGACCGGACTCTCGCAGGACGGCCTCGCGCGCGGACGGCGCGTCGTAGGGCGTGCTGGCGAGGACGCCGCTGCCGGCGAGGCGCTCGGCCCAGAAGTCAGCGCCGCGAAAGCCGTCGGTCGGGGTCGTCGCGACCGCGGCCCGGAACGGAGAGGTGCCGAGCTCGCTCGCCAGCGCGCGCGTCACCGCCTCGAGCACGCGCCGCGCGTCGTCGAAGCGCACCTCGGCCTTCTGGGGGTGCACGTTCACGTCGACGCGCGCGCCGTCGAGCTCGATCCACACGACGCCGGTCGGGTAGCGGCCCGGAGGTACGACGCTGCCGTACGCCACGGCGATCGCGCGCGCGATCGCGCGGTCGCGCACCGGCCGCCGGTTCACGTAGAGGTGCAGGCCGTTCGCGCCGCTGCGTGCGCGCTCGGGCGGGCCCAGCATCGCGCGCACGCGGACGCCGTCGCGCTCGCCGGCGAGCTCGCGCAGGCGCTCGTCGGGGAAGAGCATCCGCGCCCGCTGCGCCCTGTCCTGCGCGGGCACCAGGTCGCGCAC
>JBGAQA010000117.1:0-18627 GCA_044220955.1 Sandaracinaceae bacterium
CGGAACGAGGCGCAGGCGGCCGGGCGGTCGGCGTAGACGGCGCAGAGGCCGGCGTGGGCCGGGCACGGCTGGGGGAGCTTCCAGCGGCCGCCGTCGTCGTGGACAGGGAGCCTCCTCGCCAGGAGTCGCGTCGCCTCGTCGGCCGTGAGATCGACGGAGGAGAAGAGCTCTCCCGTGCAACACAGGCCGCATTCCACGCAGAGGTCCGCCGCGCTCATCGGCTGTCCTTCTCGGGGGCGAGCGGGGGCGGGAGCAGCGACGTCATCGAACCCATCCCGTGCGTGCCCATCACGGAGAAGGCCTGTCGGCCCTCGTCCCACTCGAAGAGCTCGGCCTGGCCGACGTCGTAGAACCAGGCCGAGAGGCGCAGCTCGCCCTTGTCCTCGCGCTCGCGCACCTGGCGGATCGTGCGAAGGTTCGCGAGCTGTCGCGACGTCGCCGCGCGGCACGCGGCGTCGAGCTCGGTGTGACCGTGCAGGTCGCCGCTCGCGTGCTCGGCGCGCGCGAGCCAGCGCGAGAGGGACTCGAGCTCCGGCGGGACGTGCTGGCTCTTGAGCGCCTTGATCGCGCCGCACTGCGAGTGGCCGCAGACGATGACGTTGCGCACGCCGAGCACGCCGACCGCGTACTCGACCGCGGCGGCCTCGCTCGGGAGGTTCTCCTCGCCCACCGGGGACACGAGCGCGCCGAGGCTGCGGACGATGAAGAGCTCGCCCGGGTGCGCGCCGGTCAAGAGCTCCGGGTTGATGCGCGAGTCGACGCAGGTGATCAGCAGCGTGTGCGGGCTCTGACCGTCCGCGAGCTGATCGAAGAGCGGAAGGTAGTGCTCGCGCATCTCCTGCCGGAAGTGCTCGAGGCCCGCGAGCACGTGCGCCTGCGCGGAGAACGCGCCCGTGCGGCCGACGAGGCGATCGACGTCCTTGTCGGACACCGCGAAGCGCTCCGCCAGCGTGCCCGCGGGGTCGGCGCGCAGGAGCGGCTCGCGGCACTGCGGCGCGACGCCGAGGAGGGCGACGCGGCCGCCGCGCGTCTCGGCCGCACGGACGATCTCGACGAGGCGCGCCGACCCCGTGGCGTCGACGAACGACACGCTGCGCAGATCCACGACGAGCCCGGCCTTCGCCTCGAGCCGGGCGAGCCGCGCGCCCAGGTCGAGGAGCATCGGCGCGGCGAGGAACGTCAGCGGGCCGCCGAGCGCCACCTGGTGCGGGTCGCCGCCCTTCCCGGGCGAGAGGCTCGATCGGCTCCGCGCGACGCGCGCGACCGAGAGCAGGAGCGAGATCATCAGCCCGACGAGGGCACCGCTCACGAGGCCGAGCAGCGTGATCGAGAGCAGCGTGACGACGGCGTTGGCGGCCTCCCACCGGGAGGCGCGGTAGAGCGCGCGGAGCGGGCGTGGATCGAGCAGGCGCAGCCCGACCACGAGCACCGCGCCGCCGATCGCCGCCAGGGGAACGAAGCGGCCGATCGCGAGCACGATCACGCCGAACGCGCTCGCGGCGAGCGCGACCACCAGGCCGGCCAGGCGCGTCGAGGGCTCGGCGGCGCGCAGGGGCTCGGCGCGCGCGATGGACGCGGACGCGGGGAGCCCCCCGAGGAACGCCAGCGCGATGCAGACGAGCCCGTTCGCGAGCAGATCCTGGTCCGGGTCGCCGCGTCGCTGCGGGTCGGCCTCACGCTGCGCGTTGGAGGAGAGCAGCGTCTCGAGCGAGCTCGAGAGGGCGAGCAGGACCGAGAGCCCGAGGATGGACGCGACGCCCGTGTGGGGGAAGGCCGGCGCCCCGAAGCGCGGCATCGAGAGCGCGCCCTCGCCGAGGGTCGGGAGCTCGGCCGCGAGCGCCCAGACGACGGGCGCCGAGACGAGCGTGGTGATCAGGGCCGCGGGGACGAGCGGCGCGAAGCGCAGCGCGAGCCCGGCGCCGAGGACCGTGCACCCGGCGACCACCATGCCGGGGACGGACGCGTGCGAGACGTGCGCTCCCAGGTGATCGAGCTGCTCGAGCGGCGAGAGGTCCGGAGGCGTGGCGAGCCCGAACGCGTGCGGTAGCGCCTGCAGCGTGAGGGCGGCGCCGAGCCCGAGAACGAAGCCGCGCGTGACGCCCAGCGGGACCATGGTCGCGAGCCGTCCGCCGCCGAGCACGCCCGCGACGAGCTGCAGCACCCCCGCGAGGAGGCACGCCAGCCCCAGCGACGCGGCGCCGTGCTCGACGACGAGGGCGGCGAGCGTCGCGCTGGCCGCGAGCGCCGGGCCCGACGAGCCGATGCGCGAGCCGCCGAGCAGCGTGCCGAGCACGCCGGCGACGCCGACGGCGACGATCGCGGCGACCGGCGGGATGCCTGCGTCGACGGCGGCGAGCAGCGCGAGCGGGAGTACGAGCGAGGCCGCGCCGATGCCGGCGAGAGCGTCCCTCCTGGGCGCGCCGGTGCGCATCGCGGACAGATCGGGGCCGAGCGCGCGCAGACCAAGGTCCCAGCGCGGACGCAGAGCGCCCCACCTCGTGTCCCCAGACACGCGGCGATGATGCCCGACCTGGCGCGGGGGCGCGGCACCAAAGTGAGGTGCCTCTGGGCCGACGCGCGCGTGTAGAGTCGAGGCGATGAGCCAGGGACGGCGTGCGGTGCTCGCGGGTGTCGCGCTCGGCGCGCTCGTGACCGGGTGGGCCCTGGTGATGGGGGTGACGGGCTGGGCGTTCGACGAGACGCTCTCCGCGCTCTTCGCGCTGGTGGTCGTCTTCGAGCTCGTCGTGCTCGTCCTCTTGCTGCGCGCGACCGCGGCCGAGAACCGATTCCTCGCGCAGGTCCGCATCGGGACGCTCGCGGCCGCGGGGGTCGCGGCGCCGGTCGTGTTCGCGCAGTCGCTCGCGTTCACGACGCTCCTCTACCCCGAGTACGTCGCGGCCCACCCGGAGTCGGGCGGTCCGCTCGCACAGGCGCTCGCCGGCGTGGCGGGCACGATCGGGACCGGCGTCGTTGGCTCGGCGCTGATCGGCGCGCTCGTGCGCAAGCCCGGGTAGCCCCGCTGCGGCCCCGGTCCACGATGACCGCTTGCTCCATCGGCGTCTCCGAACCATCGTCCGAGCCTGCGGATGGCCGACGGCGCTGCTCGTCCCGAGCTCGATCTCACGGCGCTCGCGCCGATGCTGGGAGCGGTGTGTCAGGAGTACCGTGACCGCCATCGCTCGGCGCTCGCGGCGCGCGTCCGATCCGGCGAGAGCGGGCTCTCGGTGGCGTCGGCCCACGCGCGGATCGTCGACGGGATGCTCTCCGCGCTCTTCTGTGCGGCCGAGGCGACGCTGCGCACGCGAGGAGAGAAGGTGCGGCTCGCGCTCGCGGCGGTCGGCGGCTACGGCCGAGGCCTGCTCGGGCTCTGTAGCGATCTCGACCTGATCGTCCTGTGCGATCGGGCCGACGACCCACGCGCGGCGCAGGTCGCCGAGGCGCTGCTCTATCCGCTCTGGGATCTCGGCCTCGAGATCGGCCACGCGGTGCGTGGCGTCGAGGGCACGCTGCACCTCGCCCGCGAGGATCTGCGCACCGCGACGATGCTCCTCGACGTGCGCCGCGTGGCCGGCGACGCGTCTCTCGTCGACGAGCTGCTCAAGGGCGCGCGCCGTCAGGTCTTCGACCCCGGTGGGCTCGAGATCGTGCAGAAGCTCGTGGAAGAGCGCGTCGCGCGCCACGAGCGCTTCGGCGGGTCCCGCTACCTCCTCGAGCCCGACGTGAAGCACGGCTGCGGCGGCCTGCGCGACCTCGACCTCATCCTCTGGGCGACGCAGATCCGAAAGGGCGCGCGCACGCCGGAAGAGGCCGTCCGCGCGAGCCTCCTCGTGAGCCGGGAGGCCGAGGCGCTCGCCGCCGCGCGCGATGCATTCTGGACGATCCGGCAGGAGCTCCACCTGCGCGCGGGGCGCCGCCAGGATCGGCTGACCTTCGAGGATCAAGAAGAGGTCGCCGTGCGTCTCGGGTACACCGACGAGGCGAGCGCCAGCACCCCCGGCGGGATGCTCGGCGTCGAGCGGTTCATGCAGAGCTACTACCGCCACGCCCGAGCGGTGGAGCAGGTGGGCGAGCGCGTGCTCGAGGCGGCCTGCGAGCCCGAGCGACGGGAGCGCGCACGCAGCGAGGACAACGGGGATGGCACGCTCGCCTTCGACGGCCGCATCACGCTGAAGGACAGCGAGCGGCTCGCGACGGACCCCGCGCTGGCCCTGCGCCTCTACCGGCAGGTGATGCGCCGCGGGATGCCCGCCTACGGCTTCGCGCGCGAGGCGATCGCGCGCGTCTCCGCCGACCCCGCGTGGGGCGCGGCGCTCCGCGAGAGCCACGAGGCCCGTGAGATCTTCCGCGAGCTGCTCTCGACGAGCGCCGAAGCGCCGGCGCGTCCCGGCTCGACGCGGAGCGGCTCGATCCTCGGCGAGCTGCACGAGGTCGGCCTCTTGCTCGCGATGCTGCCGGAGTTCGAGCCCGTGACCGGGCGCGTCCAGCACGACGTCTATCACGTGTACACGGTGGACGTTCACTCGATCGCGGCCGTGGATCGCCTGCGCGCGGTGCTGCGCGGCGACGAGGCCGAGGCGCTGGCGCTCGCGACGCAGCTCGCGAGCGAGGCCCCGTCCACGGTCGCGCTCTTCGTCGGCGTGCTGCTCCACGACGTCGGCAAGGGACGTGGCCGCGATCACTCGCTCATCGGCGCCGAGCTCGCCCAGCCCGCCGCGCTCCGCCTCGGGCTCTCGGTGGAGGATGCGGCGCACGTCGAGTGGCTCGTCCGCGATCACCTGCGCCTCTATCACTGGGCGATGCGTCGCGACACGAGCGACCCCGCGACCCTGCGCGAGATCGTCGAGGCCATCGGCACGGTCGAGCGACTGCGCGATCTCTATCTGCTGACGCTCGTCGACCTCGGGACCACGAGCCCGACGGCGCTCTCGTCGTGGAAGGCGCGCATGCTCGACGACCTCTTCGTCGCCGCCCGCGCCGCGATCGAGGCCGCCGCGAGCGGGACGACGCCGCCCTCGCGCGCCGCGCAGCTGCGCGCCCAGGCCCGCGCGACGTTCGCCGGCACGCCCGAGGGCGAGGCGACCCTCGCGTTCGTGACGGAGATGCCGGACCGCTACCTGGTGACGCACGGTCTCACGCTGGGCGCCGAGCACGCCGCCATCGCGCGCGCGCGCGGCGACCACGCGGTGCACGTGGCCGCGACCGGGCACGCCCCGGGTATCGAGGGAGAGGGCGAGCTGGTGGTGGTCACCGACGATCGTCCCGGCTTGCTGGCGGACATCGCCGCGGTGCTGGCGGGCAACCGCCTGGCCATCCAGAGCGCGCACATCTACACGCGCAGCCGCGCGACCGGCGCCGAGGCGTTCGACGTCTTCCAGGTGCGCCGCCACGGCGTCGCCGACGGCAACCCGCTGGACGACGCGACGCTCGGGCGCGTGCGCCGCGACCTCGAGGCGCTGCTCGATGGAAAGGTCACGCTCGGCGACGTCCTGGCGCGCCGGCCGAGCGCGCCTTCGTGGGCCGAGCGGAAGCGGCCGGCGGTGCGGACCGAGATCCTCTTCGACAACGACGTCTCGCCGCGCTTCACGGTGATCGACGTGTTCACGCTCGATCGCTTCGGCCTGCTGCACGCGATCGCGCGCGCTCTCCACGAGGCGGGGCTCTCGATCGGGCTCTCGAAGGTGTCCACGGAGGGCGAGCGGGTCGCCGACGTGTTCTACGTCACGTGCGCCGACGGCCGGAAGCTCGACCCGGCGGGCGGCGAGGCGGTGCGGGCCGCGCTCTTGCGCGCCATCGAGGCGCTCGCGGAGCCGAGCCCCGGCAGCGTGCGGCCCGGGCCATGACCGGACGCAACGTGGCCTCGCTCCTCCTCGTGTCGCTCGCGCTGGCGTGCACGCCGCAGAGCACCGCGTCGTCGCGCACGGGCACCGGCGCCGGCACGGGCACGGGCGGCGAAGACGACCCGATCATGTTCGAGGACGAGGCGGAGGCCGCTGCGGCGCCACCCGCCTCGCCCGAGGTGACCGAGGCGGAGAACACGCTGGCCGAGGGCCGTCCGCGCGAGGCGCGGACGATGCTCGAGGCGGTGGTCGCCGCGCATCCGGGCGATCTGCGCGCGTGGCTCGACCTCGGGCTCGCGCGCGAGATGCTCGACGACCTCGAGGGCGCCGAGCAGGCGTACCGCTCGGCGCTGACGGCGAGCCCGGAGTTCACGGAGGCCATGAACAACCTCGGAACGCTCCTGCGCGACACCGAGCGCCTCGACGACGGCATCGCCATGCTGCGCCACGCGATCGAGCTGCGGCCCGGGTTCGCCTCGGCGCACCTCAACCTCGGCCTCGCGCTCGAGGACGCGGACGACGACGCGGGGGCGGCGGCCGAGTACCGGACGGTGATGCGCCTGGCCCCTCGCGAGCCGACGTGCCGCACCCAGCTCGGCCTCTTGCTGCTGCGGCAGGGCGACACGGCGCAGGCTCTCATCGAGCTGCGCCGCGCGCTCCCGCTCGCCGACGGTGACGCCGCGGTCCTGTCCGCGATCGGCAGCGGACTCCGACGCGCGGGGGATCCCGCGATGGCCGTGCGCGCGCTGAACGACGCGGTCGAGGCGTCCGAGGGGGACGTCCCGGCGGCGCTCACCGCCGAGCTCGCGCTCGCCGAGTTCGCCTCCGGCTCCCGCCCTCGGGCCGAGCAGCGGCTCCGCGACCTCGTGACGAGCGAGCCCGACTACGCGACGAGCCACTACCTGCTCGGGAACATGCTCGCCGCGCGCCAGGCATGGGCCGACGCCGCGGCCGAGTACCAGGCGTTCCTGAGCGCCGCCCCCGCTGCCCCCGAGGCGAGCGACGCCCGCGGGCGACTCCGCTACGTCCAGCAGCAGGCGCACTGAACCCGGACGGGCCGGTCTCCGCGTGACCAGCGTTCTGCAGGCGACGGCTCTGACGAAGGTCTACCGCATGGGCGAGGTCGACGTGCGCGCGCTGCGCGGGGTCGACTTCGAGCTCGCGGCCTCGGAGCTGGTCGTGCTCGTGGGCGCGTCCGGCAGCGGCAAGTCCACGCTGCTCAACATCCTGGGCGGCCTCGACACGCCGACGTCGGGGACCGTCGTCTACCGCGATCGCGGGGGCGGCGCGTCCCACGACCTCACGCGGGCCAACGACCGCGCGCTGACGCTCTTCCGGCGGGAGCACGTGGGCTTCGTGTTCCAGTTCTACAACCTCGTGCCGAGCCTCACCGCGCGCGAGAACGTCGAGCTCGTGACCGACGTCGCCGCCGCGCCGATGAGCGCCGCCGAGGTCCTCGGGATGGTCGGGCTCGGCGACAGGATGGACCACTTCCCGGCCCAGCTCTCCGGCGGCGAGCAGCAGCGCGTCGCGATCGCCCGCGCGGTCGCCAAGCGGCCCGACCTGCTCCTCTGCGACGAGCCCACGGGCGCGCTCGACTACAAGACCGGACTGCTCGTGCTGGAGGTGATCGAGCGCGTCAACCGCGAGCTCGGGACGGCGACCGTCGTGATCACCCACAACGCGCCCATCGCCGCCATGGCCGATCGGATCGTCACCCTCGCGGACGGCCTGGTCCAGAGCGATCGGAAGAACGAGCGGCGGGTGGCGATCTCGGAGATCTCGTGGTGAGGGGCCGGTGCGCGCGCTGAACCGCAAGCTGCTCCGCGACGTCGTCCACCAGCGCTGGCAGGCGCTCTCGATCGCGCTCGTCGTCGCGGCCGGGGTCGCCTCGTACGTCTGCATCCGAGGCGCGTACGACTCCTTGGAGAGCGCGCGCGACCACTACTACGCGCGGACGCGATTCCCCGACGTGTGGGCGTCGCTGTCTCGGGCGCCCGAGCACGTCGCCGACGAGCTCGGAGCGATCGAGGGCGTGGCCGCGGTCTACGCCCGGATCTCGCGCGCCGCGCTCATGCCCCTGCCCGGATCGCTCGAGCCGGTGACGGCGCAGGTCGTCTCCATCCCGGCGCAGGGCGAGCCGCCGCTCGCCGCGCTCCACGTCTCCGAGGGGCGCCTCCCCGAGCCCGGGAGGAGCGACGAGGCGGCGCTGCTCGAGGTCTTCGCTGCACACCGGGGCATCCGGGTCGGGGACACGATCCCGCTCGTCCTCGACGGTGCCCGCCGCGACGTGCGCGTCGTCGCGCTCGCGAGCTCGCCCGAGTACGTCCTCGCGGCGCAGGAGGGAGTCGTGCCCGGCGAGGATCGGTTCGCCGTCGTCTGGGTGCGGGCCCCGGTGCTCGAGGCCGCCTTCGATCTCGACGGGTCCTTCGACGAGGTGCTGGTCTCGCTCGATCGTGCGCATCGCGACGCGCAGCTCAGCGCGTTCGGCACCGAGGGGGCGCACGAGCGCGGGATCCTGCACGCGATCGACGCGGTGCTCGAGCCCTGGGGCGGCCGGGGTGCGACGCCGCGCCGGCTCCAGTTCTCGCACTACGCTCTCTCCGGCGAGCTCGAGCAGCTCAGCGGCATGGCGACGTTCGTCCCGGCCCTCTTCCTGTTCGTCGCCGCGTTCCTGCTCAATGTGTCGCTCTCGCGGATGATCGAGCTGCAGCGTCCGGAGATCGCCGTGCTCAAGTGCCTCGGCTACACCGCGGGCGAGATCGGGCGTCACTACCTGGCGTTCGCCGTGCTCATCGCCTCGATCGGCGGCGCGCTCGGCGTCGCGGTGGGCGCGTGGATGGGCGACGGGCTCGTCGATCTCTACCTCGAGTTCTTCCGGCTCCCGGGCGAGAGCTTCGAACTGACGCCCGGCCTCGCGCTCGTCGGGGCCGTCGTCAGCCTCGGCTCCGCCGTGGTCGGCGGGCTGGCCGCGGTGCGGCGCGTGACCCAGCTCGCCCCCGCCGAGGCCATGCGCGCGCCGACGCCGACGAGCTACCACCGCACCCCGCTCTCGCGCGGGCCCTGGATGCGCCTGCTCGAGATGGCGGGCACGATCGTCCTTCGAGAGGCCGAGCGGCGCCCGCTACGCGTGCTGCTCTCGGCGGTGGGGATCGCCTTCTCGGTCGCGATCATGGTGGTGGGCCACTTCCAGGCCGACGTGCTCGACGCGCTGGTGGGCGAGCTCTTCGAGCACGGCATGCGCGAGGATCTCTCCGTGCAGCTGCTGCGGCCGGCGCCGGCGCGCGCGCTCGGGGAGCTCGCGCACCTGCCCGGCGTGCTGCGGGTGGAGGGGATGCGCAGCGCCATGGCACGCATCTCGTTCGACGGGCGCCACCGTGACGTGGCGATCCAGGCGCCGGGCGACGACGTCACGATGCGGCTCGTGATCGAGCAGGGCGGGACCGTCCACGCGACCCCCGACGAGGGCATCGTGCTGACGCGCAAGCTCGCGGAGGTGCTCGGAGCCCCGGTCGGCAGCGAGGTCCGGGTGGACGTGCTCGACGGTCAGCGTCCGAGCGGCACGCTGCGCGTCGTGGGCCTGGCCGACGAGATGTTCGGCCTCTTCGGGCACGTCTCGTCCGCCACGATGACGCGCCTGCTCGACGAGGAGCCCTCGTTCGACGTGGCGCTGATGCGCCTCGACGAGACGCGCCTGCCTGCGCTGCGCGCCGCGCTCGCTCGCTACCCTGGCATCGCGCAGCTGGTGCGTCGCAGGGCGATCGTCGAGTCGTTCCACGAGCGCACCGGCCGCTCGATGTCCGTGATGACCACCGTGATGACGATCTTCGCGATGATCATCGCGATCGGCGTGGTCTACAACAACATGCGCGTCACGCTCTCGATGCGGGCGCGCGATCTCGCCACCATGCGCGTGCTCGGCTTCACGCGGGGCGAGGTCGGCTCGGTGCTCTTCGGCGAGATGGTGCTGCACCTCGTGGTCGGGGTGCCCATCGGGCTCTGGCTGGGCCACTATTTCTGCGTGCTCATCATGGGGTCCGTCGACCCGGAGCGCTACCGCTGGCCGCTGACGCTCACGCCTGCCACGTACGCCTACGCAGCGCTCACCGTGCTGGTCGCGTCGCTCTCGTGCTGGCTCTTCGTGCGGCGGCGCCTCGATCGGCTGGATCTCATCGCCGTGCTCAAGACCCGGGAGTGAGGGACCGAACATGAACGAGACCTCGGAGAGCTCACCCGCGCCCGCGCCCGTGTCGGACGCCGCCTCGCGGGCCGCGATGGACCTCGCCGCGCGGCGCGCGCGCGTGCGGCGCTGGGGGCGGCGCGCCGTCGGGGCCCTGCTCCTCGCGGCGCTGGTCGCCGTGTTCGTCCTGGCGCTGCGGCCCCAGCCGATCGCGGTCGACGTGGCGGTGCTCGATCGGGGGCCCATCGAGGTCACCATCGACGAGCCCGGCCGCACGCGCGTGATCGATCGCTACGTGGTGAGCGCCCCGCTGGCCGGTAACCTCGCGCGGCTCGAGATCCACGACTCGGACCCGGTCGCCGAGGCGGCGGTGGTCGCGCGGATCGTGCCTCTCGCGCCGCCCTTGCTGGACGCGCGGTCCCGCTCGGAGGCACAGGCGCGCGTGGACGAGGCCCGCGCCCGACGCGACCAGGCGCGGTTCTCCCTCGCGCATGCGCGCGAGCTCCACGAGTTCGCCGAGCGCGAGGCGGCACGACAGCGTGAGCTCGGAGCGGGGGGCGTCGTGACGTCGCGCGAGGTCGAGCGGGCGGACATGGACGAGCGCACGCGGGCGAGCGAGGTCACCTCCCTCGAGTTCGGCCTCCGCGTCGCCGAGCACGAGGTGCAGCTCGCGCAGGCCTCGCTCGGGCGCCTCGGCGCCCACGCGGCGCCCTCGTCCGACGCGGTCGAGGTGACCTCGCCGGTGGCCGGCGTCGTGCTGCGGATCGTGCGGGAGAGCGCGGGCGTCGTGCAGGCCGGGGAGCCCATCCTCGAGGTCGGCGACGACGCGGCGCTCGAGATCGTGACCGACGTGCTGACGAGCGACGCCGTCCGCATCGGGCTCGGCGCCCAGGTGCGCATCGACGGGTGGGGTGGGGCACCCCTCGAGGGGCGGGTCCGTCTCGTCGAGCACTCGGCCTCGACGCGCGTCTCGGCGCTCGGGGTCGAGGAGCAGCGGGCCGACGTCGTCATCGCGCTCGACTCGGAGCGCGCGCTCTGGCGGTCCCTGGGCGACGGATACCGCGTCGAGACGCACATCGTGGTCGAGCGGCGGGACGACGTGCTCCGCGTGCCTGCGAGCGCGGTGTTCCGCAGCGGGGCGGGCTGGGCGAGCTACGTCGTGCAGGGGGGGGTCGTGCACCTGCGCGCGGTGGAGCTCGGGCTGCGCTCGCGCGACGACGTCGAGGTCGTCGGAGGCCTCGCGGAGGGCGAGCGCGTCGTCGTCTATCCTGGCGAGCGCGTCGTGGAGGGCGTCGAAGTGACCATGCGTCCCTGACGTCTCGTGACAAGCTGCCGGTCGTGCCTCGGGCGTCGAAGAACGTGAGCGCCGGACGTGCCGTCTCGACGGTCAACGTCACCGGCAGCGTCGTCCTCGCGGCGGCGCTGCTCGTGGTCTTCGTGGTGTTCGAGAGCGAGCTCGCGCTCGCGCAGGCGGCCGACAGCGTCTCGGACGTGCTCACGGGCCTCTTGCTCGCGTGGGCCGCGCGCGCGGCGACGGCTCCAGCCGACGACGAACATCCGCTCGGGCACGCGCGCGCCGAGCCGATCGCCGCGCTCGTCGTCGCCGTCCTCGCGGGTGTGCTCGCGAGCGAGGTGGCACGCTCGGCCGTCCTCGCGATCGTCCACGGCGAGCACGCGCAGTTCGACTGGCCGGTAGCCGCGGTGTTCGCGGCGAAGGTGGCGTTCAAGCTCGGGGTCGCCCGCGCGGCGGGGGCGTTGCTCGCCCGGCAGGCCTCGCCGGTGCTCGAC
Source organism: Sandaracinaceae bacterium (assembly GCA_044220955.1). GTDB lineage: Bacteria > Myxococcota_A > Polyangia > Polyangiales > Sandaracinaceae > JBBSAT01. Next base: position 11,806 of record JBGAQA010000117.1, read on the forward strand.
GCCCTGAGGGTCGACGCGCGCAACGACGCGGTCGTCGGCTCCGTCGCGCTGATCGGATTCGGCCTCGCGCGTGCGGGGATGCCGACGGTCGACCCCGTGCTCGCCGTCGCGGTCGCGATCTACGTCGGCGCCTCGTCCATCCGCCTCGCGACGACGAGCGTGGACATGCTCCTCGGCACGAGCGCACCGCCGGGTCGGCGGGCCGAGCTCGCCGCGCTCGTGTCCCGCACCCAGAGGGTGGTGGGGGTCGCCAAGCTCGTCGCCGTCGTGCACGGCGCCTCCCTCCACGTCGAGGTCGAGATCTGCGTGCAACCGGCGCTCACGATCGGCGCGGCGCACGAGGTCGCGCACGAGGTCGAGGCTCGGCTCCGCGAGGAGCCGGACGTGGCGCACGTCGTCGTCCACGTCGCGCCCTCGGAGACCGGGCCGGCGCGGGACGGGGGATGATCGAAGAGGGGCTCACCCGGGCCGAGGCGGCCGCGCGGCTCGCGCGGCAGGGGCCCAACGAGATCGAGCGCCCGCGGCCCGCGAGCGCGCTGCGGATGTTCCTCGAGCAGTTCCGCGGCGCCATGATCGGACTGCTCCTGGCGGCGGCCGTGCTCTCGGCCGTGCTCGGGGAGCCCGCCGACGCGATCGCGATCGGCGTGATCGTCGTCCTGAACGCGCTCGTCGGGTTCGCGCAGGAGCACCGGGCCGCTCGTGCGATGGAGGCGCTCCGAGCGATGACGGCGCCACGCGCGCGCGTGCTGCGCGATCGCCAGGTGGTCCTGGTGGCGACACGCGAGGTCGTGAAGGACGACGTGCTCGTCCTCGACGCGGGGGACATCGTTCCGGCCGACGCGCGCCTGCTCGAGGCCCACGAGCTCTCGACGAACGAGGCAGCGCTCACCGGTGAGTCGGTACCCGTCGACAAGGGCACGGACGGGGCGCCCGAGGACGCGCCGCTCGCGGAGCGGAGCGACCACGTCTTCCAGGGGACGACGGTCGCGACGGGGTCGGCGCGCGCGCGCGTGATCGCGACCGGCATGGAGACGGAGCTCGGGCGCATCGCCAGGCTCGTCGCCGGCGTCCCGGTCGAGCCGACGCCGCTCGAGAAGCAGCTCGACGGGGTGGGTCACGCGCTGCTTCGGGCGTGCGGGCTCGTCGTGCTGGCGGTCGCCGCGCTCGCGGTGCTCCACGGGGAGCCCTGGCTCGAGGTCGTCGTCTCCTCGGTGTCGCTCGCGGTCGCGGCGGTCCCCGAGGGGCTGGCGGCGGTGGTGACGGTCGCGCTGGCGATCGGCGTCCAGCGCATGGCCGAGCGGCGTGTGCTGGTGCGCAAGCTGCCTGCCGTGGAGACGCTCGGCAGCGCCACGGTCATCTGCACCGACAAGACGGGCACCCTCACCACGGGGCGGATGCGGGTGCGGGAGGTCTGGGGCCCCGATCCCCGCGCGGTGCTCGACGCCGCCGCCGCGTGCTCGGACGCGGAGCTCGACGCGCGCGCGCAGGACGGGACGGGCGATCCGACCGAGGTGGCGATCCTGCTCGCGGCAGCCGAGCGCGGCATTCACCGCAGGGACATCGAGGCGGCACGCCCTCGATCCAAGGTGCATCCGTTTCGGCCGGAAGCACGCCTGATGAGCGTCGCGCGCACCGACGGGGCGCTCTACGCCAAGGGCGCGCTCGACGCGCTCGCGCGGCTGCGTGTGCGCGGGGTCGAGGTCGAGTCGGCCGAGCGCGCCAACGCCGACATGGCGGCGCGGGGGCTAAGGGTGCTGGCGGTCGCGCGGGGCGCGGGCGACGAGGAGCGGGATCTCGAGCTGCTCGGGCTGGTCGGGATCGCCGACCCGCCGCGTCCCGAGGCGGTCCGCGCGATCGCCGACGCGCGCCGCGCCGGGATCCGCGTCGTGATGATCACGGGCGACCATCGCATCACGGCCCTGGCGATCGCGAAGGAGATGGGGATCCTGCTCCCGGGCGAGGAGCCGGCGGGCCGCGTGTATGCGCGCGCGACCCCCGACGACAAGCTCCGCGTCGTCGCGGAGCTGAAGGCGAAGGCGGAGATCGTGGCGATGACCGGCGACGGCGTGAACGACGCGCCCGCCCTGCGCGAGGCGCACATCGGGATCGCGATGGGCAAGGGCGGCACCGACGTCGCGCGCGAGGCCTCGGCCATGGTCCTCACGGACGACGACTTCGCGAGCATCGTGAGCGCGGTGCGCGAGGGGCGGGGTGTGTTCGACAACGTCGAGAAGACGCTCGTCTACCTCCTGTCGGGCAACGTCGCGGAGCTGGCGTACTTCCTCGGGGCCTCGCTCCTCGGCCTGCCGCTGCCGCTGACCGCTCTGCAGATCCTCTGGGTGAACCTGGTCACCGACGGGCTCCCTGCGCTGGCGCTCGTCGCGGACCCGCCCGATCCGGACGCGATGCTCCGCCCGCCGAGGCCGGCGGGCGCTCCGATGCTCGCGCGGGGGCAGTGGGTCGGCATCGCGACGGTCGCGGCGATCGAGGCCGGCGTCGTCCTGGGGACGTACGCGTGGGCGCTACAGGCCGGCGGCGTCGACCACGCCCGCGAGCTGGCGTTCTCCGTTCTGGCGTTCTCGGAGGTGCTGCGTGCGCTCTGCGCCCGGAGCCCGCGGCGCGTGTTCTTCGAGACGGGCGTCGCCTCGAACGTCGCGCTCGTCGCCGTCGTCGCGCTCACCATCCTCGTGCAGCTCGCGCTCCACGCCGTCCCGCTGGCGCGCTCGCTGCTCGCGCTCGGCCCCTTCTCGCTCGCGGACTCCGCCCTCGCGCTCGCGCTCGGGCTCGTCCCGACCAGCGTGCTCGAGGTGGGCAAGCTCGCCCGCCGGGCGCTTCGCAGGCGCGCCGCGCCTGCCGTGCGAAGCTAGCCGCTTCGGGCATGCCCGCGATCGACCTCACGACCCTCGCCTCGCTCCTCGTCACGGCCGCCGAGGTGCTGGCCATCGCGTTCATCCCGAGCCCGCGTCGACCTTCGCCTGGATCTTCGTGCTGCTGGCGTTCCCCGCGCTCGGCGTCGTGCTGTTCTGGTACCTCGGGCGGGACCGCGTGCGGCGCCCCCTGCGCATGCGCAAGGCGGTGAACGAGCCGCTCCGCACGCGGCTGCTCGATCGCATCTCGGGCCGCACCTCGGACGCCGAGCGCCGCGCGCTGATCGACGCGGCGCCGAGCGAGCTGCGCGGCGTGATGCGCCTCGCTTCGAGCCTCGGGCGCGCCGACGTTCGCACGGGCAACCGCGTCGAGGTGCTGGTCGGGGCGCCCAAGACCTACGACGCGCTCGTCGCGGCGATCGAAGCGGCGACCGACCACGTGCACCTGCAGTACTACGTCTTTCGCGCGGACGACGCGGGCTCGCGCATCGTCCATGCCCTCGAGGCCGCGCGCGACCGGGGCGTCGAGGTGCGGCTGCTCTACGACGCGTTCGGCTCGGCCGGGCTCGGCCCGCGCCTGCGCGCGCTGCGCAAGAAGGGCGGTCTGTCGGCGGCGTTCTTCCCGCTCGATCCCGTGCGGAAGGCCGCGACGATCAACCTGCGCAACCACCGCAAGCTCACCATCGTCGACGGCAGGGTCGGCTTCTGCGGCGGCGTGAACGTGAGCGACCGCTTCGTGCCCTGGCGCGACGTGCACCTTCGCGTCGAGGGGCCGGCGGTCGCGCAGCTGGCCGCCACGTTCGCCGAGGACTGGTTCTTCGCGACGCGCGAGGATCTCGTCGCCGACCGCTACGTCCCGGTGGCCCCGCCGGCCGGGCCGACGACGATGCAGATCGTCGAGAGCGGCCCCGACCAGACGATCGAGCGGATCCACCGGATGTACTTCGCGGCCATCGCCGCAGCGCAGACCCGGGTCTGGGTCACGACGCCCTACTTCGTGCCCGATCGGGCGATCCTGATGGCGCTGACCACGGCAGCCGCCCGCGGGGTCGACGTGCGCATCCTGACGAACGCGCACTCCAACTGGGGCATCACGCAGCACGCAGGGCGCAGCTTCTACGAGGAGCTGCTCGGGGCAGGCGTGCGCGTGCTCGAGTACGAGGGCGGGATGCTGCACACCAAGACCCTCGTCGTGGACGGGCAGTTCGCCACGGTCGGGAGCGCCAACGTCGACGTGCGCAGCTTCCGCCTCAACTTCGAGCTGATCGCGATGCTCTACGATCAGGCGATCGTCCGTGAGATCGAGGCGCTCTTCGCGGAGGACGCGGCGCGCGCCCACGAGATCACGGCGAGCGAGTGGGAGAGGCGCAGCGTCGGCGCGCGCCTGCTGGAGGGCGTGGGGAAGCTGATGTCGCCTCTCTTGTGAGGGCGAGAGCGAGAGCGAGAGGCGAGAGCGAGGGGCGAGGGCGAGGGCGAGAGCGAGAGCGAGGTCGAGGTCCAGAGCCCGTCTCGGCTCAGACGTCGCCCGCCGTCGGGTCGTCGACGATCCCCAGGTGCGTCTCGATCGTCTGCTCGATGAAGCGGGCCTCGTCGACGTTCGAGAGCGAGCGCAGGATGTCGAGCGCCGTCCCGTTCATGTCGGCGGCGACCGCGTAGGTGGAGCGCTCGCCGCCGCCCTTCGTTCGATACGACTTCCGGCGCACGAAGAGCTGGCGCAGGCGGCTCGCGTCGAGGTCGAGGTTGCCCGGCCAGGGCAGCGGCCCGTGCGCGACCTTCAGGCGGCCCTCGGCCACCGTGATCGTCGTGCGGTTCAAGAAGCCGGTGATCGCGATGTAGGTGATGTACACGCCGGCCGCGACGTGCAGCAGGGGGAAGAGGAGCGCGACCGGGTCGGCGTCGCCGCTGTCGAGCGCGGTCTGGTACCAGAAGACCAGGAAGCCGTCCCAGAACACCGCGAAGAAGAGCATGAAGAAGTGGGTCGGTCCGAGCCAGCGGCGCTTCATCACGAGCGGTCCCGGGTCTCTCCCGGCCGCGTCGGGCGGCGGCTCGCGGTACGTGCCGTCCTTGGCCGGGTCGGCCGGAACGCCCGCCCTCTCGACCGTGATCGAGGGCGGCTGCGGGACACGCGCGCGCTGGTGCGACGAGGGCGTGGGCGAGAGCGAGGGGTCGAGCGCGAACACCTCGTTGCACGCTGCGCACTTGGCGACCATGCGGCGGATGTTGATGTCGTCCGCGCGCACCGCGGCACCGCAACCAGGGCAGTTGACCTGCATGGGCGCGAGCCTAACGCATCGGTCGGTCCCGGCGTCGGGTTGATTGGTTTTGGCGCTCGGCGCGCACTAGGAGCGCACGGGTCCGCGAGGAGCCGCCGGAGGAATCCATGCGCGAGCGTGAGTCGCTGCGAGCCGCAGCGCTGTGTGCAGTGGTGTTCTCGCTCGCCGCATGCGGCCCGGCCCGGAGCCGGTCGCACGCCGAGCCCGCCGTCCCCGACGACGCAGGCCCAGGCTCGCTCGCCGATGGCGGCCGGCGTGGTCCCGTCCCGATCGCGCCGGACGCCTTCGTCGCGCCCGACGACGACGCGGGCTGGACGGTGACGCCGCCGCCCGCGGATGCCTCGGGCCCGACGCCGATGCCGGACGCAGCAGCGCCACCTCGGGACCCGAGCTGCACGTACCCGCCAGGCGCGACGGGCAGCATGACGATGGGCGCGGTGATCGCCCCGTACCGGTGGAGCGCCGCGTACGACGCCGAGGGCGCGCGCACGGACCTCGACCTCGAGCGCTTCCACTGCGACCCGGCCTACGACGCGTACCGATCCATCCTCTTCGTGGTCGGCACGGGGTGGTGCCCGAACTGCCCGGAGTACCTCGCGTGGGTCGCGGGCCTGGGCCTCGAGGCGCGCGGCACGCTCGTCGTCTTCCTCGAGTCGGAGAACGCCGACTACGCGGTCGCGTCGAGCGAGGACGCGCGCGCGACGGTCGATCGCGCGATCGGCCGGGGCCGGGGGCTGCGCGTGGGCGAGGCGAGCAACGCGACGCCGAACGCGATCGGCCGCCAGACGCACTCCGTGCCCTCGGGGTACTTCGTGCGGCGCAGCGACATGCGCATCCTCGCCGGCGAGGAGGAGCTCGGGACGACGCCGCCCTGGGACGAGATGGCCGCGGCGCCGGAGATGGACTGGCTCTCGATCCTGCGAGGCGGCGGGAGCGGCACGCCCTGCACCGAGGAGACGAACGAGCCGAACGACTCGAGCGCAGCCGCGGCGGCGATCGCGCCCGGCACGCTCCGGGGCGGCATCTGCGGCGCGGACGACGACTGGTTCCGCGTCTCCGTCGCCGGAGCGTGGAGGGTGGACCTCGCGTTCCGGCACCGCGACGGCGACCTCGACCTCTTCGTCACCGACGCGAGCGGGCGCGTGCTCACCTCGAGCGAGGGCGCGGCCGACGGAGAGTCGGTGAGTGGCACGGGCCCCGCCTACTTGCGCGTGATCGGCTACGGGGGCGCGCGCGCGCCGTACACGCTCACGCTGGTGTCGCCGTGATGCGCTCGGCGCTGGCGGGGCTCGTGCTGCTCGTCGCCTGCGGCGGCGGCGGGCGCGCGCGCCACGAGATCGACGCCGCGGTCATGCCGGGCGACGCCGCGATGCTCCCGGCGCTCGGGCCGGTCGTCCCGGGGCCCGCGCTCGACGGAGTCGATCGCACGCGCGACCGAGCCTGCGCGGAGTCGATGCGCTGGGTCGTCGGAGTGGTGGCTCGCGTGCTGGACGAGCAGGGCGCGGCGCGCCCGGGCATGGTCGGGCAGGTCTGCCTCGCGGTCGCGGACGGGCGTCGCGTGTGCCTGACGCCCGAGCGGACGGGAGACGACGGCGTCTACACCATCGTGGTCGCCCCGACGCTGCGCTGCGTCTCCGAGGTGGCGCTACGCGTGGTCGATCCGACGCACGGCGCGGCGACGA
>JBGAQA010000118.1:0-18198 GCA_044220955.1 Sandaracinaceae bacterium
AGCGACGAGTCGGAGCGAGGGGTGAGACGCATCCGGCTCCGCCGGTGCGGCGAGGGGCCCGCTCAGGGCCCCTGCAAACTCAGTGGACGAGCATGCCCTGCGAGTCGCGTCGTCGCTGCGGCGAGCGCACCACCGTGCCCGCCTCGGGCGTCGTCGCGTCCAGCCCGTCCGTGTTCAGCATCTCGGCGTCCTCGACCATCGCGTCCTCGAGCGTCGTCGGACCGCCCTCGACCTCCTCGAAGATCTCGGCCTCGCCGCTCACGACGATCTCCGCCATGAGCTGGAAGCCCTCGCCCTCGCCGTGCCAGTCCTGGCGCACGGTCGTCGTGTGCAGCTCCATCGTGGCGTTGTCGATCCACTGGTAGGTGACGAGCGACTGCGCGTCCGCGCCGTTCTCCCCGGTCCCGAGCGCGAGGTTGGTGACCTCGGCGTCGCCGATCGCGATGTCGTGCCCCCAGCGCGCGTGGCTGCGGACGAAGGGGAGCCGGTAGTTGCGCGCACAGCGCTGCGACGCCAGGTCGATGCGATGCCAGCGGGCCTCGTCGTTGAACTGGTACACGATGTCGGCCAGCCGGTTCTCCGGCCGCAGGTTCTGCATCAGCGTGCAGCCGCCGAGCACCAGGACGAGGAGGCCGGGAACGAGTCTTGCGCGCATCCCCGGACCGTACGCGCGGCGTCCGATCGCTCCAAAAAAGGCGCGATCGCCCTCAGATCAAGGGCGACCGGGCGCAGTGGCTGTTGATGCAGGTCGCACCCAGCGTCACGTCGCAGCAGTCGGCGGCCGTCGTGCACGTCTCGAGCTCGTGCGAGCAGCCGCCGGGCGGAGGCACGCAGCTCAAGACCGGAGTTCCGTCGGGCGCGGTGTCCGTCTGCCGGCAGAAGCCACCGCAGCAGTCGGCGGCCGACTCGCAGCTCGCCCCGCCGGCGCGGCAGGGGTCGAGGGCCGCGAAACCGCGCATGTTGCCCGACTCGAGCTCCTGGCCCGAGAGATAGAACGCCGGGTGCGAGCGATCCGAGCCCGGCGCCCCGCTCAGGTCGATCGCCGCGACCCAGAGCTTCTTGCGGACGCTCGGGTGCTCTGCGCCCGCCGCGTCCGTCGTGCCCCACCGGTCGTCGCCGCCCGCCACCGTCCCGCCGGGCGCGATCGTGTTGCCGTAGGCGCGGCGGCTGGTGAAGACGACCCAGTAGTACCCGCCGATCGCGACCGGGAGCAGCGTCGGCTCGAAGTTCGAGTGCGCCTCCTCGGCCTCGCCGTAGGGGGGGTAGAATGCACCGCCGCGGTAGCCGTTGAGCGCGTCCAGCGCGGACACCATGCAGTTCTCGCCCGCCGCGTCGCAGCTCGTGAGATCCACCAGGCGCAGGTCCCCGTAGACCGGGTTGTTGGGGCGGCCCGCGCCCGCGCCCGTCGAGGTGTCGAACCCGGCCGACTCGCCGAAGATCACGCTCGTCCCGTCCGGCGTGAAGCTCGGCCACCCCGCGATGTGCGTCGCGTCGGTCGTGTACACGCGCCGCGGCGCACCGAACAGGGGCGGCGACATCGACCCATCGAAGGACATCACGGTGAGCACGCGCCCGTTGTTCACGCTCGGCGACTGGAACCAGCTGAACGCGAGCGCCGCCCCGTTCGGCGCGAACTGCGGCGTCACCGCGTACTGGATGGCGCTCGTGAAGCTCGGCGCCGGCACGAGGCCCCCCGTCGCCGCGTCGTAGATCTGCGAGGGCATCGCGCCCGAGAGCCCGCGGATCCGGTTGTCGGGCGGCACGGCGTTGCTGAGAACCCAGGCCCCGTCGGGCGTGAGCGCGCCGAACGAGTAGCGGCGCCCGTCGGGGTCGGTCCAGCGCGCGCTCGGCGTCCCGCTCGCGTCGAGGTCGATCGTCCCGCTCTGCGCGGGGTTGCCGGTGCCAGTGATCGTCGCCGTGCCGCTCCAGCTGAGGCCCGTCGCGATGCGCGCGCCGTTCGCGCTCACCGAGTGGCACACGGCGCAGCCGCCCTGCACGAGCTGCACGTCCTGACCGAAGCGCACGCGCAGGATCGCGCCTCCGCCGGCGAGGTGGGAGTTGTAGCTGTTGTAGTAGAGGCTCCCGGTCAGGGACCCTTGCGCGATCAGCCAGCTCTCGCTCACGGGCCCGGTGACGGCGCCCGCGCTCAGCTTCGAGACCGTGACGACCACGCGCTGCCCGGCGCCCGCGCTTCGCGTCGCTCCGGCCCACACGCTCGCGGGCAGCGTGATCTGGATCGGGGTCGCCGCGCCGAAGAAGCCCTCGTAGTGGTAGCCCGCGGCGTCGACGTCGATCCCGACGCGCGTCGCGTCCGCGCTGCCCGCCAGCTGGAGCACGGGCGCCGCGAGCCCGCGGGGGAACACGGTGTCGTCGTAGGGATAGAGCCAGCGCAGGCTCGGGTCGGCGCTCCCGCCGGTGCGCAGCGACGCCATGTCCGCGGGCGAGACGGATCCCGGGTTGTCCGTCTGGTGCACGGTGACCGTCACGTCGGCGCTCGCCTCGAGCGCGCCGTAGCGCGCGGTGACGTGCGTGACGCCCGCGATGGTGCCGCGCGCCGTGTAGAGCCCCGTGGGCGAGAGCGTGCCGACCACGACGTCGTCGGCGATCCACGTCACGCCCGCACGCTCGACGCCGTCGAGCAGCGCGTGGAGCTGCAGCGTCATCGGCGTACCGCTCACGTCGAGCGTGGGGCTCGCCGGATCGATCGTCAGCGTGGATGGCGAGTCGCCCCGGGGCGCGTCGACGGCAGGCGCGTCCGGCGCCGTGGCGTCGAGGGCTCCCGCGTCCGTCGGAGCGACGCAGAGCGAGTCCACGCAGATCCGGCCGCCGGTGCAGTCGGACGACGAGGTGCAGTGCCGCGTCGGCGTCGGCGCGCTGCCGCACTCGCACCCCGCGACCAGCGCGAGGGACGAGAAGAGAAGGAACGGAAGGAGGCGGAGGCGCGACATGCGCCCATCGTACGCCGGCCCGAGCGCTCCGCGGCACGCGACGGGCGCCTGGCCGCGACCGCTCCCGCGGATCCGCAGGGCCCGGTCCGCAGGGGCCCGTACACGCCCGGCACGAAGGACGTGCGCTTGGCTCACGGAGTGTGGCGGGATCGTCTTGACGCGGGGCTGGCGCGGATCGATTCTTTCGCGTCCGAAATATCGCCCCGCGAAACAATCCGGGCGTTCGCGGCACCCTTCCTGGGGCTGCAGAGAGAGAAAAAGGAGCGAGCGATGAGCAAGGATCTCCGGTTCGACGGGAAGGTCGTGGTCGTCACGGGCGCGGGCAACGGTCTCGGGCGCTCTCACGCGCTCGAGTTCGGCAAGCGCGGCGCGAAGGTCGTCGTCAACGACCTCGGCGGCGCGTTCAACGGCGAGGGCAAGGGCTCCGCCGCCGCCGACAAGGTCGTCGACGAGATCAAGGCCGCAGGCGGCCAGGCGGTCGCGAACTACGACTCGGTCGAGGACGGCGACAAGATCGTCAAGACCGCCGTCGACGCGTTCGGTCGCATCGACGTGCTCGTGAACAACGCCGGCATCCTGCGCGACGTGTCCTTCCAGAAGATGACCGAGGCCGACTGGGACCTCGTCTACCGCGTGCACGTGAAGGGCGCCTTCAAGTGCAGCTACGCGGCGTGGCCGATCATGCGCGAGCAGAAGTACGGGCGCATCATCATGACGTCGTCGGCCGCGGGCATCTACGGCAACTTCGGCCAGGCGAACTACTCGATGGCCAAGCTCGGCCTCTACGGCTTCGGCAGCACGCTCGCGATCGAGGGCAAGAAGAACAACGTCGTCGTGAACACGATCGCGCCGATCGCCGGCTCGCGCATGACCGAGACGGTGCTCCCGCCGAACCTGCTCGAGGCGCTCAAGGTCGAGTACGTGACGTCGCTCGTCGTCAAGCTCTGCCACGAGAGCCACGAGGACGGCGGCGGCCTCTACGAGGTGGGCGGCGGCTTCTACTCCAAGCTCCGCTGGGAGCGCACGAAGGGGAAGATGTTCCGCCTCGGCCGCGCGGTGACGGCCGAGGACGTGAACGACTCGTGGGGCGACGTGACGAACTTCGCCGAGACGACGCACCCGCAGAACATCAACGCGTCCATGGAGCCGATCATGGACAACGTGAACGCCGGCCCGAGCAAGGGCGGCAACCAGTACGTCGATGTCGACGCGGCGCTCGGCTACCAGTTCCCCGACATGCAGTCGAAGTACGACGAGCGTGACCTCTCGATCTACGCGCTCGGCATCGGCGCGGCGGAGGACCCGCAGGGCGCGGACCTGCGGCTCGTGTACGAGATGCACGGCGAGGGCATGGTCGCGGCACCGACCTACGGCGTGATCCCGGCGCTCAACTGCATCCTCACGATGGGCAAGGAGGGCAAGCAGGCGCCCGGCCTGAAGTACGGGCTCGATCGCGTGCTGCACGGCGAGCAGTACACGGAGATCGTGCGGCCGCTCCCGCTCAAGCAGAAGCTCACGCACAAGGCGCGCATCTCGCAGATCTGGGACAAGGGCAGCGAGGGCGGCAAGAAGGGCGGCGCGGTCATCGTCACCGCGATCGACACCTACGACGAGGACGGCAACCTGCTGATCAAGAACGAGGTCAGCACGTTCGCGAAGGGCTGCGGCGGCTGGGGCGGCGATCGCGGGCCGGACGAGAAGAACCTCAACGCGGCGCCGGACCGCGCGCCCGACAAGAGCGTCGAGCAGAAGATCCACGCGAACCAGGCGCTGCTCTATCGGCTGTCTGGAGACTGGAACCCGCTGCACGCCGACCCCGGCTTCGCCAAGGCGTTCGGCTTCGCCCAGCCGATCCTGCACGGCCTCTGCACGTTCGGCTACGCCGCGCGCCACGTGCTCAGCGCGTTCGCGCCGAACGGTGACTACCGCTTCTTCAAGAGCATCAAGGTGCGCTTCGCCGATCCGGTGCTGCCGGGCGAGACGATCGTCACCGAGATGTGGAAGGACGGGAAGAACAAGATCCTGTTCCGCGTGAAGAGCAAGGACCGCGACAAGGTCGTGATCTCCAACGCGGCGATCGAGCTCTACGAGGAGATCCCGAAGGCCAAGGAGAAGCCGAAGGCGGCGGCCGCGGCCGCGAGCGGTGGCGGCGCGGCAGCCGGGCCGGTCGTGCCGAACAGCGCGGACGTGTTCGAGGGCATCAAGGCCTTCGTCGCGAAGAACGGCGCGGACGCCGTCGCGCAGGCCAAGACGATCTTCGCGTTCAAGCTCAGCAATCCCGCGAGCGAGTGGACGCTCGACCTCAAGAACGGCAGCGGGCTCGTCGCGCAGGGCTCGCCCGTGCCGGCGGAGTGCACGTTCGAGATCAGCGATGCCGACTTCATGGACATGGTCAGCGGCAAGAGCGACCCGATGAAGCTCTTCACCACCGGCAAGCTGAAGATCAGCGGCAACGTCATGGCGTCGCAGAAGCTCGGGCCCGTCCTCAAGAAGGTCGACCCGAACGACGTGATGGCGGCGGCGCAGAAGCGCGGCGGTGGCGCGGGCGCGGGCGGAGGCGGCGCGGCGGCGGCTCCGGCGGCGGCGGTCGATCTGACGCCGACGAGCGCGGACGTGTTCGAGGGCATCAAGGCCTTCGTCGCGAAGAACGGCGCGGACGCGGTCGCGCAGGCCAAGACCGTCTTCGCCTTCAAGCTCTCGAGCCCCGCGAGCGAGTGGACGCTCGACCTCAAGAACGGCAGCGGCATGGTCGCGCAGGGCTCGCCCGTGCCGGCCGAGTGCACGTTCGAGATCAGCGACGCCGACTTCATGGACATGGTCAGCGGCAAGAGCGACCCGATGAAGCTCTTCACCACCGGCAAGCTGAAGATCGGCGGCAACGTGATGGCGTCGCAGAAGCTCGGGCCGGTCCTGAAGAAGGTCGACCCGAACGACGTGATGGCGGCGATCAAGAAGCGGACCGGCGGCGCGGCGGCGGCGGCGCCGGCGGCGGCCGCGGCGGCAGCCCCGGCGGCGGACGCGACGCCGACCAGCGCGGACGTCTTCGCGGGCATCAAGGCCTTCCTGGGCAAGAGCGGCGCGGACGCGGTCGCCGCGGCCAAGACCGTCTTCCAGTTCAAGCTCAAGAGCCCGGACGCGGTCTGGACGCTCGACCTCAAGAACGGCAGCGGCGCGGTGGCGCAGGGTGAGTCGGTCCCGGCCGAGTGCACGTTCGAGATCAGCGACGCGGACTTCATGGACATGGTCGCCGGCAAGGCCGACGCGATGAAGCTCTTCACGACCGGCAAGCTGAAGATCACCGGCAACGTGATGGCGTCGCAGAAGCTCGCGCCGGTGCTCAAGAAGGTCGACCCGAACGACGTGCTCGCGGCCATCAAGGCGCGCACGGGCGGGGGTGGCGCTCCGGCCGCGGCTCCGGCGGCGGCGGCATCGGCTCCGGCGGCGTCGAGCGGGCCGGCGAAGGCGACGGCGATCGTCGAGAAGATCGGCAAGCGCATCGCCGAGAACGCGGGCCTCGCGAAGGAGGTCGGCGCCATCGTCGAGCTCCGCGTGAAGGACCCCGACGGCGTCTGGACCATCGACCTGAAGAACGGCGGCGGCTCGGTCAAGAGCGGCAAGGCCGACAAGGCCGACATCACGCTGACGATCAGCGACTCGGATCTGGCGGCGCTGGCCACCTCGAACGGGCAGCTGCAGAGCTTCTACCAGCACGGCAAGATCCGGGTCGATGGTGACGCGCACCTCGCTCCGCGCCTCGCGTTCCTCGGCAAGCTCGGTTGAGGGTGGGTATAACCTCGGTCATACTCGGAGCATGAAGACGGCAGTGTCGATCCCGGATCCGATCTTCGAGCGCGCAGACGCCCAGGCCAAGCGGCTCGGCGTCTCGCGCAGCGAGCTCTACGCGCGTGCGCTGGACGCGTACGCGAAGCGCGCCGACGACGCGTGGGTCACCCGCGCGTACGACGACGCGTACGGCGAGCCCGCTCGCTCGTCGCGCTACGGCGATCCCGACGACGACACGAGCGCGTTCGTACGGAGCGGCTCGCGGCGCGCCGCCAAGCTCCTCTCGAAGAGCGAGCGGCGGCGATGACCCGACGCGACCTCGAGCGCGGCGAGATCTGGTGGGCGAACCTCCCGCCGCCGCGCGGATCGGCCGCGGGCTATCCGCGACCGGTCCTCGTGGTGCAGCGAGATCGCATCAACCAGAGCGCCATCGACACGGTCCTCGTGACGCCGTTCACGACGAACCTCCGGCGGCAGGAGCTCCCGGGCAACGTGCTCGTGGGGACGCGTGGAACGGGGCTGCCCCACCCCTCGGTCGCGGTGGGCACCCACACGTTCGCGATTCCCAAGGACGATCTCGAGAAGCGGCTCGGCCGCGTCTCGACCGACGTGCAAGCGAAGGTGGACGTGGCCCTCGGCTACGTCCTCGGGCTAGAGGATGCAGCGAACGGAGGATAGCCATGGGTCGTAGAGTCAACGTGATCGGCGTGGGCATGGTGAAGTTCCAGAAGCCCGGCGCGAGCGACGAGTACAACGTGATGGCGGCCAACGCGATCCGGAACGCCATGAAGGACGCGGGCGTCGAGTTCACCGACATCGAGCAGGCGGTCGCCGGCTACGTGTACGGCGACTCCACGTGCGGACAGCGCGCGGTGTACGACGTGGGCCTGACGGGCATCCCCGTCTACAACGTGAACAACAACTGCTCGACGGGCTCGAGCGCGCTCATGCTCGCGCGGCAGATGGTCGAGGGTGGCATCGTCGAGTGCGCGCTCGCCGTCGGCTTCGAGCAGATGAAGAAGGGCGCGCTCGAGGCGCAGTGGAACGACCGCACCAACCCGCTCGACAAGCACGCGAACGTGATGAACGAGGTGCAGGGCGTGACGGGCGCGCCAGGCGCCGCGCAGATGTTCGGCGGCGCGGGCCGCGAGTACCGCTGGAAGTACGGCACCAAGCGCGAGACCTTCGCGAAGGTCGCCGAGAAGGCGCGCAAGCACGCGGCGAAGAACCCCTTCGCGCTCTTCCAGGAGACCTACTCGGTCGACGAGATCCTCGCCTCGCCCGAGGTCTTCGATCCGCTCACGCGCTACCAGTGCTGCCCGCCGACGTGCGGCGCCGCGGCGGCCATCGTGTGCAGCGACGACTTCGCCAAGAAGAAGGGCATCCAGAACCCCGTCTGGATCGCGGCGCAGGCGATGACGACGGACTACCCGTCGACGTTCGACGAGAAGTCGATGATCAAGATGGTCGGCTACGACATGGCGAAGAAGTGCGCCGACCAGGTGTACGAGAAGGCCGGCCTCGGCCCGAAGGACGTGCAGGTCGTCGAGCTGCACGACTGCTTCACGGCGAACGAGGTGCTCACCTACGAGGCGCTCGGCATGGCCAAGGAGGGCGAGGCCGAGAAGATGATCTGGGACGGCGACAACACCTTCGGCGGCAAGTGGGTCACGAACCCGAGCGGCGGTCTGCTCAGCAAGGGCCACCCCCTCGGCGCCACGGGCCTCGCGCAGTGCACCGAGCTCGTCTGGCAGCTCCGCGGCACGGCGGGCGATCGCCAGGTGAAGGGCGCCAAGGTCGCGCTCCAGCACAACCTCGGCCTCGGCGGCGCCTGCGTCATCACGATGTACCGGGCCTGATCGGCGGAGCGGAGCGGTTCGAAGAAGGGCGCGGCGGTGACGCTGCGCCCTTCTCCATTCCGTCAAGCGGCGCGCGGCGCGAGCGGCGCGCGGGCGAGCGTCACCGGGCCGACCAGGTCGGCCGCAGGAGTGGTGTCGCCGCCGGCCGGGCGGCGGACGGCGCTCCAGTCGACGGCGTCCCCCGCGTCGGCGAACGTCTTCTTCGGCGCCGCGCTGCGCGACATCGCGTCGAAGCCCGTGACGATCGCGCGGACGGTCGCGGCCTGGAAGCCGGCGCCCTCGATGATCGTCGCCTGCGCGAGGATCTGCTTGGTGAAGTCGTTGGTGACGTCGGCGGCGGCCTCGCGTGCGTCGGCGTCCATGCTCAGGCCCGCGGCGAGCGTGACCCAGGTCAGGGTCGGGAAGCCCTTCGGCTCGCGGCGCGCCATCGCGGTGAGCGCGGGCCGCGCGAGCAGCATGTCGGCAGCGGTCGGCTTGCCGACGAGGATCATGACCCAGATGCCGCCCGAGGCCCCGTAGACCACACCCTCGCTCCGCTCGAGCTGCTCGAAGTTCTTCGCGATCGTCGGCGCAGGATATCGAATTTGGAGAGGGCTTCGAGCTCGGTTCCCTCTCCCACTTCGTGGGAGAGGGCTAGGGTGAGGGTCGGCCGCTCAGCTCTTCGAGCCGCGCATAGAGAGCCCGCGCGGCCTCGGCGTCTGCCGCGGGATCCGCGTCAGGCAGCACCATCCTCCCGAGCGTGTTGTGGTAGTAGGCGCCCTTCTCGATCGGCTGCGTCGCGCACCAGAGCGGCGCCTGCGCGCCGCCCACGCAGTCGAGCATGATGGTCGCGACGACGAACGAGGGCCGCTCCTGCCCGCCGAGGCCGCTGGCGATCACGCCCGGGTGTACCGCGCAGACCTCGAGGTCCGGGTGCCGGCGCTGGAGCTCGAAGGCGAACCAGAGGTTGCCGAGCTTGCTGCGCGAGTAGGCCATCGCGCCGCCGCGGCGTCCCTCGTAGCGGAAGTCGGACGTGCACTCGCGCGCGCGCACGTAGATGTCGCCCGTCACGACGACGACCCGGCTCGCCGTGCGGAGCGAGCCGCGATCGAGGAGGCGCCGCACGAGCGCGTGGTGGCCGAGCGTGTTCGTCGCGAACGCGATCTCGTGGCCCTGCGCGGAGAGCGCGTGCCGCTGCGGCCATAGGCCGGCGTTCGCCACGAGCACGTCGATCCGGCGATCGCCGAGCAGCTTCCCGAGAGCGTCCGTCGCCGAAGCGACCGACGCGAGGTCCGAGAGGTCGAGCGGCACGACGTGGACCTCGGCGCCCGTCTCCTTCGTGATCGCGTCTCGCGCCGCGCCGGCCGTCGCGGCGTTGCGCGCGGCGATCACGACCTCGGCCCCGCGACGCGCGAGCCCGCGGGCGATCTCGACGCCGATGCCCGCGTTGCCTCCGGTGACGAGCGCGAGCTTGCCGTCGAGGCGCGGGGCGTCGGGACATCGGACCGAGCGCGACTTCTGGCGCCAGATGGAGCCGAGGAGCCGTCGTGGGAGGAAGCTGGCGGCCCGCGTGGTGCGCGCGCCGAAGTCGCTGGTCACCGCCGCATGCTCGAGGCCGCGGCGGTCGTGACGTAGTAGTGCGCCGGCCAGTGGCGGTACCACTCGGCCTCGATGATCGGGAAGTCGCTCGCGTCGTTGCCGGTGGAGCGGCCGTACACGCGCACGAGCGAGCCGATGTTCATGCGCATCGTGCCCTCGGCGGCGTCCTCGGGGCGCAGGTGCACGAGCGCGGTGAAGTGGCCGATCTCGCGCTCCGAGACGGTGACGCGGCACGAGTCGCTGCTGCTGGTCGAGCAGAGGTGGCGGTCCTGGTGCGCGCGCAGCGAGAGCGAGAGCCGCGTGACGCCGCCCTCCGTGACCGGCTCCTCGGTGACGACGCCGAACCAGCCGATGAAGGTCTGGTCCTCGAGGCGCGCGCGGCGCACCTCCTCGTAGCTCGTGTCCAGCGCCCGGCGGAGGTACTCGTCCTCGCCGGAGACGGGGCTGTACTCGTGGGCGTAGCCCCACTGCCCGCCGCCTCCGCAACCGGGGACGAGCGCGAGACAGAAGAGCGAGGCGAGAGCGAGGTTGCGCATGGCGGCGCGACTCTAACGCGAGCGGCGCAGTCGCAAAAGCGACTCGCCTCTACGCCCGCGACTGCTAGGCAGTCCCGATGAACGAGCTGCTCGGTCTGCCGTACTCGCCCTGGTCCGAGAAGGCGAAGTGGGCCCTCGATGCGCGCAAGGTCCCCTACCGGTTCCGGCACTACCAGCCGCTGCTCGGCGAGCCCGCGCTACGCATGAGGACGGGGCGCTGGCGCGGGAACGTGACCGTGCCCGTGATGACCGACGAGCGCGGGACGGTGTACGACGACTCGGCGAAGATCGCGCGCTTCGCCGACACGCGCGGCGAGGGGCCCTCGCTCTTCCCGAAGGAGCACGAGGCGGCGATCGAGCACTGGATCGACGTGAGCGAGCGGGCACTCGCCGCCGGACGGGTGCTCTCGCTGCGACGGACACTGGAGGATCCCGAGGCGCTGAAGGAGCTCGTGCCGCGCGGGATGCGCGCGCTCGGGCCCGTCGCGTCCGGGATCGGCGGCATGGGCGTGCGGCGCACGCTGAGCAAGTACGGCGCGGACGCGGCGTCGGTGCAGGAGCACCTGCGAGCACTGCGCGCGGCGCTCGACGAGCTGCGCGACGCCCTCGCGAAGTCCCCCTCGACCACGGCGCCGAGGACGATCCTCGCCGCGTTCTCGTTCGCGGACATCGCGGCGGCGCAGATCCTCGCGTTCGTCACGCCGCCCGCGTTCGGGCTCAAGCTCGGCAGGGCGAGCCGGCGCGGCTTCACCGACCCCGCGCTCGCGAAGGAGTACGCGGATCTGATCGCGTGGCGCGACGCGCTCTACGAGGCGTACCGCCCGAGGGGATGAGCGATCAGCCGGTGCCCCGCGCGGCCGCCCGTGCAGCCGCCGCCTCGTACCCGAGGCGCGACCACTGCGTGGCAGCGATCGCGGCGACACGGCGTGCCCGTTCCCTCTCGCCACGGGCGAGCGCCTCGTCGGCGGCGCGGTCGAGGGCGGACGCGAGGTCCGGGTCGACGACGCCGCCCTCGAGCACCGTCCGCTCGGCGTCGTCCGCGCAGGCGTCGAAGCGCAGCCACGCGCCCGCCGCCGCGGCGCTGGCGAGGCGCATCGCGCGCACCATCTGGACGTAGGCCTGCCGGCCGGCGACGCGCATCTCGGTCTCCACCTCTTCGAGCAGGACGTCGGCGCCGGCGAGGTCACCGCGCGCGAGCGCCACCAGGCCGAGGTTGAGTCGCACGAACGCGCCCTCGCGCGTGGCGAGGTCCGTCAAGATACGGAGCGCCTCGCGGTAGCTCGCCTCGGCCTCGTCGAGGCGGCCGAGCTTGCGAAGGAGATCGCCCGTTCCGTTGAGCGCGATGGCGACCCCACTGCGCGCGCCGAGACGCTCGAGCAAGCCACGCGAGCGCTCGGCGAGCTCGAGCGCGCGATCGAGGCGGCCGCGGCGCCCCTCCACGTCGGAGAGGCCGGTGAGCACGCGCGCCTCGAACGCGAGCTGGCCGAGCTCGCCGAAGATCGCTCCGGCCTGCTCGTAGTGCGAGCGCGCCTCGTCGAGGTGGCCGAGCAGCTTCTCGCACTCCGCGGCGCCGTAGAGGCAGCGCGCGTAGTGGACTCGGTCCCCGAGCGCCGTGGCGAGGCCGCGCGCGGCATCGAACGACGCGAGGGCGCCCGCAGCGTTGCCACGCTTCTGCGCGATGAGCCCGAGCAGCCAGCGCCGCTTCAGCTCCACGACCCCGTACGTGTCGAGCGCGCCCACGACGCGCTCCGCGTCGTCGAGGAGACCGCCGAGCACGAGCGCCTCGGCGGCGAAGAGCTCGCCGCGCGCGCGCCCTGCGTCGGAGGCGTCGGCCCCCAGTCGATCGAGCGTCGTGCGGTGCAGGTCGGTGAGCCGGCGCACGTGCATCGCGTCGCCGATCTCGAGCGCGCGCGTGGCCGCAGCGAGCAACGCCGGCAGCGCCTCCGGGAGCGCGCCGGCCGCGAGGTGGTGGTGCGCGACACGCTCCGGGTCGGCCCCGCGCTCTTCGAGGAACTTCGCGAGCGCGCGGTGATGCTCTCGCAGCCGGCCCGCCTCCGCGGCCGCTCGCTCGACGCTCTCGCGCAGCATGTTGTGCACGAACAGGACGCTCGTCCCTCCGGCTCGCACCAGGCCCGCTCCGGCGAGCGCGTCGAGCAGCGCGTCCGGGACGGGGAGCCCGCTCGCCGCGCACGCCGCCGCCCACTCCGACCGCTCGACGCGCGTGCCCAGCGCCGCCGCCAGCTCGAGCGCGCCTCGCGCAGGCGAAGCGTCCCCTCCGAGCTGCGCGAGCGCTCGATCCACGCGCGCACGCCAGACGCCGTGGATGTCGTCCGGGATCTCGGCGCTCGCCCCGTCGCGGCGGCGAAACCCCTGCGGGCCGGGCACGAGCACGCGCCGCTGCACCCAGTCTCCGACGAGCTGCACGGCGAAGAGCGGATTGCCGAGCGTGCGCTCGCGGACCTCGCGCGCCACGTCCGTCTCGAGACCGAGCAGCTCCTCGACGAGCTCGCCGTGGGCCTCGGTGCCGAGGAGCTCGACGCGGAGCTCCGTCGCGAGCGGGCTCGCGGCGATCCGCGCGAGGCTCGCTGCGGCCTCGGGACGCTCGGCGAGATCTTCGTCTCGCGCCGTGAGGACGAAGAGGGTGGCCAGTCGCTCGGGACCCGCAGCGAGCGCCTCGACGAACGCGAGCGTGGCCTGGCCGAGCACCGCGTCGTCGAGCACCACGACCAGCGGCGTGCGCGCCGCGAGCCGCACCAGCACGCGCCGGATCGCGGCGTGCCGCTCGCGCGGGCCCTCGAAGCGATCGTGGCGGTCCTCGAGGATCGCGGCGAGGTCCTCGGCGTCCTCCCGCTCGTCGCCCGGCCCCCCGAGCTCGTGGACGAAGTGCGCGGTGCGCGCGAGCAGGGCCTCACCCGAGAGCCCCGCGGCGCGGACGCGGCGGTGGAGCATCGCGGGGATCCCGTCGAGCGGGCCGCCCGAGGGCCCGTGCGTCGCGGAGAGCGTCGATGCGGCGCCGAGCTCCTCGGCAGTCTCGATCAGCCACTCGGCCAGCCGCGTCTTGCCGAGGCCCGCCGGGCCACGGAGCACCACGACGCGCGCGCGCTCGTGCTGCACCACGTCGACCAGGCTCTCCCAGAGGCGGTCACGCTCGTGATCGCGGTTGGCGAGCGGCACGGGGCGCAGCCCGTAGAGCCCGAGGCCGGCGCCGACGAGCCGCTGCGAGGCGCGAGGCGCCGTGAAGGCGCGCCAGGTCGGCGACACCTTGGCCCGCGGCCAGAGGGAGGGACGTCGAGCGCCGGCGTCGAGGCCCGGCGCGGGCGCGAGCGTCATCGCCTCCGAGGCCACCGTCGGCTGCTCGGTGGACGCGGCGCGCGGGGCCTGGCGGCGCGCGGCCGAGGGTGCGAGCGTGTCGCTCGCGTCGATCGAGTAGAGGGCGGCGAGCGCCGCCGCAGCTCCGGGGAAGCGCTGCGAGGGCCGCTTGGCGAGCAGCGTCGCGGTCCACTCGGCGAGCGCGCGCGGCATCGGCCAGGGCGCGGCGAGCGCGGGAAGAGGCGCGAGCACGTGGGCGCGCCGGATCTCGTCGACCGCACCGGAGAAGGGAGGCGAGCCGGAGACGAGCCGGTGGACGAGACAGCCGACGGAGTAGAGGTCGGTCGGCGCGCCCTCGTCGCGCACCAGCCCGGCGATCTGCTCGGGCGCCATGTACGCGGGTGTCCCGGCGCGCGGCGGTCCGTCGCGGTCGCCGGAGCGGAGCGCGTGCGCGATGCCGAAGTCGCTCAGGAGCAGGGCGCGGGAGCCTCCGGCGTTGTCGTGGAGGAGCACGTTGCTCGGCTTCACGTCGCGGTGGAGCACGCCGCGGGCGTGGGCGTGCGCGAGGGCGCGAAGGACGCGGACGAGGACCGCGCGCAGCGCGTCGAAGGACGTGGGCAGCGGGGCGTCGTCGAGCGTGCCGCCGTTGGTCCGCAGCATGACGAAGTAGGGCGTGTCGGCGACGAGCTGCCCGTCGCTCGCCAGCGCGGTCTCGGCGGAGACCTCACCCTGATCGAGGACGGGGACGATCGCCTCGTGGTCGAGGCGCGCCAGCGCGCGGACCTCGTTGCGCAGCGCGTCGGCGCGAAAGGCGGCCGCGTCCGGGTCGCGGCGGATCAGCTTGACGGCCACCTCGACGCCCGTGTCGACGTGCACGGCGGCCCAGACGTCGGCCATGCCGCCGTGTCCGATGCGATCGCCGAGCCGGAACGCTCCGAGCTGGATGCTCACGTCCGCCGAACGATACGCCCGATCCGCGGGCAGCGGCGGGCGCGAGCGCGGTCGCGAGACGCCGAAGCAGACGCCGTCGATGTCGACGGGCACCCGCGGGAGATCGGGTCCATCCACGCGGCCTCGCGCGCACCTCGGCACCGAGGATCCGGATCGCGGAGATGAAACGCGCACCTACCCGCAGGAACGGTGTCCGATCGAGTACTTGCGAGGGTGTGGAGTGACCCCGATCAGAGGGCGCTGACGAGGACCTCGCGGCGGCCGCCCGCCTTGGCGCTGCTCGGGCCGACGACGCCCTCCTTCTCCATCTGCTCGACGAGCTTGGCGGCCTTGTTGTAGCCGACGCCGAGCTGGCGCTGCAGGTGCGAGATGGAGCAGTAGCCGGCCGTGACCACCGCCGCGACGGCCTTGTCGTAGAGCGGGTCGTCGCTCGCCGCGCCGCCGCCCGCGCCCTCGCCCTCGCCCTCTTCGTCGTCGCGCGGAGCGACGATGCGCTCGTCGTAGATCGGCTTGCCCTGCGTGCGCAGGTGGTCGGTGATCACCTGGACCTCGTGCTCGCCGATGTAGGCCGAGTGCACGCGCTTGAGGTCGCTCGCGCCCGGCGGCAGCATGAGCATGTCGCCCGCGCCGAGGAGCTGCTCGGCGCCGTTCTGGTTGATGATCGTCTGGCTGTCCTGGCGCTGGCTCACCTTGAAGGCGATGCGCGCCGGGAAGTTCGCCTTGATCATGCCTGTGATGACGTCGACGCTCGGGCGCTGCGTGGCGAGGATCACGTGGATGCCCGCCGCGCGCGCCTTCTGCGCGAGGCGCGCGATCGCCGCCTCCACGTCCTTGGCCGCGACCATCATCAGATCCGCGAACTCGTCCACGACGACCACGATGTAGGGAAGCTTCGTCGGCATCGGGAGCGCATCGGGCGCCTCGTCGTCCGACGGATTCAACAAGACGTCCTCGCCGTCGACGCCGCGCGCGATCTGCTTGCCCGCCTTCTTCGGCGTGAGCTTCTCGACCGCGAGCTCGCCCGCGAGCACCTTCTCGACGCGCTCGTTGTACGTGATGATGTTGCGCGCGCCCGCCTCCGCGAACATCTGGTAGCGGCGCTCCATCTCGTCGACGGCCCAGCGGAGCGCGAGCGAGGCCTTCTTCATGTCGGTGACGACCGGCAGCAGCATGTGCGGGATCGCGTCGAACACCGCGAGCTCGACCACCTTCGGGTCGATCATCAGCATGCGCACCTCGTCGGGCGTGCGCTTCATCAGGAGCGAGGTGAGCATCACGTTGAGGCCGACGCTCTTGCCCGCGCCCGTCGCGCCGGCGACGAGCAGGTGCGGCATCTTCGCGAGGTCGCCGTACACGGGCTTGCCGGCGATGTCCTTGCCGAACGCGACGGGCAGCGCGGCGTTGCTCTCGGCCCAGCCGGGGCTCTCGAGGATCTCTCGCAGCGAGACCATCTGCCGGTGCTTGTTCGGCAGCTCGAAGCCGACGCGCTCCTTGCCGGGGATCGGCGCGACGATGCGGACCTTCTGCGCGGCGAGCGCCATGGCGAGGTCGTTGCCGAGCGCCTGGATGCGCGAGATCTTGGTGCCCGCGACCGGCTCGAACTCGTACATCGTGACGACGGGACCGGGGTGGATCTCGTCGACACGGCCCCTCACGCCGTAGCTCTCGAGCTTCTGCACGAGCTTCTCGGCGTTGTCGCGCAGGAGCTTGGCGTCGATGATCAGCTCGCCGGGCGGCGGCGGATCGAGCAGGCCCGTCGGCGGCAGGACGAACTCGCCGCGCTTGGGCGGCGGCGGCGGCTCCATCTTCACGACGGTGGGCTCGGCGTTCTTCACGGGCGCGACGATCACGGGCGCCTTGCTCGGCTTGGGGGCCCGCGCCTTCGGCGGCTCGGACGCGGGCTGGCCGAGCTTGGCAGGGGCGTCGTCGAGGTCGACCGCGGGCTCGGGCACGGGAGTGGGCGCAGGCGCGGCGTCGAGGGCGGCCGCGGGCGCCGCCTCCTTCTTCTTCGCGCGCTTGGCGGGCTCGCTGGGCGGCAGATCCACGGGCGTGTCGCGCGTGTCGACCATCGACTCCGGCGGCGCTGCGACGACCTCGCCCGCGCTCGTGACGATCCGCGGCTGGTTCCGCGCCGCCTCCTCCTCGCGCTCCTTGCGCTCGATCTCGCGCGCCTCGCGGAAGGCGTCGAAGAGCGAGCGCGCCCACGTCATCGCCTTGCGCGCGCCGTTCGTCACGACCTCGACGAGGCGCTTGTACGTCCCGACGATCGAGAGCGACGTGCGGAGAACGATCGTGAGGAGGAGCACCGTCGTACAGACCACGAAGGCGCCGACCAGGCCGAGCAGCCCGCGGAGCACCTCGCCGAGCACCTCGCCGATCACGCCACCCGGCAGGTGGCCGCCGAGGACCGCCTGATCCGGCATCGCCAGATGAAGCATCGCGCAGCCGACGAGCACCACGACCAGCACCGACGCGAGCCGGCCGGCGCCGATCGGCCGCACGTGCTTGCCGAAGAGGCGCACCGCGAGCAGCCCGAGCTCCATCGGGACGACCCAGGCCGCGATCCCGAACGCCGAGGCGAGCACGCCTGCGATCCACACGCCGAGCGCCCCGATCCAGTCGTCGCCGCCGCGCGCGTCGTAGGACGCGATGGAGAGGGCCGAGAGGACGGTCAGACAGAGGGCGATCAGCCCCAGGATCTCGTGCCGGCGCGGCGAGTCGTCGAGCGTGGTGTCGCCCGCGGGGACGGGCTCGTCCTCGTCGAAAGTGGCTGCCGATGCTGCGTTCTTGCGGGCCAAACGAGACACGCCTCCGTGGGGGTGACGATCGGGCGGCAGGACGGAACGGTCAAAGTTTCCGCATCCGGGGCCGTCGAACCGTCATGCCGTGCCCCGCGGGCCCCTTCGGGATACGATGCGCGCGCATGTCGGGCCGCGTCCTCGTCCTCGCCTCGCTGCTGCTCGCGGTGCCCCCCGTCGCCGCCGCGCGCGCCTACGCTCGGGCCGGCGGGCGCCGCGTCCTCTTCGCCTGCGGTCAGGCGCGCTGCGAGGTCCGGGCCCGGGCCGCGGCGCGTATCGTGGGTATCGGGCCGCTGGGCGCGTCCGCGCACATCGCCAAGGTGGGTGACTTCAGCCAATTTGCCAGCGCCAAGCAATTCGCCGCCTGGGAGGGTTTGGTACCGCGCCAAAAATCCAGCGGCGGCAAGATCAGCCTGGGCGCGATCACCAAGCGCGG
>JBGAQA010000119.1:0-18182 GCA_044220955.1 Sandaracinaceae bacterium
AGGGGGGGGGGCCCTCGCGGGCCGCTACGCCCCGGGGGGGCGGGTTGGGGGCCCCCCCCGCCGGCTCGGCGGGTGGGGGGCGAGGGCCGCCCAGGCCCTCGCGGAAGATCAGCTCCTCCGGAAAGTCAGCGCGCCGGCGAGCTCGGCGAGCATCGAGACGCCCGGCTCGGCGAGCACGCCGCCCTCGAGCGCGGCACACGCGTCGTCGAGGAGGGTCTCGAGACGCGCCTCGACGCGCGCGCGGACGCCCGTCGTGATCAGAGCGCGTCGCGCGGCCTCGATCTCCGCGTCGCTGGCCGCCCGGCCCAGCACGCGGAGGACCGGCCCGCGCTCGCCCTCGGGGACGCTCTCTTCGAGCTCACGCAGGAGCGCCGTCCGCTTGCCGACGCGCAGATCGCCGCCGGTCGTCTTGCCCATCTCGCGCGCGTCGCCGAACGTGCCGAGCAGATCGTCCCGGATCTGGAACGCCTCGCCGAGCGGGCTGCCGAAGCGCTCGAGCGCGCGCAGCTGCGGCTCGCTCGCGCCCCCGAGCAGGGCACCGAGGCGCAGCGGGCCCGCGACCGTGTAGCTTCCGGTCTTGAGGCGCTGCATGCGCGAGACGTCGGTCGAGCCCACGAGGTCCATCTCCTGACCGAGCACGACCTCCTGGTGGATGCGCGCGAACGTCTGCGTCACCTCGTGCCCGCGCGGCGAGCACCAGGCCGCGTCGAGCATGAGCTCCCACGCGAGCGCCGAGCCCAGATCGCCCGCGAGGATCGCCAGCGCGTCGCCGTTCTGGCCCTCGGTCTCGCGAAGCCGTGCGTGTACGGAGGGACCGCCGCGACGGTGCAGGTCGCCGTCCATCCAGTCGTCGTGGATGAGGAGGTAGCTCTGCAGCAGCTCGAGCGACGCGCACGCCGAGAGGACGTCCCGCACGCTACCCGAGGGCCGGACGGCCGAGAGCGCCGCCACGAGCACGGCCGGTCGGAGCCGCTTGCCGCCGCGCGTGGTCAGCTCCGCGAGCGCGTCGAGCAGCACCGAGTCTCGCTCGCCGCGCCCGAGCAGGCGCCGGGCGTGCGCGCGCCGCTCGTCGAAGAAACGCGCGAGGTACGCGTCGACCTCGGTGCGCACCTCGTCGAGCCAGCCGGCAGGAGCCTCCCCCTCGATCGACGGACGTCGCCCCGCCTCGGCATCCAGCGCGCTCGCTTCCTGCGCCATCTCCGTGCCGAGGTTGGGATGCTCGCGAAAACCGGTCAAGGGGTCCCGGGGGCGAGTCGAGCGATTCGTGGGACACTGCCCTCGCGCGATGACCGACGACGACATCATCCGTCGCAAGGACGAGCACCTCGCGCTGGCCGCGACCGATGCCGTCGCGTTCCGCGCGCGGACGACGCTCTTCGAGGAGGTCGCGCTCGTGCACGCCGCGCTCCCCGAGGTGGCGCTCGCGAAGATCGACCTCGGGACGCGCCTGTTCGGCAAGCGCCTGCGCGCGCCGCTCGTGATCGCGTCGATGACGGGCGGCACGCCGCGGGCCGGCGAGGTCAACCGGGCGCTCGCCGCGCTCGCCGAGGAGCGAGGCCTCGCCTTCGCGCTCGGCAGCCAGCGGGCGATGCAGAAGCGCCCCGAGAGCAGCCCTTCGTTCCGCGTGCGCGACGTCGCCAAGACGACGCTGGTGATCGGCAACCTCGGCGTGATCGCAGCGCGCGATCAGTCGAGCGCACGGATCGAGGCGCTCGTCCGCGAGGCGGAGGCGGACGCGCTCTTCTTGCACATGAACCCCGCGCAGGAGCTCATCCAGCCGGGCGGCGACCGCGACTTCGAGGGCGGGCTCGACACCTTCGCGCGCCTCGTACGCGAGCTGCCGTTCCCGGTCGCCGCGAAGGAGACCGGGTGCGGCGTGAGCGGCGCGGTCGCGCGGGCCCTGCGCAACGTCGGCGTGAGGGTCGTCGACGTGTCGGGGGCGGGAGGGACGTCCTGGGTCGGCGTCGAGACGCTCCGCGCGGCCGGGATCGACGAGGACGCGCGCGCGCTCGGCGAGCTGCTCTGGGACTGGGGCATCCCGACGGCCGCGTCGGTCGCGCTCGTGGCGCGCGAGGGCCTGACGCCGATCGCGACGGGCGGAATCACGACGGGTCTCGACGTCGCGCGCGCCATCGCGCTCGGCGCCCAGGCCGCCGGCATGGCCCGCCCGATCCTCGCGGCGTACGAGCGCGGGGGGGCCTCGGAGGCAGGTCGCGTCCTGGACCGTGTCGAGCGCGAGCTGCGCGCGGTGATGACGCTGGTCGGCGCGAAGGACCTCGACGCGCTCCGGAGCACGCCGCGCGTCATCGGTCCGGAGCTCGCGCGCTGGCTCGAGCCCTCCCGCTGAGGCCCCGAACGAATCGCTTCAGGAGGGGACCGCGAGCGCCGACGCGAGCAGCGCGAAGATCGCCGCGTCGATCGGCCGCGTCACCGGTCGCCCCGGGCCCGCACCGAATCCGGCCGTGAGCAGCGCGAGCGTCCCCAGCACGACGAAGACCGACGCGAGCGCCTCCGGCCGCGCACCGAGCGTGATGAGGGGTCGGCAGGCACGGGCGGCCACCGCCACGATCACCACGGAGCCGAGCCGCCGGACCAGGACGCTCGAGGGAACGCGCAGCGTGCGGAAGTGCTCCTGCAGTCGACGACGCTGTACGAGATCCACCGTCACGAGCTCGATGGCGACGGCCAGCCCGATCGCGAGCAGCGGCCCCGAGGCGGCCGGCGCGAGGTGCACCGGGAGCGCAGCGGCGCCGAGCGCGACGTGCGCTGCGACGAACGAGCGCCGCACCGAGCGAGGCGCGACGAGGTGCGCGAGAAGCGCCGCAGCGAGCGCGAGCCCGATCGCGAGATCGAGCTCCGCCTCCGTCCCGAGAGTGGCAAGCCGCACGCCGAGCGCGATCTCCAGCAGGAGGCGGCCGATCCCCACGCGCAGCACGTCGCGTCGCACGCGCCGAAGCTACACGCGGCGGCTTTCGAGCGCCCGAAGCTGTAGTAAGGTGCCCGCCGCGTCCCACGCGAGCTCGTAGTGAAGAGCCGACCCAACAAGCCTCCGACCGACCGACCGCCGGCGCGGGTCGCCGCGCGTCCGTCCCGCAGCCGTGGCTCGCGGCTGCCTCCGCCCAGCGCGCCGATCGTGCTCCTCGGGCCGCAGCGCTTCGACCCGACGCTGGGCGCCGCCGCGGCGGCCGTCGGCATCGAGGGCAAGATCGCCACCATCACCGCCGGCTGGCAGGAACGCGAGAGTGACGACGCGGATCTGCACGAGCACCTGCACAAGCAGACGGTGAACCTGCGCCTCTACGAGCGCGCCGATCGCGTGTGGAAGGCGGACACGGAGCTGCGTGAAGCACATCGCGCCCGGCAAGAGCGGATGCGCCTCAAGCAGGACTTCTACCGGATCCGGCTCGAGCACGAGCTCGACGCCGCGCACGTGATCGAGCAGCGCAAGGCGCCGGCCGACGTGCTCGAGGAAGAGCGCACCGCGTCGATCCAGGCCATCCGCGACCTCGACGCGTTCCACCTCGCCACGTGCACGCGCGAGAAGCGCGAGTGGAACGAGAAGTGGCGCCCGCTCGAGCGCGACGAGGTCCGGCGCGAGCGCGACGACATCGCGAAGATCCTCGACGACGGGGTCGCCGCGGTCGCGATCGCAGGCGGACACGTCGCCACGCTGCTCAACCGCCTCGAGCTCTTCGGCATGGAGGAGCTGCTCAAGGGTCGGCCCCTGCTGGCGTGGTCCGCGGGCGCGATGGCCATCAGCGAGCGCGTCGTGCTCTTCCACGACAGCCCTCCGCAGGGCCCGGGGGCCGCCGAGATCCTGGACCGCGGCCTCTGCCTCGTCCCCGACGTCGTGCCCCTACCGGCACCCGAGCAGCGGGTTCGCCTCGAGGACCGTGAGCGCGTCACGCGTTTCGCCCGGCGCTTCGGTCCCGCGCTCGCGCTCGCGCTGCCGGCCTGCGCGCACATCACCTACAACGGGCTCGCGTTCGTGCGGCCGCACAAGGTCCTGCGCCTGCACGGGGACGGTTCCGTCGAGCGCCTCGGCTGGCCCGACGCGCCCGTCACCGAGAGCACGGAATTCTCGGCGTCCGAGCTCGAGGACGGGATGCTGCGTTGAACGAGGTGTGCGGCTGATGCGTCTGTCGATCGAAGAGCTCGTGGCGAACGCGCCGAACGGCGAGAAGGTCAGCGCGTTCCTCGCGAGCCACAGGTTCCCCCTCATCGAGGGCGGTAGCTGCACGTTCGTGTTCCGCGGCGAGGCGGACGCCGTGAACGTGCGCCACTGGATCTACGGCCTCGAGGCCAGCAACATCTGCGCGCGCGTCCCGAGCACGGACCTCTGGTACCTCTCGCTCGACATCCCGCCGAAGTCGCGCGTCGAGTACAAGCTCGAGATCATCCGGCAGGGCGCGAGCCACTGGATCGAGGATCCGCTCAACCCGTACCGCGCCCGCGATCCCTTCGGAGCAAACTCGGTCGTCTACGGCGAGGGCTACACGGTGCCCGAGTGGACGCGGCACGATCCGCTCTCGCGCCAAGGGCGCCTCGAGGCGGTGAAGTTCAACAGCCGCGCGCTCGGCCGCGAGACGCACGGGCACGTCTATCTCCCGGCGCGCTTCCGCAAGACGCGGCTCTATCCGCTGCTCGTCGTGCACGACGGCAAGGACTACCTGAACTACGCGGGCATGAAGAACGTGCTCGACAACCTGATCCACCGGCTCGAGGTCCCGGACATGATCGTCGTGTTCACGGACTCGAACGATCGGCTGCGCGAGTACGCGGACGACGAGCGCCACGCGAAGTTCCTCACCGAGGAGCTGATCCCGGACCTGACGCGGCGGCTGCCCATCCTCGATCGGCCCCAGGCGCGCTGCCTGATGGGCGCGAGCTTCGGCGGCGTCGCGTCGCTCAGCGCGGCCTACCGCTACCCCGGCTTCTACGGCCGCCTGCTCCTGCAGTCGGGCAGCTTCGCGTTCACCGACATCGGGCGCCGCAACCGGCGCGGCCCGCTCTTCGATCGCGTCGTCGAGTTCATGAACAACTTCCGCGAGAAGCCCGCCGCGATCAGCGAGCGCGTGTTCGTGAGCTGCGGCGTGTACGAGTCCTTGATCTACGAGAACCGCTCGCTCGTACCGCTGCTCGACGCGACGGGCATGCAGGTGAAGTTCGTCGAGGCCCGCGACGGCCACAACTGGGAGAACTGGCGCGACCGACTCCGCGAGGGGATGAGCTGGCTCTTCCCGGGGCCGCTCATGATGGTCTACGAGTAGCGGGCGTTTTCTGATACGAAACACGCATGGGTGACGTCACTCGCAACATCGGCCTCTCGCTCGGCGCCGACATCTGCTGGCCGCTCTGTTACGAGCACCTCATGCGCAAGCTCGACCTGCGCATCCCGCTCACGGCGATAGGCGGGGGCGGCGGCGACGGCGACTCGGTCAGGTTCCAGGTCGAGCGTGTCTCGATCGAGCCCTTCGATCTGCGTCAGCCCGTGAAGTACGACGTCGTGATCGACCGGCTCACGCACTGGTATCACACGAGCCGCGAGTGGATAAAGAAGGGCGTTCTCATGAACGACCTCTACGTGTTCAACAACCCGTGGAGCGTGCAGTCCATGGAGAAGCACACGTCGTACTGCGCGATGATGGAGCTCGGCATGCCCATCCCGGAGACGTGGATGGTGCCGCCCAAGGAGTACGAGCCCGGCAACCCCGACCTCAAGCCGACGCTCGGCAAGTACGCCAAGCTCTTCGACCTCGGCAAGATCGGCGCCAAGCTCGGCTACCCCGTCTTCATGAAGCCCTACGACGGCGGCGGCTGGCGCGCCGTCACGAAGGCCGACGACGAGAAGCAGCTCTGGAAGACGTACGAGGACAGCGGCAAGGCCGTCATGCACGTGCAGGCCGCGGTCGCGAACTACGACCGCTTCGTGCGCTGCATCGGCTTCGGCCCGCAGACGTACACGGTCCTCTACGATCCGAGCGCGCCGCTGCACGACCGCTACACGACGCCCGGCCTCAACGCGCCCAAGCAGTTCATCAGCAAGGAAGAGGAGGAGCACCTCCGCCGCATCACGCTGACGATCAACAGCTTCTTCGGCTGGGAGTTCAACAGCTGCGAGTCGCTGCGCAAGGACGGCGTCTGGTACCCGATCGACTACGCCAACCCCTGCCCCGACTCTCAGGTGACCTCGCTCCACTACCACTTCCCCTGGCTCGTGAAGGCCTACATCCGCTGGTCGGTCTTCTGCGCGGCGACCCAGCGCAAGATGCGCCGTACGCTCGACTGGGACCCCTACTACGCGATCGCCGCCCAGCAGGGCATGAGCTTCGAGGAGAAGCTGGCCGCCTACGGGCGCATCGCCGACCAGCGCTTCGAGACGGAGCGCTTCGAGGAGTTCTGTCAGCGGCACCTGCCGCACCTCGACGAGGTCGCGTGGGAGTTCTTCGCGACGCCGGACGCGAAGGACGCCGTCCGCCAGAAGGTGACCGCGCTCTTCCCCGCGCACGAGGTGGAGAAGTTCACCGAGCTCTTCTGGGAGCGCGTCCAGCGCTGGCGCGCCGATCAGAGGGCCTGAGCCTCGGCCGGCTCGGCCGCCCCGCGGGTCGGCATCACGATCTCCCCGCCGCTCAGCACCTCGAAGAGCGCGTCGATCTCCGCGATGCGCGCCTCGCGATCGAGGTCGGTCTCGCCGGTCAGCGTGATCTCGACGAGCAGGCGCCGCCGCTCGAAGTAGAGCCGCACGATCTCGGCGACGAGCTCGAGCCGCCGCTCCGCCGCCGCGCGGCTCTCGCGCAGGAGCGAGCGCTCGTCCTGCGCATAGAGCAGCCGGTCGAGCCGGAAGGTCAGCTGCCCGATGAAGGCCAGATCCTGCGAGCCCGTGAGGCTGCTGGTCCCCGTGGTGTCGCTCTGCCGCGTGAGGAAGTCGTAGCCCGTCCCCTGACGCAGGCCCGCGCGCACCATCGGCAAGAGGCCCGCGAGGCGCGCGCGCTCCATCGCGCCTTGCGCGCGCGACGGATCGATGTCGCTGTGGCGCAGCACGGCGGCGACGACGTCGCGCACGTCGGGCTCGTCGTGCTGGTCGGCAAGCGCCGCGCGCACGTCCGCGGCCGAGGCCTCCTGGGCGCGCGCTCCCGCGGACGGCGCCAGCGACGAGAGCAGGAGCAACGACGCGCCCAGCGCGCGCGCGAGGCTCACGGCGCCCTCCCGTCCAGCCACTCGTCCTCCGCGAGCTCGGCCAGCGTCCCGGCCCGCGCACGCGCCTCCCACCGGCACGCCTCCGCGACCGAGCAGGGCGCGCTCGCCGAGGCCAGCCGGAGCCGCCCGCTCGGCTCGGCGGCGGGCCGCCGCCGGCCTGCCGGGCGCTCGAGCGGCGAGGAGAGGGTCACGAACCCCGCCGCGCCCAGGTGCCCCTCGTGCGTCCGGATCGCCACCCCCACGCTCGCCCGCGGCAGGAGCCAGGCGAGCTCACGCGCCGTGCAGCCGCTCGCGGGAGCGAGCAGCGCGAGTCCCAGGAACAGGAGCGTCTGTCGCATCGTCTCCTCCGGTGGCGGAGCGGAGCACGGCCCGATCCGGCGGCGTGGGCCGGGTTTCTCGCGGGATCGTGGCCGCGACTGGCGGGGGTGGCGGCGGGCCGCCGCCGCTCCCCCCCTTGCGCTCGGCCGCCGATCGCGTCCAACATGGGGGTTCTCGTCGGGGGGTGCGCGCCTTTTTCCAGGGGCGCTCGATCTCCGGTGGGTGGTGGCGCGTAGTGGATACGGCCACGGGTCAGGTCGGCTCGCCTCCGGAGGGCGGCCCGGCGGGGCTCGAAGAGGAGCGCAATGGGTGCGCACCTCGAGGGAGGACAGAGAATAATGCAAGCACTTCGCCCGAAACTGTGGGCGCCCCTGGTGCTGGTCCTCGGAGGCGCCATCGCCTTCGCGGCCTCGCAGGGCGCACCCGTAGAGGCCGCGGATCACAACGATCCGCCCCTTCGCGTTCACAGCACGCCCACCGGGGCCCCGACCGACGACCGCGCGTCCGACATCGCGGACGTCTTCGCGTTCACGCGGGGAACGGGCTCGGCGCAGACGACGGTGCTCGCCATGTCCTTCGACGGCCCGAACGCGCCCTCGGCGCTCACGGCGGTCCCGTGCGACCGGGACGTCGTGTACCAGATCCACATCACGTCCGACGGCGGCATCTGCCCGGCCATGGTCGACGACGGCACGGGCACGCTCGTGGCGTGCACCGGCGCCGACGCGACGCACCCCTGCGGCCAGTTCACGCCCTCGGGCGGCTCGGCGATGGACTGCGAGGCCGCACACGCCGACATGCACACGATCAACGTTCGCTTCGCGCCGAACGGCACGGGCTCGACCGCGACCTGCGTGGTCCAGGCCGAGTTCGCGTCCGCCCCGGGCGCGGCGGCCATCTCGGCGACGCCCATCGCGGGCGCGGTCGAGACGGAGCTGACCAGCGGCTCGATCCACATGTACGCGGGCCTGCGCGACGACGCGTTCTTCTTCGACCTCGCGGGCTTCCAGCAGACGCTCGCGATGGGCTCGCTGCAGTTCCACTCGATCGTCAGCACTGGCACGGCGGACTTCTTCGCCGGGCTCAACACGCCGGTCATCGTGTTCGAGTTCCCGACGAGCGCGATCACGCGCGCGACGGGCGCGCTCCCGCCGACGGGCACGGTCTTCCGTGTCTGGGGCTCCACGGCCCGCTACCTGCCGGCGGCGACCTGAGGAGATGCACATGAAGAACATCACACTCCTCCTCTGCACGGCAGCGCTCGGCACGATGGCCGTCGGCTGCAACAATCCCGCCCCGACCACCGACGCGGGCACCGACGCCGGCGGCGGCGGCGGCGACATGGGCATGCGCGACACCGGCATGGGCGTCGACATGGGCGCGATGCCCGACATGGGCACCGACGCCTTCGCGGGCCCGGACACGAACGTCACGCTCGACTGCGCGGGCTACTGCACGCAGGTCACCACCAACTGCACCGCGGCCAACGCGCAGTACACCGACATGGCGGACTGCATGACGCAGTGCACGGCGGCTGCCTGGACGCCGGGCGCCGCGAGCGATACCGGCGGTAACACGCTCGGCTGCCGCATCTATCACGCGCTCGCCTCCGCGGCCGACGCCGCGACGCACTGCTCGCATGCCGGCTGGCTCGGCGGCGGCGTCTGCACGCCGTTCCGCACGGACGCGCCGACGGAGGTCGCCGTCGACTACACCGACCCGGCGCACCCGCTGCACCCGGCAGGCTACGTCCGCGTCGACCGCATGGGCGTGCCGGCCGTCGCGACGGCGCTGATCGGCCCGGGCCTCGGCACGATGGCCGCTCAGGAGAAGAACAACTACAACGACAGCAACCCGACCGGCGACGCCGCGTTCGCCTCCGGCGTCCAGCTGCTCACCGCCGTCGGCGCGCTGCACTCGGTGCTCGACGACGACCTCGTCGGCGCCGGCTTCACGCCCTGCAACGTGACGCACACGTTCGACATCGGCGCCGCGGCGCCCGTGCCGGTCTGCGGCGTCCAGCACATCGACGGCTCGCCGCTCGCGGGCCCGGGCGCCCCGGTCGTCGCGCTGATCCTGCCGGACACCCTGCGCGTCGATCCGACGGCTCCGTCGGGCTTCCCGAACGGTCGCGAGCTGGACGACGCGGTGATCGATCCGATCCTCTCGGCGCTCCTCTTGAACCTCGAGCCCTGCGCGGGCACGCCGACGTGCCAGACGCACACCACGATGGGGACCTGCACGCCGGACGCCACCTGCGCCTGGGTGCCCACCAGCGCGACCAGCGGCGTCTGTCTGCCGCTCAGCTGCGCCTCGCTCACCACGCAGACCATGTGTGGCGCCAACCCGCTCTGCACCTGGCAGGGTCCCTCGGCCACGACCGGCGTCTGTGCGCCGATCCCGTGCGAGGCGATCCCGATGGCGTCGCTCTGCGGCGCTCAGGCGGGCTGCTCCGCGGCGACCTGCGCGGGCAGCCGCTGCAACATCGGCTCGTTCAGCGCCCTGCCGCTGAACCCCCCGGCGAACGACGTGGCATTCGACACGGCGTTCCCCTACTTCGCCGATCCGCACTGATCGCGCGTCACCTCGTGATCCTGGGAGAGGCCGCCGAGCGATCGGTGGCCTCTTCCTTTTTCGGCGCCCGATTTCTGGTAGGTCCGTCCGCTCGATGCGCCGCGCGTCCCAGCTCTCGCTCGCGATCGCGGCCGCCGCGCTGCTCGCGTACGGCGTCGCGCAGCTCGAGCGCGCGGGCTCGACGCCGCCGCATGCGCCGGCCACCGAGACCGCCCCACCGCCCACCACCCTGGGCGGGCCGCAGCCGGACGCGCTCGGCCGCATCGACGCCAACATCGCGACCTACGGCGCCCGCGCGCGCGCGGGGCACAGCTGGCTCGACTGGAACTTCGTCGCGATCAACTACATGGACCGCGCCCGGCTGACCGGGGACTACGCCGACTGGCGCGAGGCCGACCTGGCGCTCGAGAGCGCGTTCCGCGACGGAAACGGCTTCGGTCCCTATCTCACCCGCGCCGCCCTGAACTCGGCGATGCACCGGATCGACCGGGTCGACGCCGACCTCGACGCGGCGGCCGGCGGGAGCATCGTGTCGCAGACCGACCGCGCGCAGATCCTCGCCATGCGCGCGGACGCTCGCTACTACGGGGGGCGCTACGACGAGGCGCGCGCGCTCTTTCAGGAGCAGGTCGAGCGCACCCATCGGGACGCGGAGTCGCTCGTGCTCCTGGCCCAGCTCGAGTGGCACACGGGACGCTTTTCCGAGGCCGTCGCGCTGATGGACGAGGCCCAGGCGGCAGCCGAGCGGCCTGACGCGCGCACGAGGGCCGTGCTCGCGTGGGTGCTGACGACGCGCGCGATGCTCGAGCGCGACCGCGGGAGGCTCGACGACGCAATGGCCGTCCTCTCTCGCGCGCGGTCGGCGAGCGCCGACGACCCCCACCAGGACGAGGTGCGGGCGGAGGTCCACGAGGCGCGGGGCGAGCTCGACGAGGCGCTGCACCTCTTCCGCTCGGTCGCGGCGCGCACGAGCTCGCCACAGTCGCTCGACGGCGCCGCACGCGTGCTGCGCGCGCGCGGCGACACGATCGAGGAGCGCGAGCTCGTGACGACGGCTCGCCAGAGCTACGAGGCCCAGATGGCGCTCTTCCCGGAGGCGGCGTACGGCCACGCGATCGACCACTGGCTGCGCCTCGAGCCCGGCGACGTCGACCGCATGATCACCATCGCCGAGGGAAACGCAGAGGCGCGTCCCTACGGCGAGACGCGCGTGAAGCTGGCGATGGCCTACCTGCTCGCGGGCAGGATCGAGGACGCACGCACCACGCTCGACGCCGTGCTCGCCACCGAGTGGAGCACGGCCGATCTGCACGGCGTGAACGCGCTCGTGCTCGAGCGCGAGGGTCAGGATGGCGCGAGCGAGCGCGCCGCCGCCGAGGCGATCGCCCCCGGCGCGATGGCGCGCCTCGGCTGGCTGACAGCTTCCTAGGTGTCGTGTCAGCGGCGTCTGCGACGCAGTGCTGACCACGAAGCTGCTCCGCAGCTTCGCGAGGGCGAGGGGCGAGCGCCTCGCGGACAATCAAGGGCCGCCCAGCGGATCAACGGTAGCGGCGCGGGGCCGGTGCGCCCGTTGTTGAGCGTCCGAGGACACCGCCGTTCGTGTCCGACGGAGCGAAGCAACGGGGGTACCGGCCACGCGACGCGGCCAGCACACCCCACGCTGGCCGGGATCGAAACGCCACGGTCACGACACCAGCTAGTAGTTGTGGAGCACGAGCCCGGCGTGGCGTGCGCGCACCTCGCGCACGAGCGCGTCGTGGCCGACGGCGAGGACCACGGTTCGCTCCGCGTGCGGACCGAGCCGGTCGAAGAGCGCGTCCGGCGCTCTGACGCCCTCGTAGGATCCGTCCTGCCGCACGCTCCCGACGTGCAGCGCCACGTCGACCCCGAGCGATCTCCATCGCTCGACGTCGGCGGCGAAGGGCAGGTGCGAGGGTGAGCGCAGGCCGTAGTCGAGCGAGAGGGCGCCGTACGCCTTGCGATCCCTCAGCACGACCTCGAGCGCGCTCCGCACCGGCGCGAGCGCCGTGCCCACCGCGAGCATCGCGAGGTCGCGTCCCCGGGCGCTCTCGAGCGCGAAGCCCTCTCCCGCCGGCAGCGTCACCTCGATCGGCGTGCCGAGGGGCATCGTGGCGATGCGATCGGCCGCCTCGCCGCCCGCCGGGTTGTTCGTCCGGACGAGGAACGAGAGCGCGGGCTCGAAGGGCGCGCTCGCGATCGCGAAGATCCCCTCGTGCTCGGCCCCCTCGTCGGCGCGGACGCGCATCTTCACGAACTGCCCCGCGCGCCGGAAGGCGCCCCGCATGGCGTCGTCCGACGCTACGCCGAAGACGACGTGCTCGGCGGTCTCGGTCCGCCGCGCGGCGAGCGTGCTCGAACGGAACGCGGAGAAGACCGGCAGCGCCACGCCGGAGCGGCATAGCATCAAAACAGCGGGAGCTGCCGGCGCGGCTTCTCCGGCCGCCGGAAGCTCGTCTCGCGATCCGCGAGCGCCTCTTGCGCGTTCATCCCGAGCCGCTTCACGTGCAGGCGGAAGAGCTGCTCGATCGCCTTCCAGCGCGGGCCGGAGCCGACCATGCGCGAACCGAAGCGCACGTCGTTCATCTCGCCGCCGCGCATCTCGCGGATCGCGTTCTTCACCTTCGCCGCGCGGAGCGGGACCTCGCGCTCGAGCCGCTCGAGGAAGATCGGCAGGACCTCGCCGGAGAGACGCACGAGCGTGATGAACGCGTAGCGCGCGCCCGCGTTCTTGCCGCGCTCGAGCAGCTCGGGGATGAAGCTCTCGTTCAGGCCCGGGATCACCGGAGCGAGCGAGAGCCCGACCTCGATCCCCGCATCGGCGAGCGCCCTCATCGCCTCGAAGCGCCGCGAGACGGGGCTCGCCCAGGGCTCCATGGCGCGGCCGAGCGCGTCGTCCGCGAACGCGATCGAGAACGTGACGCGCACGCTCGCGCGCTCGGCCAGACGCGCGAGCACGTCGACGTCGCGCCGCACGAGCGCGTTCTTCGTGATGATCCCGACCGGGCTCCGGTACTCCTCCATCACCCCGAGCAGGCCGCGCGTGAGGCCGTACTTCGCCTCGAGCGGCTGGTAGCAGTCGGTGTTGCCCGAGAGCGCGATCACCTCGCCCTGCCAGCTCTTCTTCTCGAACGTCTCGCGAAGGAGCGCGACGGCGTTCTTCTTCACCACGATCTTGCGCTCGAAGTCCGTTCCCGCCCCGAAGCCGAGGTACGGGTGCGTCGGGCGCGCGTAGCAGTACGCGCAGCCGTGGTAGCAGCCGCGGTACGGGTTGATCGAGAAGCGAAAGCCCAGGTCGGGGCTCTCGTTCTCGGCGACGATCGAGCGCGCCGTCTCCTCGTACACCTCGAGCTTCGCGAGCGGCGCCTCTCCCTCGACATCCTCGCCGTCCCACTCCGCGTGGACCTGCTCGAAGCGATTGGGCGGGTTCTGCAGCCGATGCGGCATGGGCCGATCATCGGGTGTCGCTGTACGTATGTCCAGTGGTCGTCACCTCGATCGGCGGCGCGGCCAGCGGCGAGATCTCCAGCGCGTCGAGCGCGTCCTGCCGGTACGCGCGTGCGTGCAAGGTGGCCGAAGCGGTCACGGCGTCGGCGGCGATCGCGACGCGGCGGACCTCGAAGGGCGCGAGGCGTCGCTCCTCGATCCTGTCGGCCTCGGTCGGGAGCGCGACGGGCGCCGCGCCGCGCATGGGGCGATCGCCGAGCTCGATCACGCGCGGCAAGTGCTCGACCGTTCCATCGGCGTGCGTGACGTCGAGATCGACCCAGACGTCGCGCAGGAACGCGACGCCGGTCGGGACGGCGTGTCCGGCGCCGACGTTCTCGAGCTCGAGGGCATGGTCGACGAAGCGCAGCTCGAGAGCCGCCGCGAGCGTCGAGGCGTCGAAGCCGACGAACGCATGGTCGTGGCGCTCGCGCACGGGCCCGCCGGGCGCGACGGCACCGTCCTCGAGGCGCCGGAGGTGGCAGGCCGCGCACGCGGGCGAGCCCGTCGCGACGGCCGCGCTCGCGTGCTCGCTCCCGGTGTGCTCGACGAAGAGGCTCGGCCCCGTCACCTCGTGACAGCTCGCGCAGAGCTCGCTCGAGGTGAGCAGGCCACTGGTGCGCGTGGTGTGGGGCGCGCGCGCGCCCTCGAAGGGGCCCATCAGCGGCGCGTCGAGGTCCAGAACGAGACGCCCGTCGCGCGCGCCGAGGTTGCCCACGGCGGCGTGGCACGAGACGCACGTGATGGCCGCGTCGTCGCCGTGCGCCGGCGCGTGACAGGCGACGCAGCGCGCGCGCGCCGCCTCGCCCCAGCTCGCTCCGACCCGCGGAAGAAGCGCCTGGAAGACCGGCGACTCGCTCGCGCGCGCGTGCGCCGAGGACTCGAACGCCGCGCCGTGATCGGAATGGCAGCTCGCACACGCCTGCTCCGCGTTCGTCGGCAGGCCGTTGCCCGGGGCCCGCGCACAGCCGAGCAGCAGCGTGAAGACGAGGGCGAGCGCGCGCACGACCCTCAGTCCCCGAAGTGCACGGCCACGCCGAGCACGCCCTGCACGTTCCCGAGCGGCACGTAGTCGCCGCCGACGCCGCCGCTCCAGCCGCCCTGCGAGCGGTCGTGGCCCATGTACGCCGCGACCTGGACGTCCAGGAAGACCGAGCCCCAGGTCTCGATCGACGCCTCGATGCCCGCACCTCCGTGCACGCCGAAGAGCACGTCGTCGCCGCGCGGCGTCGTCGCCTCGCCCGGCTCGATCATCGAGAGGATCACGCAGAAGCCGAAGAGGGGCCGGATGCGCAGCCAGGGCTCGAGCTCGAAGGGCACGTACAGGTCGAACCCGAGCTGGTGGTCGTGACGGACCCCCGTCGGCCAGTCCACGTAGTGCCCCTCCCCGAACACCTCCACGCCGAGCAGCTCGAAGGGCTCCCAGCGGATGCGCCCGCCGCCGCCCACCGCCGCGTACGCGCCCGCCCATCCGGACGCATACGCGCCGATGGCGAAGGTGCGGTCGAAGGCGCTGCGGATCGCGGCCGGCGGCGTCGACGAGGCCCGGGGGGGCGCATCCTGGGCGGCCAGGGGCGCGGCGACGCACGAAACGACCAGGAACAGAGCAAGCGCGATACGGACCATGAGCGGGCCTCCAGTCCCGTGGGTGGAGGCGCCGCGGCGGCTTTGGATCTTTTTTTTTCGACCGCGCGAGTTCGGGCGTCAGGCCACGGCCTGTGCGCGTGCCTCCTCCAGATCGAAGTCGAAGGGCAGCGGCTGAGTGGTGTCGTCCTCGACCAGGAGCGCCAGCAGGTCGGTCGACGTGACGAGCCCGACGAGCCGCTCGCCCTCCACCACGGGCATCGCGTCGATCTTGCGCTCGATCATGACCCGCGCGATCTCGGACACCTTCGCGTGCGGGGAGCAGACGTAGGGCGCTGGCGTCATCGCGACGGCGACGGGGATCCCCGGGACGATCACGCGCTCGTCGTCGTCCCGCGTGGCACGGAGCAGGACGTCGCGATCCGAGAGGATCCCGACGAGTCGCCCGGCCTCGACGATCGGCAGGTGCCGGATGTGGCGGGCGCACATGGCCGCCCAGGCCGCATCGAGGGACATGCCCGCCGAAGCGACGACGATCTTGCGACTCATGGTGGCGTGTGCGCGCATCGAGCGATACCTACGCGCGGGGCGCGCGAGCGCCACGGTCCAAGGAAGAGGCGTCCGCACCCGTCGTAGGCTCGACGATCGGCCGGTGCTCGGATGACGCGAACATGGATGGACGCCACCAGACGCGGCGCGGCGCTCGTGCTCGGGCTCGCCTCGGTGCTCGCTCGCGGCGCCGCAGCTCAGCCGGCGCGGCTCGATCCGGCCTGGCTGGCGCCGGGCGCCGCGCCCACCTGCGTCCCGTACGGGACCGGCGCCATCCAGCACGCCGTGCGGCTCGGCCAGGAAGCGATCGCCATGACACGGACCCTCGATCCGCTCTTGCCGACTGGCTACGACTCCTCCGACGACCTCCGCGTCCTGGAGGTGCGCCGGACGAGCGACCTCTCGCTGATCTGGGCGCGTGCGCTCGGGTCCCCCGCGAACGCCCTCGTGGCCTCGCGCGACGGGCGTCGGCTCGCCGTCGGGACGTACGAGGAGACGACGGTGCTCGACACCACGACGGCCACGGTCGCCTTCGAGCACGCCGGCGAGGCCTACGCGCTCGCGCTCGCGCCGGACGGAAGCGTCGCGATCTCGCACGGCACCACCGTGGACCTGCTCGACGCGTCCGGAGCGCTCGAGCGCACCGTGTCGATCACGGGCTCGGCCCCGACCGTGATCCACGCGATGATGCTCGACGGCGAGTGCCGGACGATCGACTCGATGACCGAAGCGCGAGCGACGACGCTGGCGTTCACGGAGAGCGGGACGCTGCTGGCCGGCGCGAGCGACGGCAGCGTGCGCGTGATCGAGGCCGACGACGCCCTGCGCTGGACGCGACCGGGGGGCCGTGACCACGGCTACCGTGCGGAGGTCGTGGCGTTCGAGCCGAGCGGCGCGGACGCCGTGCGCGCGACGTACTCGGACGCGTTCGCGGTGACGCTGCGCCTGCGGACGATGCGCGCCTCGGGGATGGTGGAGGCGTCCTGCTCCGCGGCCGAGAGGGCCATCGCGGTGTCGCGGCTGGGGCCCGCAGCGGAGGCCGAGCCGCCGACGTGCGCGTACGCCACGAGCCTCCACGTGGACGCGGCGGGTCGGCACCTCTGGGTCGCGCCCGTCACCCGCGTCCATGCGGCCTCGGGGCGCTCGCTTCTGCTCGCACCGACGCTCCACACCGAGGCTGGCCTGCTCGTGGGCGACGAGGCGTGGCTCTTCGGCATCGACGGCACGGCCGAGCGCTGGTCCCTCGGTGCCCGCGGCGGCACGTTCGCGGGCGCCGTGCCGATCCCGGGCCGCGTGGGCGCCGTGCTCGACGTGAGCGAGGACGGCCGCTACGTGGCGATCGGCACCTCGCCCCTCGAGGCCCACGGCAGCGAGACGGAGGACGGCTACGCGCTCCGTGTGATCGACACCCGCGCCGAGGCGCCGCTGCCGGCGCTGGACGCGGTCGGCGTGCGCGCCCGCTTCATCCGCGGCACCTCGCGCGTGGCGCTGGAGCGGATCGATCACGGTCGGCGCGCGGTCGAGATCCGCGAGGTGCCCAGCGGCGCGCGTGTCCGCAGGATCGAGCTCGGCAGCGCCGAGTACGGCGGCCTCGTCGCCGCCGACGCGCGCTGGGTCGTCGTGGCCGAGGACGCGCGCGTACGCGTGATCGGGATCGACGACGGAAGCGAGCGCACGCTCGAGCTGCCGCCCTGCGCGATCGAGGCAGCCAGCCTCGTCGGGGATCGACTCGCCATGCGGGTGTACGACCGGCGCACGAGCGGCATCGGCGGCCACCGCATCGAGGTGATCGACCTCTCCGGGCCATCGCTCGCGTCGCTCGTGCGCGTCGACGGCGCGAGCGGACACGACGTCTCGATCGTCGAGGACGGCGCCGCCGCCGTCTACGCGAGCGCGGACGGAACGGCGACGCGGATCGACCTCGCCAGCGGGAGCGCGGCGCCCATCGCAGGCTTGCCCGCGGGCGTCGTGGGTCTGCTCTCGGCCCCGCGAGGTTGGCTGATCGCGCATCGCGGCGCGGTCGCGCCCACGCTCGCGCTCGGCGACACCGAGACCGGCACGACCCTGCTCGACTGGACCCGCGCCGCGGATCACCCCGGCGCAGCGGTGGTCTACGAGCTCGGCGGCCACGCGTACGTCGTGGGCCACGACGGCCGGACGCGCGCCACGATCGACGCGCTGGACGGCGGGCTCGTGGTGCGCACGATCGCGGGCACGTTCTCGGCGACCTCCGACGCGCGCGCGGCGCTCTCCGTCCTCGATCACGGCTCGCTCCGCGCGTGCGACGCGTCGATGGAATCGCAGCACGTCCCGGGCCTGCTCGAGGCGCTCGTGCGTTGACGCGCGCTCTCCGGCCGACCCGACTCAAAGGCTGTCCCAAAATCGACGACGGCCTCGGGCACGATCCGGCGGCCGCGCGCGACGAGCGGTGTGCCTCGCGAGGAGCGAAGCGACGA